>NZ_JAPEOR010000003.1:601554-1203109 GCF_026341125.1 Streptomyces sp. NBC_01142
GTGCCGAAGGCGCGACGCTGGGCGTGGTCACGTTCGCATGGCACCACCACCCCGCCCCGTTCGACCCCGGAGAGCTGGCCGTGGCCGACGAGCTCGTGGCCCGGACCGCCGTATGCATCGACAATGCCCGCCGGTACACCCGCGAACACTCCGCGGCCCTCATGCTTCAGCACAGCCTGCTGCCCCGGAATCTGCCGGAGCTGACCGCCCTCGACGTCGCGTACCGCTATCTGCCCGCGGACAGTGCGGCCGGGGTCGGCGGCGACTGGTTCGACGTCATCGCGCTGTCGGGCACGCGGGTGGGCCTGGTCGTGGGGGATGTGGTCGGTCACGGCCTGCGCGCCGCCGCCACCATGGGGCGTCTGCGTACGAGCGTACGAGTGCTCGCGCAGCTGGACCTCGCCCCCGACGAGCTCCTCTCCCGTCTGGACGACCAGGTCGCGCAGGCCGCCCAGGAGCGGGCGGAGGCCGACGTCGAGGGCGAGCAGATGCCCCACGACGAAGCGCTGGGAGTGACGTGTCTGTACGCCGTGTACGACCCGGTGTCCGGGCTGTGCAGAATGGCGCGGGCCGGCCACCCGCCTCCCGCCGTCGTCGACCCCGCCTCCGGCTCCGTCACCTTCCCCGACCTCCCCGCGGGTCCACCGCTCGGCCTGGGCGGCCTGCCCTTCGAGACCGCGGAACTCAGGCTGCCGGAAGGCAGCCTCCTCGCCCTGTTCACCGATGGTCTCGTCCAGGGACGCAACCGGGACCTCGATGTCGCGCTCAACGGGCTCCGCGCGGTTCTCGCCGAGCACCGGCGTCCGCTGGAGGAGCTGTGCGACCGGGCGGTCGCTGTGCTGCTGCCCGGTCCCGTGGACGACGACGCCGCGCTGCTTCTCGTACGTACGCGAACGCTGGACCGCCACGAGGTGGCCGTCTGGGAGCTGGCGGCCGATCCGGAGATGGTGGGCGTCGCCCGTGCCGCGGCCGCCGCTCAGGTCGGTGAATGGGGCCTGGACGACCTCGTCTTCACCACCGAACTGGTGGTGAGCGAGCTCGTCACCAATGCCATCCGGTACGCCTCCGGCCCCATCCATCTGCGGCTCATCCGGGACCAGGCCCTGATCTGCGAGGTCTCCGACAGTGGACACACCTCACCTCATCTGCGCTATGCCGGCAGTGACGACGAAGGCGGCCGCGGGCTGTTCCTCGTGGCGCAGATGACCCAGCACTGGGGGACGCGCTACACCTCCACCGGCAAGACCATCTGGGCCGAGCAGACACTGCCGTCCAGAAGTGGTTCGCCGCTCCCGTTGACCGGAATGCCCGGGTAAGCGTTTCATAGGAGTTAAAGGGCAGATAAAGGCTTCGCACAGGAGGCGGCCCGCATGACCACCCACCCGAGCATTGAGCAACACCCAGACCTGGCCGAGATGCGTTCCCGGTTCGAACGGGCGACCACCACTCCCCGTGCCCAGGCGGTAGAGACACTGGCCCTTCTCACGGGTCTGTTCCTGGCGGCTTCGCCGTGGATCGTCGGGTTCAACGGCCTTACCACGCTGGCCGTGTGCAACCTGATCACCGGCGTTGCCTACGCCCTGTGCATGGGAGGGTTCGGCTCGGCGTACGAGCGGACCCACGCCATGGCCTGGGCTGCCATAGCCATCGGAGCATGGACGATCATTGCTCCGTGGGTCGTGTCCGGCAATGTCAATACGACCCGCAGTGTGGTCAGCAACATCATCGTCGGCTGCGTGGCGCTGCTCCTCGGCCTGGCGATGGCCGGCTTGGCCGGCGGTCGCACCATGGGTACCGCCCGCTCCCGCAAGGGACCGGGTCCGGACATGGCTCCGATGCGCTGACCCGCACACGGCACACGGCACACGGCACACAGGGCCCCGACCCCGGCAACGTCGGGGCCTTTTGCTCGGTCCGAAAGGGTCAGGTCGGGTCCTGAGGGGCAGCGCCTCCCGCCGGTGCCGTGCTCTCCCGCTTGATCAGCCGGGGGAGTGGCACCTGTACGGTCCGGGCCGCGCCGCCGTCGAGCGGGGCCGTCAGTTCCTCTGCCGCGATCCGGCCGAAGGCGGCCGCGCCCGGGCCCGGCTGACCATCGGCCTCGAGGTCACCGATGTCATCGTGACCGACCTGCCGGAGCGGCCCCTGGCCGACGCGCCGAAGCCGGAACCGGTCAATGGCACGGTGCAGTTGACGCTGCGTCCCTTCGAGCTGGTCACCCTGCGTATGGCGCGCCCGGGAGTCTGACCGGACCGCCCTGCCGCCCCCGACGGGGCGGCAGAGCGGTCTGTCGGGGGCGGCAGGGACGGCGGAGAACGGGTCGGTTCACGCGGCTGGTGCACACGGTCGGTTCAGGCGGTCTGGATACGGGTGAAACGTCCGGCGACATGAAGGTCCGCCTCGATCCGGGCCGCCGCGGAGCGCAGCTCGGGCAGCACCTCGGTCAGGCACTGTTCGCCGGTACGGCGGCTGCTGTGCATCGCCACATTCACCGCCGCGACCGCCTGCCCGTTCAGATCGCGGACCGGTACGGCGATCGAACGCAGGCCCTCCTCCAGCTCCTCGTCGACCAGGGCGTACCCCTCGTGCCGCACGCGCTCCAGCTCCGCGGCGAGCTCGGAGGGCCGGGTGAGGGTGCGCGGCGTCAGCGCCCGCAGTCCGGTGCGTGCCAGCCGCGCGGAGCGTTCCTCCGGCGGCAGATCCGCCAGCAGGACACGTCCCATGGAGGCCGCGTACGCCGGGAAGCGGGTGCCGATGGTGATGTTGACGCTCATGATGCGTCCGGTGGCCACCCGTGCCGTGTACTGGATGGATTCGCCGTCGAGCACGGCCAGGGACGCCGACTCGTGCACCCGCTGGGCGAGAGCCGCCAGATGCGGTGCGGCGATCTCGGAGAGGGTCGTACGGGACAGCGGCGGACAGCCGAGTGCGAGCACCTGCGGAGTGAGGCGGAACGTCCGCTCCCGTGCGGTGACATAGCCGAGGTGCTCGAGGGTGATGAGCGCGCGGCGGGCGGTGGCGCGGGCCAGCCCGGTGGCGTCCGCGACGGCGGTGAGCGGGAGCTCGGCCCGGCCCTCGCCGAAGGCGGTCAGTACGGTCAGACCGCGTGCCAGGGACTCCACGAACTCCGCACCGAGCTCCTGCTTGGAGGCGTTGGTCCAGTCGGCGAGTCCCGAGGCGTGCCCGGGCTCGGGCTGCGCCGGGCGTGCCTGCGCCAGCCGTCGTTCCATCGCGGCCACGGCCTTGCGCACTCCGGGAAGCAGCGACCGGCGCAGCGACTCGGCGCTGTGCCGGCTGGTGTGGCTGACCACGCTCACCGCGCAGACGACCTGTCCGTCCGGGGTGCGCACCGGCACGGCGAGGGCGATCAGGCCGGGTTCGATGAGCTGGTCGTCCACGGCCCAGCCCTGCTCGCGGGCCTCGGCCGTACGCTGCTCGAAGGTCTGTCCGCAGTCCTTGGCCTCCGGGGGCTGCACGGCGGGAGGGATGGCCCGGTCCTGGTCGGCGCCCGCCCGCCGCGCGCGCCACTGTGCCCACTCCTGCTCCGACCAGTCTGCGGCGAACAGCGGTCCGGGGGCGGTGCGTTCGGCGGGCAGCAGGTCGCCGATGCGGAGGGTGAGCGACATGGCGCGTCGCCGGGTGCTCTGGTGGACGAAGCGGATGCCGTCGCGGTCGGGCACGGCGAGGGACACCGACTCGTCCAGTTCCTCCGCCAGCTCTTCGGCGAGCGGGCCGAGCGGCCCGGGCAGCTGGATGGCGGCCAGATAGGCGTTGCCCAGTTCCATCAGACGGGGGGCGAGCACGGCGGCGTTGCCGTCCAGACGGAGGTAGCCCATACGCTCCAGGGTGGCGGTGACCCGGTCGACGGTGGAGCGGGCGAGGCCGGTCGTACGGACGAGTTCGCCGATGCCCGTACGGCCGCCCGCGTCGCTGACCTCACGCAGCACGGCAATACCGCGCATCAGCGGGCCCACGGCTTCGGCGGGCGCCGTGAGATCGGTCGGCGTCGTGACGGCCATCGGGTCTCCGGAACGGTTCGTGTGACGGGGTGTGGCGGGCGCTGCCCGTTCGTGGGCTCTGGCGCGCGGTGGAGGCGTTGACATGCGTGGCGTACGCACGCACACTCATGGCGAGCAGAAGTGAACTGTAGTTCATCTGACGAACGGAGTGCATCCTCCGCGCTCCGTCGGCCGGCTCGGGACAAGGAAGCCCTGCATGGACAACGTCACGCAGACCGCCGCCGAGGCGGTCGGCGACATCACGGACGGCGTATCGCTCGCCGTCGGCGGCTTCGGCCTCAGCGGTGTGCCGAGCACGAGCAATGCACTCTGCCGCTGACCGCCAGGGCGTGTGTGGACCCCGTCATCACCGACCTCGGAGTGCTCGACGCGACCGGCGAAGGACGCGTCCTCGTCGAGACAGCACCCGACGTCACCGCCGACGACATCCTGCACAGGACAGCCGCACCCGTCCGCGTCCCCATCCTCGTCCCCGCCGCAGCAAGGAGCTGACATGTCCGACCGCCTCCGTGACGTCTATGTCGTCGACGCCGTCCGCACGCCGATCGGCAAGTACGGCGGCGCCCTCTCCGCAGTGCGCCCCGACGACCTCGCCGCCGGTGTGCTGGGCGCCCTCGTCTCCCGTACGCCCGACCTCGACCCGGCCCGTATCGACGACGTCTTCCTCGGCAATGCCAACGGGGCGGGGGAGGACAACCGCGACGTCGCCCGCATGGCCGTGCTGCTGGCCGGGCTCCCGGTCACCGTGCCCGGCACCACCGTCAACCGGCTCTGCGGCTCCGGCATGGAGGCGGTGATCCAGGCCGCACGCGCCATCGCCGTCGGCGACGCCTCGATCGCCGTTGCCGGTGGTGTCGAGTCGATGAGCCGCGCGCCCTGGGTGGTGCAGAAGCCCGAACGCGGCTTCCCCGCAGGCCATCAGCAGATGTACTCGACCACACTCGGCTGGCGGATGGTCAATCCCCGTATGCCCGAGGAGTGGACGGTCGGGCTCGGCGAAGGCGCCGAACTGGTCGCCGACCGCTACGGCATCGACCGCGCGGCCCAGGACGCCTTCGCCCTCGCCAGCCACCACAAGGCCGCGCGGGCATGGCAGGAGGGCCTCTACGACGGTGAGGTCGTCCCCGTCGACGGCGTGGACCTGGCCCGGGACGAGTGCATCCGGGACAGCACCTCGCCGGAGGCGCTGGCCAAGCTGAAGCCCGTGTTCCGTAAGGACGGCACCGTCACGGCGGGCAACTCCTCCCCGCTCAACGACGGCGCCGCGGCGCTGCTGCTGACCGACGAGGACGGTCTGCGCGCCACCGGACGCGAGCCGCTCGCCCGGATCGGCGCCTCGGCCGTCACCGGCATCGAGCCGCAGTACTTCGGCGCCGGACCCGTGGAGGCCGTCCACCGGGCGCTGAAGAAGGCCGGCCGCGACCTCGGGAACCTGCACACCGTCGAACTCAACGAGGCATTCGCCGCCCAGGCGCTTGCCTGCATCGGCCAGTGGCCCGGTCTGGACCCGGCCGTGGTCAACCCGCGCGGCGGCGCCATCTCCATCGGCCACCCGCTCGGCGCCTCGGGCGCCCGGATCACCGGCGCCGTGGCCCACCAGCTCGCCGCCGCGGGTTCCGGTACCGGAATCGCCGCGCTCTGCATCGGCGTCGGGCAGGGTCTGGCTCTCGTCCTGGAGAGGTGACACCGTGACCGCCCTCTCCCGCGCGATCGCCCACCCCTGACGCTGCAGCGTAAGCAGTGGGCGGGTGTCCGGGCGGGTGGGGGGGAAGGGAGCGGCGCGACGGCCGGGCGCCGGGAGTGTCAGCCCAGCTCGAGGCTGGTGACGCCGAACAGCCCCGCGTGGTTGATCTGCGGGGTCCGGCCGGTGTACATGCGCGCGGTCTCGAAGGACGGTGCCAGGCCGAGCTGTTCCACGAGGTGTACGGCCGCCGAGTTGCTGTCGGGCACATCGATCGCCACGGCCTTGTCCGGTGCGGCCGTGCCCAGCGCGCCCACCAGGGCGGCTGCCACCTCGGGCGAGGTGGCATAGAGCGGTCCGATGCGGGAGGCGGCGCGGCAGGCGCGCAGGACGGCGAAGCCGCAGAGTTCACCGTCGCGGAGCGCGGCCACGGCGGTGCGTTGCGGTGCGGTGATCCAGGGCGCCAGGAAGCTGTCGCGCTCGGCCGGGAAGAAGTGACGGTCGTAGGCGGCGAGTTGATCGAAGGGCAGGGTGCGGGCGTCGACCAGGGTGACGCCCGTGGGCGGCACGGTGGTCGCGGACGGCGTGCCCTCGTAGCGGATGTTGTTCCAGGCTGACCGGAAGCCGGATTTGCGGTAGTTGGCCTGCTGGTCCACCACGCCGTCGAGCGCGACATTGCGGCCGGCCAGCCGTGCCATGCCGGCGCGCCAGAGCTGGATGCCGTAGCCCTGGCCGCGAAGCGGTGGGCTGGTGATGTAGAAACCCAGGAATCCGAAGCCGGTGCCGTAGCGCACGACCGAGATGCAGGCGACGGGCTCTCCGCCGAGCCGTCCGATCAGGAAGCCCTGCGGATCCGCGGCGAAGAACGCGTGGCCGTCGGTGAGGCCCGGGTTCCAGCCCTCGGCGGCGGCCCACTCTCCCATCAGCCCGATGTCGTCGGCGCTCGCCACGGTGATCTCGAATGCTGGCACTTCTCACTCCAAGGGATTCGCCTTGCCCGGGGACCTCGGGTACTGATCTACCCCAGGTCCGGGCGTGGACAAGCATCACTCGGGCCCGGGCGCGGTGATCACCGCGCCCGGCCATCGGATGTCGGTGCCGGATCAGCCGGTACGGGGACCAGCCGGTAAAGGATCAGTCAGGACCAGGCGGTTGCTCAACGGCGCACGGCCGATGTGTGCGTCCGTACGGGCCCGCAGGTCCGAAACCAAGGCGGTCGACCGGGCGGGAACGGGCCAGTCGGCCCCACGCGCGGGCGCCGCATCGGCCCGCAGTCGCAAGGGGCGGGAAGTCGCGCTGATCGTCGAGCGCCGTCGGCGCCGCCGGCGACGGTACCCGGGCGAACTGCGGCCCCGGTTCGCCGGTCAAGCGGTAGAGCTCCGTGACGGCGGCCTCGGCGATTGCCCGGCCGGCAGGGCGCGTGGAGATGCCGCAGGCACGACCGAGATCCGCGCAGCTGTTCTCGCACTGGTCAACTGCCGTGCTCAGGGACCGCTGTTCGGGTGAGGGAGTCAGCGCGGCTGCGGCGTCAGCTCCGTCATCCTGGACCAACCGGTCCCCGCTACCTCGACGTTGATGATTTCCGGCGTTTCGGCGATCAGCTCCGCCATGCGCGGCATGGCGTTCTTGAAGTGGTCGGAGTTCACATGCGCCTCACCGGCCTCGCCGGACGCGAACGCCTCGACGAGCACGAACTGGTCGGGATTGTCGACGCTGCGGGACCACTCGAAGAAGACATTGCCGGGTTCCTGCCGGGTGGCGCGGGTGAAGTCCTCCACGCACGAGAGCCAGCTGTCGCTCTCGGCGCTGCGGACGGTGAACTTGACGACGATGAAGATCACGGTGACTCCTGGTCGGAATGCGGGCGGAAGGGGTGCAGCGCGTTGGGCGCACGGACCGGCAGGCCGCCCGTGCGGTGGTCGCGGCCGTGCCGGTGACCGGCAGCGACCAGCGGCGGTGGGCCGCACTCGTCAGGGTTCCATACGCCACAGAAGCGACCTCGCGTGTGGGGGCCCGACAAGGCCCGGGAATCACCGTGTGCGCCGCCGCACCGGGCTGCCGTGCCGGACGGATACCGGTTCAGCCCCTGCCGCAAGCTCCGTACCCTCATGCCTCGACGTGCTGCGGCCCATGGTCTGCCGCACCCTGGAGGCATGTCGGGACACGCGCCTGTGATCGTGCTTCCGCCCTTGACGGCCGGGGGCCGGAGGGTGACGATCCACGGTCAGATCGTGGGCCTCGCGCATGGGCGCGGGGACGTTGCGGAGCTCGTCAGGCGCGCGGGACTGGGGCGCGAGGGCGAGACCATCGATCTCCTCGACGAGGCGTTGGTCGAGTGGCGGGGTGGCGGCGTGGACGACTGGCCGGTGCCGCACGCCTGACGTACGGGCAGGCCATGGCGCCACGCGGCCGCGGTGGTGGCGGAGGCCCGGCACCGAGATGTTCCGGGTGGGTCCGCTGGTGCTGGTGTTCGCGACATGGCGCCCGGCGCGTCACACGCACGCCGAGACGTACGGCATTCAGACGTACGGCATTCAGACGTACGGCATTGAGTCGCACGGCATTGAGTCACACGGACTGAAGCCTGCGCAGCTCAGAAGACCCTTCGAGGCTCAGGCGGCCGGGCTCTGCTGCCGAAGTCGCTGCCGAAATGCACGGGCATGATGATCTCGGCCGCCACCACACTGCCGACTTCCAGGCGGCGCGTGCTCAGCGATGTCGCGAAAGCGTCGACCAGCCGCAGCCCATGACCACAGTCGGCATGGGCGTCCAGCGGTTCCTGGCGTCGCACCGGGCGGTGCTTCCACCGCCCGCCGTCCCTGACTTCTGTCGTCAGGGTGTTTCCACGGACCTTGATCGCCACGGCCACCCATGGGCTGCCGCTGTGCAGCACCACATTGCTGACCAGTTCGGTGACGATCACAGAAAGTGCCTCGTGGAAGTCCATTTCCAGCCGCCACCGGTGGGCAACGGCGCGGGCGAAGTGCCGTAGCGCGCGTGCGGCCTCCGGTGTCGCGGCCATTGCGCACTGTGCCAGGCCCGAATGACTGCCCCACTGCCCGAGGCTGGTGGACAGGGGTCGAGAGGACTCCTCTGATGCGATCACTTCAGCTCCTTTGGCTCGGGCGGGCGCCCGAGCGGCTGTCCGGCGATCCGGGCACAGGGCCCGTCGCCACGGCCGGAAGGCGAGTCGTACGGCCCAGCTCCGGCAGCCCAACACTCACGGCCGGGCCGGTGTCCGCGCAATCAGGGAGACTGAACTACGGATACCTAAAGAAATGAAATGTAGGGAAATGTTGAGGAGGGTGATCCGGTGAGCACGCTCAGCGACGCGGCCTGGCAGCGGTGGCTGCAGCAGGCCCTTGCTCACGCCGCCCAACAACCGGCATTGCTGCTGGTCGAGGGAGGTGCCGGGATCGGAAAGAGCCGACTGGTCCACCGGCTGCTCGAGGCCGCCGAAGCCGGGTCGCGACCGCGCGTGATTATTTCCTTCACCTCCTCCGGCGTCACTCTTGCGCATCACCCTGTTCCTGCAGCCCGCCCGGAGGCGGGCGCCGCCGCGATCTCCGGCCGCGCGGGCCGCGAGCCGCCCCCCGCACCGCCGCGGATCCACCCGGACGCCACTGCCCTCGCCGCGGAGCTCGCGCCGCTGCTGGAATCCGGCAGCCCGGTGCTTCTGGTCGCCGAGGATGTGCACCGCGCCGACCGGGACAGCCAGGAACTGCTCCGGCGTCTGCTGGAGCGGCCGCCCGCCGGTCTCGCCGCCGTCCTGGCGTACCGCCCCGAAGAGCTGGACCTGCCCGGCCTGGTTCTGGGGCGTGCCGTGAGCTACCCGGCACGGCTGTCCGTGCTGCGCCTGCGCCTCGCACCGCTGGACGCGGAGCAGGTGCGTCAGGTCGTGGAGGAGCTGCTGGGTGCCGAGTGCTGCCCGCCGGAGCTGGTCGCCCGGATCCATGAGCGTTCCGGCGGCGTGCCGCAGGTCGTCATCGACCTGGTGCGTCAGCTCGAGGACGTATACGGCCCGAAGGAGCGCTACACGGCCAGGGACGTGGACGCCACCGGGCCTCCGGTGCGCCTCGCCGAGCTGGTGCTCGGCCGTCTGGCGGCCCTGTCGGAGGAGCAGAGCGCCGTTGTCCGCGCGGCTGCTGTGCTGGACGAGCCCGCAGGCGCCGAGGATCTGTACGCCGTGGCCGCGCTGCCCGCAGAAGAGGGCCGGCCGGCTCTCGTCGCGGCCCTGCGGGGAGCCGTACTCCAGGAGAACGACCGGGACATGTACGGCTTCCCCTCGCCGCTGGCGGGCACCGCCGTGTACCAGGAGCTGCCGGGCCCGGTCCGGCAGGCCATGCACCGCCGGGCGGCCGAAGTCCTCGCACACCGGCAACCGGTGCCGTGGGCGCGGCTTGCCGTACACCGGCAACGCGGCGGACAGCTGCGCGCCTGGCTGCGGTCGGTCGAGCAGGCCGCGCTGCACTGTGCCGAGGCCGGCGAGCACCAGACGGCGATCGACCTGCTCGAACAGGCACTGTCCCACCCCGCGGTTCCGCAGCAGGTACGCGCCCGGCTGGCACCGCTGCTCGCCCACAGTGCGGTGCTGGCGCTGCACACCGAGCAGACGGTGCAGGTACTGCGCCAGATCCTCGACGACGACTCCCTGCCCGCTGCCGTTCGCGGCCGGATCAGACTCGATCTGGGGCTGGTCCTGTACAACCAGGCGGGGATGGGCCTGCAGGGATGGGTGGAACTGGAGCAGGCGGTCGAGGAGCTGGAGGAGAAGCCGCCGCTGGCCGCGCGCGCGATGTCGGCGCTCGCCATGCCCGTCATGTCGTCGGTCCCGCTGGAACGCAATCTGCACTGGCTGGAGAGAGCCCGCAGCGCCGCGGCCGCGACCGGTGACGCCGAGGTGCGTACGGCGGTCGCCGCCAACTGCATCGCCGTGCTGCTGGAGACCGGAGACCCCTCCGCATGGGACGTACTGGACCGGCTGCGCGGCGACGCCGACGACAACGGCCGTCTCCAGCATGTGGCCCGGGGGCTGATCAACGCGGCGGATGCCGCCCTGTGGCTGGGATACGTGCCGCACGTCGGGGATCTGCTGGAAGAGGGCCGGGATCTGGCGGCACGCAGCGGAGCCTCGTACGTCGAACAGGACGGGCGCGGCAGCAGCCTGCTGCTGGACTGGGCCACCGGCCGGTGGGAAGGGCTGGCGGGCCGGGCCCGCGCCTTTGTCGCCGAGGCCGGCGTCATGCCGGGGCCTGCCGCCGACGCCCGGATCGTCCTGGGGCTGCTCGCCCTGGCCCAGGGGGAGTGGCAGCAGATGGCGGCCTGGTTGTCGGGCGACGGCCACCCGCTGCCGGTCGGCTCCCCACTGCCGCACTCGGCGACGGCGTCCGGCGCGCTGATCCGCACCGCCCTTGCCCGCGACGATCTCGAAACGGCGGCCGCCGAGGCGGCCACAGCCTGGGACAGGCTGCGGGACAAGGGCGTCTGGGCATGGGCGGCAGAGCTCGCGCCCTGGGCCGTCGAGGCGACCGCCCGTGCGGGACGCCGGAAGACGGCCCAGGAGATGGTCGCCGAATTCGAGGCCGGCCTGAAGGGACGGATGGTGCCCTCGGCGGAGGCCGCACTCCACTGGAGCCGCGGCGTACTCATCGAGACAGAGGGCGATCCGGCGCAGGCGGAGCCCCATTTCCGCCGGGCGGCCGCCATGTACGCCGCGATGCCCCGGCCGTACGCGGCCATCCTCACCACCGAGGCGGCAGCCCGGTGCGCGCTGAGCTCCGGCGGCGACGCGGACGCCGCGGTGGAGGAGCTCGCTTCCTGTGTCCGGCAGCTGAGCGACCTGGGCGCGGGCTGGGACGCCGCGCGGGTGCGGGCGACACTCCGTGCCCACCAACCCGTGGACGCACCGCGCCCCCGGGGCCGCCCGAGCTACGGGGACCAGCTCTCCCCGCGCGAGCAGGAGGTCATCGACCTGGCCTCGGCAGGACTGACCAACCGCGAGATAGCGGCCACCCTGCACCTGTCGCCGCGCACCGTGGAACAGCACGTTTCCCGGGCCAGACGCAAACTCGAGTCGCAGTCCCGGCAGGAGCTGAGCAGGGCACGGACCGAACGCGCGCGCTGATTCTTTGCGTATCCGTGCGGTGCTGCTCCACACCCCGCTCCGACAGCCCGGGGCAACTGCGTCGACGAGAACGCCGTGCCGGGGAGATGGGCCATCCGGGCCGGATCCCGGGCAGGTCACTCAGCAGGCGCGGGCAGGGTCACTCAGCAGGGGCCGGATGATCCTGAACACCTTCCCACCCGCATCCGTATACCTGGGCGGCCCTTGCGCATCCGTACGGGCTGTTCCAGGCAGGGGAGGCTCTATGGCCGACAGCAACGTCACCGCACTCTTCCGCGCGTCCACCGCGCACAGCCCTTCGTACTTCACGCTGAACAGGGCAGGCGGCGGCGCGGCCGGCGAGATCACGGACTTCTGCATTCCCTGCAATCCGTACTTCCCCACTCCCGCGATGTTCGATCAGCTCGGCAGCAGCATCCGCGAGATCCTCACGTACTACCCGAGCAGCGCGGACACCATCACCGCCGAGTTGTGTCAGGTGCTCGGGCTCAACCCGCAGACCGTCGCCATGGGCAACGGCTCCACCGAACTGATCACCTGGATCGACCACTTGCTGGTCCGCGAGTCACTGGCCGTACCCGTCCCCACCTTCGGCCGGTGGACCGATCAGCCGATGGAGACCGGCAAACGCGTCGACATGCTCCTGCTGCCGGAGGCGCACGGCTTCGGGCTCGACCCGGAGTCCTTTGTGCAGTTCATCCGGACCCGCGGCTCCCGCGCGGCAGTCATCTGCAACCCCAACAACCCCGACGGCGGCTGCCTGCCCAAACATCAGGTCCTCGCGCTGCTCGACTCCCTCCAGGACCTCGACCTCGTTGTCGTCGACGAGTCCTTCCTCGATTTCGCAGACGCCGAACCGGAGCCGAGCGTCGCTGCGGAGGCCGTGCTGCGTACGAACGTGATCGTGCTGCGCAGTCTCGGCAAGAACTTCGGGCTGCACGGAGTGCGCTTCGGCTATCTCGTGTCCAATCCCGGTCTCGCCGGGAAGGTGCGGGCAGCGCTGCCGAAGTGGAATCTCAACTCCTTCGCCGAGACGGTGGTGTTCATGCTGAAGGAGCACCGCGGGGAGTACGCGGCAAGCCTGGAGCAGGCGCGCCGCGACCGGCAGGAGATGACCTGGCGCCTCTCCCAGCTGCCGGGCCTCACCGTCTATCCCTCGCAGGGCAACTTCCTCTACGTACGCCTTCCGGAAGGTGTGGACGGGGCGGTCCTGCGCGACCGGCTGTTCGAGGAGCACGGGGTGCTGGTGCGCGAGTGCGGCAACAAGATCGGAAGTTCGAGCCGCTTCCTGCGGCTGGTGGTGCGACCTCAACAGGACGTGATGCGGCTGCTGTCGGGGATGGAGCAGGTGCTGTACGGGCAGCGTACGCAGATAGTCGAACCGCCCCCCGAGCCGATGCTGGCGCGAAGGCCCCTGCCGCAGGAGCAGCCGCCGATGCTCACCCTGGCTCAGGAGCCCGTCTCCGCCCGGGGGCTCGGCCCCGTCCGGACGCAGGAACGGCCCGCCGCCGCGCTGCCCGGACCGATGGCCGGCGGCTATGCCTCGGGAACGGCAATGGTGGACCGCCTGATCGCACAGGCCTAAGGGGGTGTTGTTCGGATCAGGCGCGAGCCCGGCAAGATCCGAACGACACCCCCTGGGGGACGCCGGGAGGCGGTGTCCCCACACGTCTGCCGCCCATACCGCTGCTGCCCTGCGACGATCTCGACGGCGTGCTTCCCGCCGGACGCCCAGGTCTTCGTCCGGGGCGCGTCCCGGTCCTTGGTGGCCGGCGACTTGAGGTCGACGGTGGTCACCTTCGTTCCGTCCACACCGCATTCGCGGGCGTCGCCGGCCCCGGAGACCCTGCCGGGCAGCGGCCGATCCGGCGGGGCCGGACTTCGGGGTCCAGGGGGCAGGGGTTGCTCAGCGGCCGGGTCCGCTTCCGCTTCCGCTTCCGGTATGAGCGTGCTGCGCATGGGCCAGCAGTGCGTGGATCTGGATGCCTGCCTGGTCGGCGTTGTCGATGGGCGAGGGGAAGGGGAGTCGGACGTCCAGACTGCCTCGGCCGCGCTCGATGCGGAGTGTGATCCCGTAGCGGTCGATGGCCAGAGGCACGATGCGCTCGGCGCCCTTCAGGAACCTGGCGTCCACGAGCCGTACGAGCAGCGACACGACGTCTTCGTGATCATCGACCAGGTGGGTGAGCATGCCGGCCTCGCAGGTGGCCAGCGGATCCTCGGGTGCCGCCATCAACTCCGCCGGGCCGACGGTGACTTTGCCGTTGGCCGTCTCGAGGACAGCGTGTGAGAACTCCAGGCACTGGTCGCCGTCGGTGGCGTCCTCGCCGGAGGCAGCCAGCCATCCGAAGACGGTGACCCGGGCACGTACGCGGTCGCGGACAGCTGTCGGCGCGATGTCGGTGAACTCCAGCGAGGCGGCCACGCACCCCCAGGGCGGCGCATCGGTGCCCGCTTCGGGATCCGCGTGCGTGTTTGTTCCCGAACCCATCTGCGTTTCCCTGCCCGTGCCCCGTGGTGTGGACGCGGGGGTGCAGAGGTGAATCTGCCCCTGAGGATGGGGGCCGGCTGTTCTGGAGACTTCGGTGCGGTGGTCGTCGGTGACCACGGTCATCGACTGGGCCGCCGCCAGAATCGTGCGAATCCGTTCGCCACTCGTCGGTTCGGTGGGGGGCACGTCGAAGAGGGCCATTCAGATCTCCACGCTCGGTAGATTAGGTGAGCCTAACCTAACTTACCCGTGGTGGGTGGTGCCATGCACCCGCGCGCCAGGAGCTCAGCATCGTCAGCGCCCGAGGAATCCGCTGGTCCGGCCGCCGAGCGATTCCGTACCGTGTCCGCCATGCCCATCACGTTCCTGTACTGCTGCGATCCGCTGAATCCCCGACGCGTCGACGAGCACTTCGCGGCAGAGGCCCGGGAGGTCCGTGCCCGCGGCGGAGCGGTTGTCCTGATCGACCACGACGCCCTGCTGCAGGGCGACGCCCAGCGGGCCGTCGCCCGGGTCCCACGAGGGACGGACGCCGCCTGGTATCGGGGCTGGATGATTCCCGGCGACCGGTACCAGGAACTGTCCGAAGCGCTGAGCCGGCGCGGCAGCGGTTTGCTCGTCGCGCCGGAGCAGTACCGGGCCGCTCACGAACTGCCGGGCTGGTACGCGATGTTCGCCGAGGTCACGCCCCCCAGCGTCTGGCACCCCACCGCACCGGGAGACGTTCCGGTGCCGGAGGACCTTGCCGCCCTCACCGGTCAACTGCCGCCCGGGGCTGCCATCGTGAAGGACTACGTCAAGTCCCGGAAGCACGAGTGGGAGGAAGCGTGTTTCATCCCCGATCTCGCCGATTTCCCGAGGGTCCGGCAGATCGTGCAGCGTTTCGTGGACCTGCAGGCGGAGTACCTTCAGGGCGGTGTCGTCCTGCGCGCGTACGAATCCTTTGCGCAGCCCGCATCACATGCCGCGGAGGTACGCGTGTGGTGGCTGGACGGTGAGCCCCGGCTACTGACACCGCACCCCGACAGCCCGTTCGAGCAGGCCCCGGAGCCCGGGCTCGGTCACCTTCGGGCTGCCGTACGGAGTCTCGGATGCCGCTTCGTCACCACGGACCTTGCCCTGCGTACGGACGGGGTCTGGCGCGTCGTCGAAGTCGGCGACGGTCAGGTCAGCGATCTGCACAGGGCCGTCGAACCGGCGGCCTTCGCCGAGGTGCTGGTAGGCGCGTAGCGAACCGCCGCGCCCCGTGCACCTGCCCCGCGCGCGGAGCGCGAGCGAGGGTGGGGGCGGGGCGGTGGGTGCCCCTTCTCGCCGCAACGGCGGTCGGGCACCCTCCCACCTCATCAGGCGTCACATCATCATGCCCAGGCGCGCGCTGCCGGTCAGGGCCGCGGCGGCGTGCTGCCCGGGTCCTGGTTCGAGCCGAACTGGTCCTTGAGCTTGTCCTGCGCCGTGTCGACCTGGCCCTTGTACTTGCCCTGGGTCCTCCCGTCGGCGTAGTCGCCCGCCTTGTCGATGCCCTTGTCTGCCTGGGCCTCATGGCCCTTGAGCATCTGCTTGATCTTGTCCATTACGGACATGGGTCGTCCTCCTGCCGTGTCGCCCCCCACGCCTCCAGGGTCACCGCACATCGCGCGGTTCGCATCCGCGCGGGGCCGGGCCCTGCGCGGATGCGGGTCTGTCACCCGGCGAGGCCCGGCTCCGCACACAGCAATGTGCCGCCGGGGGCAGGCGCCCCTTCGACGCTGCTGCGGTCGTGGACGATTTCGACGACCGTGGCACCCTCGGATCCGACCGTCACGGTGAAGACCTGGCCATGTCCGATGACGGGACGCAGCTGCGCACCGGGCAGAGCGGCAGCGACGGTGGGGGCGTAGCGGGCCCAGTACGGGTCGTACGTAATGACGGTCGGCCCCTTGGGCCGCGGCGTCCCCGGCCTGCCCGCGGCGTCCTCGACCACGAAGCCATTGGCCCGCAGGGCGCGGGCGACCTCTGCATCGGTGACCCGAAGCGGGAGGGCAGCCGGAGGGAACTCGACCGGTACCTTCATGCTGGGCCGGATGTCCGGGTCGCCGATGACGGTCCGGTCTTCGCGCAGGGCGGCCCACAGAGCGGCGGAGCGCTCCTTGTCCCACAAAAGGGTGGACCCCCACTCCGGTACGCGGTGATCGAAGTCCGACATGGGCACCGTCACGAACTCCGTCCGATCCGCTTCCAGTCGGCTCAGCACGGCCCCCAGTCTCATCAGGTCGACCACACTGGTGCGTGCGTCAGTGCGTACGGAGGTCAGCAGCCTGTGTGCCGTGAGGAACGCGGCAGCCGGGTCGGCGAGTGCTCCTTCGGCTCTCAGACGGGACATCATGCCGATGAGCACGCGCTGCTGGCGGCGGACCCGCCCGAGATCACCGGGCGGGGAGACGTGCCGGGCCCGGACGTAGCGAAGGGCATTGTTCCCGTCCACCCGGTGGGTCCCCGCGGCCAGCTTCAGCCCGGAACCGAGGTCGCTCAGCGGTGTGTCCGTACACACCGTCGCTCCGCCGAGACGGTCCACGGTGGAGGCGAAGCCGACGAAGTCGGTCTCCAGGTAGTGGTCGATACGCAGACCGGTCGCTTTCTCCACGGTCCGTACCGCCAGATCCCCACCGCCGTGGGCGAAGGCGCCGTTGATCTTCCCGGAGTGCCGGGGATGGGCGTGGTCGGCGAACTCCACGTAGGAGTCGCGCGGGATGGAGACCACGCTCATCCGTTTCCCGTCCTCCGCAAGATGCACAACCATCATCACGTCCGTGCAGTTGCAGCCCTTACCGCCGACGTGCAGACGATTCCGGTCCTTCGCCGATATGCCGTCGCGGCGGTCGATTCCGACGACGAGAACATTGGTGCCCTTGCCTTTGCCCTTGTCGGCGTACGGGGAGGAACCACGGAGGCCGTCGGCCGTCGCTATGGTTCCGGCCGACGCCAGCGAGGCGAGCAGAACAGCCGTGACGGCGAACCTGGATCTGCTGAATCCGCGCATCTGAGGCTCCTCCGGCATCCGATCCCACCTGTTTCCCCGACCGAATCACGGATGCCGTACCGGTGCCTGTCATGACGGGCGAACGGTGGAGTCCGTCCCTGGCCCGCTCGGCCCTTACGCCGTGTCAGGTGGTGCGTCACGGCAGCGTGGCCCATGGCGGCAGCGGGACCTCGAGCCGGACCTTTGAACACGACGGCGGCGTTTCCCGTACCACTGGGCGCACCCCTGTTCCCGTGATGCGCAACGTCCCGTCAGGCCCCGTTTCCGAGACCTTGAGGATCAGCCCATGAATGAGCACATCAACGTTCCTCTTCACGCCCTTCCCGACGGAGAGGCCGAACTCCGGCTGGTGGTCCGTCTGCAATGGGCAGATGTAGCCGCACTGGGCCAGGAGGCCGGCCGGCTGGCCGCTCAGATGCAGCGCCCGGTGAGCCTCGACGAGGCCGTGAGCCATCGGCTGCGTACGCGTACCGCCACCCATGCCAAGGCCACGCCGGAGCGGACTCAGCCCGTGACGCAGTCCTCCGTTTCGTCCCTCACGGCCCGCACTCCGGGAGAGAACGCCCGGCAGGCGATAGAGAAGATCAACGGAACCGCCGGTCCCGAGTACGGCACGACGCACACCCATACCTCTGCGTGACGCGTCACGCAGCAGGAGACAGAGGTCCCCCTGTCGGCTCCCGCGGGCTGCCGCTCCGAGCGCCAGGAGGAGTGTCTCTCGCAGCGACTTGATCGTTGTTGTGGCAGACCAGCACTTGTCCGTGTAGCGTCAGGGGCAGCTGTCATGGTTCCGAAGTACCGGTCGCCCGTGAGCGCGAGTTCACGGGCGTTTTGCTGTTCAGAGTCTCTGAGGGCCAGGGCGATCACCTCCGGTTCCCGCACGGTGCGGGAACCGACTACGAGTCCCCTTGGAGGACAAATGGCTACCGGAACCGTCAAGTGGTTCAACTCGGAAAAGGGCTTCGGCTTCATTGAGCAGGACGGCGGCGGCCCCGACGTCTTCGCCCACTACTCCAACATCGCCACCTCGGGCTTCCGTGAGCTCCAGGAGGGCCAGAAGGTGACGTTCGACGTCACGCAGGGCCAGAAGGGCCCCCAGGCGGAGAACATCCTCCCCGCCTAGTTTCACCGGCGTTGCGCCCGCATCCGCTTCAGGGTGCGGGCGCAACGCGCCTGTGCCGGCCCGCACGCCCGCTCAGGACTTGCCCTCGCCCTCGGTGTCCACGTGCGGCAGGATCCGGTCCAGCCATCGCGGCGTCCACCAGGCCGCGCTGCCGAGCAGCGTCATCACGGCGGGCACCAGCAGCAACCGCACCACAGTGGCGTCGATGAGCACGCTCACCGCCAGGCCCAGCCCCAGCATCTTCACGACGATGCTGTCGTTGATCACGAAGGCCGCGAAAACACTCACCATGATCAACGCGGCACAGGTGATCACCCGCGCGGTGATCTCCAGCGCATGCGCGACGCTCGCCTTCGGGTCACCCGTGCGCAGCCAGGCCTCGTGGACGCGCGAGAGCAGGAAAATCTCGTAGTCCATGCTCAGGCCGAAGACGATCGCGAACATCATCATCGGCACGTAGCTCTCGATGGGCACCGTGCCCGACACCCCCAGCGCCGGGCCGCCCCAGCCCCACTGGAAGACGGCGACCACCACGCCGTACGAAGCCGCGATGGACAGCACGTTCAGAACGGCCGCCTTGATCGCGACCAGCAGCCCGCGGAACACGATCAGGATGATGACGAACGCCAGAGCGACCACCACGGCGATGATCGGGAGCAGTCGGCTCGAGATGATGTCCAGGAAGTCGACCTGGGCGGCGGTCGTCCCCGTCACATAACCTCGGGCGGCGGTGCCGGAGACGGCCTCCGGCAGGGTGTCGCCCGTCAGCCGGTTGACCAGGTCCGTGGTGTCCGCACTCTGCGGCGCCTGCCGCGAGTACGCGGTGCCGATCAGCACGTCGCCGTCCTGGGTGGCCTTCAGCGGAGTGATCGTGGCGGCCCCGGGCACGTCGGTGAGCGCCTTCCGCGCCTGCGAGGCCAGAGCCGCCCGGTCGGATGCCGGCACCGAGGTCTGGTCGATGACGAGCGTCATCGGCCCGTTCGAACCGGGTCCGAAGGCATCGGACATCAGGTCGAACGCCCGCCGGTCCGTGAAGGACTTCGGGTCGGCGCCGTCCCCGATGTGGCCGAGCTGGATGGAGAAGAGCGGCACGGCGAGCACGCCGACGATGGTGATCCCGGCGGCCAGGAACCACCACGGGCGGCGCTCGACGCGCAGCGCGTACCGGTGCCAGCTGCCGTGCGCCTCGGCGCCGGGCCCGGCGTCCGTCTCCGCGATCGGCCTACGGACCCGGTACTTGTCGATCCGCCGGCCGATCAGCCCCAGCAGCGCGGGCACCAGGGTGAGCGCGCCGATGACCGCGGTGATCACCGTGACGGCGGCGGCCAGCCCGAGCAGGGCGATGAAGGAGACCCCGGAGACCGACAGCCCGGCCAGAGCGATGATCACTGTGCAGCCGGAGACGAGCACGGCCCGGCCACTGGTGGCCACCGCCTTGCCGGCGGCGGTCACCGGGTCCGCGCCGTCCATGAGGTTCTGCCGGTGCCGGGTGATCAGGAACAGTGCGTAGTCGATGCCCACACCCAGACCGAGCATGGTCGCCAGGGTGGGGGAGACCGTGGCAAAGGTGAACACGGCGGCGAGCAACGCGAGGCAGGAGAGTCCGCAGATCACGCTGATGAGCGCTGTGAGCAGCGGAACTCCGGCGGCGAGCACGCTGCCGAAGCCGACCAGGAGCACCACGATCGCCACCCCGAAGCCGATCACCTCACTGGTCCGGTCGTCGGGAGCCGGCCGGGCCAGTTCACCCAGCGGACCGCCGTACTCCACATCCACCCCGGCGGCGCGCAGCGGCTGGACAGCGGCGTCCACACCGTCGATGTACGACTCCTCCAGCGTGGAGGGCTGCACGTCGAAGCGGACGGTGATGTATGCGGTGGAGCCGTCGGTCGACAGAGGGCCGACGTTCGGCGTGGACGGCTGTGGTGGGGGCGGAGTCGAGCCCGGTGGCGGCAGCGGATTCTGTGCGGAAAGCACATGCGGCAGCTTCTGGAGACTCCCGATCACCGTGGACATCTGTGAGCCGAGGTCCGTGAGCGGCTTCGACGTGTCATGCAGGACGATCTGGCTGCTGTAGCCCCCGGCCGAAGGCTCGTGCTCCTTCAGTACGTCCAGACCTTGCTGGGACTGGGCGCCTGGCAGCGAGAAGTTGTCGGAGTAGTCACCGCCGAAGGAGTGATGGAGCACCTGAAGGCTCCCGAGGGCGACCAGCCAGGCCACGATGACGATCACGCAGTGGCGGGCGCACCATTCACCGAGCCTGCGCAGCAGGCCTTTCGGGGCGACAGGCCCGTATGCCCGGGAATCGTGCGGCGGCTGAGTCAGCGGCATACGTCTCTCCCGACGGTCACCGGCGCTCCTACGGCTGCCGAAGTGTGGATGCAGTGGCCTCGGAGGGGCTCACACGTGTTCCCTCTCCTGGTGCCTCCGGCTGGTGCCCTGATGAGCGTTCAACCCGACGGCGGCGGGACCGGTCGCTCCGAACGCGACGGCGGCACACACCGCCGAAGTGACGAGGACGCGGGACGCCGACGTGAGGCGCATAGGGGGTTCCTTTCGGGGGGTGAGACTCCCCCCACCGTGTAAAGGATCAGCACACGGTGCAACCGCACGGCCCTGTCGGCCTCACGTCGGCGCGCCTGCCGGACATCACTGACGGCCGGGGCCGGCGTTCACCCGCTTCGGCGGCGCGTCGGAGCGCGGCAGGCGTACGGGGTAGTGATCGTGACGCGCGTCGATCCGGGGAGGGATGCCCGAAGCGACACTTCGGTTCACTGGTGGCGATGGCAAAGAGAGTTGCTTTTGTCACCGTGCCCATGAGCCGCCGTGACCTGCCCGTTTCCCTATTGTCGGACGGGTGAGCAGCACCACCCGCGACCGTGATCCGTTCTTCGACAACGCGAAGTTCCTGCTGATCGCCCTTGTCGCTCTCGGCCATAGTTGGGAACAGGTCATCGGCGGCACGCATGCGTTGAGAGCCGTGCACACCGTCGTCTACGCCTTCCATATGCCGGCGTTCATCCTGCTCTCGGGATACTTCTCCAGAAGCTTCACCGGCCGCCCCGACCAGATGCGACGGCTGATCTCCGGCGTGCTCGCTCCGTATCTGATCTTCGAGGTCGTGTACACCGCGGTCTACCACTGGACTCGCGACCAGCCCTTCTCGATCACACCCACCGCGCCGTCGTATCTCTGCTGGTTCATGATCGCGCTGTTCGTCTGGCGGCTGAGCGCCCCGCTCTGGCAGGCCGTGCGCTTCCCCGTCCCCATCGCCGTGGCCGTCTCGCTGGCCGCGGGCATGACGGTGATGGGCGGGGACCTGGCGCTGCCGCGCGTGCTCATGTTCCTGCCGTGGTTCGTGCTCGGACTGAAGCTGCGGGCGGAGCACTTCGCACTGCTGCGCACCCGCATCGCCCGGCGCTGGGCCCTGCCCGCTTTCGTGGCCGCCGGGTTCCTCGCCCACCGGCTCGCGCCGCAACCCGACGACCACTGGCTCTCCATGGACGCGGGCTATGGCGTGCTGGAGGTGTCGCCGGGGCACTATCTGGTGCTGCGGATGCTGATCTTCGCCGCGAGCGCGGTGCTCGTCGCCGCCTTCCTGGCACTCGTTCCCGGACGCCGTACCTGGTTCACGGCGCTGGGGGCGGTCACCCTGTACCCGTATCTGCTGCACGGCATCCTGATACGGACTGCCGGGTACGTGGGGGCGTTCGACGTCGTCAAGTCCTGGGGGCTGCCGGGTGAGCTGCTGCTCAGTGTCTGCGCGGTGGCCGCCGTCGTCCTGTTGTCCACGCCGCCGGTACGCAGAGTGGCGCGCCCGCTCGTCGAGCCGCGTTTCCCGCGCCGGGGTGTGCCGGACAAGCGCGTGCCCGTGCCCGAACCGGCTCCCGCCGGCGGGCGGCGGGACCCGTGAAGCAGTTCAGCCCTCCGGCGAGCAGTCGACGTCGAGCAGCTTCAGCGGCTTCTTCCCGTCCAGCTCCACGTACGCCGTGAAGACCGCGGTGACCTCGCCGTTCTCACCCCAGTGCGTGGTCACCGGCGCCCAGCCGACGCGCGCCGACTGAGCCGTGGTCACCCTGCCGATGTCGATGGAACGCGGCTCGTTCTGCGCGCAGAGCAGCACGTCGAAGCCGGGGTTCGCCGCGGCCTTGTTCTTCAGGAGGTCGGAGACCCGGTTCTTGCGGTCCGAGGCGGAAGGGCCGTGATCGCCGTAGAAACGGTCCAGGAAGGTGCGGATCTCCTTCGCCGTGTAGCGGTCGTTCGCGTCCGTGGCGGTGGACGCGGCTGCCGGAGAGATGGCTGCGAGCGAGAAGCCCAGAGCGAGGGCCGATGCGCCGGCCACGGCGGCGACTGCGGAGCGCCTGGCGAGACCAGTCGAGATACGGAACATGAGATCTACCCCGTTTTCTTGAATTGTGCCCATGAGTTGGGCGAGTCACTGGAGTAGATCCGTACGGGGAGCGGGAGGTTGTACCCCGAAATCCGCTGGTGCAGTGCCAGGACATTTCGGGGACGCACCGGGGAGCCGCCTGCTGATCAGCTGGAAGAACTCGGCCTCGTTGCCCGCGAGTCCGAGGGCGCACAGTGCCTCGTCCGCCTCGGTGATCGGCGCGCTGAGCAGGGGGAGGGCGGCGTCGGACTGCTCTGGATCGGCGAGGACGGCCCGGGTGGTCTGAAGAAGCCGGACGTACGCCTGCGCCGCGGCGAGCTCGGGATCGGTCATCTCGGTCTGCCCCTCGTGAAGATGTCGGACCGTCAAGCATCTCGTGTGGCACTGACAGTGGCCTTCGGGTCATGAATGATGGGCCCCGACATGCCGCAGCCTCCCCGTTCGGACACGGCGTGCAGGTGAGCGCGGCCGTACGGGCCCGTCATGCGGGCTGGGTGTTCTGCCGGGCGGGCGAGAGCCTAGGGTGGTCCCTGCAGATGGTTCGCCCTGTCCGCCAGACAGGTGCGTCGCAAGAGGGAATCCGGTGGAAATCCGGAACTGCCCCGCAGCGGTAAGTGGGAACGACCGCCGTCATACGCACTGGACCCGGCACCGGGTCTGGGAAGCGACGGCCAGTAGGTGTCTTCGTACGGCGAAGACGTGCCCGCAAGTCCGAAGACCTGCCACTGCCCGTGCGCGACCCACGCGCGCGGAGATCTCGGTGACCTCGTGGGCGGGTCGGCGCTATGGGCAGCACGGGCACACCTCCAGGTGTGCGGGTGGCTGCTCCGGTTGCCGTTCCTTCGCGTCCCACGACCCGTTCCGGGGTCACTGACGAGTACTCGCGAAGGAGAGTTCCGTGACCAGCACATCCGCAGCCGCAGGAGCCCGGGCCACCGTCCACGGCTACCCCCGCCAGGGCC
The DNA here is from genome assembly GCF_026341125.1 of Streptomyces sp. NBC_01142. Classification (NCBI taxonomy): domain Bacteria; kingdom Bacillati; phylum Actinomycetota; class Actinomycetes; order Kitasatosporales; family Streptomycetaceae; genus Streptomyces; species Streptomyces sp. NBC_01142. The sequence goes on from NZ_JAPEOR010000003.1 coordinate 625,358, forward strand.
CGAACCGGGAACTGAAGAAGGCCATCGAGGGCTACTGGAAGGGCCGCGTCAGTGCCGACGCCCTCCAGGAGACCGCCGCAGAACTGCGCCGCGCCAACTGGCAGCAGCTCGCCGACTCCGGAATCCACGAAGTGCCCACCGGAGACTTCTCGTACTACGACCACGTACTGGACACCAGCGTCGCGGTCGGCGCCGTCCCCGCCCGCCACCGCGCGGCCGTCGAAGCCGGCACACTCGACGGATACTTCGCCATGGCCCGCGGCACCCAGGATGTCGCGCCCCTGGAGATGACCAAATGGTTCGACACCAACTACCACTACCTCGTCCCCGAACTCGGCCCCGACACCGTCTTCTCCGCCGACTCCGCCAAGCAGGTCGGCGAGCTGAAGGAAGCCCTCGCGCTCGGCCACACCGCGCGCCCGGTGCTCGTCGGCCCGGTCACCTATCTGCTGCTCGCCAAGCCGGCCCCGGGCGTCGCCGCCGACTTCGAACCGCTCACCCTGCTGGACCGGTTGCTGCCGGTGTACGCCGAGCTGCTCCGTGATCTGCGGGCCGCGGGCGGGCAGTGGGCGCAGCTCGACGAGCCCGCCCTGGTCCAGGACCGGACCCCGGCCGTGCTCAACGCCGCGGCCCGCGCCTACCGGGACCTCGGCGCGCTCACCGACCGCCCCAAGATCCTGGTCGCCTCCTACTTCGACCGGCTCGGCGAGGCGCTCCCCGTCCTGGCCAAGGCCCCGATCGACGGTCTCGCGCTCGACTTCACCGGCGCCGCCGCGGCCAACCTCGACGACCTCGCCGCCGTGGGCGGTCTGCCCGGCAAACGGCTCGTCGCCGGAGTGGTCGACGGCCGCAACGTCTGGATCAACGACCTGGGCAGGTCGATGGCCACGCTCGCCACCCTGCTCGGCCTCGCCGACCGGGTGGATGTGGCACCGTCCTGCTCCCTGCTGCACGTGCCCCTCGACGCCACCGCCGAACGCGATGTGGACACCCAGGTCGCCCGCTGGCTGGCCTTCGCCCGCCAGAAGACGGCCGAGGTGGTCACCCTGGCCCGCGGGCTGACCGAGGGCAACGACAGCATCGCCGCCCAACTGGCCGCCAACCGGGCCGACCTGCGCTCCCGCGCCACCTCCGCGCTCACCCACGACCCGGCCGTACGTGCCCGCAGCGCGGCCGTCACCGACACGGACGCCCGCCGCAGCCTGCCGTACTCCGAGCGGGCCGCAGCTCAGCGCGCGCGCCTCGGTCTGCCCCTCCTGCCGACGACCACCATCGGCTCCTTCCCGCAGACCACCGAACTGCGCACCGCGCGGGCGGACCTGCGGGCCGGGCGTATCGACACCGGGGGCTACGACGAGCGGATCGATGCCGAGATCCGCGAGGTCATCTCCTTCCAGGAGAAGACCGGCATCGACGTCCTCGTGCACGGCGAGCCCGAACGCAACGACATGGTGCAGTACTTCGCCGAGCAGCTCAGCGGCTACCTCGCCACCCAGCACGGCTGGGTGCAGTCGTACGGCACCCGCTACGTCCGCCCGCCGATCCTGGCCGGCGACATCTCCCGGCCCGAGCCGATGACGGTGCGCTGGACCTCGTACGCCCAGTCGCTGACCGACCGCCCGGTCAAGGGCATGCTCACCGGCCCGGTCACCATGCTCGCCTGGTCCTTCGTCCGCGACGACCAGCCGCTCGGCGACACCGCCCGTCAGGTCGCCCTCGCCCTGCGGGACGAGGTGAACGACCTGGAGGCCGCGGGCTCCTCGGTCATCCAGGTGGACGAGCCCGCCCTGCGGGAGACCCTGCCGCTGCGCAGCGCCGACCACGAGGCCTATCTGGCCTGGGCGACGGAGGCGTTCCGGCTCACCACCGCCGGGGTCCGCGCGGACACCCAGATCCACACACACATGTGCTACGCCGAGTTCGGCGACATCCTGCAGGCCATCGACGACCTCGACGCCGATGTCATCAGCCTGGAGGCAGCCCGCTCCCATATGCAGGTCGCCGACGAGCTCGCCACCGCGGGCTATCCGCGTGAAGTCGGACCGGGTGTGTACGACATCCACTCCCCGCGTGTCCCGAGTGCCGACGAGGCAGCGACCCTGCTGCGCAAGGGACTTGAGGCGATTCCCGCCGAGCGGCTGTGGGTCAACCCCGACTGCGGTCTCAAGACCCGGGGCTGGGCCGAGGTCCGTACGTCACTGGAGAACCTGGTGGCCGCGGCGCACGAGGTGAGGTCCGCGCTGCCCGGCGAGTAACCGGGGCTGAGCCCCAGACTCCCTGTACGGCCGTCGGCCGTGCCCTCAGTCTCCCCCGGACTTCGTCCGGGGGCCCTGGGGGGCTGAACTTCAGCCCCGCCGGCGATTGAGGTGCGGGGTCTGGGGCGGCGCCCCAGCACGGGCCCGTGGCCTGCCCCCGGATCCGCTAGCGTCGCTGGAACGCCTCCAGAATCCGCTCGGCGGCGAGTGTCGCTGTCAACTCCCCGTCCCGTACCTGCTGTTCGAGGCCGGGTGCGAGCCTGCGTACCTCGGGATGGTTGCGCAGCCGGTCCAGCAGCTCGTCGTGGACCATCGTCCAGGCCCAGTCGATCTGCTGGTCGCGGCGCTTGGCGGCGAGCCGGCCGGTCGAGTCGAGGAGAGTCCGGTGCTGCTCCAGCCGCTCCCAGAGGGTGTCGAGCCCGCTGCCCTCGCGGGCGCTGCAGGACAGCACCGGGGGAGTCCAGGCGGCGTCGGCGGGGTGCATCAGCCGCAGCGCACCGGCGAGTTCGCGGGCGGCGGAGCGGGCGTCGCGTTCGTGCGGGCCGTCCGCCTTGTTGACCGCAAGCACATCGGCCAGCTCCAGTACGCCCTTCTTGATGCCCTGGAGCTGGTCGCCGGTGCGGGCGAGGGTGAGCAGCAGGAAGGAGTCCACCATGTTGGCCACGGCGGTCTCCGACTGGCCGACGCCGACCGTCTCCACCAGCACCACGTCGTAGCCGGCGGCCTCCACCACGATGATGGATTCACGGGTGGCCTTGGCCACCCCGCCCAGGGTGCCCGAGGTGGGGGACGGCCGTACGAACGCCGCCGGGTCCACGGCGAGGCGCTCCATCCGGGTCTTGTCGCCCAGGATGGAGCCGCCGGTACGGGTGGACGAAGGGTCGACGGCGAGTACCGCGACCCGGTGGCCGAGACCGGTGAGCATGGTGCCGAGCGCGTCGATGAAGGTGGACTTGCCGACGCCCGGCACCCCGCTGATGCCCACCCGCCGGGCTGTGCCCGAGTAAGGCAGCAGCTCCGTCAGCAGTTGCTGAGCGAGAGCGCGATGGTCGGCACGGGTGGACTCGACGAGCGTGATGGCGCGGGCGATGTACGCCCGCGACCCGTCACGTACGCCCTTGACATAGCGCTCGATGTCGATCGTGGGTGCCATCGGCTCACAACTCGTGGCCGAGCGCGGCGGCCAGGGTCTTCACCAGATCCTGTGCCGCGTCCGGGATCACCGTGCCGGGCGGGAAGACCGCGGCCGCACCCGCGTCGTGCAGCGTCCGGACGTCCTGGGGCGGAATCACCCCGCCCACCACGATCATGATGTCTTCCCGTCCCTCGGCGGCCAGCTGCTCCCGCAGCGCGGGCACCAGCGTGAGATGCCCGGCGGCCAGCGAGGAGACCCCGACGATGTGCACATCCGCCTCGACGGCCTGGCGGGCCACCTCGGCCGGGGTCTGGAACAGCGGGCCGACATCCACATCGAAGCCGAGGTCGGCGAAGGCCGTGGCGATCACCTTCTGTCCGCGGTCGTGGCCGTCCTGGCCCATCTTGGCGACCAGGATGCGCGGACGGCGGCCCTCTGCCCGCTCGAACTCCTCGACCAGGGTGCGGGTGCGCTCCACCGCCGGCGAAGTGCCGGCCTCGTTTCGGTACACACCGGAGATCGTACGGATCTGACCCGAGTGCCGTCCGTACACCTTCTCCAGAGCGTCCGAGATCTCACCGACCGTCGCCATGGCGCGCGCCGCGTTCACCGCGAGCGCCAGCAGGTTGCCCTCCATGCCCGAGCCGGGGCCCGCCTCGGCGGAGGCCGTCAGGGCGCGCAGCGCATCCTGACAGGCCTGCTCGTCGCGCTCCTCCCGCAGCCGTCGCAGCTTCTCGACCTGCTGGGTGCGCACCGAGGAGTTGTCGACCTTGAGTACGTCGATCGCCTCGTCGGTCTCGACCCGGTACTTGTTCACGCCGATGACGGGCTGACGTCCGGAGTCGATACGCGCCTGGGTGCGGGCCGCGGCCTCCTCGACCCGCAGCTTGGGGATACCGGCGTCGATGGCCTGGGCCATGCCGCCGGCGGCCTCGACCTCCTCGATGTGCTGCCAGGCACGCCGGGCAAGGTCGTGGGTGAGCTTCTCGACGTACGCGCTGCCGCCCCACGGGTCGATGACCCGGCAGGTCCCCGATTCCTGCTGGAGCAGGAGCTGGGTGTTGCGGGCGATGCGCGCGGAGAAGTCGGTGGGCAGCGCCAGCGCCTCGTCCAGGGCGTTGGTGTGCAGCGACTGCGTGTGCCCCTGGGTGGCGGCCATCGCCTCCACACAGGTGCGGGTCACGTTGTTGAACACGTCCTGCGCGGTCAGTGACCAGCCGGAGGTCTGACAGTGGGTGCGCAACGAGAGCGACTTGGGGTTCTGCGGGTCGAACTTCTTGACGAGCTTGGCCCACAGCAGCCGCGCGGCCCGCAGCTTGGCGACCTCCATGAAGAAGTTCATGCCGATCGCCCAGAAGAACGACAGCCGGGGCGCGAAGGCGTCCACGTCCAGGCCCGCGCCCAGACCGGCCCGCAGGTACTCCATGCCGTCGGCGAGGGTGTAGGCCAGCTCCAGGTCGGCCGTGGCCCCGGCCTCCTGGATGTGATAGCCCGAGATGGAGATGGAGTTGTAGCGGGGCATCTTCTGCGAGGTGTACGCGAAGATGTCCGAGATGATCCGCATCGACGGCCGGGGCGGATAGATATAGGTGTTGCGGACCATGAACTCCTTGAGGATGTCGTTCTGGATGGTCCCGGCCAGCTTCTCGGGCGGTACGCCCTGCTCCTCGGCGGCCACGATGTACAGCGCGAGAACAGGCAGCACCGCGCCGTTCATCGTCATCGACACGCTCATCCGGTCCAGCGGGATGCCGTCGAAGAGCTGGCGCATGTCGTAGATCGAGTCGATGGCCACACCGGCCATGCCGACATCGCCCGTCACTCGCGGGTGGTCACTGTCGTAACCGCGGTGGGTCGGCAGGTCGAAGGCGACCGACAGACCCTTCTGCCCGGCGGCGAGGTTGCGCCGGTAGAAGGCGTTGGACTCCTCGGCGGTGGAGAATCCCGCGTACTGCCGGATCGTCCACGGCTGGTTGACGTACATCGTCGGGTACGGGCCCCGCAGATACGGCGCGATACCGGGGTAGGTGCCGAGGAAGTCCAGACCCGCCAGATCCTCCCCGGTGTAGAGCGATTTGACGGGAATGCCCTCAGGTGTGTCCCACACCAGGTCGTCGTCGCCCTTGCCGGTGTTCTCCTTGACGGCCGCCCGCCACTGGTCCTCGGTGACTCCGCCCGCATCGGCGGGCCCGAGCTCGATTTCTGAAAAGTCCGGGATCCGCATCACGCCACTCCGATCCGGTCGAGGACGGAGGTGAGGACGGCGACCGCGTCGCTGCCCGCGACGACGAACTCGTCGACTCCGGCCCGTTCATACGTTTCACGCTGTTCGCCCGGACGGCCCGCGAGGTACACCCGCACCGCGCCGGCCGACTTGAGCGCTTCTGCCACCGGACCGGCGTGCTCGGTGTAGAGCGCGTCGCTGGAGCAGATACACGCCACCGAGGCCCCGCTGCGGGCGAACGCCTCGGCGGCCGAGGCCGCATCGACCGACACCGGATCGTGGACCGGTTCGATACCGCCCGCCTGGAAGAGATTGCCGGCGAAGGACGCGCGCGCGGTGTGCGCGGCCGCCGGGCCGAGGGCCGCGAGGAATACCCGCGGCCGTGCTCCGGTCGCGGCCAGATGCGCGTCCGAGCGGGCACGCAGTCCCTCGAACGCCTCGTCGCGACGCACCCTCGGCAGACCGCCCACCGGCGCGGCGGGCGCGGGGTCGCGCTCGACCGGTGCCTGGGCGAGCAGCGGGAACTCACTCACGCCGGTGACCGGCTCACGCCGCCTGGCGAGATTCTTGCTGCGGCTCTGCCAGGTGGCACCGAGCCGCTCGGACACCAGACCGCTGCGCAGCGCGGCCTCCTGGCCCCCGGCGCGTTCGATCTCCTGGAAGAAGTCCCAGGCAGCCTGCGCAAGCTCGTCGGTGAGCTGCTCCACGTACCAGGAGCCGCCTGCCGGGTCGATGACCCGGCCCACGTGCGACTCCTCGACCAGGATGGTCGAGGTGTTGCGCGCGATCCGGCGGGCGAAGCCGTCCGGAAGGCCGAGCACGTGGTCGAAGGGCAGGACGGTCACCGCGTCGGCGCCGCCCACGCCCGCGGCGAGCGAGGCGACGGTGGTCCGAAGCATGTTCACCCACGGGTCGCGCCGGGTCATCATCACCGCGGAGGTCACCGCGTGCTGGCGCTGGGCGCCGGCGGCGGGATCCGCCCCGCACGCCCCGACGACCCGGGCCCACACCCGCCGCGCGGCGCGCAGCTTCGCGATGGTCAGGAACTGGTCGGCGGTGGCCGCGTACCGGAACTCCAGCTGACCGCAGGCCGCTTCCACCGACAGCCCGGCAGCGGTGAGCTCACGCAGCCAGGCCACGCCGGTGGCCAGCGAGCAGCCCAGCTCCTCGGCGGCCGACGCCCCGGCCTCGTGGTACGGCAGCGCGTCGGCACTCAGCGCCCGCAGCCCGGGGTACTGCCGGTCGCAGAGCACCGCCAGCTCGGCCGCGGCGGCCGTGTGCGCCGCGATGTCGTCGTACTGTCCGGTGCGTGCGGCGTACCCCAGAGGGTCGGCGCCGAGATTGCCGAGCGCGGCCTCGGGGGCCACCCCCCGCTCCTCGTACAGCCGCAGCAACTCCCGGGCGGCGGAATCGAATTCGGCACCCGCCTCCAGTACCACGGCAGCCAGGTCGAGATACACGCCGTCCAGAGCCGCGCCGAGACCGGAGACCGGCACTCCGGCCGCGCCGACGGCCAGCCATACGGAGGTGACTCCGTTCTCCAGGTCGGCGAGCACGGCTTCGTTCGTACGGACCGGATCGGGCCGGTCATGGCGCTGGCGTACATCCCAGCCGGAGACCGCGCCGCCCTCTGCCCTGCCGCCCCGGGTGAACGGCGCGAAACCCGGATACCCGGGGCTCTGCGCGCCGTCGCTCGCGGTGTAGAGAGGGCGGGTGGTGAGCCCGTCCTCGAGGGCCGTGGACAGCACGTCCTCGGCCGCCGTGCCCTGGACATCCTTGCCCGCTTTGCGCAGCACGCCTTCGACAAGGCGCCGCCACTGCTCAGGGGTTGCATCCGGGAACTCGGCGGCCGGCGAAAACCCGTCATCGGGGAGGACCGTCATGCTCAGATGCTAGGTCAAGGGCCCAAAGGTGCAGGAGGGCTCAGGGCTGTGACCTTGCACTCTCCGGCCCGCTCTTGATCCTCTGCACGCGGTGCCCTATCCGGCGGTACGGCCGCCCACGAGCTCGTCCCGAGGATTCCCGAGGAGTTCCGAGGAGGCTCAAGGGGTCTCGAGGGGCCTCGAAACAGATCCGCTGGGAGCTCAACTCCCGCCCGGGGCACGGCCCCCGTAGTCTGATCATGTACTTCGTGCCGCCCGCTGCGAACCGGAAGGAACCAGCAGTGAAGGACGAACGTGTCGGCCCGCCCCGGACGGGGAACGAGCGCGAGACGCTGCGCGCCTACCTCGACTACCACCGCGCGACGCTCGTCATGAAGACCGACGGACTTTCCGACGAGGAACTGCGCCGTCAGGCGATGCCGCCCTCGACGCTCTCCCTGCTCGGTCTGGTGCGGCACATGGCCGAGGTGGAGCGTGCCTGGTTCCGGCGAGTGATCAACGGCGAGGACATCCCGCTCGTCTGGTCGGACGAGGACGACTACCAGGTGGCGTACGACGCGACCGGATCCACCCGCTCGCAGGCGTTCGACGCCTGGCGGACGGAGGTCGCACACGCGCGCCGGATCGAGGAGAAGGCGGAGTCGCTCGATGTGACGGGTTACCAGGCCAGGTGGGGCGAGGATGTCTCGCTGCGCATGGTGATGCTGCACCTGATCCACGAGTACGCCCGGCACAACGGCCACGCCGACTTCCTGCGGGAGGGCATCGACGGGACCGTCGGGGCCTGAGCGGGCAGTGCGGAAGGCGATCGCCTCCCCGGCGGTGCGGGTGCTCAGAGCCAGCCGTTGCGGCGGAACAGCCGGTGGAGGGTGAAGCAGGTGACGACGATGACGCCGAGGACCACCGGATACCCGTACGTCCACCTCAGCTCGGGCATGTGGTCGAAGTTCATTCCGTAGACACCGCAGATCATGGTCGGTACGGCGACGATCGCTGCCCAGGCTGTGATCTTGCGCATGTCCTCGTTCTGGGCGACGGTCACCTGCGCCAGATGGGCCTGCAGGATCGAATCGAGCAGCGCGTCGAAGGAGGTGATCTGCTCGGTGACCCGGGCCAGATGGTCGGCGACGTCCCGGAAGTACCGCTGGATCTCGCGGTCGACCAGCATGCTCGGGTGCGAGGCGAGCGACTGCAGGGGCCGGTCGAGCGGGGTCACGGCCCGTTTGAGTTCCAGCAGTTCACGCTTGAGCTGGTAGATCCGGCCTGCGTCGCCCCGGCCGGCGTGCTCGGTGAAGACGGCGGTCTCGACGGCGTCGATGTCGTCCTGCACCGCGGCGGTGACGGCGAGATAGTCGTCGACGACATGGTCCGCTATGGCGTGGAGGACCGCGGAAGGCCCCATGGCCAGCTGGTCCGGGCGGCCTTCCAGCGCTTCGCGGAGCGGGCCCAGCGAGCCGTGCCCGCCGTGCCGGACCGTGATCACGAAGTCGGGTCCGATGAAGACCATCAGTTCGCCGGTGTCCACCACCTCGCTGGTGGCGGTCAGCTCGGCGTGCTCGACGTACCGGACGGTCTTGAAGACGGCGAAGAGCACCGCGTCGTACTGCTCCACCTTGGGACGCTGATGGGCGTTGACGGCGTCCTCGACGGCCAGCGGGTGGAGAGCGAAGAGCTCGGCGATGGAGGTGAACTCCTCCTGAGTGGGCTCGTGCAGGCCGATCCACACAAAGCCGTTGCCCGCCTTGCGCACCCGGCGGATCGCCTCGTCGGCCGGGCAGTCGCCGGGCTGCCTCACGCCCTCGACGTAGACCACGCAGTTCACCACCGCACTGCCGAGCGGGGACCTGGCCGGGTGGCTGAGGTCCACGGTGCGGCGGTAGGCGCGGCGCACCGCGCGACGGAGGCTGTGGATCATTGGCACGGTGGCTCCTTCGGTGGATCGCCGCACAGTGTGCCACCAGCCGGTCTTCCGTGTGTGCAGGGGCACCCGCCTGCCCCTGGGTACTGGTGAGGCCCCGCAGACGGGGGACGCTGCGGGGCCTCACTCCTTCCAACGAGCGGGGGTGCGGTGGGGTTCCGGGGCACACGGCTGTCAGTCCTGGGGGCGTCGTGCCGCCAGGGGCGGCTCCGGGCGGGTCGGCGGCGGTGTCGCCGCGCGGCAGACGACCGGGCGACGCCGGGAAGCCGGCGCACTCCGCAGACGCCGAGCGCCGATCAGCAGGAGCCGCAACGGCAGAACCCGCCGGGGAAGCCCCCGGCGGGTTCTGTCGATGGCGGGTCAGCGTGCAGCAGCGGCTGTCCCTGAGGCGTTGCTGCGCTTGGCCGCAGCTTCGGACCCGGGTACGAGGAGGCGTTCGGCGAGGTGGCCGAAGACCAGCCCGAAACAGGTCCAGAGGGTGACCTGGATGGCGAGAGTGGCCAGCCGGAAGTCCCACACCACAGTGGCGGGGAAGCCCTTGGGTACCTCGTTGAAGGAGGGCAGGAAGGCGAAGGCGATCCCGATGACAACGACGAAAGCGGCCGAGGCGGCGACGGTCGCGTTCCAGTTGCCGAGTCGGTCTGCCAGGCGCCTGCCGAGGATCACCGCCGCGAGGGCGAGCAGGACGCTGAGCACGACCATCAGGAAGTACAGCGTGGTGCGCTGGCCGATCGTGTCGGGATCACCGACGGCCGGCGGATTCGGCGGGTACTTGAGGAACGGCACGATGTACACGGTCAGCAGCGCACCGAGGGCGACCAGGGCGGCCGTGGCGCGCGGGCCGAACCGGCCGATGCGGCCGAGCGCGACACTGAAGGCGAGGGCGGCGATGCCTCCGATGGCGATGCCGAAGACCAGTACACCGGTGGCGAGTCCAGCCGTGGACTGCATGGCCCGGGTGACCAGTTCCTCGCCGCCGTGCTCGTGGCTGTGGCTTTCTTCGAACGCGATGGCGGCGTCCACGGGGGTCTCGCCGATGAAGTAGGCGACGGCCATGGCGAGGACACCGGCCACGAGACCGGCGAGCATGCCGCGGATGAGCAGGGCTCTGACGGAGATGGAGTTCATGGGTTGGTCCCCCCGGTTTTCAGTGGCAGGGGAAGCCGAGCAGATGACGGCCGTCGTGGACCCATTCGTGCACGTTCTCGCCGGCGATGAGCGAGGTGGCCCCCTGCTCGGCGCCGACGAAGTAGAGAAGGACCAGCATCAGAATGCCGAAGAACAGCGCCCAGGGGGCGATCGCCTTCAGTGAGATGGGGGTGATGGCGGGGGTGCCGGTGGCGGGCGCAGCAGTGTGAGCCATGGCAGAACCTCCTGGGGGAACACGCGTCCCGATCGTGGTGCCTGAGACGAAGGTGCCGGGTCTGACTTCCCGCAGAGGTACGGGTTCACAGTGGCGCGACCGTGCCGGATTCTCACCGGTCTTCCGTCACACCGTCGTCATGTCCACGCGACCGTACCGCTTGTCGGCCTGCACCGCTACGGCGCGCGCGCCCAGCTCACACGCCCCGACGTACGTGATCTGCTTGCGGCGTGGGCTGCGCAACGGAGAGGAAGAACGGAAATGACGGTACGGGTGATGTTGATCTCACCGGCGATGAACGCCGCACTGCGCGAGGCTCGCTTCGACGGCGACGTACCGCTCGATGAGTCCGGGACGCGGCGGGCCCGGGCGGCTGCCGGTTCCGGGGCGCTGCCGGACGCCGATCGCCGGGTGAGCGGCTCCTCCCGTCGCTGCCGTGAGACCGCGGCCGCGCTGGGCCTTCGTACGGAGAACGAACCGGCGCTGCGGAGCTGGGACATGGGGCACTGGCGCGGTCGGCGCATGGAGGAAGTGGGCGTGAGCGAGCCCGAGGGCGTGTCGGCATGGCTGACCGATCCGTCGGCCGCGCCGCACGGGGGCGAGTCGCTGCTGGCTCTGTGCGGCCGGGTCGGCGACTGGCTGGAGTCCCTGCCGGGCGACGGCGGACGCGTCCTGGCGCTCACCGAGCCCGCGGTGGTGCGTGCGGCGATCGTGTATGCCCTGGCTCTGCCCACGGAGGCCTTCTGGCGACTGGACGTCGCGCCGCTGACTCTGACCGAGCTCAGTGGACGGGCCGGGCGCTGGAATCTGCGCTGCGGACGGCCGTTGGAGCACGGCGGGGCCGGTCAGGACGACGACTGACAGTGAGGATGTACGTGAGCGTTCCCCGGCGGGGTCTGACCCACCGACTGACTGACTTCGGGTCCTCAACGGGATTTGTCGGCTCCGGCCGGGGGGCGCTCGCGTGCATCCGCCGGACCGGGGGGCGTGACTTCATAAGAGCCTGGCCAGAGGCCCCATCACTGTCTTGTCCGCCCTCCCGGCCGACGGGTGCCATCCTGCCCGGTCGAATGGAGAGGACGGCACGATCCACGATGGCACAGCATGAGGTCGAGGTCACCGGCGGCGTCGACACCCACAAGGACACCCACACCGCGGCCGCGGTCGACGCGGCCGGCCGGGTCCTGGGCTCGGCCCAGTTCCCCGCCTCCGCGCTCGGATACCGCAAGCTCCTGACCTGGCTCCGCTCCTTCGGCGTCCTGGTCCTGGTCGGAGTTGAGGGCACCGGAGCCTACGGCGCGGGCCTGTCCCGCCACCTGCGTGAACACGACGTGACGGTGGTCGAGATCGACCGCCCGGACCGCAAGACCCGTCGCTGGCAGGGCAAGTCCGACCCGGTCGACGCCGAGGCAGCGGCCCGGGCCGCGCTGGCCGAACGCCGCACCGGCACCCCGAAGTTTCGTGACGGCCGCGTCGAGGCCCTGCGGGCCCTGCGGGTCGCCCGCCGCAGCGCGGTCCAGCAAAGGGCCGACGTCACCCGGCAGATCAAGACCCTGATCATCACCGCACCGGAAGGGGTCCGCACCATGCTGCGGCACCTGAAGGACAAGGACCTGCTGACCATCTGCGCGGCATTCCGCCCCAGCCCCGGCCAGGCGGGCGACCCGGTCACCGCGACGAAGATCGCCCTGCGCTCCCTCGCCCGCCGCCACCGCGACCTGGGCCAGGAGATCGACGAACTGGACGAGCTCATAGCCCCACTCACCCAGGAGATCAACCCGGTCCTGAGCGAGCTCAACGGCGTCGGCCCGGACGTCGCGGGCCAACTGCTGGTCACCGCGGGCGACAACCCCGGCCGGCTCCGCTCCGAGGCCGCGTTCGCGATGCTCTGCGGCGTCGCCCCACTGCCGGCCTCATCCGGCCGCACCCACCGCCACCGCCTCAACCGGGGCGGCGACCGCGCCGCGAACGCCGCCCTCTACCGAATCGTTCTCTGCCGGCTGCGCTGGGACCAGCGCACCCGCACCTACATGGAACGACGCACCAAAGAAGGCCTCTCGAAGAAGGAGATCATCCGCTGCCTCAAGCGGTTCATCGCCCGCGAGATCTTCCACGTCCTGACCACCACCAACGCCACAGCAGCGGCCCCGAGTCACCTCACAACCGCCGCTTGACATCCATAAGAGCATCCCTGCCTCGGCCCGGCCTTGTCACCGGGTCGGTGGTGCGCCGGTCGCCGCGCCGGAGACCGGATCCGGGTGTGATGCCGGTCCTGTGCCGGTGTGGTGCCGGTCTTGTGCCGGTGTGGTGCCGGTCTTGTGCCGAGCCGGAACAACCGTCTCCGGTCACATCCGATATGGCGTGACTCGCCCCTGATTCCTCTCCTCGGGTGGCGTCATGTGCTGGAGTGCGACGGCCGACCTCGTGGCGGGCGTGGGCATCGCGACGATCGGCGCCGCCTGCGTGACGCTGCTGCGCCGCGCCCGCGATCTGCCGCTCGCCGCTCTGCCGCTGTTCCTGGGCGCCCACCAGATCATCGAGTCCGTCGTCTGGAGTTCCGGCGGCGGTACGGGCCCCGCCACCACGGTCTGGGCCGTCATCGCCCTGCCCCTGTTGGCGGTGTGGGTGCCGTTCGGCGTCCTGCTCGCCGCACCCGCCGCCCGCACGGCGCCGGCTGATGGTCCCGGCCGCCGCCGGGCTCGCCACCGCCGTCGCTCTGGCGTACTTCCTTGTCACCCGGCCGGTGACCGCTGAAATCCGCGGCCGCCCCCCTCGGCTACCTTCTCGACCTTCTCGACCTTCCGCACCCCGCGCTGATCATCGCGGGCTATCTCCTCGCCACCGTCGGCTCGCTGCTGCTCGGTGGTGATCCGGTGCTGCGGCTGCTCGGCGTCCTGGTCGGGGCCGGAGCGGTGATCTGCGCGGCGCTGTGGCGACTGGAGTTCGTCTCCACCTGGTGCGCCGTCGCTGCGGTGGCGTCGGTCGTCGTGCTCGGCTGGGTACGGCTCAGGCGGGCCGGCCATGCTGTGGCGGCGCCGTCCGGCTGACGCCGGGTAGCACCCGGAGCCGCGCCGGGCGAGTCTGGAAGAGACATCCTCCGAGCCGTCTCCGAGCGCCACGACACCGGAGGCGGGCACCTCGGAGGCGCGCACGAGCCGGAGGAAGCGTCGTCCGGAGAGGCAGGAATCACCGTGAACAGCACTCAGGAGTACACGACACCGGTCGTGGTGACGCTCAGCGCCTGCTCGAAGGAGGATGCCGACACCGTCTTCCACGTGCTGGCCAGGTCGTACGCCTCGGACCGTGCCGACGACGACGCACCCCAATACGTATCCGGCCACGGCACGACCGTGTGGACCTCGACGTTCGAGGTGTCGCCCGTGCACGCCGCGGCCGAATCGGTGCCGCTGACGGCACCCGTGGAAGCCGGCATTCAGGGCGGTTACTGGGCGGTGGACCGGCTGATGGAGACGCTTGCCTCCGCGTTCGCGGTGCAGGAGGAGGGCATGGCCGCCGGTGACCAGGAGAAGGACATCCAGCTGCGGCTGACCGGCGGGAGCCGGTAGCGCCGACGGGCCCGCCCGGCGGACGTTCCGCCTTGCGGGACCGCCCTCACCGGGCGAGGGTCGAAGGACCGAGCTCGAGGAGGACATTTCCATGCCTATCGCCACGGTGAATCCCGCTACCGGTGAGACGCTCAGGACGTTCGAGGCACTGGGACCCGAGGAGATCGAGCGGCGCCTGGCTCTCGCCGCAACCGCCTTCGGGCAGCACCGCACCACGGAGTTCACTCTGCGGGCGCGGCTCCTCAACCGCGCCGCGGATCTGCTCGAACAGGACCAGCAGGACATCGCCCGCACCATGACCACCGAGATGGGCAAGCCGATCGCGGCCGCCCGCGCGGAGGCGGCGAAGTGCGCGAAGGCGATGCGCTGGTACGCCGAGCACGCCGAGGATCTACTGGCCGACGAGCAGCCTTCGGCCGCCGACCTCAAGGATTCCGGGGCGTCCTGGGCAAGCGTGCGCTACCGGCCGCTCGGCGTCGTCCTTGCGGTGATGCCGTGGAACTTCCCGCTCTGGCAGGTTGTGCGATTCGCGGCCCCCGCACTCATGGCCGGCAACGTCGGCCTGCTCAAGCACTCGTCGAACGTGCCGCAGACCGCTCTGTACCTGGAGGATCTCTTCCGGCGCGCCGGCTTCCCCGAGGGGTGCTTCCAGACGCTGCTCGTGGGTTCCGGCGCGGTCGAGGGCATCCTGCGCGACAGCAGGGTGGCCGCCGCGACCCTGACCGGCAGCGAGCCGGCCGGCCGCTCCGTCGCGGCGATCGCGGGCGACGAGGTGAAGAAGACCGTACTGGAGCTCGGCGGCAGCGATCCCTTTGTGGTGATGCCGTCGGCCGATGTCGACCGGGCGGCCAAGACGGCGGTGACGGCCCGGGTGCAGAACAACGGCCAGTCCTGCATCGCCGCCAAGCGGTTCATCGTCCACGCCGACGTCTACGACGCCTTCTGCGAGCGTTTCACCGCCGGAATGCGGGATCTGACCGTGGGCGACCCGATGGAGGAGTCCGTCGACGTCGGCCCGCTCGCCAGTGAACAGGGACGCGCCGATCTCGAGGAGCTCGTCGAGGATGCCCTGCGCCACGGGGCGACGGCACGGTGCGGCGCGCAGCGTCCGCCGACGCTGGACCGGGGCTGGTACTACGAGCCCACGGTCCTCTCCGACGTCTCCGCCGACATGCGCATTCATCAGGAGGAGGCGTTCGGCCCGGTGGCCACGGTCTACCGCGCGGCCGACGTCGACGAGGCGGTCACCATCGCCAACGACACGCCCTTCGGGCTGAGTTCGAATGTGTGGACCCGCGACGACGGGGAAGTGCAGCGGTTCGCGCGGGACCTCGAGGCGGGTGGCGTCTTCTTCAACGGCATGACGGCTTCCCACCCGGCGCTGCCCTTCGGCGGTGTCAAGCGCTCCGGATACGGGAGGGAGCTGTCGGCCCACGGAATCCGTGAGTTCTGCAATGTCACCACGGTGTGGCACGGCGCAGAGCCGGCGGGCGACCGCTGACATCGTTACGGAGAGTGTCCGATTGCGCATTTGGGGTAATCGGTGCAAAAGTGGATGGGCCAGTCGAAGTACTCATGCTGACGCTGATGACGTCGGGAGAAGATCATGCTTCTGCCGGACAAGGCTGTGCTCGCCGCGGTGCTCCACCGATACCGTGCCTGGGAGCTGCTGGTTCTCGCTGAGCCGG
Organism: Streptomyces sp. NBC_01142; assembly: GCF_026341125.1. Classification (NCBI taxonomy): domain Bacteria; kingdom Bacillati; phylum Actinomycetota; class Actinomycetes; order Kitasatosporales; family Streptomycetaceae; genus Streptomyces; species Streptomyces sp. NBC_01142. Next base: position 641,390 of record NZ_JAPEOR010000003.1, read on the forward strand.
AGAACCTGGCCCGGCGTCGTCGGCTCGAGGACCTCACGTACACGCTGTGTGTCCTGATGGGACAACGCACCGCCCATGAGGCGATACTGGCGGCCGAGTCGCATCTCGGGCTGTCGTGGCCGAGCGGCTCTCGGATCAGCCGGTGAACCCGGCCCGGCCGGTTGCGCCGCCGGGGACCGGTCGGTGGTGGGTCTTCCGCCTGGACTCGTTGCTGACTCGTTGCTGTCCCTGTCGCAGGTGACGCGTCCGGCCCGGTCCTCCCGCCATCGGCCGGAGCCCCGGATTCATGCGCCTCGCTCGGAGCCCCGGACTCATGCGCCGCGCTGTCCGAGGTAGGTGTGTGTCCGGGTGTAGGTACGGAAGTCCAGCGACTCGTAGACCAGTTTGGGGACGGGGTAACCGGCGTCACCGCGGGAGTAGACGACGGCCCGGTGTCCGCCGGCGTCGGCGAACGCGTGCAGGACCGCGGTGGACACGGCGCGGGCCAGGCCGAGGCGGCGGTGGCCGGGGTGTGTGCCCACCGGCTCGAACACTCCGATGCCGTTGGCCTCGTCGTACCAGCCCTGGCAGTACGCGACGATCTCGCCGGCGGGAGATGCCACGACGAGGTCGAGTCCGGGGCGGTAGGGCCACGTCTCCCGCATGCGCGCATGGCGTTCGGTGGTGACCCGGGTCGACCCGAAGGCTGCGCGGTGGGCCGCTGCCCGGCCGGCGACATCGTCCCGTCCTTGCTGGGCGCGGATCGTGTACCCCTCCGGCAGGGGCGGGATGTCCGGCAGGCCGGTCAGCGGACGGCCGAGACAAGCCATGAAGGGGGCGTCGGCGGCGGCGCGTGCGTAGCCCCGTCGTTCGAGTGCGTCGACCAGATGCGGTTCGGTCTCGGCGACGTCGACGCTCAGCGGCCCGTCGGCGGTCCGCTCCGCCCAGGCCAGTACGTCGTCGACGAGCTCCGGGTGGCCCGGGTGACTCGGGTCGGCCTGGAGCATCAACTCCTTCGGCGACTCCAGCCAGCCCCAGGCCAGGGTCCGGTCACCCTCGGTCCACACGGCTGTCGGGGACTCGTCGGCGCGGTCCGGGCAGAGACACGCGTTCCAGGCGAGATCACCGATGTGCCGGTAGCCGGTGGTCGGGAAGACCCGGACGGCAAGGCTTTGCATGGCCCGCAGTTGCACGGGCCCGGAGTACTCACGGCGGCGCATCGGGCCATAGTGTCCAACCGGCATTGGATCAGCAACGGACTTGATTCAGCTCGTGGCGGTGGCGGTGGCGGTGGCGACTTCGGACGCGGGCCGATGGCATGCGCCGCGGGCGTGGGCGAGATCGCTGTGCTGGACGACGAGTTCCTTGAGCCGAACACTCCGTGAGGGGATCGGTCCCCGGACCGGCAGCATCTGATCCAACAGGCAAACGCCGGCGACGTGCACCACCCTTGAGGAGAGTCGGCTGATCTGTGTCGACGAGGCGAGGCGACGAAGGCGAAGGCGGTGACACCGTGCTCCTGATGCACGGCGGCCCATGCCGGCTCTTCCGGGAGCAGTCGGCGGAGTTCGCCCCGCGGGACCTCGACCGGATCGCCGGCCTTCCGGCCCCGTCCGCGCGGGGCCGGCCCTGACATGCTCCCCGACCCCGATGTGCCCTCGCTCGTACGTGAACTGACCCGGCGGGCCGACCCGCTGCGTCTTCGGCACGACGTGGAATTCCTCGCCGACCGCCCGCGCAGCCGGACCCGCGCCCCCGAGGCCATGCTGCGCGCCGAGACCCATGTGACGAGTGAACTGGCCGCCGCGGGCTGGCGGACCGAGCGGCAGCCGTTCGACGTACGGTGGCGGCTCGGGTCCACCGACCGCCGCGGCGATCACCCGCTTGCGCTCGGACTCCGTCTGCACCGGCGGCTGGCCGGCGCGAACCTCCTGGCTGGGCTGCCCGGAGGCGACGACCGCCCCACAGTGGTCGTCGGAGCACACCTGGACACCGTCGACGGCAGCCCCGGCGCCGACGACAACGCCTCCGGAGTCGCCGCGCTGCTGGAGATCGCGCGCCTGCTCGGCAGGCTGCCGCGGCCGCCCGCGGTCACTCTCATGTTCTTCGACATGGAGGAGCTGGGGCTGATCGGTTCGCGGGTCGCCGCCCGGCGGCTCCGCCGCACCCGGCAGATCGTGGGCATGATCTGCCTCGAGTCGGTCGGCTTCTTCGCGGGCGGGCCCGGAACTCAGCTCGTGCCCGCCGGATTCGGCGCGGCCTTTCCCGGCGTGGCCGCCACGATCCGCGCGGGCGGGCAGCGGGGCGACTTCACCCTGGTGGTCCACCGGCGCTCGACCCGGGCGGCGGCCTCCCTGTGGCGCCGCGCGGCGAAGGTCGCGGAGCCTTCGCTGCCCGTCATCACGCTGCGCGACCCGCGTCCGGACGGCCCGCTGGGCGCGCTCGCCGGGCTCGCGGTGCCCCCGGTGAACCATCTCGGCCGCAGCGACCACGCGGCCTTCTGGAACGCGGGAATTCCGGCCCTGATGCTCACCGGTACGGCGAACTTCCGGAACCCTCACTATCATCGGCCGACCGACACGCCGGACACCATCGACTACCGCCGTCTGGCGGCGGTTGCCGTCGCGACCGCCGTCACCGCCGTGTCGTGGCCTGCCGGCGGAGGTCGCTGATCATGGTGGTCCTCGCGCCCCAATGCCTGTTCGCGCCGACGACGTTCGCGTCCCGCCGCCGTGCGCGGGGTCCGGCGGGCCGTCCGGAGCCCGGCCGTATCCTCGAATTCATGACGTGCACATGCAAGAATCCCCTGCTGGATGCCGGGCCGCCACACCCTGCTTCCACGCTCACCTGAGTGATCGTCGTGTTCCCGACATGGAGGAGCGCCTTCGTGAGCAGGCCCCGTTCCGCCCGTCCGGCCGCCCTCGCCCTGGTCACGGCTCTCGCCGCACTCGCCGCAGCCGTGCCCGCCGAGGCGCGTACCGCCGCTGTGGAACAACTGCCCGCCGTCACCCCCCGGGCCGAGACGCCCACGCTGTACGACGACGAGACGGGGCGCAACGCCAATGCCGACGACCCCGCGATCTGGCGCAACGCCGCCGACCCGGGCCGCAGTCTGGTGATCGCCACAGTCAAGGAGGGCGGACTGCGGGTCTACGGCCTCGACGCCCGCCAGGTGCAGTCGATCGCGGCGCCTGCCGCGCCACGGCCGGACGACGCACCCGGCCGGTTCAACAACGTGGACCTCGTGCACGGGCTGCGGCTGCCGTCCGGGCGGACCGACATCGCGGTGACCACCGACCGCGGTCACGACCGGCTCCGTATCCACCGCATCGATCGTGACCGTCCCGGCGGCCCGCTCACCGACATCACCGACCCCGCCGCACCTACGGTGTTCTCCGCCGACCAGGACGAGATCAACGACCAGCAGACCGCCTACGGCCTGGCCACCTGGACCGACCGGGCGACCGGCCGCTCGTACGCCCTGGTCAGCCGCCGCAGCCGGACCAGCATCGCCCTGCTGGAACTGACCGCCACCCCCGGCGGCACGGTCGGATACCGCAAGCTGCGCACTCTCGACCTGCCCTCCTCCTTCCGCCTGCCCGACGGCTCCTCCTGGACCCCGTGCGCCGAACCCGGCGAACTGCCCCAGGTCGAAGGCATGGTCATCGACCCGGCCAACGGAATTCTGTACGCGGGCCAGGAGGACGTCGGCATCTGGCGGATGCGTGCCGATCTGACGCGCCCGCCGCAACTGGTCGACAGGGTGCGCGAGTACGGCGTCCCGGGTGTCTACGACGAGGAGACCGAGGAGTGCGCCCCAGGCGTCGACCCGGGCTTCGGCGGTTCCCGGCTCGCGGCGGACGTCGAAGGACTGACGCTGCTCACCGAGTCCGACGGCGACGGGTATCTCCTGACCTCCAGCCAGGGCGACAACACCTTTGCGCTGTACGACCGCGAGCCGGGGGACGACAACGAGTACGAGGGCGGCTTCCGCGTCACCGCCGCCACGCAGAGCCTCGACGGCTCCGAGGAGTGCGACGGGGCCGCTGTGCTCAACGCACCCCTCGGCAAGAAGTACCCGCGCGGCCTGCTCGTCGTCCAGGACGGCCACGACACACCGGCGCAGGGCGAGCGGGAGGCCACCGGCTTCAAGTTCGTCGACCTCGGCGACGTCATGGACAGCATCGACGACTGACAGTGAGGATGTACGTGAGCGTTCCCCGGCGGGGTCTGACCCACCGACTGACTGACTTCGGGTCCTCAACGGGATTTGTCGGCTCCGGCCGGGGGGCGCTCGCGTGCATCCGCCGGACCGGGGGGCGTGACTTCATAAGAGCCTGGCCAGAGGCCCCATCACTGTCTTGTCCGCCCTCCCGGCCGACGGGTGCCATCCTGCCCGGTCGAATGGAGAGGACGGCACGATCCACGATGGCACAGCATGAGGTCGAGGTCACCGGCGGCGTCGACACCCACAAGGACACCCACACCGCGGCCGCGGTCGACGCGGCCGGCCGGGTCCTGGGCTCGGCCCAGTTCCCCGCCTCCGCGCTCGGATACCGCAAGCTCCTGACCTGGCTCCGCTCCTTCGGCGTCCTGGTCCTGGTCGGAGTTGAGGGCACCGGAGCCTACGGCGCGGGCCTGTCCCGCCACCTGCGTGAACACGACGTGACGGTGGTCGAGATCGACCGCCCGGACCGCAAGACCCGTCGCTGGCAGGGCAAGTCCGACCCGGTCGACGCCGAGGCAGCGGCCCGGGCCGCGCTGGCCGAACGCCGCACCGGCACCCCGAAGTTTCGTGACGGCCGCGTCGAGGCCCTGCGGGCCCTGCGGGTCGCCCGCCGCAGCGCGGTCCAGCAAAGGGCCGACGTCACCCGGCAGATCAAGACCCTGATCATCACCGCACCGGAAGGGGTCCGCACCATGCTGCGGCACCTGAAGGACAAGGACCTGCTGACCATCTGCGCGGCATTCCGCCCCAGCCCCGGCCAGGCGGGCGACCCGGTCACCGCGACGAAGATCGCCCTGCGCTCCCTCGCCCGCCGCCACCGCGACCTGGGCCAGGAGATCGACGAACTGGACGAGCTCATAGCCCCACTCACCCAGGAGATCAACCCGGTCCTGAGCGAGCTCAACGGCGTCGGCCCGGACGTCGCGGGCCAACTGCTGGTCACCGCGGGCGACAACCCCGGCCGGCTCCGCTCCGAGGCCGCGTTCGCGATGCTCTGCGGCGTCGCCCCACTGCCGGCCTCATCCGGCCGCACCCACCGCCACCGCCTCAACCGGGGCGGCGACCGCGCCGCGAACGCCGCCCTCTACCGAATCGTTCTCTGCCGGCTGCGCTGGGACCAGCGCACCCGCACCTACATGGAACGACGCACCAAAGAAGGCCTCTCGAAGAAGGAGATCATCCGCTGCCTCAAGCGGTTCATCGCCCGCGAGATCTTCCACGTCCTGACCACCACCAACGCCACAGCAGCGGCCCCGAGTCACCTCACAACCGCCGCTTGACATCCATAAGAGCATCCCGACTGCGCGGACTGCGCCGACCGAGAGCTACTCGGCGACCGACAGGACGGAGAGGACTCGAACGGCTCAGACGGCTCAGACGACTCAGACGACGGACGTCCCTCCGTCCGCGGCCCGACGGGCTGCCACTCTTCGACCTCCTGACTGTCCCTGCCGGGCCCCGCGACCTCGTCCTCGGACGGGCCGGAGCGGTGGAAGCTCCGTAGAATCCCGCACGTGGCCCCCGCCTTCCCTACGCTGGGAAGTGACTGGTCCCGGACGGGTGACGAGGTGGACGGGCCGCCTCGGAGGGCGGCTCGCCCGGCGAAGACCGGTCGGAGGCGAGGGATGATGAGACGTCCGACGATTGCGCCACCGAAGCACGGGCCGGTGACACGGACCGACTGCGGCCACTCCCGGCTACGGAGGCGCTGCGGGCTGTGAGAGAACAGGTCAGGGTCTTCGGCGGGGCGGTGCTGGCCGCTGTCTATGTGCTGGGCAAGAGGGACGGCCGTCTGCGACTGACCGAATCGGCCGGAGGTCCCGGTGCCTCGTACGGGCTGTCGCCCAGTTATGACCTGTCCTCTCACACGCCCGTCGTGGACGCCTTCCACGCCGGCCGCCCCCTGTGGCTGAACGCGGTGGGGCTCGCCGCCTACGGCGAGAACCCTGACGGGACGCAGCCCGCCAACATCTCCATGGGCGCACTGCCGCTCGGAGCGAACGGCAGTCCGCTGGGCTGCCTGGTCGTCGTGGACGACGCCGGCAACGGTTTCGACGCCGAACGGCGCAATTTTCTGGAGCTCTACGCCGACCAGGTCACCGCATGGCTCGAAGCGGGAGGCGAAGCGGGCACCCATGCCATCGGCACCTCGGGGCCCGGGCCGGTACTGGGTCCCGCCCTGGACCGCCTCAGCGTCGGTTCGTTCACCCTGGTTCTGAGCAGCGGGCAGATCGACGCGGACGGCCGGGTGCTCGACCTCGTCGACATCCCGCGGGACGACTTCGACGGACGCGTGGAGACCCTGCTGGCGCACACCGTTCCCGACGACCTGCCCGCGCTCATGTCCATCGTCGACCCGGGCCATATGACCGCCGGCGGCCGGGAACTCGAATTCCGTATCCGCCGCCCCACCGGAGAGCTGCGCTGGCTGCGCCTGCGGTGCCGGCTGCTGGCGGACGGCGACGGCAGGCCCGAGCGGGTGCTCGGCGTGCTCGCCGACGCCTCGCATCTGCGGCCCAGCGCCGACGAGGTCTCCAGGATTCAGCGGCTGTCCGTCGCACTGGCCGGTGCGATGACCGTCCGGGACGTCAGCCGGGCAGTGGTCGCCGCCCTGCGTCACCCGCTGGGAGCCGATCGGGTCGCTCTCGCCGAACTCGAGGCCGACCGGCTGGTGGTCACGGTCCTCGACCCACCCGAACCCGATGCCTGGCCCGAGCTCTGGCGGTCCGAATGGCGGTCCGAGTGGCCCGATGCCCCCGCCCGCGCCCTGCCCACGCTGGAAGCCGCGCTGCGCGAGGCCCGTGCGAGCCTGTGGACGGCGGGCTCCGACCTCGAACCGGGACTCGCGGGCATCGGCCCCGGCGGTCTTGCCGTCCTGCCGCTCCCGGCCGAAGGCCGGGTGGTCGGCGCATGCCTGGTCGGATGGGACGAGCCGCACGAGTTCGGGCCGGAGGAACGTTACCTGCTCACCGCGACCGCGGGCCTGGTGGGGCAGGCACTCGTACGCGCCCGTGCGTTGGATGCCGAGCACGAGCTTGCCACGATGCTCCAGCGCAGCCTCCTGCCGCGCAAGCTTCCGCGGCTGCCCGGCGCAGTGGCCGTCGCCCGCTATCTGCCCGCGACCGTGGGACTCACGGTGGGTGGCGACTGGTACGACGTGATCCCGCTCGGCGAAAACCGCGTGGCGCTGGTTGTCGGGGACGTACAGGGACACAACGCGGGCGCCGCGACGATCATGGGCCAGATGCGTACGGCGATCAGGGCCTACGCCGTGGAGGGCCACCCGCCCGACGTGGTCGTCTCCCGCGCCAATCGCCTGCTCGTCGGCATGGAGACCGACCTCTTCGCCACCTGCTGCTATGTCGCCATCGACATGGAGGAGGGCGACGCCTGGTGCGTGCGGGCGGGGCACCTGCCGCCCTTGCTGCGTGCCCCGGACGGCGTCACCCGGGAGGTGGAGATCGAGGGCGGGCCTCCGCTGGGCGTGCTCGCGGAGGCGGAATACCCGATGACCACGTTCGCACTGGCCCCCGGCGCGGTTCTCACCCTGCTGACGGACGGCCTGGTCGAGTCCTCGAGCCTCCATCTGGACGACGGAATGCGCCGCGTGTGCGACCTGCTTTCCACCGCCGACCCGGCCGATGCCGGACGGATGGCCGACGAACTGCTCGGCGGCGTCAACCGGCGCGACGACGACGTGGCCCTGTTGCTGCTGCGCTACGACGGAATAGGAGACCGGCCGCTACGGGCTGCCTGGACGGTGTGGAGACTGCCCGACGCCGTCTCGCACGCGCGCCGTTTCACCTCCCGCACCCTGCGTTCCTGGAACGTGGCCGAGCAGTCCGACGCGACCCTGCTGATCGTCTCCGAGCTGGTCACCAATGCCCTGGTGCACACCCAGGGCCCGGTCCGCGTCGATCTCACACTCACCGGGGAGCGCCTGCGGGTGGCGGTGAGCGACGCGTCGCCGCGCACGCCCGTCAAACCGTCGAACATGAACTGGGAGGCGACCGGTGGCCGGGGAATTCTGCTCGTCGAGGCGGTGTCGGCGTCCTACGGCTCCGTGCCGCTCGGCGGCGGCAAGCAGGTGTGGGCCGAAGTCGCCCTCACGACTCGCTGACCCCGCCCTGACCTGCCCCGACCCCCGCACTGCCCCTCCCCCGACCCCGCCCTGACCCTGCGCGAGCACTGACCGGCCGGGTGGATCCCGATGGCGGCTCGGCGGGCCGGGGCTCCGATGACTGACCGCCGGGTGCGCACGCCCGCCGTGACAGGCATGCGCACCAGCCGGCCGAACCGATGCCGCGAAGCGTCCGGTCCACTACCCGCAGTGCACTACGGCTTCCACCAGGCGGCGGAGGCATCCCGCAGGGTGTTCGTGCCGCAGTGCACCTCGCCCTGGCCGAGGTGGTACGTGTACCAGTCGTCGAGGTACGACACCTTCATGCCGGCCCCGGTGTAGGCGGCGTTGACGGCAGCGGTGAAGATGTCCTTGCCACCGATGACCGGGCCCCATTGCCGCGGGGCCAGGTAGCGGTTGCGGCCGAGCAGGATCCCGTTGACCGCACCCGGAACGTAGGCGCTGGTCATGACGGATTCCGGGGCCGCACCGCGGTCGCCGTGCCTCGCGAGCTCCTTCTGCTGCCCGTACTCGCGGACCGCGTCCGGTACCTCGCCGGCGCCCATCCGCGACAGCCGCGGCATACGGTCGCCGCGCTCGCCCTCTTCCGTACCCCGCGTGAACAGAGCGGGCACGCGCACGACTTCGGCGTCGGTCACACCCGTCTCGCGCTTGAGCACCTCCAGATTCGCCTTGATGCGCTTGGCGGCCATGGTGTTGTCGGCCACCAGCCACTTCGAGGCGAGCGCCTGGTCGATGGTCTCCTTCGGGGCGGGCATGTCCTTGCTTCCCGGCACCGAGAACATCCGCGTCCTGCCGTGGCCGGCCTTCTGCGCATCGCGCAGCAGCCCCAGCCCTGCTTCGGGATCGGCGATACCGATCTTCCAGCCACGCGGGGTGTCCGCGGGAAGGAACTGGACGAACTCGTCCACGTGGCCCACATGCAGCCACGAGGTGTCCAGGAGCAGCGGGTCCTGGAAGCCCTGGGACTTCAGCAGCGTCCGCATCACCCGCGCGGGCTTCGAGCCGTTGTCCTTGCGCTCGCCCATGATGATGCGCCCGGCGGGGAAGGAGCGACCTCCGTGGGTGTACGGAGGGATGGTCTCCAGGTTCCCCATCGAGTTGAGGGTCCACTCCTCCGAATCGCGGACCCCGGACGCCTGCACCACGCCCACGCCGTTGCCGCGCAGCTTCTCGAACAGCTCCCGGCCGGCCTCGCGGTCCGCCTGCGCCGACCGCAGCATCACCCGCATCGCCTGCCGGCGCCCACCGGGACCGGCCATGCTCACATAGCCGGGCTCGACGAAGTCCTGCGCCCAGATGTCGCCGTACTTGTCGAAGGTCAGCAGCGGCTTGTTGATCCCTGCCGACTTGACCTCTGCCGCGAGGCCCTTGACGAACGCCTGCTGCCGGCGCGCGTACGGGTCCTTCCCCGGCACCTTGGTGACGAGCAGCTGCTGCGCGTTCTGCAGGTGGTGGTGGGTGAGCAGCGGGGCGACGCGCAGGGTCACCTCGTCCGAGGTGCTCTTTCCGCCGGAGGTCACGGTCAGGCGGATCACGGCGCGGCCGTCCCAGACCGCGCTGTCGCGTATCACGTCGGTGCTCTCGACCCCGAACTCCACACCGGAGCGGAGCTCGGCGGCGGTCAGGCGGGTCTTGGCCGTGACCCACGTCCAGCCGGTGGAACGCTTGACGAAGACCCGGGTGTTCTTGCCGCCGGCCACAACCTTCAGGGTGCCCGTCGCCGTGTTGGGCAGTTTCGCCATCGGTACGGAACGGACCCGGGCCAGGTCGGCCGCGTCGCCGGACCCGTTCACCTTGGTGTCGGTCGCGTCGTTGCAGGCGGCGAGCCGGGCGTCCGGCAGTGGCTTGCCGCCCGGGCCGGTGATCGCGCACCGCTTGGTGTCGTCGTCGATGTTGGGGAGGAAGACCGCTCCCCTCCGGGCGGACCAGCTGTCCTCACCGGCGGTGTCGGTCGCGCCGGTGACGTCCACCTGCCCGTCCCGGTTCACGTCCGCCCGGAGATCGACCCGGGGCGGATCCGCGGCGAACGCCGGTGACACGGGCGCCAGTACGGCCCCGATCACGGTGATGGCCAGTGCCGCGTCGCGTCTCGCATGACTCGTAGCCAAGATGCGTCCCTTCATGAGCATCGGTTGCCGAGCTCGAAGAGGCCGAGGACGAGCGGTCCGTTGCCTGCTGACGCCGGGATCATTCGGAAGGCATGGCGGGGTGCGACCGGCGGAGGAGACGGTGTCAGCCCAGGGCATGACGAGGAAACAGGCGCATTCGGGTATGCACGACAGACCACGGACCGGGCTGATGCCGCCCACCGACGGACGGGGCTGATGCCGCCCACCGACGGACCGGGCCGATGCCGCCCACCGACGGACCGGGCTGATGCCGCCTGCGGTCCGGCCGGTTCCACAGAGCGACGTGCCCTTCGAACGTGGGCAACCAACGGTCCGATGGCGGGCCGAGGTTGCCGGAATCCTGCTCGGGGGCCAACCCCACCACCGATGTCAGGCCGCCGCATGGGCAGAAGGATCTCGGTCAACAACCCTTGGCCCATGACGACTTACACCCACAGAGCCCTCCTCCTCGCCCTCTCCGCCGCAGCCGTCGCCACGACTCCTACCCCTGCCGCCGCGCCGGTGGCCCGCGCCGGAGCTGCTCCCGCCGGGGGAGCGGCGATACCCGCCCTCACCTGGTCACGCTGCGCCGAGCCCAGCCCCGCCGCGCAGGAGTGCGCCGCGTTGCCCGTGCCGCTCGACTACCGCGACCCGGACGGACCGCAGGTCACCCTCGCCGTGTCCCGCCTCCGCAGCGAGCGGCCCGAGGCGCGGCGCGGGGCGCTGCTGCTGATCCCCGGGGCGTCGGGCGGCTCCGGGGTGCGGCAGCTGAAGGGGGACGCGCTCTGACCCCGACCCGTCGCGCGTCGCGTGGGGCTGGCTCGCGAACACGTCAGCCGGTGTGGAGGACCGGTTCCCCGACTTCGCGGCCCGGGCGGCGGACCGCGCCCGGGAGACCGAGGGACTGCGGCTGGCGCAACACGCCAGGGACGTAGATGCGCAGGGCACTCGCCGACCGGGCTCGCCTCGTCACGGTCGGCCAAGGCGGCCACAGCATCCATCTGGCCAACGGCAACGCCTGCGGCGATCGCACGGTCACCGAGTTCCTCACGGCCGCCCGGCGCCCGGAGCGGGACGCCTACTGCGCGGACTGAGCCGGTCCTGGAAAGGAAAGCAGTCCCGGGCCGCCCGGGGCTTTGCGCGGAGCCAGTGACGATGTGCGAGGGGCCAATGACCAGAAGTCGACGCCGCCGTGGCCGGGGCGGCGCCGCAGCGGCGGTCGGCTGCCACGTCGGTGATCGAGGCCGGGGGACCTTGCCATCGCGGTGGGCCGGGCGCAATCTGGTGGTATGGGTGCTCAGGACGGCCCCACGCTCATCACTTCCGTGCAGCGAGCCTTCCGTTTGATGGAGGCGGTGGGGGCCCACGAGGGTGGCGCCCCGGCCAAGCAGCTGGCACGCGAGGCAGGGCTGCCCCTGGCCACCACCTATCACCTGCTGCGGACGCTGGTGCACGACGGGTACCTGCGGAAGCTGGACGACGGCGGGTTCGTGATCGGGGACAAGCTGCACATGCTGCACGTCGGAACCCGAGGGCAGGCGCTGCTCAGCCGTATCCGTCCCACGCTCGCCGCTCTGCGGGACGAGATTTCGGCCGCCGCCTATCTGACCTTCTACGAGGACGGCGAGATCCGGGTCGTCGAGATCGTCGACAGCCCTCGGGCGCCCCGGGCCGACCTCTGGGTGGGTTTCGAGGATGCCGGGCACGCCACTGCGTTGGGCAAGTGCGTCCTGCGCGAGCTGGACGACGACGCGCGCAGCGACTATCTCTCCCGGCACCCTCTCTCCGATCTCACACCCCGCACCATTACCCACCGTTCCGAACTGCTGCGACGACTCGACTCGGCACCCGCCGCGCCGGCCATCCTGGACCTGGAGGAGTACTCCCTGGGTACGGTCTGCGTCGCCGTGCCCGTGTACAGCGGGCGCACGCTCGGCTCGCTCGGTGTCTCCGTCCGGGCGGACCGGCTCTCCCGGATCGATGACGTTCTCGCGCGGCTGGTCCCGGCAGCGAATCGCGTGACCAGGGGCCTTTCACTCACTATCTGAAATTCCGGCCCTTGCGCCACGCCGGCGAACACCGTTCCCTGGACAAAACGGACGCACAGGCGTCACGGACCGGATCAGGGAGTTGCGTACCCCAACATGAGTCACGCCCGAGAGCATCAGCGCGACCGCCGACCGACCTGGAAACCTGGGAAGCGGGCGGTCGGCTCCGGGGCCCCGGCCCGGCCGGACGAGGGTCGGGGAGCGGCCTCGGCGACAACGGCGCTGGTTCATTCACCCGCCGCCGCCCTGCGCGGTGTGCCCGCGCTGGTCGTCTCTGGCGTTGCGTTTCTCGCCCTCGTCGGCGGAGCCGGGATTGCCTGGCTGCCGATGCTCGCCGTCGGGCCTGCGCTGGCCGCCGCGACCAGCAGGCCGTGGGGAGTCGTTCGTATCGGCTTCCTCGCCGTGGCACTGGGCGCAGTGCTCGGCAGCCGCGGCGAGGAGCCTGGCCGTGATCAGGCGATCGTGCTGTCCGCGCTGGTCGCCGTCACCCTCGCGAGCAGCCTGGCCAGCGCGCTGCGCGGGCGTCACGAACGGGTACTGGCGGATGTCCGCTCGGTCGCCGAGGCTGCCCAGCACGCGCTCCTCCAGCCCGTGCCCGCCACTGTCGGTCAGTTCGAGGTGGCAGTCCGCTACAGCGCCGCCGCGGCGGAGGCCCGAATAGGCGGGGACCTCTACGCGCTGGTGCCCACCCCGTACGGGGTCAGGCTGATCGTCGGCGATGTGCGTGGCAAGGGACTGCCCGCGGTGAGCACCGCCGCTCTGGTGCTCGGTGTCTTCCGCGAGGCCGCCTACGACGAACCGGATCTCCTGGATGTCGTCGCCCGGATCGAGCGGAGCCTGGCGCGCAACCTCGGCCGTGACGACTTCGTCACCGCCGTGGTCGCCGGGTACCCGGACGCCGGGCGCATGGAGGTGGTCAACTGCGGACATGCTCCTCCACTGCTGGTTCGCGGAACCGACGTCATGGCTGTCGACCCGACCCATCCGGCTCCGCCCCTCGGACTGAGCGCGCTCACCGGTGAGACCCCGAGCCTTCAGGTCCTGCCGTTCGCCGACGGCGACCAGTTGCTTCTCTACACCGACGGGGTCACAGAGGCCCGTAACCACAGTCGTGAGTTCTACCCGCTTATCGAGGGGGTGGCGCGGCACGTGTCGGACGAGCCGTCCCGTACCGTCGCCGCGCTGCACGACGAGCTGCTGGCACATGTGGGCGGCCGGCTCCACGACGACGCGGCACTGCTTCTGCTCCGCAAACCGGCCATGGCGTGCTCGACGCCCGCCGCCGAGTCCGGACTCCGGCCGACAGGGTGACCTGCCGCCCAGCCGGCCGCGATCCCCGGCCACGGCCGGCATTGCTGGGGTCTGTCGCTGCTACGAGTGACCGGAATCAAGCCACCGGCAACGCAAGGACGTACCGGACGAGCGCCGTCCCGCAAGGCGCTCAGCCGGTGCGGATTCCCAGCGGCTGACGTCGTCGGTGGGGTAAACGGCGACGGCGCGAAGAGCCCGAACGCACTCCCGGCGGGGACGATCTCCCGCAGCTCTAGCGGGAGGCCTCGTAGGCGGCACCGGCGACGACCAGGTCCTCCCACGCCATGCCGACGCTCTTGAAGAGCCGTGGGCGGGAGCGGTCGACCACGGCCGTGCCGCGCGCGAGGTCCGCGAGGCCGACCAGGGACTCGGGGTCCAGCGCTCCGGAGTTCACGGCCAGAATGACATCGCCCGCCTCACGCAGCGCTGCGGCGCGCGCCTCGACCACCACCGTCGAGCGTCTCACCGTCTCGTCGTCGACCTCGCGTGCCCCGGGCTCATGGGAGCCGACGGCGACGACCGTCGCGTGCGCGGGCAGCGCCGACCCGTCGAAGAGGGGGGTACGGGCCGTGGTGCAGCAGGCGACCAGATCGGCCCGCGCCACGGCGTCCGCCGTGCCGGCCTCCACCACCGGGCCGAAATCCCCGTACCGCTGAACGAAGTTCGCGAGGCGCTCACGGTCGCGGCCGACGACCGTGATGTGCCGGACGGGGCGGACGGCACACAGGGCCTCGATATGACTGTGGCCCTGCGGACCGGTGCCGAAGACGATCAGACGCCCGGCGTCCGGTTCGGCGAGGAGGTCGGCGGCGGCCGCGGAGACGGCGGCGGTACGGAGGGTGGTCAGCGCGACCCCGTCGAGGTGGGCGAGCGGGCTGAGCGTCTCGGCATCCATCAGCAGGTACGTGCCCTGGATCCGGGGGAGCCCGAGTGCGGGGTTTCCCGGCGCCACCGTGGCGATCTTGACGCCCGTGTAGCGGGAGGAGTGCGAGGGCATCAGCAGCAACTGCCCCTGCTCGACCGGGATCACGGAGCGGGCGGGGTCGGCCTCCGGGTCGAGTCCGTCGCGCAGCGCGCCCTGGAGTGCGGCGACGGCGGCGGCCACGGGAACGGCCCCGCGTACCTCCTCGGCCCCGATGACTGCGGTCGCGCCCCGGCTCATCCAGTCCTCCGGCGGAAGCTCCTCGTCCCCTGCGTCCTGTGGACGGAACGTTACCGTGCACGACCGGGCCGTCGACCACCACGCCCCCTGGGCCCCCGCGCGGTCCCCCTTCCCCCACGGGGAACCCCCACCTCCCTCGTCGGAGGCGCAGAAACTCCCCTCCGGCGCGAGGGAGGAGAGGGATCAGACGTTGGGCACCTTCAGCTTGTCCCAGCTCGCCTTGCCCGGAACGCCGTCGGCGTCGCTCCCCGAGTAGCCGAGCTTGCGCTGCCAGGCGGCATAGGACTTGCGGTCGGCCTCCCCCCAGTCCGGGCCCGGGCCCACCTCGTACCGCCCGCACCCCTCGGCCACCAGCCGCTTGCCCATCGCCGTGACGACGGCGCTGCGCCGCCCTGCCGAGAAGAACGCGGCCCCGGGAAACGGCTCGAACTTCGCCGGTGGTTTCGGAGGTGGCGTGGACGGGCCGTCCGAGGGGCCGCCGAGCCGCCCTTTGATCCGGTTGCGCATCGAGTCCATCGTGAAGCCGCGCGGATCGATCTTCCCCGGCTGCCACTCCTTGTGCCCGATCACCGAGCGGTGGGACCAGCCGTGCGCACGGCAGATCGCGGCCGCCGCCTTCTCGATCGCCTCCAGCTGGGCGGCCGGCCACGGGTCCGTGCCGTTGCCCAGGTTGACGCACTCGAATCCGTAGAAATGGCGATTGCCGTCGGTGTTGGCCTCGTTGTCGACGGGCAACGCAGACTCGTTGACCACCGCGCGCAGTACCTCGTCGTCGCCGAGGCCGGCGTGGTTGGCCCGCCCGTGGCCGACCAGATGGACCGAGCCGTCCTTGGCTATCACCCCGTGGCACAGTGGCCCCGGCAGGCTCGAATGGCCGTTGTAGCACATGTCCACGGAGTTCTGGGTACCCGAGGTCACGGTGTGATGGATCATCACACCGTGCAGGGGGCCCCACGGACCCTTGTGATTGCGGTTGTGCGTGCGCCAGCTCCGGTGCTCGACGACGTGCAGCCCCTCGTCGCGGAGGGCTTTGAGCAGTCTGGAGGCGGACAGAGGCGTTGCCATCGTTGTGCTCCTTTCCAGGGTGGTACGTCGTTCTCGGGCCGATCCTGGTCGTCTGCCCTGCCGTTTGCGCCGCCGAACCGTCCGGCGCGGCCGTCTGGGCAGCGGCGTCCTGCGCCGCAGGCTCCAGCTGCGAGCCCGCCGACGGCAGCACCTGCCGGACGGTCTTCGGCCGGGCCGCGGTGTCGGGCAGGGCAGAACCCGGCGCGACGCGCCCTCCCCGGTGATGTGCCCGTCGTCGACGTCGGGCGAACCGGGCTTTCGAACTCGCCCTGCGAAACCGCCTGTCGGTGCGGGCTCGGACCGGCCGTCAGACACGTCCTGTCGCACTGTGCGGTTCGAACCAGCCTCCGCGGCCCGGCGCCGCGGGCACGGGTGGGGGAGCGAGAGCCGGGGCCCGGCCCGGCGTGGGCAGCGGAGCAGTCTCGGGTGCCGGGACGTCGAGCGGGCGGGTCCGGGCGTCCGGATCGATCCAGTTCACCGGGAGGGGGTCGAGGAACTTCTCCGCGTGGGAGACGTATCCCCGCTGCTGCAACGACGGCGGCAGCGGATCGCGCACCAGCGATCCGGCCGGCAGTCCGAAGCCGTGGAGCAGTTCGGCCGTCTCCTGTGCGAACATCGCGGGGCCGCACAGATAGACGGACTCGGCCTCCCAGTCCCGGCGTGCGCCGAGATCGCGGTGGAGCCGTTCCGCAGCCCCCGTCGGGCCTTCATCCTGCTGCTGATACCACCAGTTGGCCTTGAGGCCGGGGTGGTCCCGCTGCAGGTCGGCGAGGGCGCCTCCGTCGTAGAAGTGGGCCTCGCTGCGGGCCACGACATCGATCCGGATACGGGGAAGGGGCCGGCGGGTGAGCAGATCGTCGAGGACGGCCTTGACCGCGGACCAGCCCGTTCCGGCGGCGATCAGGGTGATGGCAGGAGTGCCGAGGGGCGGGGGGAGCGCGGATCCCGACGCCGCGCCGACCCTCAGGACGCGGCCGGGAACGGTGTGGTCGCACAACGCCGTGCTGAGGAGCCCGTCCGGGACCCGGCCGATGTGGAACTCGAGGATCCCGTCGCGTTCGGGGCGGCCGGCCACGGAGTAGGGCCGCCACACACCGGGCAGGTCCGGATGCTCGACCGACGCGTACTGGCCGGGAAGGCAGGGGTAGCGGGCGGAGGGTACGGCGCGTACGACGGCCGTGTGCCCGCCGTGCAGGCGGTGCGAGACGACGGTGGCATCCCAGCAGGCCGGTTCGTTCGCGGCCAGGGACTGGCGGGCGCCGCCGGTCATGGTCGCGGCGGCGACGGTGTACACCCGCAGCCAGGCTGTTTCGGTCCGCGTGTTCCAGGAGTGCGTGCTGTGGTAGCGGATCGAGGCGATGAGGCTCTCACCCACCGCTGTGTAGTCCGCGTCGGATATCCCGAACTTGCGGTGGTCCCGGCCGAGCCGCTCCAGATGGGCGGGGAGCCCGGGGTGGCCGAGATGGTCCACGACCCGCACCAGCGCGGCGAACAGCCGCTCGTACTGGTCGTCCATGTCCGCGGGGAACAGCGGGCGTAACTCCGGATGATGGCTGAACAGGTGCGCGTAGAAGTAGCGGACCACATGACCGGCCCGCCGTCTGACCCGCTCCAGGCTCTCTTTGACCACACCGATGTCGTCGTTCATGCAATCCCCCGCGCCCTTGTGATGCACCGGCCCACCGCGCGGGGCAAGGGGCGGCAGGGCGACGCGGCAGGTGGACGCGCGTCGCAGTACTGAGCGACCGCACAGTACCAACTCGCAGGAGGATTGGAACCGTTGAAGCTGGAATTATGTCCCGACCGGAACATTCCCCTTCCGGCCGGGACCCCGCGGGGTGGGCCTGCTTCTACAGACCCTGCCAGGCGGGCTTGGCGGCGTAGGTCGCGCGGAAGTAGTCGGCGAGCTTGAGGCCGGACGCCGCCGCCTCGTCGACCACCACGGTGGCGTGCGGGTGGAGCTGCAGGGCCGAGGCGGGCACCAGGGCGGAGAGCGGGCCCTCGACGGCGAGTGCCACGGCGTCGGCCTTCGCCTTGCCGGTGGCCAGCAGGACCAGGTGGCGGGCTTCCAGGATGGTGCCGATGCCCTGGGTGATGACGTGGTGGGGGACCTCGTCCAGGCCGTTGAAGAACCGGGCGTTGTCCTGCCGGGTCCGGTCGGTGAGTGTCTTGATCCGGGTGCGGGAGGCGAGTGAGGAGCAGGGCTCGTTGAAGCCGATGTGTCCGTCGGTGCCGATGCCCAGCAGCTGGAGGTCGACGCCGCCGGCCTCGGTCAGCGCGTGGTCGTAGCCGATGCAGGCGGCCGCGACGTCCTCGGCGGTGCCGTCCGGGCCCATGAACGACGCGTCGGTCAGTCCGAGGGGCTCGACGACTTCACGCAGGACCACCGAGCGGTAGGACTCGGGGTGGCCGGAGGGCAGGCCGACGTACTCGTCGAGCTGGCAGATGCGGGCGTGGGAAGTGTCCACCTCCGAGGCGCGCACCTTGGCGGCCAGGGCCTCGTAGACAGGCAGCGGGGTCGACCCCGTGGCTACGCCCAGGAGCGCGTCGGGCTTGCGTCGCAGCAGGTCGGCCATGGCTTCGGCGATGAGCTCGCCGCCCGCGGCGGAGTCCGGAACGATGACAACTTCCACGAAGATCCCTGTCTCTGAAAGCGCAAGTGGTGTAGACCAATCTACCCGGTGGGTGGGGGTGCTGTCGCGCGAAACGGGCGGCTCAGCCGTTCAACTCCTCGAAGTACGTCTTCTGTGCCGGGTAGTACGAGTCGAACGCCGGCCGCGGCAGGCCGGCGTGTGCGGCGACGAACATGTCGAGGTAGTACTCCCAGCCCGGCCCGATCTCGCCGATCCCGGCCTCTCCCGGCTGGGCGGTCTGCCCCGGGAGGTGGTGAACGAGTTCCACCGTGGTGGCGCCGTCCGCCTCGGAGAGCCGGATCTCCATCGGCCATGACCCGGCTTCGTCCGCCATCGACACGGCGAGTCGCCGCGGCGACTCGCACGCCTCGATGCGCAGCTCGGCCCACGGTGCCCCTTCCTCGAACGCCATCTGGATCTCGACGGTCCGGCCGGCGGCGGCTTCGCCCTTCCAGGGGCCGAACCACCGCGCGGTCCGCTCGGGCCGGGTCAGGCTCGCCCACACCTCTCGCAGAGGACTGCGCAGGGTCCGGGTGAGCACCAGGTCGCGGCCGTTCTCGGCGGGCAGCAGCCGGCCGGTGGGGGTGGGTGATGTCATGCGTCTCCTCCAGGAATCGAGAGCCATGCCGACCCCACAGTAGGAGTTGCATCCGTGTCGGCACCCCGGTCTGCGGAGTGCGGCCGGCCGCGCCGCGCCCGCCGGTCACCCGGGCTGCGGTGAGGTTGCTGTGATGTCGGAATGTCAGAACAAAGGGAGCTGGCCGGGGAAGACGGGCACGACAGCGCCGTCGAGCGCAGGCTGAAGGGCCGGGTCGAACGGCGCCTGCCGCCGGGACCCGGGGCAGGAGACCAGCTCACCCGCCGAGCGCGTGCCGGCCGGGTCATGGCGGGCGAACCGGCCTGCGACAACGGCGATTTCACGGCGGCAGACCGGGCAGAGACGGCGGGGAGCGGACATGCCCCCAGTCTGCCAGCCCGGCCACGTCAGCAGGCCCGGCCGCCCGGCGGCGACAATGAAGCGGTGACATACCGCTACCGCGTACTCGGCACCACGCAGGCGTTCCGCCCGGACGGCACCGAGGTGCCGGTCCGCGGGACGCGGCTGAGGGCGTTGCTGGCCGCGCTCGCCGCGGGCGGCGGCCGGGTGGTACCGGCGGGGGAACTGGCCGCCCAGGTATGGGGCGAGGACGAGCAGCGGCCCGCCGACGAGAGCGCGGCACTGCAGGCACTGGTCGGACGGCTGCGGCGAGCACTCGGCCGTGCGGCCGTGGGTTCCGCTCCGGGCGGCTACCGGCTGGCGGCGGACCGGGACGACATCGATCTCTTCCGCTTCGAGCGGCTGGCGGCGCAGGGAGCCGCCTCTCTGGTCGCCGACGACGCCGCCGCGTCGGCCCGGCTGCTGGACGAGGGCCTCGCGCTCTGGCACGGCCCGGCCCTCGACGATCTGCCCGGACGGGACACCGACGCCCTTGTCGTACGGGCGGAACAGCGCCGCGCCGAGGCGCGCCGCACCCGGCTCGCGGCCGAGGTGTCGCTGGGGCGGCCGCAGACCGTGCTCGCCGAGCTGACGGCGATGGCCGCAGCCACGCCGCTGGACGAGCCGCTGCAGGCGCTGTTGATCAGGGCCCTGCGGACAGCGGGACGCCATGCCGAGGCGCTGCAGACGTACGAGGACGTACGGCGGCGGCTCTCCGGGCGGCTCGGTACGGATCCCGGACCTGAACTGCGCGCTTTGCATGCACAGTTGCTGGCTGTCGGCCCGGCCGACGACGACCTGCCCGCCGAACCGCCCGACCCGGTGGACAAGAAGCCCGTCACGCGGGGCAATCTGCGCGCCAGGCTCACTTCCTTCGTGGGCCGCGAGGAGGAACTGGCGGGGCTCGCACGGGAACTGCGGGCGCGCCGTCTGGTCACCCTGCTCGGGCCCGGCGGCGCCGGCAAGACCCGGCTGGCCCTGGAGGCCGCCGAGGCGGCGGCCGGGGCATGGCCGGACGGTGTCTGGGTCGTCGAGCTCGCCTCCGTACGCGACGAAGAGACCGTGCCCGAGACGGTGCTGACCGCCCTCGGCGCGCGCGAGACACAGGTGCGGGGACCGGCCGCGGCGGACGCCGAGGCCCGCGATCCGCTCGCCCAGCTGGTGGAGTACTGCGGTCGGCGCCGGATGATGCTCGTGCTCGACAACTGCGAGCATGTGATCGGCGCGGCGGCCCGGCTGGCGGATGCCGTCCTCACCGGCTGTCCGGAAGTGCGCGTGCTGGCCACCAGTCGCGAGCCGCTGGGTGTCCCCGGCGAGTGGGTACGCGGTGTGGGACCGCTGCCGCAGGAGGTGGCGCTGCGGCTGCTGGGCGAGCGGGGCGCGGCCGCCCGGCCCGGGTTCCGTACGCACGACGACCCCGAGGCCTGCGCCGAGATCTGCCGCGGGCTCGACGGGCTGCCGCTCGCCGTCGAACTGGCCGCCGCCCGGCTGCGCGCCCTCACGCCCCGGCAGATCGCGGACCGGCTGGACGACCGCTTCCGGCTGCTCAGCAGCGGAAGCCGGACCGTGCTGCCCCGGCAGCAGACACTGCGGGCGGTGGTCGACTGGTCCTGGGATCTGCTGGACGAGGACGAGCGGACCGTACTGCGCCGGCTGGCCGTCTTCTCCGGCGGCTGCGCGCTCGCTCAGGCGGAGGCCGTCTGCGGAGCGGGAGCCCTGGAGCCACTCGCTTCCCTCGTCGACAAATCACTCGTGGTCGCCGCCCCGGACGGCCTCGACGAGATGCGCTACCGGTTGCTGGAAACCGTCGCCGAGTACGCGGGGGAGCGGCTGGAGGGGGCCGGTGAGAGGGCGGCCGTCGAGCGGCGGCACATGCGCGCCTACCGGGAGCTGGTCCGTACCGGCGACCCGGAGCTGCGCGGGCCGCGGCAGGCCGAGTGGCTGGAGCGGTTCGAGACGGAGCACGACAACGTACGAGCCGCCCTGCGGACGGCGCTCCGCCCCGCCCAGAGGGAACAGGAGCAGGAGCAGGAGGCACTCTGCCTGGTGCTGTCCATGAACTGGTTCTGGCAGCGGCGCAACCACCAGGCGGACGCACGTAGTTGGTCCTCGGTGGCCGCCGGATTCGGCCCCGACCCCTTCCGGTCGCCTGTACGGCCCGCCGTGCCGCTGGCCGACCGCTGCACGGCTGCCCCGCCGCCCTGGTCCGAGGAGCAGCTGTGGGAGGCACGGCGCGGCGTGCGGCTGATGGTGTTCGCGAGCAGTCAGGACGACGGCGTGGCGCGGGGGGAGCCGCAGGCCCTGGCCCATCTGCGCCGGATCGTTTCCGCCTACCGTCCGGGACTGCCGCAGATATGCCGGCAGCCGGGCTCGATGTGGTTCTTCGCCCGGCTGATGAGCGGCGAGTTCGACGGGCTGGGCGAGGCCGTGGACGCCATCGTCGACAGCTGCCGGGACCTGGCGGACGGCTGGGATCTGGGGTTCGCCCTGCTGTTGCGGGCCACACTGCTCGGCGACCGCCGCGGTGGGCTCGAGCAGTCTGCGAGCGACGCCGACCGTGCGCTGGCGCTCTTCGAGGCGGCAGGGGATCTGTGGGGGGTCGCCGAGTCGCTGTCCGCGCGAGGGGAGGCCCATGCAGGGCGCGGTCGGTACGAAGAGGCGGCCGCGGACTTCGCACGGGCCATGCGGAGCTCCGCGCGGGTCGGCGCGCACGCCCAGGTGCCGGTCTTCAGGGCCAGGCTGGCGTCCGTACGGCTGAAGACGGCCGCCTCCCCCAGGGAGAGGGAGCACGCCGAGCGGCAGCTGCTGGAGGCGGTGGAGGAGTCCCGGGAGTCCGCGGACGTCCTCGGCACGGGCCGGATGATGCTGGCGCAGCACTACGGCAACACCGGCCGCACCGAGCTTGCCCGTCATCAACTCCATGAGATGGAGAGGGATTTGTCCGCGGCGACTCCCGAGCTCTTCCGTGGGGTGGTGGCGGGGGCGTACGGCTGGCTGGACTGTCTGGACGGGGAGTACGCAGCGGCCCGCCGGCGGATCGCGGAGGCAGTGGGCCTGCTGGACAGTCTGGCGCACCTTGTCGCTCCGTATCTGATCACCGATCAATTCCTCTGCGCCGCCTGGGCGATGGCGCATCTGGGGGCGGCAGAGGAGGCGGCGCGGCTCCTCGGCGCCTACGACCGCAGCAGCCGGCAGCCCGGCGGCCTCGGCTTCCGGCCGTTCGCCGACGAGAAGGAGACCCGGCAGCGGGCGGAGTCCGAGGTGCGCGCGGCGGCGGCCGGGGAGCGGTACGAGCGTGCCTACGCCGAGGGCGGCGGCCTGTCCGTGCCGGAAGCCGCCGCCCTGATCTGAGCGAACTCAGTCCGCTGCCCGCGCCTCGGCCGACCGCTCCCGGGCTTCGGCGAGGTCCTCCTCGGTCGGGGCGTCGTCCTGGGTCAGCCTGAGCCGCCAGTAGCCGGTGGAGTCGATGGCATCCTTGCCGACACCCCGGCGTGCGGGTTGGCGGCGGCGCCTTCGGTGCTGAGCAGCACCACGGTCGCCGCGGGCCCGGTGGCGAGCGCGGCACGGCGCTCGGTGCTGCCCGGGCCGGTCAACGCGGCGCGTACGCCGGCCAGGGAAGCGGCGCCGCAGGGCCCGGCGGGGATACCGAGGGCGGCCAGGGCGCGGGCCGCCTCCGCGCTCTCCGCGTCGGTGACGGCAACAGCGGCGTCGAGGCCGTCGCGCAGCCGGGGCCAGGCGATGTGCGAGGGGGTTCCGCAGTTCAGGCCCGCCATGGTCGTGGTGCCGGTCGCCACGGTGACCGGCTCCTGCCGGACAAGGCTGGCCAGGACACAGGCGGCGGTGTCGGGTTCAACGGCGAGCAGCGCCGGGGCGGGACCGGTGAGGCGGCTGCGGTGGTGGGTGACCGCAGCCTGCGCCAGTGAGCCGACCCCGGCCGGGACGGCCACCAGGGCGGGCGCCCGGACGCCCGCGGCGGCCAGCTGGCCGTCGATCTCGGCGAAGAGGGTGGAGTATCCCTCGACTATCCAGCCGGGGATCTCCTCGTAGCCGGGCCAGGCCGTGTCCTGGACGAGCACGGCGAGCGGATCGCCGTCGGCCGCCGCGGATGCTCGGCGGACCGCCTCGTCGTAGCTGTCGGCGACATGGGTGAGCTCCGCGCCCTCGGCCGCGATGGCGTCCGCGGCCAGGGGGTGCACGCCCTCGGGTACGAAGACATGGGCCCGGGCTCCGAACAGCCGGGCCATCCGGGCGACGGCGCGGCCGTGATTGCCGTCGGTGGCGGTGACGAGGCATACCGCGCCGCTGCCTGCCTGCTCCCCGCCGCTGTCAGCCTGTTCGCCGGCTCGGCCCGCCTGTTCCCCGGCTCGGCCGGACAGCACCCGGTGGATCGCCCAGGAGGCACCGAGCGCCTTGAAGGCGGGCAGCCCCAGCCGGGACGACTCGTCTTTGACGAACACTCTCCCGACTCCCAACTCCTCGGCGAGAGTGGATAGTTCGACAAGTGGAGTGGCCTTGTACTCCGGCATCCCGGAATGGAACGCCGCCACCTCGGCCGGGGCGGGCGCACAGGACCAGTCGCGGGCGGCGGGCCGTACGTACCAGGCGGGAGCACCCGAGCCGGGTGCTCCCCCCGCCGAACCGCCTGTTTCGCCCCACCCGTTCACCATGTCCGCCCCTCCGGCCGCACCACACTGTCGATCGAGTTGATCTCCAGGAGTGCCAGTATCCAGGTCAGCGCGGAGCGGCGGCCTGGGCAGGCTCGTGCTCGCAGACGTCGTCGACCGTGTGAACGTCCCACGCGGGGAACGGGTCGTGCCACGGACCCGTATCGTCCGCGCCGACGAGGCAGGCCCCGAGCGCGGCATGCAGCGCCTCGGGACACAGCCCGGTGCCGATGAAGACCAGTTCCTGGCCCTGCCCGCTCTCCCCGTCCTGGGTGCCCGAGGGCTCGAACCGGGCGACCGTGCCTGCCTGCGACCACAGACCGGTGACCGCGTCGCGGCCGGCCAGCGAGAAGAAGCCCTTGGAGCGCAGGACCTGGCCGTACGCGCCGCTGTCGAGTCCTTCGGTGACGAACTCCCAGAGCCGACCGGGGTGGAAGGGCTTCTGCGCACGGAACACGGTGCTGGAAATGCCGTACTCCTCCGTCTCCGGCACATGGTCGCCGTTGAGTTCCATGACCCACCCCGGTGCCTGCTGTGCGCGTTCCAGATCGAAACGGCCGGTTCCGAGGATGTCGCCCGGATTCACCCTCCCGTGCCGAGCGGTCACGACGCGGGCGACCGGATTGAGTCGTGTCAGCGCCGCCCGCAGCCGCGCGGCCTGCTCCTCACCGACCAGATCGAGCTTGTTGACCACGATGACGTCCGCGAATTCGATCTGGTCGATCAGCAGATCGCTGACAGTGCGTTCGTCGTCCTCGTACTGGTCGAGTCCGCGTTCGGCGAGGCCGTCACCACCCTCCAGCTCGGGCAGGAAGTTCGCGGCGTCGACCACCGTGACCATGGTGTCCAGCCGGGCCAGATCGCCGAGCGTGGCACCGTCGTCGCGCGGGAAGGCGAACGTGGCGGCGACGGGCATCGGCTCGGAGATGCCGCTGGACTCGATGAGGAGGTAGTCGAACCGGCCCTCGCGGGCCAGCCGGTCGACCTCCTCCAGCAGATCGTCGCGGAGCGTGCAGCAGATGCACCCGTTGGTCATCTCGACCAGGCGTTCCTCGGTGCGCGACAGGGCCGCGTCGCCCCCGCGCACCAGTGCCGCGTCGATATTGACCTCGCTCATGTCGTTGACGATCACGGCGACCCGCAGGCCGGCGCGATTGCCCAGGACATGGTTGAGCAGGGTCGTCTTGCCCGCGCCGAGGAAACCGGAGAGGACGGTCACCGGAAGCCGACGGTCCGCCATGCCGGTCAGCCCTCCGGGCGCAGCAGGCCGCGCTCGTACGCCTTCGCGAGGCGCTGCGGCACTCGGTACACCGAACCGTCGACGGTGACGGGCACGAGCTGAGGGGTGGTGGCCTTCCACTGGGCGCGCCGGTGGCGGGTGTTGCTGCGGGACATCTTGCGCTTGGGTACGGCCATGGGACCGGGGACCTCCTTGATGGGGATACACCCGGGACGCTACCTGAAAATGGTTCCCATTAACAATTGCGTTCCCGGCAACGGACGCCCTGAGCGCACGCCCGCCCGGTCACCGGCGCACCGCGCCTGAAGGCGCTGCTGTCGGTGCCCGCGGTGGTCGACCGGCATCGGCGTCCACGACGCCGCGGGCGGGGTGGTCATCACGATGAATCAGGTACGCGGTCACCGGCGGCGGCGACGGCAGCTCCGCGACCGCTGTGCCTCACGGCCTGTGCCGTCGCGCCATGTCCAACAGCCTCTGATCCGAGAGGAGTTCACTCACCGGGGCGGTAGGTACACGCCCCCTCGGGTGGGGGAAGCGCCGCGGCACCGTCCGGCCGCGGCAGTGCGACATCCACGTCGTGCGTCGCCAGAGGGCCGTGGTGCCGGGCTCCCGCAGCCACCCAGCACCGCGAGCAGCCCGGTCCCGGCCGTGCGGACCGGGGCACGCAGCCCGGTTCGTCCAGGATCGGGCACGCGCCCGCATCGCCGCCGCGCCACCGCCACCGCGTCGCCGCGCCCGCCACAGTGTCTGCGATTGTGCCCGGCATCGCGCCCGGCACGGAGCGCCTCACGCCTTGCGGTAGTCGTACGCCTCCGAGGCCGCCGCCACCACCGCGTCCAGATCGCCGCCGGCCGAGGCGGTCACCACCGCGGCGATCGCGCCCTCCACGAACGGTGCGTCCACCAGCCGTGTCCCGTCCGGGAGTTCATCGCCCTCGGCCAGCAGCGTCTTCACCGTCAGCACGGCACTGCCCAGATCCACGAGGACCGCTACGCCCGCGCCCTGGTCGACCGCTCTCGCCGCCTCGGTGATCAGTTCGGAGCTGGTGCCGAGCCCGCCGTCCGGGGTGCCGCCCGCCGGGGCGACGGGAGCGGTCGTGCCGCCGCCCGCGAGCCCCTCGGCCAGGTCGGCGACGGCAGCCGCCACCTGTGCGCTGTGCGAGACCAGCACGATCCCCACCAGCTTGCCCCCGTCGCCGAGGCTGCCCCGGCTCATGAGGCCACCTCCGCCAGTGTGGCGACGAGCAGGGCGGAGGAGGTGGCTCCCGGATCCTGGTGTCCGATGCTGCGCTCGCCCAGATAGCTGGCCCTGCCCTTGCGCGCCTGCAGAGGTACGGTCGCCAGCGCGCCCTGCTCGGCCGCTTCGCGGGCCGCCGCGAACGAGGCGGTGCTCTCGCCCAGTGCCTCCACCGCCGGCTCGAGCGCGTCCAGCATCGTCTTGTCCCCGGCCTTCGCCCCGCCGAGTTGGGCCACCGCCGCGACGCCCGCGCGCAACGCCTCGGCCAGCTGTCCGGGAGTCACCTCGGCGGCGTCGCCGAGCGCCTTGCCCGTACGCCGCAGCAGCGTCCCGTACAGCGGGCCCGACGCCCCGCCCACCGTCGAGATCAACTGCCTTCCCGCCAGCGTCAGTACGGCCCCGGGCGTCTGCGGCGCCTCCTTCTCCAGGACCGCCGTCACCGCCGCGAATCCGCGCTGGAGGTTGCTGCCGTGGTCGGCATCACCGATCGCCGAGTCCAGCTCGGTGAGATGGTCCGCCTCGCGGTTCACGGCGGCCGCGGCAGCTGACAGCCAGCGACGGAAGAAGTCGGCGTCGAGCACATGAACTCCCTGTGGTGTCTCGGTCCCGGACGGTTCAGCGACCCCAGCGGAGCCCGGCGGTCTGCACCGGCGCGTCCCACAGCCGCAGCAACTCCTCGTCGACCTCGCAGAGCGTCACCGAGCAGCCGGCCATGTCGAGCGAGGTCACATAGTTTCCGACGAGGGTACGGGCCACGGCCACCCCCCGCTCGGCGAGCACACGCTGCACCTCGGCGTTGAATCCGTACAGCTCCAGCAGCGGAGTGGCTCCCATTCCGTTGACGAGCGCGAGCACCGGGCCCGACGGCGCCAGATCCTCCAGCACCGCGTTCACCGCGAAGTCAGCGATCTCCCGCGACGTCATCATCGCGCGCCGTTCACGGCCCGGCTCGCCATGGATGCCGATGCCCAACTCCAGCTCACCCGAGGGAAGATCGAAGGTGGGACTGCCTTTCGCGGGCGTGGAGCAGGCGCTCAGAGCGACCCCGAAACTCCGTGCGCTCTCGTTCACCTGCCGGGCGATCGCCTCGACCCGCTCCAGCGGCGCGCCCTCCTCGGCAGCCGCGCCCGCGATCTTCTCGACGAACAGCGTTGCCCCGGTACCGCGCCGGCCGGCCGTGTAGAGACTGTCCGTGACCGCCACATCGTCATTGACCAGGACCTTGGCGAGGCGGACCCCCTCGTCCTCGGCGAGCTCGGCCGCCATGTCGAAGTTGAGCACGTCGCCCGTGTAGTTCTTCACGATGAACAGCACCCCCTCACCGCTGTCGACCGCGGCGGCCGCCCGCGCCATCTGATCCGGCACCGGCGAGGTGAAAACCTCTCCCGGGCAAGCAGCATCGAGCATCCCGGGCCCGACGAACCCGCCGTGCAACGGTTCGTGCCCCGATCCGCCTCCGGAGACCAGCCCCACCTTCCGGGCGACGGGGGCGTCGCGCCGTACGATCACCCGGTTCTCGACGTCCACGGCCAGCTCGGGATGGGCTGCCGCCATACCGCGGAGCGCGTCCGCGACGACCGTCTCCGGCACATTGATGAGCATCCTCATGGCTGCCTCCTGGGTGACGAGGTGGAGTCGGGATCCGCTGATTCGACAGTACCGAGGGAACGTCGCGAGGTCTCAGCGTGACTCGTACACGATCCACACCTGCCCGGCGGCGAACGTCATGGGTTTGCCGTCCGGAGTGGTGAATGCTGTGTCGGACTGCGCCGTGGCCCGTGACCATACGGTCTCGTACGCCCTGCCTTCGCGCAGCACGAGGGCAGTGCCGGAACCCACCGTCTCGGTGTAGGGGGAGGTGTTCCCCGACCGGTCGCGGAAGAGCGACGGGCGTACGGTCACGGACTGCACGACGACCGTGGCCGCACCCAGCCGTTCTCCCTCGGCCGTGCGGGCAGGGGCGCCGTCCATGGCCACCAGCCACCGCTGCCGGTCTGCCGACCAGGTGAAGACGAAGCGTGCCGACGGGTAGCGGACCGTGTGCTCCGTGACTGCCTTTCCGCCCGCCGGCGCGGGACCGAAGCGGAGTCCGATGTCCGCGGCGGCATTCGCTCCGGCAGTGGCGTTCGGCGTACGTGCGGCTCGCAGATAGAGGTTGTGCGGCGCTGCCCGGTCGGAGCTGCGGAAGTAGGCGTCCGGTGCCTTCGAGGGCGGAAGAGCGTCCAGCCGGGCCGCGTCGATGAGCGGTGTGAGCTTGCCCTGTGCCCCGGAGTAGGCGAGCGTGGGCCGGTCGAACTGCCGCAACAGCTCCAGGTCGGTCTCGCGTGCGCTGCGCACCGGGCCGACTACGGCCGGCAGCCGGGAGGAGTAGACGGCGAGTATCCGGCTGAGACCGGCCTCCACCTGCTCGAGGTAGACGATGTCCGCATGATCGAGACCCGTCTGCGGCCGGGCCGGCCCGACGTTGTCGATCTTCACCGCGAGGACCCGGGCGCTCGTTGCGGATTCCTCGGGGGACGGAGGGCGCGGCGGGGCGGTGCGCTCGCCGCCCTGGCATCCGCACGCCGCCATGACGAGCGCCACCGCAAGCGCCACGAGCGGGGCCGCAGCGGATCTCTTCGCTCTCGCTGCGGACATGGCTGCCACCCTTCCGAGTCGGCCGGTCATCAGCCGCACGGGTTCTCACCACCGCGGCGACGACTCCCTCACCCATCATCACGCCGAAAGACCGGCCGGAGGTTGCAGCAGGTGGCGGAGCGAACGGCGAATATCGTCGGGCGATGGCGGGCACCCCAGGTGTATGGCCAGGGCCAACGAGGAGGTCGAGGCGCTTCTTCAGAAGTACGCCGACCTCATCGCGATCACCGGCGGTGAAGCCTTCAAGGCGCGCGTCTACGAAAAGGCGGCACGTGCGATCGGCGGCTACCACGCCGATGTGTCGAAGCTCGACGTCAAGGGGCTGCGGGACATCCCCAACGTGGGCACGTCGATTGCCGACAAGATCGTGGAATTCCTGAGATCCGGTCATGTCTCCGCCATCGAAGAGACCAGGGCATCGATCCCCGCAGGGGTCCGCGAGCTGATCACCATCCCCACGCTCGGGCCCAGGAAGGCCATGGCCCTCTATGAGGAGCTGGGAGTCTCCTCCGTGGACCAGTTGCTCGACGCCATTGACGAGGAGCGGCTGCGCGACCTCAAGGGCTTCGGCGAGAAGACCGAGGAGAACATCCTCCACGGCATCGCGCTGATGCAGAAGGCCGGCGGAGGCGGCCGCATCCTCCTCGGCGCCGCGATGGAGATCGCCGAGCAGATCGTCTCCGAACTGTCCGGGATCACGGGCTGTGAAGGATGCACCTACGCCGGTTCGCTGCGCCGCATGCGGGAGACCATCGGGGACGTGGACATCCTGGTGGCCGCCGACCGGTCGGCCCCCTTCATGGAGGCCCTCGGAAGCCTTCCGCACACGGCGGAGGTCATCGCGCACGGGGAGAAGAAGACCTCCATCCGCACGACCAAGGGCCTCCAGATCGATCTGCGCGTCCTTCCGCCCGACTCCTGGGGTGCGGGGCTGCAGTACTTCACCGGGTCCAAGGCGCACAACATCCGCACCCGCGAGATGGCGGTGCGCCACAAACTCAAGCTCTCCGAGTACGGACTCTTCCACGCCGGGAGCGGCAAGAAGATCACCTCGGAGACGGAGGAGGAGATCTACGCCCGCCTCGGTCTGCCCTGGATCCCGCCACCCCTGCGCGAGGACCGCGGCGAGATCGCGGCCGGACTGCGCGAAGAGCTCCCCGACCTTGTGACCGAGAGCGACATCAGAGGTGATCTGCACACCCACACGGACCTCACCGACGGCCTCGCCCCGCTCGAGGACATGATCGCCGCCGCCGCGGCCCGTGGCTACGCCTACTACGCGGTCACCGACCATGCCCCGAACCTCTTCATGCAGCGCATGACAGACGTGAAGATCCTCGCCCAGCGCGAGCGCGTACGAGAACTCGACAGGAAGCACCGCGGGATGCGGCTCCTGCACGGCACCGAACTGAACATCGGCCCGGAGGGCGATGTGGACTGGCCCGACGACTTCCTGGGCGGCTTCGACCTGTGCGTGGCGTCCGTTCACTCGCACTTCAACCAGAGCCGGCAGGCACTGACCCGCCGACTGGTGCGGGCGTGCGAGAACCCCTACGTCGCCGTGATCGGCCACCCCACCACGCGGCTGATCGGGAAACGCCCCGGCATCGACGCCGACTTCGACGCGGTGTTCGAAGCCTGCGCCGGTACGGGCACCGCCCTGGAGATCAACGCACATCCGGAGCGGCTCGATCTGTGCGACGAGGACATCCTGCGGGCCAAGCGGTACGGCGTGAAGTTCGCCGTGAACTCGGACGCGCACTCCGTCACACACCTGCCGTACATGCGGTACGGCGTGGGTACGGCGCAGCGCGGCTGGCTGACGAAGGAAGACGTCATCAACACATGGCCACTGCAGAGGCTGCGCCGCTTCCTGCGCAAGGGCAGGCCGGGAGCTGCTCACTGAGGTGGCGCCCGCGATCCGTCAGCCGGCCCACTCGAGCAGTTCCGCCGCGTGCCAGGTGTTGATCACGCGTTCGGCGGGCACCCCGCACTTCTCCGCGCGGGCACAGCCGATGACCTGCCAGTCCAGCTGTCCCGGGGCATGCGCGTCCGTGTCGATGGCGAAGCAGGTCCCGGCATCCGCCGCGAGGCGCAGCAGACGCAGTGGGGGATCCAGCCGCTCCGGCCTGCTGTTGATCTCCACGGCCGTGCCGTACGCGGCGCACGCCGCGAAGACCTCCTCCGCGTCGAACGTCGACTCCGGCCGCCCTCTGCCGCTGACCAGACGGCCCGTGCAGTGGCCCAGGACGTCGGTCAAGGGGTTCTGTACGGCGGTGACCAGGCGCGGCGTCATCTCCGCGGATTTCATCCGCAGTTCGGAATGGACCGAGGCCACCACGAGATCCAGGCGGCTCAGCAGCTCCGGCTCCTGATCGAGCGAGCCGTCCGACAGGATGTCGCACTCGATGCCGGTCAGCAGCCGGAAGGGCGCCCAGTGCCGGTTGAGCTCCGCCACGACGTCCAGCTGCTCGCGCAGCCGCTCGGCGGACAGGCCGCGCGCGACCGTCAGGCGGGGCGAATGATCGGTGAGCACGGCCCACTCGTGCCCCAGAGCGATCGCCGCCCGGCCCATCGCCTCAATGGGGCTGCCACCGTCCGACCAGTCCGAATGGACATGGCAGTCGCCGCGCAGCAGGGCGCGCAGCTGTGTCCCGCCGTCCGCCAGCGGCTCGGACGCTTCCTCCTCCAGCCGCTGAAGATAGCGCGGTACGTCGCCGTTCAGGGCTTCCCGTACGACCTGCGCGGTCTTCGGGCCGATGCCTTTGACGGCTTCCAGCGACCCTGCCGCCGACCGTTTGGCGATCTGGTCCTCGGACATCTGCGCCAGGGCGGCGGAGGCGGTGCGAAAGGCACGGACCCGATAGGTCTCGGCGCCGGTGCGCTCCAGCAGAAACGCGATCCGGTCCAGCGCCTCCACGGGGTGCATCTCGTCTCCTTCGCCCGCGACGGTCACGCGCGGCCGGGCGTGGTGAACCGCCGCGACCGGGCGGTTGCGGGTTCGTCCTTCCACTTTCGCCTCCCCCGGAGGCGATGGCACGTCGGACGGCTGAGCTCGGGGACCCCTGTCCTTGCCCGGGAACTCCCTTCCGAGTCGCCCGCTGTCGCCTTGGTAGACCCGCGGCGATTGGGGGTAGCCGCTCAGTACCCCGACAGTGAACAGAAGGGAAGAGGACGTGACGAGTACCGATGATGTCGTCGAGCTGATCCTCAAGGACCACCGGACGATGGAAGACCTTTTCCGGGAGATGCGCTCTGTGGAAGGGGACCGTGATGGCGCGCTTCGGGAGTTCTCCGCTCTCCTCGTCGCCCACGCCAAGGCCGAGGAGGCCGAGGTCTACCCCGCACTGCGCCGCTACAAGGACATCGACAACGAGGAGGTCGAGCACGGGGAGGAGGAGCACGACGAAGGCAACCGGGCTCTGCTCGCGTTGCTCGAATCGGACGGTGTCGGCTCCGACGACTGGGACGAGAAGCTGGAGAAGCTCGTCGAGGCGGTCACCCACCATCTCGACGAGGAGGAGCGGACCATTCTGAACGACGCGCGGGAGAACGTCAGTGACGAACGGCGAGCCGATCTTGGGAAGGCCTTCGCCGAGGAACGCCGCAAGCAGCTCGACGTGGGATGCGGCAGCATCGAGAGCGTCCGGAGCCTGGTGGGGTGAAAGGACTCGTCGACGCGGGTAACCGCGGGCCAGGGTCTCCGGATCACCCGGATTGCGGCGATGCCGGGCGCATTGCAGGGTGACTAGGGAGTGCGGACACCTCGCCATGAAAGACATGAAGGACATGAAGGAGCAGTCATGCCTCGAGGTTCGAGCCCCAAGCGTGAACGTCAGTACGAACACATCAAGGAAAGTGCTCAGGACCGCGGCGAGAGCAAGAAGCGCGCGGAGGAGATCGCCGCGCGGACGGTGAACAAGGAGCGTGCCCGTTCGGGTGAGTCCCGCACCGCGAGCAAGAGTTCCACGCAGGACATGTCCTCGTCGGAGCGCGGTGGCCGGCGTTCCCACAGCGGAGCCGAGGGTCCGACGTACGACCAGCTGTACGCCGAGGCGCAGCGCCGCAACATCCACGGCCGGTCCTCGATGAACAAGGACGAGCTCAAGCGCTCACTCGGACGCTGAAGCGACCACCCGGCGTGGCAGCAGCCTCCCGTGTCGGTCAGTGCCTCGACGCACTCCCGTGCCGCTTCCCGCCCCCCAACGCATGCCGGGGCAGCCGCCGTACGTTCCTGGAGCCGAGCAGGGAGTTTGTCCGCTCCGGCTCCGGGCACACGCAATTCGTCCTTCGGTACCGCCGCTCCTGGGGCCGGTGCGGGCCAGTGCGCCGAGAGTGGCTGCGGGGTGCCGCGGGAGAAGTGCTCTATACAAGAGACTGACCCGCTGCGGATTCCTGGAGGTGCCGATGATGCGGCAAGACAATGGCAGTCGTGGCCACGGTCGGGATGAATCCGAGGAGGAGAGAGCGGACCGGCGTTGGGTCGAACTGCTTCAGGAGTTGAGGGTTGCGCAGACCGGCGTGCAGATCCTCTTCGGCTTCCTGCTCACGGTGGCATTTCAGCCGCGGTTCGCGGATCTTTCCTCGACGGACCGGAACATCTACACCATCACGGTGCTGCTGGGGGCTGCGACGACCGGCGCTCTCATCGGCCCGGTGTCCTTCCACCGGCTTCTCACCGGACAGCAGCTGAAGCCGCAGACAGTCGTCTGGGCTTCGCGCCTGACCGTTGTCGGGCTGTTCCTGCTGCTGTGCACGATGGCGTCGGCGCTGCTCCTCATCCTCCGAGTCGTCGTGGACGACTCGCTCGCGCTGTGGCTCGTGGCGGGGATGCTCCTCTGGTTCGTCCTCTGCTGGTTCGTGCTGCCGGTCTGGGCCCGCATCACGCGACCGAGCGAGAAGTGAAACGCCCCTGAGAGGGCACTGCCGCCGGTACGGGGCTACGCGAGGAGCTTGGCCTTGGCCGCGTCGAATTCTTCCTGCGTGAGGTGGCCGCTGTTCTTGAGCTCGGACAGCTTCGCGAGTTCATCCACCTGGCTTTGGCTGCCGTCGGAACCCGCGGCCTTCTGAACGTACTTGCGGAAGGCTTCTTCCTGCTCCTTCACCTGCTTGACGTCTCGTTCACCCATGCCTCGTCCGCGGGCGATGAGATAGACGAGAACGCCGATGAAAGGAAGTAGCAGGGCAAAGATGAGCCATGCTGCCTTGGCCCATCCGCTGAGTGAATCGTCCCGGAAGATGTCCGTGATGACCTTGAACAGCAGGAAGAACCACATGACCCACAGGAAGAAGTACATCATCGTCAGAAACAGATTGAGGAGTGGGTAGTCATCCATGGCTCGAATCACGATCCTTTCGCTGTTTCCTTGATACATCGGGTGGGTCTGTGTCGCATGCGGAGTGCTGCCCGCCCTCATACGGCCCCCGAGGGGCGCGCCCCGGAGCAGTCCGCTACCTGCCTCCGATCAACTGGCGCCGAACACCCGATGTGTTGGGTGGCTCAAGACAGATGTGCGAGGGGTGGGGCGGGTGTAGACCCGTGGGGGCATGGCGGTACTGTGCGCGCACCGCCAGATGGGTGGCGCGGCAACCGTGGAGGAATTTGTGACTGTGAACAAGAGATCGTGGCGGGGTTCGGGGGCCCTGATAGCGGTCGCGACGGCCGGCGTGTTCGGTGTCGGCCTGGCGGCAGGACCGGCGCTGGCGCACACCCCGGCGTGGGCCGTGACCTGCTCCGACGTGAGCGTCGACCTGACCAACTACAGCCCCCAGGCCGAGAACACCGTCACCGTCACGGTGGACGGCAAGGACCTGCTGGCCACTGAGACGTTCAAGGGTGAGTTCCACAAGAAGCTCGAGCTCCCCAAGCACGACAAAGAGGTGACCGTCCGCCTCGTCGTGAAGGCCGGCGACAGTGACGGCCACTCGCGCGACGAGACCAAGAACGCTCCGGTGTGCCAGGACAGCACCCCGACGCCGTCGGCCACGCCGACCACTCCCTCGCCGAGCGCGACGCCGAGCACGCCCACGCCGAGTGCGACGCCGAGCGACACACCGAGCGAGACCACCAGCTCTCCCGCGGCTCCCTCCGACAAGCCGAGCCCCACCTCGCCGCCCCTGGCCGAGACGGGCTCCTCCAGCTCCACGCCGCTGATCGCGGGCGCGGCCGCTGTGGTCATCCTCGCCGGTGGCGGCATCGTGTGGGCCGCGCGCAAGCGCCGCACCGCTCAGAGCTGACCTCGGGGCACGGAAACAGCGGAAAACGCACAGGGCGGGCGGGCCGTCGGGGGACGGCCCGCCCGCCCTGCCGCGTGCTCAGGCCGCGGCAGGCGTGTAGTGGGCGGCCTCGTCACCCTCGACAACACGGCTGAGTGCGCCGTCGACACCGGCCGGGACATCGCCCGCGACCGTCACCCGGTGCAGCAGGCGCGGCAGGTCGCCGTAGTCGTCGGGCGCGTAGTGCTGGGTGATGCGGTTGTCGAACAGGACCAGGTCGCCCGGGGCCCAGGTCCAGCGCACGACATTTTCCGGACGTGTCACATACGACTGGAGAATGCGCAGGATGTCGCGGGACTCGGACGGCGACAGGCCCACCAGAGACTGCGCGAAGCCACCGATGAACAGACCGCGCTCGCCCGACTCCGGGTGGACCCGCACCACCGGGTGCTCGGTGCGGTACTTCCGGGAGACGAACCGACGCCGGTGCTCGGCCGCCTTCTCGCTCTTGGGCTCCGCATAGTCGTACGCGTTGGTGTGAACGGCCCACAGCCGGTCGGCCAGCTCGCGCAGCGCCTCGGGCAGATCCCGGTAGGCGGCGGCGGAGTTGGCGATCAGTGTGTTGCCGCCGTAGGGCGGGACCACCAGGCTGCGCAGGGTGG
Source organism: Streptomyces sp. NBC_01142 (assembly GCF_026341125.1). Taxonomy (NCBI): domain Bacteria; kingdom Bacillati; phylum Actinomycetota; class Actinomycetes; order Kitasatosporales; family Streptomycetaceae; genus Streptomyces; species Streptomyces sp. NBC_01142. Next base: position 677,699 of record NZ_JAPEOR010000003.1, read on the forward strand.
ACGCCTTGGGCGGGGTCCGCAGGAACGTGACGTCGGTGTGCCACTGGTTGGCGCGGATGCCCTCGTCGCCGTCGACCGGGAGGATGTGCGGCTGTCCCTCGACGGACGGCACCGTGGGGTGCGCGGTGGTGAGTTCGCCGAAGAGTGAGGCGAATCGAATCTGAGCGGCGTCATCGAGCTGCTGATCGCGGAAGAAGAGCGCTTTGTGCTCCAGGAGCGCCGCGTTGATCTCGGTGACGATCGCGGGGTCGAGGTCGGCGGAGATGTCGACGCCGAGGATCTCGGCGCCGATGCGGCCGCCGATGCGGCGGATGTCGAAACCGGTGCTGGTCATGCGGATGCTGCCTTTCTCTGGGACGGAGACGGGCTTGGATGGTGGACCGGGACGGGAGAGACGGGCTTTACGCGGTGGCTTGGGACAGGCTTACGTGGTGGCCGTGCGGCCTGCAGGGCGCTCCAGGCCGTAGTGGTCGCGCAGAGTGCGGCCGCTGTACTCGGTACGGAACAGACCCCGGTTCTGCAGCAGCGGGACCACCTGGTCGACGAAGTCCTCGAGTCCGCCGGGCAGATACGGCGGCATGATGTTGAAGCCGTCCGCGGCGCCCTGGGTGAACCACTCCTCGAGCTGGTCCGCGATCTGCTCGGGTGTACCGGCGAAGACCCGGTGGCCGCGGCCGCCGCCGAGCTTGGCGATCAGCTGGCGGATGGTGAGCTGCTCGCGCCGTGCGAGCTCCGCGACCAGCGTGAAGCGGGACTTGTTGCCGTTGATGTCCTGCTCCTCGGGGAGCTCGGGCAGCGGGCCGTCGAGCGGCAGTCCGCCGAGATCCGTGCCGAGCATCCCCGACAGCTGCTGCAGCCCGTACTCGGGTACCTGCAGGCCGGTCAGCTCTTCCTCCAGCGCCAGCGCCTCGGCCTCGGTTCCGCCGATGACGGGGCAGATGCCGGGCAGGATCTTCAACTGATCGGCCTCGCGGCCGTACTTCGCCAGCCGGGACTTGAGGTCCTTGTAGAAGGTCTGGCCGTCGGCGAGGGTCTGCTGGGCGGTGAACACCGCCTCCGCGTACCGGGCCGCGAACTCCTTGCCGTCCTCCGAGGAGCCGGCCTGCACCAGCAGCGGATGACCCTGTGGCGAACGCTGCACGTTCAGCGGCCCGTCGACCCGGAAATGCTTGCCGCGGTGGCCGATCGGCCGTACCGCGTCCACCTCCGTGTAGACGCCGCGCTCGCGGTCGATGACCGGCGCATCGTCCCGCCAGCTGTCCCACAGTTCCTTGGTCACGTCGAGGAACTCCGCGGCCCGCTCGTAGCGCAGACCGTGCTCCAGATGCTCCTCGAGGCCGAAGTTCCTCGCCTCGGCGACATTCCCGGAGGTGACGATGTTCCAGCCGGCGCGCCCACCGCTGAGGTGGTCGAGCGAGGCGAACTTACGGGCCACATGGAAGGGCTCGTTGAAGGTGGTGGAAACGGTCGCGATGAGCCCGATGTGCTCGGTGGCGACGGCCAGCGCGGACAGCAGCGTGAGCGGTTCGAAACCGCCGACCGCGTTGTGGCGGGCATTGCCCCACAGGGCGACGCCGTCCGCGAGGAAGAGCGAGTCGAGCCTGCCGCGTTCGGCAGTGCGGGCCAGCTCCTGGAAGTACGCGAGATCGGTGATCCGCTCCGGCTGGGTGCGCGGGTGACGCCAGGCGGCGTCGTGATGCCCGGCGTTCATGAGGAACGCGTTGAGATGGAACTGGCGTGGAGCGTCGGCGGACATGTGTCGTTCCTCAGTTTCCGGTCGGGGTGCGCCAGGAGGTGAAGCGGCGTTCGAGGGCCACCAGGAGCTGGTTGAAGGCCACGCCGATGGCGGAGATCGTGATGATCCCGGCGTACATCTCGGGGATCGCGAAGTTGAACTGCGAGAAGTTGACGAGATAGCCGAGCCCGGCCTTGGCGCCCACCATTTCGGCGGCGACCAGCACCAGGATGGCGACCGCCCCGGCCAGCCGGATGCCGGTGAACACGGTCGGTACGGAGGCGGGCAGGATCACCTTCTGGAAGATCCTCGGGGCGGGCAGGTCCATCGACCTGGCCAGCCTGAGCAGGGTCGGATCGACGCTGCGCACGGCGCTGATGGTGTTGAGGAGGACCGGCCAGGTGCAGGCGTACAGCACGATCGAGATCTTCGAGGTCTCACCGATGCCCAGCAGCAGCACGAAAACCGGCAGCAGAGCGAGCGCGGCGGTGTTGCGGAAGACCTCCAGCAGCGGCCCGAGGAGATCCGCGAGCGGCCGGTACCAGCCGATCAGCAGGCCGAGCGGTACGGCGATGGCGACCGCGAATCCGAATCCGGTGAACGAGCGCCCGAGGCTGGCCTGTGCGTGTTCGGCGAGCTGCCCGTCCAGAAGCAGCTCCCACCAGGCGACCGCGACCTCGGAGAACGGGGGCAGGAAGATCCGGTCGACCAGGCCGAGCCGGGGCGCGGTCTCCCACACGACCAGCAGCACGCCGATCGCCACGGTCCTGGTGAGGGCGGTCAGCAGGATCCGGCCGGTGCGTCGGACCGGCGCGGGCAGTGCCGGGGCGCGGACCGGCGGGGCGAACGCGGGTTCGGTGCGCTGTGCCGCGCCGCTCACATCGGCGGCGGTCGCCGGCGCCTTCTCGGTGGTGATGGTCATAGCGTTGCCGCCTCCCTCTCCTCTTGCTGGGCCCGGCTGACCTCGTCGCGCAGCAGGCTCCAGATCTGATGACGGTGGTGCGCGAACTCGGGGGTGGAGCGCGGATCGGTGTCGGCGCCGCGGTCGCCGAGGCCGATCGGCACCACCTCCTTGATCCGTCCGGGCCGGGAGGTGAGAACGGCGACGCGCTGCCCGAGATGAACCGCCTCGTCGATGCCGTGTGTGATGAAGACGATGGTCTTGCCGGTGCGCTCCCAGATCCGCAGCAGCTCGTCCTGGAGGGACTCGCGGGTCTGCGCGTCGAGCGCCGCGAAGGGCTCGTCCATGAGCAGCACATCGGGGTCGTACGCGAGGCTGCGTGCGATCGCCACGCGCTGGCGCATTCCGCCGGAGAGCTCGTGCGGATGCCGGTCCTCGAAACCGGTGAGCCCGACGAGCGCGAGGTACTCCCTGGCCCGCTCGGCCCGCTCGCGGCGGGGTACCCGGGTGGCTTCGAGACCGAATTCGACATTGCCCCGGGCGGTGCGCCACGGCAGCAGGGCGTACTGCTGGAAGACGATGCCCCGGTCCAGGCCCGGCCCGGTGACGGGTTCGCCGTCCAGCAGGATCTGGCCGCTGGTGGGTTTCGAGAGCCCGCCCAGGAGGTCGAGGAGCGTGGACTTGCCGCAGCCGCTCGGCCCGACGATGACGACGAACTCGCCGTCGGCGATATCGAGGTCGATGCCGTCCAGCGCGGTGACGTCCTGCTGCTTTCCCCGTACGGGGAAGGTCTTGCCGACGCCCCTGAAGCTGATCTTCGCGGTCATGGCGTCAGCTCCCCTTCGTTGCGTGGTTGCCGTTGAACTCGTTGGTGTAGAGGCCGGCGACGCTCACCCGGCCGGACTTGATGTCGCCACGCTCGCTCAGCCAGTCCGCCCACACGGACAGCTCCCTCTCCGCGATGCGGCCGCCGGGCGCCGAGACGCCGAAGGACCGCCAGTACTTGAGCGCGTCGGCGCTCTCGTTCCGCTTCCGCTTGCCGACGATTTCGGTCAGCCGGGCGACGACCTCGTCGTGCGGTGTGCTGCGGGACCAGTCCAGGGCCTTGCCCACCCCGGTGACGAAGGTCCGTACCGTCTCGGGGTTCTGCTTGATGAAGCGCTCGGTCAGTACGTACGTACCGGCGCTGAAGGGCCCGCGCAGGTCGTAGTCGCTGAAGAGCTTGCGTATGCCTCCGGCCTCCAGCGCCTTTTCGCGCAGAATGCCGCCGAGGACGGCCACGTCGATCTGACGCTGGCGCAGTGACTGCTCGGTGTTGACGGGCGGGACGACGACCCGCTCGACCTGCTTGGCCTCGGAACGGCTCAGCCCGTGCTTCTTGAGGTAGATGTCGAGCATCGCCTCGTGGTGGGCGCCGAGGGTGTTCATGCCGACCTTTTTGCCGATGAGGTCGCGGGGCGTACGGATGGCGCTCTTCTCACTCACGTAGAAGCCGCTGTAGGCCTGCTTGTCGGAGCCGTAGTAGCTGACGACGGCCTTGATGGGGGCCTTGCGGGAGGCGAGCTTGACCACCGCGCCGTTGAAGGCGCCGCCGAAGTCGGTCTGGCCGGACGCGGCGGACTGGATGTCCTGCGGGCCGCTGATGGTGTTGCCCACCCACTCGAGCTCGAGGTCGCCCAGATAGCCCAGGGACTCGGCGAGTTCGGGCGGGGTGACCTGGCCGGCCGAACCCTGGTAGCGGAGCGTGGTGGTGTTCCGCGTGCCGCTGCCGCTCGCCGTGCCGCAGCCGGCGGCCGCCAGTGCGGAGATGCCGGACAGAACAAGGAAGTTGCGTCGGGATGTGGTGTGCACGTCGGATTCCTTCAGTGGCTGCGGGTGGCGGAGGTCGCCGCACCGGGGGCTGGGGTCGGGTACTGGGCGGGGAGCGCCTGGATGAATTCGTCGACGACGTCGAAGAGCCGGAGTTCGGCCTCGGGGCGCAGCTGCGCCCCGCCTTCCGCCAGCCGCTCCACATGGCTGTCGAGGAGGAATGAGCCGGCGACGACATGCCGGGCCCCGAGCGCGGTCAGGACCGGGCGCAGGGCGTAGTCGATGGTGAGTACATGCGCCAGGCTGCCGCCCGTGGCCAGCGGCAGGACGGTCTTGCCGGCCAGACCGGACTGCGGCAGCAGATCGAGGAAGGCCTTGAGCAGTCCGGTGTAGGAGGCCTTGTAGACGGGGGTGGCCACGATCAGCCCGTCCGCCGCGGCCACTTGCTCGGCCGCCGCGCGCAGGGCGGAGGAGTCGGACCGGCCGGAAAGCAGCTCGGCGGCGGGCAGTTCACGCACTTTCAGATGGCCCGTGTCGAAGCCGGTGACGGACAGTCGCTCGACTGCGTGCTCGACCAGCAATTCGGTGCGCGAGTTCACGGAGGGGCTTCCGGAAACAGCCAGGATGGACGTCATCAGTCATTCCGTTTCGGGTACGCGAAGATGCCTGAATGCGTGGCGTGAAAAGCCGTACGCACGTTCAGGAAAGGGATGGGAGAAACACGGCAGGGGAAATGCATGGAGATCCGGGGGTCTGCCGTCGGAATTTGCGCAGGAATTGCCGCACGGTGGAGCCGGAGGTGCTCAGCCTGCCGAGAGTCCCCTGGGGAAGGGGCTCGGTGCGGGGAGGGAAGTCAGCTGCGCGTGTTTCAGCGGCCGGCGGCACAGAGTGCGCTGGCGTGCCGTCGAAGATCGACGTGCAGGCGCGATACGAGAATGTCAGCTTGACTCACACCGGAGAGAATGGCAGCGACTTTCGGTCACGTCAATGGCGACTGGAAATCGTCTCGCATGGTGAATTGTTACAGCTTTCTTTCGCGAATGTGGCGTGTTGAGCCACCGCGAACGCGTCGGCGGGCGGCACTGATCGCCCGGGGCGTCCATCGCTGCGACAGCCCCCGTTCTCCCCGAGGTTTCCACGACCCCCTGGTGCGTTGGTCCGGGCGCCGCGATGCTGTCCGCCGACAGCGCTTACTGCGTGCTCAACCAGCCTCATTCCAGGAGATGTTGTGGGCCTTGGCAGCGCAAGACGTACCTTCGTGCTGGTCGCGACGGTGTCCGTACTGACGGCCGGGGCGACGTGCCCCGCCGTCGCCGATTCCACCCCCGACCCCCGTCCCCGCAACCCCGCCGAAGTGCTGCGGCCCGTCGCGCCGCCGCCCGCGAGCGGCCCGGGCGGACGGCCGAGAGCCGTCGCGGACGCCGACGGCATCGAGACCGCGCGCAGCTCCCGGCCGATCGCCCCGGGTATCCGTCTCACCTCCTACGACCGGCTCGAATCGGACAAGTGGCTGCGTGTCGACACGCTCTCCGTCGACCTCGACGGCAGCGGCGTCCAGGCCGACTACCTCCACTCGGGCAAGGTCGCCGACCGCCGCTCCGTCTCCGAACTCGCCGCCCGGCACGAGGCGGGCAGCGGGCGGCGCACGGTCGCCGCGCTCAACGCCGACTTCTTCGACATCAACCAGACCGGTGCACCGCAGGGCCCCGGCATCAAGGACGGCAAGGTCACCCACTCGCCGGCCGCGGGCGCCCACCGGGCCGTCGGCATCGGGCCCGAGAGCGCCGGACGTGTCCTGCAGCTGTACTTCGACGGCACCCTGACGCTCCCTTCGGGAACCCACGCCCTCGGCGCGTACAACGCCGCGAACGTTCCGGCGGGCGGCATCGGTGCGTACACCGCCTCCTGGGGAGAGGCCGACCGCGCGCTGACCGTGGACGCCGCGACTCCCGTCGCCGAAGCGCTTGTACGGGACGGCAGGGTCGTCACCGTCGCGGACCGGCCGGGCTCCGGTCCGATCGCCGCGGACACCACCGTCCTCGTCGGACGCGAAGCCGGAGCCGCGATACTGACCGCACTGCGTCCGGGCGATCCGGTGTACCTCGAATACCGGCCCCGCACCGACACCGGCCCGGTCCCGCGCACCGCAGTCGGCGGCCGTGAACTCCTCGTTGTCGACGGCGTACCGCAGAACCACGACGGCGAGGGCAACAACACCCCGGCGCCCCGCACCGCCGTCGGCTTCACCAGGGACGGCCGCGCGATGCAGGTCATCACCGTCGACGGCCGGCAGGCCGACAGCGGCGGCGTCACCCTCACCGAACTCGGCCGGATGATGAAGAGGGCCGGCGCCCACAGTGCGCTCAACCTCGACGGCGGCGGCTCCTCCACACTCGTCGCCCGCGAACCCGGCAGCGACGCGCTCCAGGTGGAGAACAGCCCCTCCGACGGCAGCGAGCGCACGGTCCCCAACGGACTCGCGCTCACCGTGCCCGACGGCAGTGGACGCCTGCGGGGCTTCTGGGTCGAGACCCGTACCCCGGCCGGGAGCGCCCCCACCGCCGATCCGGTCAAGGGCGGCCACCCCGAACGGGTGTTCCCCGGCCTGACCCGCCGGCTCACGGCTGCCGGGTACGACGAGACGTACGGCCCGGCCGCGGGGACCCCGCTCTGGCGGGCCGTACGGCCCTCGGTCGGACAGGTCGACAACCGCGGAGTGTTCCGGGCGCGGCACAGCGGCACCACCGAGGTACGCGCCGAACGCGCGGGCGCGCACGGCGGCACGGAGCTGACCGTCCTCGACGACCTCGCCCGCATCGAGCCGACCGCCCGCCGCGTCGGCCTCGCGGACGCGAGCGCCACCGGCACCTTCGGCATCCTCGGACTCGACGCCCAGGGCAACAGCGCGCCCGTCGAACCCGCCGATGTGAAGCTCGCCTACGACCATGCGCTCTTCGACATCCGCGACGACGGCAAGGGCTCCTTCACCGTCACGTCCGCTTCGGGCGGCGGCGCCGGACAGATCACGGCGGAGGCCGCCGGTGTCACCACCGCCCTCGCCGTCAGCGTCGGCCTCGCCGAACAGCCGGTCACCGGCTTCGACGACGCGGGTTCCTGGACCTTCAGCCAGGCGCGCGCGAGCGGCTCGGTAGCGGCCACGCCCGAGGGGCGGACCGGCACCGGCCTGGAGCTCACGTACGACTTCACCCGGTCGACCGCGACCCGCGCCGCCTACGCCAACCCGCCCGAGGCGATCGCCGTGCCGGGGCAGCCGCAGTCCTTCACGCTCTGGATCAACGGCGACGGCAAGGGTGCATGGCCGACGCTTCACCTCAAGGACGCCGCGGGGTCCGACCAGTTGCTGCGCGGCCCGTATGTCACCTGGACCGGCTGGCGGCAGGTGACCTTCGCCGTGCCGCCGGGGGCCGCGATGCCGCTGTCGGTGCACCGCTTCTATCTGGCCGAGACGGCGGCAGCCAAGCAGTACACCGGGAGGGTCGTGATCGACGGCCTGAGCGCACAGGTGCCGCCCACCGTCGATCTGCCCGGTCGGCCGCCTGCGCCCGATCCGCTGATCGATCCCGCGGCCGCGACCGAGGGCAGGGACTGGCAGTTCGCGGTCATGTCCGACGCGCAGTTCGTCGCCCGCGAACCGGACAGCGCGATCGTGGCGCAGGCACGCCGGACCCTGCGCGAGATCAAGGCGGCGCGGCCCGACTTCCTCGTCGTCAACGGCGACCTGGTCGACGAGGGCTCACCCGCGGATCTCGCCTTCGCACGCCGGGTCCTGACCGAGGAGCTGGGGGAGGAGCTGCCCTGGTACTACGTGCCGGGCAACCATGAGGTGATGGGCGGGAAGATCGACAACTTTGTCGCCGAATTCGGCCCCGCGCAGCGTACGTTCGACCACCGGGGCACGCGCTTCCTGACGCTGGACACCTCGAGCCTGAGTCTGCGCGGCGGCGGCTTCGACCAGATCAAGCAGCTGCGCGCGCAACTCGACGCGGCGGCGGAGGACACCCGCATCGGCTCGGTGATGCTCATTGAGCATGTGCCGCCGCGCGATCCGACCGTACAGAAGGGCAGTCAGCTCGGGGACCGCAAGGAGGCGGCGCTCGTCGAGCAGTGGCTCGCCCGGTTCCGCCGTACGACCGGCAAGGGCGCGGGCCTCATCGGCAGCCATGTCGGCGTTTTCCACGCCGAGCACGTGGACGGGGTGCCGTACCTGATCAACGGCAACTCCGGCAAGAATCCGGCGGGACCGGCGAACGAGGGCGGCTTCACCGGCTGGTCGCTCGTAGGCGTCGACAAGGTCTCGCGCGGCGAGCAGTCGGCCACCCGGCTGAAGCCGTGGGGCAGCCGGCCGGACTGGGTCTCGGTCCAGACCCGGGCGCATGTCGACGGCCTCATGCTCGAGGCGCCGGAGGTACTGGCCCCCGGCCGCGCCGAGGACGCAGGCGCGACGGTCGCCCAAGGAGCGAGGCGGGTTCCGGTGGCGTTCCCGCTCAGCGCGGACTGGACGGGGTCGCCGAACCTGTACATAGGCGACCCGGAGAACGCCCGTCACCGCCATGCGGCCGCCTTCGACCCGTCGACCGGACGCCTCACGGCGCTCCGTCCCGGGACGGTCACGCTGGCGGTGACGGTGTCGGGCGTCACGCAGCGTGCACAGACGCGCATCACGGCCACGGGGGAGGGGGCGGTCCCGGGCGCGGTGGCGTAGGAGCGGGGCCCGTGGCGGGCCCGGCTGCCCGGTCCGTGTGCTGTACGGAGGCACGCGGGCCGGCGGCGTACGAGGGTGGCCCGTGCACGACGTAGCGGTCCGTGTGACACCGGGCTCCCGCCCACCGGCCCTTCCGCCCACCGGCCTTCCGTCCTCCGCCCACCGGCCCGACCGCACGGCCCACCGGCCCGATCGCAGGGCAGACGGGACTCGCAGGGAACAGGGGTCCGGCAGGGCAGACGGGTCCCGTGCCGGCTCGCCGTGCGCGGCGGCCCCGCAGCGTGCAGCCTTGGTCGTGAGCGTTGCGGTGGAGGTGGTTCCCCTTGTCCGATCGGCTCGCCTCCGGGCCCCCGCCGCCGGGCGGCGAGGGCGAGGGCTCCTATCCCCTCCTGTCGCTCGCCCTGGCCGCCATGATGGACGACGTCCATGCCCACTCCGGGGCCGTATACCTGCTGCCCCCGGGCGAGCAGGTCCTCGAGATGGCCGTCATGGCCGGGCTGCCCCGGTCCTTCGCCGCGCCCTGGGAACGGATCTCGCTGAGCTCGCCCCTCCCTGTTGCCGACGCTCTGCGTGAACGGCGGCTGATCTGGGTCTCGGGCGAGGAGGAAATGGCCGGCCGCTATCCGCGGATCGCCGTCGTCCTGCCCTATCCGTTCGCCCTCGCGGCCCTCCCCGTGGCGACCGCCGACGTCGCGTACGGAGCCGTGTTCGTCACCTGGCCCGGCTCGCATCCCCCCGACATCACCACCACCGAACGAGGCCGTCTCATCTCGGCCTGCGACCGCCTCGCCCTGCGGCTGCAGCGGGCCGCCGAGCAGGGCCGTCCCGCCGTTCCCGAGGCCGACTTCCTCGGACCCGCCGCGATGGCCGGGACGACCGGCGCGATCGAGGCTGTGCGCATGCTGACACGCATACCCGACGGAATGTGCTCCCTGGACGTGAACGGACGCGTGACGTACGCGAACACCGCCACGGGCGCGCTCGTCGGCACACCGGTCGCACAACTGCTCGGCACCCAGCTGTGGACCGCACTGCCCTGGCTGAACGACCCGGTGTACGAAGACCGCTACCGGGCGGCGCTGATCAGCCAGGACACCACGTCGTTCGTGGCGCTGCGCCCGCCGCAGGAGTGGCTGATGTTCCGCCTCCACCCCAGCAGAAGCGGTGTCAGTGTGCACATCACCCCGGCCCGGGGAACGGTCCAGGACATACCCTCGGACGTGCCTTCGGAGCCCCCGGCGCGCCTCGTCGCCATCTCCCATCTCCTCAACCTGGCCAGCGCGCTGACGGAGGCGGTGGGCGTCTCCGACGTGATCGATCTGGTCGCCGGCGAGATCATGCCGGCGGTCGGGAGCCGGTCGCTGGTCATGCTGGCGCCCGAGGGCGGGCGACTGCGCGTCCTGGGGCATCGGGGCTACGAGGACGCGGCCCTCGTGGAGCGGTTCGACGGTATGCCGCTGGCCGCCCAGACGCCGGGCGCACGGGCACTGGCGACCGGGGTGCCGTCCTTCTTCGAGTCGCGCACGCAGCTGGAGCAGATCTATCCCGCGCGCTTCGCGGCCCGGGACGGCATGGCCGCATGGGCCTATCTGCCGCTGATCGCCTCCGGCCGTCCCGTGGGCACCTGTGTCCTCGGCTACCTCGGTCCGCACCACTTCTCCGCCGACGAGCGAGCCGTGCTGACCAGCCTCGGCGGTCTCATCGCCCAGGCCCTGGAACGCGCCCGTCTCTACGACGCCAAGCTCCGGCTGGCAAACGGTCTGCAATCGGCGCTGCTGCCGCACTCGTTGCCCGCCCTGCCCGGTCTGGAGGTCGCCGCCCGGTATCTGCCGGGAACTCAGGGCATGGACATCGGCGGCGACTTCTACGACCTGATACGCACCGGAGACACGGCAGCGGCCGTCGTCGGCGACGTACAGGGCCACAACGTCGCCGCCGCCGGTCTCATGGGTCAGGTCCGTACCGCCGTCCGCGCCTACACGGCCGTCGGTCAGTCGCCCGGCAAAGTCATAGCGAGCACCAACCGGCTGCTGATCGACCTCGATGCGGAACTGCTCGCCAGCTGTGTCTTCCTCCGCCTCGATCTACCCGGCCACCGGGCCCTGCTGGCCCGCGCCGGACACCCGCAGCCGCTGCTGCGCGACCCGGACGGCGGGGTCCATGTACTGGACCTGGCCGGCGGTCCGTTGCTCGGCATCGAACGGTCGGCCGTCTACCCCACCACCGCGGTGCCGCTGGGGCCCGGATCGGTACTGGTCCTGTACACGGACGGGCTGATCGAAGCGCCGGGGGTCGACGTCGACGCGGCCCTGGCCGACGTGGCCGCACTGCTCGCGCGCGCCGCGGACCAGCCGCTCGAGGCGCTGGCCGACAGCCTGCTCGGCCATGCCGCAGGCGTCGGCCAACGCAGCGACGACACGGCACTGTTGCTGCTCCGCCCCGAGCGCTGACGCCCGACGGCCGGTCGCGGGCGGAACCGGCTTCGCCACCGCCAGGCGGGGCTGGAGCCCGGCGCGCCTTCCGTACGCCCTCTTTCCGCCTGTCCGACCAGTCGGTATGTTCAGGGGAAGCCGGGTACCGGCAGGCCGGGCAGCCGGCCCGAGGCGACGGAGGCCCCATGTCAGAGCACGCACCCCGGATCGAAGGCCACTGCGACGACCGCTTCCGGGCGGTGCGTGCCGCCTTCGAGGAGAACTTCCGTGAGCGCGGCGAACTGGGCGCGGCCGTCACCGTGCTGCACGACGGGGAGAAGGTCGTCGACCTGTGGGGCGGCTGGGCCGACGCCGCACGCAGCCGCCCGTGGGAGCGCGAGACCCTCGTCAACGTGTGGTCGACGACCAAGGGGCCGACGGCGCTGTGCGCGCATCTGCTGGCGGACCGGGCGCTGCTCGACCTGGACGCTCCGGTCGCCTTGTACTGGCCGGAGTTCGCCGCAGCCGGAAAGGAGGCCGTTCCCGTACGCCAGCTGCTCTCCCACCGTGCCGGCCTGGCCGGACTGCGCGAGCCGCACACGCTCGCCGAGCTCTACGACTGGGAGCTGACCTGCGCCCGGCTGGCGGCCACCGAGCCCTGGTGGGAGCCCGGCACGCAGTCCGGATACCACGCGATGACGTACGGCTTCCTGGTCGGCGAGGTGATCCGGCGCATCACGGGACAGCTCCCCGGAGAGTTTCTGCACCAGGAGATCACGGGTCCGCTCGGCATCGACTTCACCATCGGCCTGCCGGAGAAGGAGGCCGGGCGCGCCGCCGAACTGGTGCATCCGCCGGCCGCGGCCGCCAGTGAACAGGCGGCCATCTTCGCCCAGATGCAGCCGGTCGCCCTGGCAGCTCTGATCAACCCCATCACCCGTGCGGCCGACGCCAACACGGCGGCCTGGCGCGCCGCCGAGCTTCCGGCCGCGAACGGCCACGGCACCGCCCGCGCGGTCGCCGCGCTGTACGGCATCCTCGCGGGCCGGGGAGAGTACGCAGGCCGGCGTGTCCTTTCCCCCGAGGCCGCCGAACGGGTCCGCGAAGGCCAGGGCAGCTGCCGGGACCTGGTGCTGGGAGTGGGCTTCGAGCACGACACCGAAGTGGCACTCGGTCTCTGGCTGAGCGGCCGGAACGGCTCGTACGGCCCCAACCCGCGGGCCTTCGGCCACGACGGCTTCGGCGGTTCGTGCGGAATGGCCGACCCGGAGGCGGGCATCAGTCTGGGGTACGTCATGAACCGCATGGGCCCCCATATCGCCGACGACCCCCGCAAGATGGCCCTGATCGACGCTCTGTACAGGTCGGTTGGGCAGCCTGACTAGGCTCTGCCCATGCCGAGCCAGGACGAGCCCCGCTCCACCGAAGACCATCTGTCGGTCATCGACTCCCTGACCGCCCTCCCGTTCCCCGATGCGGAGCGGAGACTGCGCAACGGCGACTGGAGCGGGCCCGGCTATCACTTCGTCACACTGCTCCGCAGCCAGGACTTCTGGGACGACCGCAGCGAGGAGACGGTGGAGGCGGCGGAGACTGCCGTAGAAGCCGAACGTGCCGCCGTGGCCGCGGAGTTGACCGGGCGCTGGGGTGAGCAGGAGACCGTCGGCCTCTGGCCGTATCTCGCCGTCGACGATCGCGACCACGAGACGCCGGGGCCCTTGGGACTGCTGAGCAACCTCGCGGGCAGCATGCAGGTCTGGCGGCCCGTCCCCGGTGACCGGTGGCTCGCGCTCGCCGTCGGCCAGGCGGACCCCGAGTGGCCCCTGCAACTTCTCGCAGCGGTCGGAGAGGCGTCCTCGCTGACGCGGTGACCCTTCCGGATTCTTGCAACACGTTCTACTGTGTGCGCCGCGCAACGGACGGACCGCGAGACTCCTGGAGGGGCCGTGCACCTCGAATACACGCCTGAGCAGCAGCAGTTGCGCGCCGAACTGCGCACGTACTTCGCCGAACTGGTGCCGGACAACGTCTACGCCCGCTACGCCGACCCCAGTGAGCAGAAGCGCTTCTACCGCGAGACGGTCCGCCGGCTCGGCACGGACGGCTGGCTCGGCGTCGGCTGGCCCCAGGAGTACGGCGGCCGCGGACTGAGCCCCATGGAGCAGTTCATCTTCTTCGACGAGGCCGCCCAGGCTGGTGTACCGCTGCCGCTGATGGCGCTCAACACCGTCGGCCCGACGATCATGCAGTTCGGAACGGACGAGCAGAAGGCGTACTTCCTGCCGAAGGTCCTCTCCGGGGAGATCGACTTCGCGATCGGCTACAGCGAGCCCGACGCGGGCACCGACCTCGCCGCGCTCAAGACCCGCGCCGTACGCGAGGGCGACGAGGAGAATGGGACGTACACCGTCAATGGGCAGAAGATCTGGACCACCAACGGCGACACCGCCGACTGGGTCTGGCTCGCCTGTCGCACCGCCGCCGCCGAAGAAGGGATCCCGCCCCACAAGGGCATCACGATGCTGCTGGTCCCGACGTCCGACCCCGGCTACTCCTGCACCATCATCAACACTCTCGCCTCGCACGACACCACCGCCAGCTACTACGAGAACATCCGTGTGCCCGCCTCCCGCCGCGTCGGCCGGGAGAACAGGGGCTGGCGGCTGATCACCAACCAGCTCAACCACGAGCGCGTCACCCTCGCCGCCCACGGCACCATGGCCATCCGCGCGCTCCACAACGTCCAGCGCTGGGCAGCCGACACCAAGCTTGCCGACGGCCGCCGCGTCATCGACCTCGGCTGGGTACGCGGACGCCTCGCCAGGACCCACACCAGGCTCGACGCGATGAAGCTGCTCAACTGGCAGATGGTGGACGCCGTCCAGGACGGCACGCTCACCCCGCAGGACGCCTCCGCCGTCAAGGTCTACGGCTCCGAGGCGCGCCGCGACGCCTACGCCTGGCTGATGGAGGTCGTCGGCGCGGCGGGCCCCCTCAAGGAGGGTTCCGCGGGCGCGGTTCTGCACGGGGAGCTGGAGCGCGGCTACCGCTCCGCCGTCATTTTCACCTTCGGCGGAGGCAACAACGAGATCCAGCGCGAAATCATCTCCTGGATCGGACTGGGGATGCCGCGGGTACGACGTTGATGTGACGAAGAATCAAAGTTGGCGTAAAGGGAGAATATTCTCGGCGAGGGGCGAGCACCCACCCCAGCTCGCCGGGGGTCAGCCGTTCCGGACGAACTGTTCCACTCGGTCGCACACGTGGCACTCGCCGTAGCCGAACTCTTCGCCAAGCGCCTGGTAGCGGGCGTACTGCTCCTCGGCGAGCGGCACGGAGAGAACACGCAGGAGCCGGAGGAACAGCCGGTATCCGAGGTCGGGGTCGACCCGGGTGGCGACCTCCTCCAACGCTGTTGCCGCGGTCGTGCCCGGAATCCCGTGCCGGTGCGGACTCACGGTCTTGTCCGCCAGCAGCGGCTTCACCTCCCGTAGTTCCCGCAGCACCGCACCCGTGAGCTCGGCTCGAACCGGCGCATGAGGTGTATGCACGAGGGGTCGACATCCCTCAGGCGTTCGCCGCACACCGCGGGCGCCCGTCGTCCCGGTTGATCCGGGCGTACTCCTCCCTCGTCGTGAGGGGCAACCCGTGCCTGTCGGCACTGCATCAGGCGTCTGCTGCTACCTGCGCGCCGTCAGTCCGCCAGGTCCGGCCAGATGTTGAAATCAGTGTCGTCGACGACGTCCTCACCGAGACCGAGCTCGTCCCCGAGCGCGAAGTAGCGCTCGTGACGGGTCTCGCTGATCGGCACGAAGTACCCCTTCACGGCCCGGAGCAACAGCCGGAACGCGAGGTCCGCATCGACGTCCACTGCCTGTTGCAGGGCCGGGACGACACCATCGAGCGGACTGTAGGAGTGGTGGGCCGTGGCCTGCTCCAGGCAGGCCCGACCGACCTGACCTCGGCGCGGACCGCCTCCCTCATCGCCTCGTCCACCACCGTTGCGGCAGCGGCGGGGGTGAAGGAGAGGTCGTCGCGTCGGATCCTGTCGATGCAGATGTCAGCGATCCGGCGCAGCCACACCCGGCCGTCGATCCCGAGGCGCTCCAGGTCGAATTCCCGGAACGTCCCCGCCAGCCACAGGATCTCGATGTCCCGGCTGGACAGCGGTGAGTCCAGGAGCACGAGACAGTCCTGCAGAAGCTGGTGGGCGAAAGCCCCGTCGAACCGGTCAGCAACGCTCGTCACGACGTCCAGGCCGGCGGCCTCACTGTTCACGCGCGGGTAGCGGATCCACTTGATGAGTCCGCTGAGCCCGATGTCGGCACCGAGGTGCCGGTGCGGCCGCACCGTGATTCATTCTCCTGCTTCGGAAGGTGGACAACCAAGACCTGAGGGCGGTACCCGGGGAAGACCGGAATACCGCCCTCGGTGGCAGTGCTCAGCGGTCAGTCCGCACGCGGCATGAACTGGAGAGTGCCGTCGTCCACAACGGACTCGTTGTAGCCGAATCTCTCGCCCAGCTCGAGGTACCGGAGGTGCTGCGACTCGCTGATGTACACCAGGTACGCCTTGAGGACCCGCAGGAAGAGCCGGAACCCGAGGCCGGGGTCGACCTCGGTGACGACCCGTTCCAGCGCCGGGACCACTTCCGGCACCCTTTGGTAGGGGTGGCCGGCCGTGGCGCGCTCCAGCTCCGGTGCGAGGGTTCGCACCTCGGTGAGGACCGCGTTTCCTTGACTTCCGGATCGCACGCGGGCACCGGTGGGAGGGCATCGAATCGCGGGTCGTCCCGACGGATCCTTTCCCGGCAGATGTCCGCGATCTGGCGAAGCCATTCGCGACCGTCCATCCATCGCTCACCCGGAACGTATTCCTTGCACACGGCCGCACACCAGAGAATGTCGATCTCTCTGGTGGACAGTGGCGACTCCAGCAGCCTGACGGCGTCCTCCAGGAGGGTGGGAGCGTAGGCACCTTCGTCCCAGTCGGCAGCGGCAACGACGATCTCGAGTGGCGTGTACTCGCCTGCCCAGGGGATGCCGAACCACTTGGTGAGGCCGCTGAAGCCGAAGTCGATCCAGATGTCCTTGCGATCCAATGCTTTGTGGCTCTCATTCTGGGTGCGACGTGTAGACCGTGTGCCCGGGCTTGTTGTGGATCTACGTGATCTGGATTTGAACGACCCTGTTCCGGTGCGGAAAAGGGTCATCCCGCACAGCGAAATGAGGGCAGGCGGGGGTACCCGTCCGAAGAGGCGGAGGCTATGCCCGCGGATCAGCCCGCTGTCCCGGCGCGGGGGCAGGGGTAGCAGGCGGCGCCGACCGAGGCGGCGTGCGTAGTGAGCCGGTGTCGCGGCATGACGGTCCAACCCTCCCCGTGGCGGCGCTGTTCCCCCGGCCGCCGGTTGATGTGCGTGCGTCATGGCGGAGCGGTCACAATCCACCTTGCGCGCGGCGACACCATAGGCACAGGACAACACCCTTGAGCAATAGGTGACTTCAGCGTCCGGGACCCTATGGCGCGGCAGCACATACGGGAATCCTCCCGATGCGGCGTGCGCAAAGCCCGTGCTCAGGACAGGGATTACCTGTGTGGCCACTGTGAGGGCGGAGTGGATGTGGCGATGCTTCTCGGTTCAGAAGTTGGCCGATAAACAACCCTTCCTCAACGGAGGGACGTGTGGGGCATGCCCGCACACTGGGGTCGCCGGTGGTGCGAGATACTTTGGCATGACCGCAGGTCGGAGACACCACCTGGGGCCACGTAGAAATTGTGGTCACACATGCTGTGACGAGGATCTTCAGTTGGCACAAAAGAGGGGCGTGGGCACTACCGAGGTCGCCCCTCGTCGGTGAGGCGGTCGTAGATCCAGCTGCATGCCTGGTCCTCATCGGCGAACCGTTCGAAGACTTCTCGCCTCCCCCGCTCGTGGACGCCCACGACCCAGTCCCCGTCGCGTTCCTCGAGGAAGTAGCGGTCCGCCGAGCGGTAGTCGCCGGGGCAGTCCGGAATCTCGTAGTACGCAGAGGGGACCCCGGCTGCCCGTAGGGCCTGGCACAACTCGAACCGGTCCATGCAGCCAGTCTTTCAGCAGGACAGAAGCCGGGCCCGGACATGACCGGGCCCGGCTTCTGCGGGATCGTACACGGATGCCGGAGGCGGCAGGATCACTTGTTGAGCCGCACCAAGGTGCCGTTGCGCACCAGGTCCGACACCGTGGTGCGGGGGATGTCCGGGCAGAACTGGCTCGACGTCACGTACTGGGTGCCCAGGCCCGGTTGCTCGAACCCGGGCGCGGTCGTTCCTGCGCACACCGTGACGTCCTTGGCCAGCCGGTACAGGTGGTAGTCGTACGGGTAGCGCGGGTCGATGGTGTTGAGACCCGAAGGCGGGATCGACCGCTTGCCGTACTTGGTACCTGCCGGGGCGAGGAACCGGCCCGCTTCGCTGCCGAAGCGGTCCAGCTTCAGGCCTGCATGGAGCACCAGGGGGGCGGCGAGCACCGTTTGGTTCCTGTGCGTGTAGCCGTCGTCGGGCGGGTAGCGCCAGTCGCCCTGGCCCGAGTCGCCGGCGGGATTCCACCACCTGTCCAGGAACCGCACGGCGGTGAGGCCACCAAGCCGCTCGTATCCGTGGAGGATGCTCCGCAGTGCGCCGTGGGTCGGCAGCAACGTGGGGCCCAGCCGCCAGTCACCGCAGAAGTAGTACGCACGCAACGCCGGCGGGATGGGGTCGGGCACCAGCCCCTTGCACACACGCGGCTGACCGGGGCCGTCGTGTTCGTCCGCAAGCTGTGTCGGCGCCCCCACCAGCCCCGGTGCCGGCACAGTCGGCCGGGCTGCCTGGGTGCCGTCCTTGTCCGCGGGCGCGGCAGACGAGACGGAAGCGCCGAGTACCAGGGAGCCGGCCAGGCCTCCCAGGGCCGCCAGGCTCGTACACCATCGTGACAGTCTCACTGAACCTCCTGCGGGATTGCGCGTCCGGAACACACCACCGCACGCACCAGGAAGGCGCCGGGGGACGGCCGGAATGACGGGCTCACTCAAGCCAAAGGGATCCGGGTGAGCGAGCGGACGTGCCGCAACGCGTCCGAACGAGTCTCGACTTCATACCGTTGCCCCTCCTGCGCCGGCTCATCTGGCCGCATGAGCCATGCGCAGGCGCATGGCTCACGCCGGGTGCGTCCTGACGCGGAGGCCGACTGCGCAGTGTGGCGTGACCTGGGTGCCCTGCTGGTGGCCGGCGATGAAACCGCCCCCGGACGTCGCCCCGAGACTTCACCACTCTCAGCTTGTCCGGGGCCAGGGCGAGACGGAGGAGTAGGACGCGTTCGTCATCGCCGACCAGATCCGCGGCGCCAGGGCCGCGGTTTCCTGCGGCCGGGCGATGAGAAAGCCGTCGACCATCCTGATGAGATCAGCGGGCTGATCGCCGGCACCGCCTGCGAGGGCGGTCTCCCGCCTGCCGATGATGCTGTATCAAAGTGCCAACCTGTGTGCCTACTTCGGGGTGCGGCCTGTGGATCGTTGTTGCCGGTCACCGCAGGTCAGCAACTTTGGTCTTGGTCACACATGCCGTGACGAAGATTGCAGTTGGCACAGAAGCGAGATCGTTGGTCCAAGATTGCTGCTGTTGAGAGCTGGTTGCGACTCCGCCTGCTCTTCGGCGTGGCGCGTTCAGTGATGGGTCCAGCGCGGTCTAGTTCTCAGATCTCAGCGAAAGCGGTTTCAGGTCAGTAGCCGGATGCCGGGAGACTGGGCGTCGGTAGCGAGCGGGGCCGCGCAGTGAGCACAGACCTCGTTCACTGGGCGGACCACATTGCTCTGAATGCTGAAGGACTCTGTCTCGAGAGACTGGGGGCAGAGGTATCCCACATACAGACGGGCCCACGGGGCGCGTGTCAGCGCAGTTGCCGGCCGGTCCCGCTTGGCGTCGTGGAAGGGTGCCCACCAGTAGTCGAGGACGGACCGGAGTATCAGCCGGTCCTGCGCGCTGGTGACGTCGAAGCCGGCGATGCGGGCCGCGGCGGGGTGCTCGGACCTCCCGTCGCCCGTGCAGACAGCCCGTTCCTCCCCGTACTCGAAGTGAGTGGTGCGCCCGGTGCGCCCGCAGATGAAGCAGTCCAGGCTCAGTTCGAGCTTCTTTTGCCAGTGAAGGTTGTGGAATTGCTCGCTCGGGAGCGGGATCGTCAGTTCGGCGGTGATCTCAACGGTTCGCAGCACCAGCCGATCCTTCCAGACGGACGGACAGGGCCGACGGTCACGCCGCCGCCGCGCAAGAGGGGCAAGACCGTGTACGAGGTCACCAGCCCGCCCGCCGAGCCGGCCGGCCCGGCTCGCGACCATGATCAGAGGCCATGGGGCTGGGGAATCCCTGCACCACATCCGCGATGTGTGACCTTCGCTGAGGACGGCTCCCAGCTACGTACCGGCAACGCGCCCCGCGCCATGGCGACCTGGCGCAACTTTGCCATCGGCGTCCTGCGCGCCGCCGGATACTGCCACATCGCAGCCGCCCTGCGCGCCGAAACGCCCGCGGACGCCCTACGCCCACTGGCCCTACTCGGCATGGCGAGCACATCACCAGTAACCAGACATCACGCCGAAGCCCTGACTTGGCGAGGGCAGCCCGTTCTGCGATATCCTTGAAAAGAATCTCTGCGCCCGCTGGTCCTTCCTCGAGCAGTCCGACCGCAGCGGCCAACATTCGATTCTGTCGCTCGAGGTTGTGCCGCTTCCAGCGCGCATCGTGACCCGTCGACATTCGACGAATGTACAGAGTCGAATGTCCGCAATCGAAGAAGCATGTTCGCGGCCCTGCCTGCAACAACACGATCGGAGAGATACCGGCGTTGCCGCGAACGCGAGCGGCGCCACGCGCTGGTTGATCGAGTTCGGTAGGCGGTCCGTCGCGCGGTTGTCGTCGTGAGGGAGATCGGTTCCCATGGACCTCAACACCATCACCGAAGTCATCCGGCGACCGTCCAATCGGCCTGGCGCGGACTGGCGCGAAGGTGACGCTTGGCTCGCAGGCGGAACGTGGCTGTTCTCCGCGGAGCAGCCACGTCTGAGCCGCCTGATCGACCTGACAGCGTTGCGTTGGGATCCCCTCGTCCCGAGCGACGCCGGCCTCGAAATCGGCGCAACGTGCACCATCCGCGACCTGTACGCCTTTGTGCTGCCGGATGATTGGATCGCGGGCACCCTTTTCGCGAAGAGCTGCGAGGCGTTCTTGTCCTCGTTCAAAGTCTGGAACTCGGCGACCGTCGGCGGAAATATCTGCATGTCTTTGCCTGCCGGCCCCATGGTCACACTGACGGTCGCACTCGAGGCCGAGTACGAGCTGTGGGCTCCTGACGGGTCCGTGCGCATCGTCGATGCCCTCGACTTCGTGACCGGCAACAATCGGAACATTCTCACTCCCGGGGAAATCCTGCGGCGCATCGACATTCCGGCGCATGCTCTGAGGAAACGCAGCGCGCACCGCCGCTTCACGCTCACCCGCCTCGGCCGTTCGACGGTATTCCTCATCGGTACTCAAACGCCTGGAACGAGCGACCTGCTGCTCACCGTCACAGCCGGCACTGCACTGCCTGTGCGCATCGCTTTCGACACCATGCCGGATGCCCGAACTCTGGAGCAGAGCATCGACGTTGTCCCCGCCGACGTCTGGTTGGCCGATCCCAATGGGACCCCCGGCCACCGTCGCCACCTGACAAGGCACTTCGCCGAAGAGATTCGTCGCGAACTCATGGCTGGGGGCCTGGCATGACATATCTCGTGAACGGCAGGAGCTTCGACGAAGAACCGGACCCCGGCCAGTGCCTGCGCACCTTCCTCCGCTCACTCGGCCACTATGGCGTCAAAAAGGGTTGCGACGCAGGCGATTGCGGTGCATGCACAGTGTGGCTGGACGGTAATCCGGTACACAGCTGCATCACCCCCGCTTTCCGCGCGGACGGTCGCCAGGTGACGACGATCGAGGGTATTGGATCACCTGGCAACCTGCATCCGATGCAGCGACAGTTCCGCGACGCCCCGGGGTTCCAATGCGGTTTCTGCACCGCTGGGATGATCATGACGTCGGCAACGTTCACCGAGGCCCAGAAGGAGGACCTGCCGCGGGCGTTGAAGGGCAACCTCTGCCGCTGCACCGGCTATCGAGGGATCGAGGATGCCGTGAAGGGCGTCGTCGGCATAGAGACAGCCGCGCCAGGAAAGGCCGTCGGGACGAGCGTCAGTGCGCCGGCAGCCAACGACGTGGTAACCGGTCGCGCCGAGTTCACGATGGACACCCGCATCGAAGGCATGCTGCACCTCAAGGTGCTGCACTCGCCACACGCGCACGCCCGGATCGTCTCGATCGACAAGACCGCAGCACTCGCAGTTCCCGGCGTGCATCGGGTCTACACCTGGGAAGATGTGCCGCGCAAGCGGTTCACTACGGCGATTCACACCGACCACCTTGTCGATCCGGACGACACCTTCATCCTCGACAACACAGTCCGCTTCGTCGGCCAACGCGTCGTAGCGGTCCTGGCCGACACGGCCGGGGCGGCAGAAGAGGGCTGCCGAAGGGTCGTTGTCGAATACGAGGTAATGCCGGCAGTATTCGGCCCCGAAGAGGCAATGGCCGAGGGGGCGCCACAGCTGCACGGCGCGGACGTTCCATTCGTCCGCGATCCCGTCCGGAACATCCTGCTCGAGATCCATTCGCACATCGGCGATGTCGATGCGGGGTTCGCCGAAGCCGACGTGATCCACGAAGGCACGTACTCCTCGCCACGAGTGCAGCACGCGCATCTCGAGACCCACGGCTCGATTGCCTGGATGGAGAACGGTCGTCTGATCGTCCGCACCAGTTCGCAGTCGCCGTCGATCGCGAAGGTCAAACTCGCCTATCTGTTCGCGCTGCGCCCCGACCAGCTCCGCGTGTTCTGCCAACGCGTTGGCGGCGGCTTCGGCGGCAAACAGGAAGTGATCTCGGAGGATCTGGTCGCACTCGCCACCCTGGACACCGGGCGGCCCGTCTGCTTCGAGTACACCCGCGAGGAGGAGTTCACCACGGCTTCGCCACGGCACCCGATGACGTTGACGGTCAAGCTCGGCGCGAAGGCAGACGGAACGCTCACGGCGTTCCAGGTCCGCAATGTGTCGAACACGGGCGCCTATGGCAACCACGGCGGCGAAACGCTCTATGCAGGCGGTGCCGCCGTCATGATCTACCGCTGCCCCAACAAGAAGTACGACGCGTTCTCCGTCTATACGAACACCGTTCCGAGCGGGGCGCTGCGCGGGTACGGCATGACGCAACCGGCGTTCGCCGTGGAATCGGCGATGCATGAACTGGCGCTCGCATTGCACATCGATCCGCTCGAACTGCGGCGACGCAATATCGTGCGACCGGGTGATCCGCTCGTCGCCACGCACGACGGCCCCGACGACGTGATGTTCACCGAGGACGGACTCGCGAAGTGCATCGATCTCGTGGATGAAGCCATGGCCCGCACAGCCGATGAGCCGTCCCCCGGCCCCGGGTGGCTCGTAGGGGCCGGCGTCGCGAGTTCATTGCACGAGACCGCGCCCCCAACCGAGCACATCTCCGAGGCCTGGGTCACGCTCGGCGACGACCTCATGTACGAGTTGGCCGTCGGAACAGTCGAATTCGGCGAGGGTACGTCGACCGCGCATGTCCAGATCGCGGCAAACCAGCTGGGCACGACAACGTCGCGGATTCGCCTGGTGCAGTCCGACACCGACCGCACGGGATTCGACACCGGCGCCTTTGCGAGCGCAGGTCTCTTTGTGTCGGGGAACGCGGTACTTCGAGCGGCCAATGCTGTGCGTGATCGCATCCTGGAATTTGCTGCCGCTCACACGGGTGTCCATCTCGTGATGTGCTCGATGGATGACGAGAGTGTCGTCTGCGGCGACCAGCGCGTGTCGTTGGCCGAGCTCGTCGCATTGGCCCGAGCGCGCGGAATTCGATTCACCGCCGCCCGCAAGGCCTACGGCTCACCCCGGAGCGTCACCTCCAATACGCAGGGGTTCCGAATCGCCGTCCATCGGGTGACGGGTGAGATCCGTATCCTTTACAGCGTCCAGGCGACCGACGCTGCCGTAGTCATCAACCCCGCGCAAGTACGGGGACAGGTAGAAGGAGGTGTCGCCCAGGGAATCGGCTTCACGCTGACCGAGAATTACCACGTCGACGCGAACGGTGTCATGGTCAACCCGAACTTCCGCAACTACCGCATCCCCACCTACGCCGATACCCCCCGCACCGAAGTGCTCCTGGTGGACTCATCGGATTCCTTTGGGCCCATGCGGTCGAAGGGGATGGCGGAATGCTGTATCAACCCGGTGGCTCCCGCGTTGGCTAATGCGCTCCACGACGCCACGGGCGTCCGCTACCGCGGGCTGCCCCTGACTCCGGAACGAATCTACAGCCGGCTCAACGAGATCCAGTCGGTGTCGAAGGCCTGATCAGATGAACACTGAAAAGCTCGAAGACGCCATGGCGACGGGAATCATCGGTCAGAAGGTTCTGCCCGGACTGGAGGGGGAGTTCCAAACGTGGCAGGAGGACGTCAACGCCGCTGCCGCCGACTACGCCGGGTACCTCGGCACCGAGATCTCCCCGCCGACACCCCTGCAACCCGACTGGGTTATCGTATACCGATTCGACTCGATAGCCAATCTGCAAGCGTGGATCAACAGCGCAACCAGGCAGAGACTTCTCGATATTGGCAGCAAATATTTTGACGGACCCGCAACCCAGCAGGTTGTCAGCGGCGGCACGCAACCACCGGATCCGCTGGTGACCGTTGTGGTTTCCCACCGCGTCCACCCGAACCACGTCGACGACTTTCTCGATTGGCAGCGCCGCATGAGTCAGGAGGAGAGCAATTTCGAAGGCTTTCGCGGTACCGAGCTTTTCCGCCCGATCGAGGGACTTCAGGACGAATGGACCACGCTGTACCGATTCGACAACGCCGAGCACCTCGATGCCTGGCTGACGTCGACCAAGCGGCAGGAAGTCCTCGCTGAAGGCGAGAAGTTCAACGACTACAAACTGCGCACGATCGACAACTCGTTCGGCAGCTGGTTCGCCTTCGACGAGGACGGCAAGGAAGCGCCGCCGCCCTCGGAAACCAAAACGGCCATCGCGGTCTGGGTCGGCTTGTACCCGACCGTTGTGCTGCTGACGCTCGCCCTGTCGCCGCTGACGATGCCGCTCTGGTTCGGGCTGCTTGTGGGCAACCTGTTCTCGAGCTTCATCATGAGTTTCTTCACGATGCCCTACTACGTGAACCGGCTGCTCAAGCGATGGCTGCGGCCGTCACCGGACGTACCGGCGGCGAAGACCAACCTCGTCGGCCTCGGCATCGTCGCCGCGGTGACCGTGTTCTGGGGCGTTGTCTTCTACGTCGTGACGACCCAGATCTGGACGCTGCCCTGACCCAGCGACCCCCGAGCGCTGTCGGTCAGGCGGGTCGGGCTGTTTCGAGGCCGTCGTGCGGGGACACGGCGCGTGACGTCGAGCTCGCCGAGGTGCTGCCGGGTTTCGGTGTCGCCATGCAGGCTCGTACGTTGATGGCAACAAGACTCGTGAACCAAGATGCAAGGCTTCCGGATACAGGTGGCAAAACTGCTGGCCACAGGGCCGAGCAGGTGACACAACTGAAACGGTGAGGCACACATGAGCGAAGCCGTCGGCTCGACCGAAGCCGACCCGGCGCTGTTCGGACCCGACTCCGTCACCTGGCAGATGCACGGCGACCCGATGATGTGGGTCGCCGGGGTGCGCGCCCTCTACCTCCAGGCGCTGCACCCCCGCGCCGTCCGCGGAGTCATACAGAACAGCGACTTCCGCAAGGACGCCTGGGGCCGGCTGCTGCGCACCGCGGACTTCGTCGGCACCATCAGCTACGGCACCACCGCGGCCGCCGAGGGGGCGGGCGCCCGCGTTCGCCGCCTCCACGCGCGCCTCAAGGCCACCGACCCCGGCTCGGGGGAGCGCTACGGCGTCGACGAGCCCGAGCTGCTGCTGTGGGTGCACTGCGCCGAGGTCGACTCGTATCTGCACGTCGCACGCCGCTCCGGCTTCCCGCTCAGCGATGCCCAGGCAGACCGTTACCTCGACGAGCAACGCGAGGGCGCACGCCTGGTCGGCCTGGACCCGGCCGACGTGCCCGCCTCCACCGCACAGCTCACCGCGTACTTCGAAAGGATCCGCCCCGAGCTCGCCGCAGGACCCGAGGCGCGCGATGTCGACGACTTCCTGCAGCGGCCTCCGGTCAACACGCTGCTCGTCCCGGCGCGCGAACTGCTGTGGCGGCGCGTGGCGGCACTCGCGTACAACGCGCTGCCCCCGTACGCCCACGAGCTGTACGGCAGACCCGCCCCCACCGCGGAGCGCGTCACGCATCAGCTCATCGCCACAGGCAACCTGCTTCGCTGTATTCCCTCCCGTCTCCGCTGGCAGCTGCCGCCAGGTCACATCTTGAAAGCGATGGCGCGACTCGGGCCCGCCACGCGCCCGGCCCCGTACAAACTGCGCAGACAGGAGGCCATACTGGACGGGCCGGGGAGGGCGCAGCGAAGCGACGGGGGCGACAGCACGCGATGGCGGAATCCAGGCTGATTCAAGGCCGCTACCGGCTGCTCGAACTCATCGGGCGCGGGGGCATGGGCGAGGTGTGGGGGGCTCGTGACGAGTCGCTCGGACGGCGCGTCGCGGTCAAGTGCCTCAAGCCGATGGGGCCTCAGCACGACCAGTCCTTCACCCGGGTGCTGAGGGAACGCTTTCGTCGTGAGGCGCGGGTGGCTGCCGCACTCCAGCACCGCGGGGTGACCGTCGTCCATGACTTCGGCGAGTACGAGGGAGTGCTCTATCTGGTCATGGAGCTGCTGGAGGGCCGTAATCTCAGCCAGCTGCTGGAGGAGAACAAACAGCATCCGCTGCCCGTGCCCGATGTTGTCGACATCGCCGAGCAGGTCGCCGACGCTCTCGCGTACACCCATGAACAGGGCATCGTCCACCGGGACCTGAAGCCCGCCAACATCATGCGGCTCACCGACGGCGCGGTGAAGATCTGCGACTTCGGCATCGCCCGCCTCGGCGAGGACATCGGCTTCACCAGCCGGCTCACCGGCACCGGCATCGCCATGGGCACCCCGCACTACATGTCGCCCGAGCAGATCAGCGGCGGCCATGTCGACCACCGCAGCGACCTGTACTCCCTGGGCTGTGTGCTGTACGAGATCGCCACCGGCGTCCCGCCCTTCGACCTCGACGACGCCTGGGCCGTACTCGTCGGGCACCGCGACACCCCGCCGGAGCCGCTCCGCACCCATCGGGCCGACATACCCGAGTTCTTCGAGCGGATCGTCCTCGACCTGCTCGCCAAGACCCCCGAGGGACGGCCCGCCGACGCCAAGGAGCTCCGCCGCCGGATCGGCTCCGCCGTGCGCACCGGCCCGGCGCACCACGCTGTTGTGCCCGCGCCCCGGCCGGGGCAGCCCTCTTCCCACGAGCGGCGGCTGCCCTCCTGGACCCGCGGCATGACCACCGGCCAGAAGGCCACCGGCACCTCGCTCCTGCGGTCCGCCCTGCCCGACCACACCGCCGGTCTGACCGGCGAGTGGACCACCCCCACCGGTCTGCGCGGCGACTACGCAGTACCGCCCCCGGCCAGACCCGAGCGTGCGACCCCGCCGCCCGAGCTGCTCGCCGTTCTCGCCAGCCGGCACAACGCGGGCCTCAGCCTCGGCCGCCTCGGCCGCTGGGAGGAGGCGGGCGAGGTGCACCGCGCCGTTGTCGTCGAGCGCGAGCACACCCTGGGACCCGACCACCCCGACACCCTGGCCAGCCGCTACGAGGTCGGTTTCACGCTGAGCCGGACGGGGCGCGCCGCGGACGCGCTGCGGGAGTTCGGACGGGTCGCCGACGGGCGCGAGCGGACCATGGGCGCCGACCACCCCGAGACACTCGCGGCCCGCCAGGAGATGGCGTACGTACTGGGCCAGTTGGGGCGGCACTTCGAGGCCCACCGGGTGTATGCGGCGGTCCTCGAATCCCGCGAGCGCACCATGGGACACAACCACCCCGACACGCTGCGTTGCCGGCACAATCTCGCCTACAACCTCAGCAGGCTGGGACGGCTCGAGGACTCGTACCGCATGGCGTACGACGTGGCGGCCGCGCGTGCCAGAGTGCTCGGCGCGGGCCACCCCGACACCCTGGTCACCCGGTACGAGGTCGCGTACGCGCTCGGCCAGCTGGGCCGCTGGACCGAGGCGCTGCAGACCTACCGGGAGGTCGCCACCGCACGCGCCCAGGTGCTGGGCTCCGACCACCCCGACACCCTCGCCGCCCGCTACGAGGTCGGCATCAGCCTCGGGCGGCTCGGCCGCAGCGCGGAGGCCCTGGAGCTCTACCGCGGCCTCGTCGACGACCGCACCCGCGTCCACGGCCCCGCCGACCCCGAGACGCTGCGTGCCCGCCACGGTCTCGGCGTGAACCTCGGCCGGCTCGCCCGCTGGGAGGAGGCCCTCGCCGAGTCGCGTGACGTGTGCGCGTTGCGCGAGCGGATGCTGGGCCCGCAGCACCCCGACACTCTTGTCAGCCGCCGAGAGGTCGCCGTGGGCCTGGGCTGGCTGGGCCGCTGGGCCGATGCCCTGGCCGTTTACGGGCAGGTCGCCGAGGCGCGGGAGCGCGTCCTGGGTGTCGATCACTCCGACGCGCTGGCCAGCCGCAACGACGAGGCGCACTGTCTGGAGCAGCTCGGCCGCCACGCCGAGGCCGTGGAGCTGTACCGGCGGGTGGCGGCCCTGCGCCAGCAGCGCGGTGCACGCAGCCCCTGAATGCCCGGCCGAGCGGGTGCCGGCCGCTGATGGCCGCCCGTCCCTGGCCCGCGGTGATCGTGGCGTGTTACCAAGGGCCATGCCCACACGTGACGCTTATGACGCAGTGATCGTGGGCGGCGGTCACAACGGACTGGTCGCCGCCGCCTATCTCGCCCGTGCCGGACGTTCCGTCCTCGTTCTGGAGCGCAGCGCAAGCACCGGGGGAGCGGCCGTCTCCACCCGCCCCTTCGCCGGGGTCGACGCCCGCCTCTCCCGCTACTCCTACCTCGTGTCGCTGCTGCCGGACAAGATCGTGCGCGATCTGGGGCTGAACTTCGCGGTACGCAAACGCACCGTCTCCTCCTACACCCCCAAGGGCCGCGGCGGCCTGCTCGTGGGCGGGGACCGTACCCGGGAGTCCTTCGCCGAGATCACCGGCGGCGAGAGCGAGTACGCGGCCTGGCAGGACTTCTACGGGATGACCGGCCAGGTCGCCGAGCGGGTCTTCCCGACGCTCACCGAGCCGCTGCCCGCACGTGAGGCGCTGCGTGCGCGTATCGGCGACGAGACGGCGTGGCGGATGCTCTTCGAAGAGCCCATCGGCGAGGCGATCGAGAAACGGTT
This sequence comes from Streptomyces sp. NBC_01142, assembly GCF_026341125.1. Classification (NCBI taxonomy): domain Bacteria; kingdom Bacillati; phylum Actinomycetota; class Actinomycetes; order Kitasatosporales; family Streptomycetaceae; genus Streptomyces; species Streptomyces sp. NBC_01142. Next base: position 706,755 of record NZ_JAPEOR010000003.1, read on the forward strand.
CGCCGACGATCTCGTACGGGGTGTGGTGCTGACCGACGCCGTGATCGGCACCTTCGCCGACGCCCACGATTCCTCCCTGGTGCAGAACCGCTGCTTCCTGTACCACGTGATCGGCGGCGGGACGGGGGACTGGGACGTGCCGGTGGGCGGCATGGGCGCGCTGACCGATGCGCTGGCGGGCGCGGCACGGGCGGCGGGCGCCGAGATCGCGGTACTGCACGAGGCGACCCGCATCGAGACCGACGGCGAACGGGCCGAGGTGTCCTTCCGCTCGCACGGCGCGGAGGGCACGGAGGGCGCGGTCGCGGCCCGCCGTGTCCTGGTGAACGCATCGCCGAGGGAACTGGCCGCACTGCTCGGTGAGGAGCCGCCCGCCCCCGCCGAAGGCGCCCAGCTCAAGGTCAACATGCTGCTGCGCCGGCTGCCGAGGCTGCGCGACCACTCCGTCGATCCGCGCGACGCGTTCGCGGGGACCTTCCATGTGTCGGAGGGGTACGGACAGTTGGCCACCGCGTACCGGGAGGCCGCCGACGGCCGGCTGCCGAGCGCGCCGCCGTCCGAGATCTACTGCCACTCGCTGACGGACCCCTCGATCCTCGGCCCGGAGCTGGTGGCGCAGGGCTACCAGACACTGACCCTGTTCGGGCTGCACACCCCGGCCCGGCTCTTCGCCGCCGACAACGACCGGGCGCGCGCCGAACTGCTGGCAGCCACCCTCGCCGAACTCGACGCCCATCTGGAGGAGCCGATCTCCGACTGTCTCGCGCTCGACGAGAACGGCGAGCCGTGCATCGAGGCGAAGACGCCGCTCGACCTGGAGCGCGAACTGCGGCTGCCCGGCGGCCATATCTTCCACCGCGATCTCGCCTTCCCCCATGCCACCGAGTCCACCGGGCGCTGGGGCGTCGAGACGGCGCACGCCAATGTGCTGCTCTGCGGGGCGGGAGCCGTCCGCGGCGGCGGGGTCAGCGGTGTACCCGGCCACAACGCCGCGATGGCAGCGCTGGGCCGGTGAGAACACGTCGGAGATGCCTGGGCCGCTGACACCTTGGCCGATGACGTCTTCACCGGTGACACGCCACTCAGTGACACGCCACTCAGTGGCACGCCGGTCAGCGACACCTCGTCAGTCCCGGGACGCCGTCCAGCCGTTCGCCTCGATCAGGGCGGCGTCCGCGGGCCTGGCCGCATCGAACACCGGACGTCCGCCATCCTCGACCCGCAGACCGTCCACGTACACCCCACGGCCGACGTAGAGCTGGTCGGTCGTGTACCGCCAGCGCAGCCGTACCCTGGCGCCCCGCCACGCCGAGAGATCGGCGCTCAGCAGGTGCCAGACGCGCCCGGACCAGCCGGTCACCGAGCCCGCCGGATGCGGCTGCGGCTCCGCCGACTTCCGTACGGTGGTGAACGGCACCGGCTTCCAGGTCGCGCCGTCGTCCGCCGACGCCTCCAGGAACAGGGCGTCCGAGCCGGGCTCGGTGTCCCACCACAGTGAGGACCGCAGCCGCACCCGTTCGGAGGCGAGGGCGAGCGCGGGCAGGGTGAGCGTGGCGGTCGTGGAGCCGGCCATGCCGGAGAACCAGGCCGTACGGCCGTGCGCCGGGCGGACGGCGACGGCGCGTGCCAGGTTGTTGGCGGCGGCGACACGCGGGGCGCTGCCGGAGCGCCAACTGCGCACTGGATGAACGGAGTTGCCGAGCACGATCAGAAACGCGTCGGTGGTCGGGTCGAGTACCAGGCTGGTGCCGGTGAACCCGGTGTGGCCCGCGGTGCGCGGTGTGGCCATCGCGCCCATGTACCAGTGCTGGTAGAGCTCGAAGCCGAGGCCGTGTTCGTCACCGGGGAAGGCGGTGTTGAAGTCGGTGAACATCAGCTCCACCGACGCCGGGTGCAGCACGCGCCGCCGCCCGTACACGCCGCCGTTGAGGAGGGTGCGGGCGAGGATCGCGAGATCCCAGGCGCAGGAGAAGATCCCGGCGTGGCCCGCGACACCGCCGAAGCTGTACGCGTTCTCGTCGTGCACCTCACCCCACACCAGGCCCCGGTCGAGGCCCGACCAGGGCGGCCGGGCGTCCTCGGTGGCGGCGATCTTCGGTTTCCAGAAGGCGGGCGGGTTGAAGCGAGTGCGGTGCATCCCCAGTGGAGCGGTGATCTCGTTGCGGAGCAGTACATCCAGAGTGTGACCGGTGATCTCCTCGAGGATCAGCTGAAGCGAGATCAGATTGAGGTCGGAGTAAAGGTATTTGGTGCCGGGCGTACTGGCCGGGGCCTCGTTCCACAGGAGCCGGAGTCTGCCCTCCCGGGTCGGCTCCTTGTACAGCGGAATCCAGGCGCGGAATCCCGAGGTGTGGGTGAGCAACTGGCGCACGGTGATGTCCTGTTTGCCGGCGCCCCCGAAATCCGGGAGGTACGAGGCGACCGTGGCGTCCAGCTCCAGCGCGCCCCGCTCGATCTGCTGCACGGCGAGGATCGAGGTGAACAGCTTCGAGACGGACGCCAGATCGAAGACGGTGTCCTCGGTCATCGAGATCTGCTGGTCCGCCGGGAACTCCACGGCCGTGTCAGTCTTCTCGTCGTACGCCGCGTAGCGCACCGCCTTGCCGATCGGCCGGTGCAGCGCCACTGTGCCGCCGCGCCCCGCGAGCAGCACGGCTCCCGCGTACCAGGGGTACTTGGGGGAGGGGGCGAGGAACCTCTCCGCGTCGGTGACGAGTTGGTCCAGATGGCCGGGGATCAGCCCGGCCCGCTCGGCGGAGCCGCGCCGTAGGGTCGGCCGTCCCGAGTGGTCGCCGGGACCGGCAGCCGGTGAAAGCCCGGCGCCCGCGCCCGGGGCCGCCGCCTGCGCGAAGGGAATCGGCGCCAGCGCGAGCACACCGCCCAGTGCCAGTATCCCGCCGCCCAGCCTCCGTCTGCTGATCCCTCTGCCTGCCGCGTCCTCTGTCATGCAGCACCCTCCTGAAAGTATCTTTCGGGATCCCGATCGGCAGTGAAACTTTCTTGCGGTGCCCCGGTGCTGTCAACCACCACAAAGAATCTGACACAGCATCAGAAAATCTCTTCCCTCGTCCGCCTGGCTGCGGCATCCTGCCGCCCATGGAGACGGAGCTGAGCAAGAGACTGGGCATCGAGCACGCCATCTTCGGCTTCACGCCGTTCCCCGCGGTTGCCGCGGCCATCACCCGGGCGGGCGGCTTCGGCGTACTCGGCGCGGTCCGCTACACCGCGCCCGACGATCTCAAACGCGACCTCGACTGGATCGAGGACCACACCGACGGAAAGCCGTACGGCCTCGATGTCGTCATGCCCGCCAAGAAGGTCGAGGGCGTGACCGAGGCCGATGTCGAGGCGATGATCCCCGATACGCACCGGCAGTTCGTCAGGGACACCCTCGCCGAACACGGCGTTCCCGACCTCCCCGAGGGCGAGGTCTCCGGCTGGCGCATCACCGGCTGGATGGAACAGGTCGCCCGCAACCAGCTCGACGTCGCCTTCGACTATCCGATCAAGCTGCTCGCCAACGCCCTCGGCTCCCCGCCCGCAGATGTCATCGAGCGCGCCCACGGCCGGCAGGTGCTGGTCGCGGCACTGGCGGGCAGCGCCAAGCACGCCAGACGGCACGCCGAGGCGGGCATCGACATCGTCGTCGCTCAGGGCTACGAAGCCGGCGGCCACACCGGGGAGATCGCCTCCATGGTGCTCGTCCCCGAGGTCGTCGACGCCGTCAGCCCCCTTCCCGTACTTGCCGCGGGCGGCATCGGCAGCGGCGAACAGATCGCCGCCGGTCTCGCCCTCGGCGCCCAGGGCGCCTGGCTCGGCTCGATCTGGCTCACCACCACCGAGGCCGATCTCCACTCCCGCGCGCTGACCGCCAAACTCCTCGCGGCCGGCTCCGGCGACACGGTGCGCTCGCGCGCCCTGACCGGCAAGCCCGCACGCCAGCTGCGCACCGAATGGACCGACGCCTGGGACGACCCCAGCGGTCCGGGCACGCTGCCCATGCCGCTCCAGGGGCTGCTCGTCGCCGAGGCCGTGTCCCGCATCCAGAAGTACGAAGTGGGCCCGCTGCTCGGTACACCCGTGGGGCAGATCGTCGGCCGGATGAACTCCGAGCGCAGTGTGCAGGCCGTCTTCGACGAGCTGACCCGCGGCTTCGAGCGGGCCGCGGACCGTATCCGCCGCATCGCCGGAAGGAGCCAGTCATGACCGAGCGGCCGTGGGGGTCCCCCCGGACGGGGTCGGGAGGAGGCTTCTGGGCGCAGGCGACCGCCGACCCGGACCGTACGATCCTGGTCGCGCCGGACGGCGGGGCATGGACCGCCGGACGGCTGCACGCCGCCGTGAACCAGCTCGTCCACGGGCTGCGCGCCGCCGGGCTGGAGCGCGGCGACGCCTTCGCTGTCGTCCTCCCCAACGGCGTCGAGTTCATCACCGCCTACCTCGCGGCCTCCCAGGCCGGGCTCTATCTGGTCCCCGTCAACCACCATCTCGTCGGACCGGAGATCGCCTGGATCGTCGCCGACTCGGGCGCCAAGGTGCTCATCGCGCACGAGCGTTTCGCGGCCGCCGCGACGGCCGCCGCCGACGAGGCGAAGCTGCCCGCAAGCCACCGCCACGCCGTCGGCGCGGTCGCGGGCTTCCGCCCCTACGGCGAACTCCTCGACGGGCAGCCGGAGTCCGTACCGGACGGGCGGACGCTCGGCTGGGTCATGAACTACACCTCGGGCACCACAGGCCGGCCCCGCGGCATCCGCCGCCCGCTGTCCGGCAGGCTCCCCGAGGAGACCCAGCTCGGCGGGTTCCTCGGCATCTTCGGCATCAGGCCGTTCGACGACAACGTCCATCTGGTCTGTTCGCCGCTCTACCACACCGCCGTACTCCAATTCGCGGGTGCCGCCCTGCACATCGGGCATCCCCTCGTCCTGATGGACAAGTGGACGCCCGAGGAGATGCTGCGCCTCATCGACGCGTACGACTGCACCCATACGCACATGGTCCCGACCCAGTTCCACCGTCTCCTCGCGCTGCCCGAGGAGGTGAAGGGGCGGTACGACGTGTCGTCCATGCGGCACGCCATCCATGGCGCCGCGCCCTGCCCCGACCACGTCAAGCGGGCGATGATCGACTGGTGGGGCACCTGTGTGGAGGAGTACTACGCGGCGAGCGAGGGCGGCGGAGCTTTCGCGACCGCCGAGGACTGGCTGAAGAAGCCCGGTACCGTCGGCAAGGCCTGGCCCATCAGCGAACTCGCCGTCTTCGACGACGACGGCACCAGGCTTCCGCCGGGCGAACTGGGCACCGTCTACATGAAGATGAGCACCGGTGGTTTCAGCTACCACAAGGACAAGGCCAAGACGGAGAAGAACCGTATCGGTGACTTCTTCACCGTAGGCGACCTCGGCGTCCTCGACGAGGACGGGTATCTCTTCCTCCGCGACCGCAAGATCGACATGATCATCTCGGGCGGCGTCAACATCTACCCTGCCGAGATCGAGTCGGCGCTGCTCACCCATCCCGCCGTCGCCGACGCGGCCGCCTTCGGTATCCCGCACGCCGACTGGGGCGAGGAGGTCAAGGCGGTCGTCGAGGCCGCCGAGAGCCATGAGCCGGGTGATGATCTGGCGGCCGACATCCTCGCCCACTGCGAGCGGCAACTGGCGGGCTACAAGCGCCCCAGGACGGTGGACTTCATCGAGGTCATGCCGCGCGACCCGAACGGCAAGCTCTACAAACGACGGCTGCGGGAGCCGTACTGGGAGGGTCACGAGCGCGCGATGTGAGTCCCGGGGCCGAGCAGTGCGGGCAGTAGCTGCGACTCCTCGCAGGTGAAGTGCTCCTCGACCGGCGTGGCGGGCCGGTCCCGGCTCGGCGCGGGGCCCGTCGGCGTTGCAGGCGAAGACCAGGATCCGGTCGGCGGCCTCCCGTGCGGAGACCGCGGGGTTGGTGTGGGGGCGCCCGCCGCGCGCGCCGGTGTGGTCAGCGCACGAGCGTGGCGCCCTCGAACGTCAGCCGGCCGGTCAGCCGATCAGGAACGCGACGGCTCAGGGCCGGACGCCGACGCAGTGCGGACGCTGTCGCTGCTCATGCCGCGGACGGCCGGGCGGGTGAAACGGATCCGGAATCCCGAGGAGCGGCAGTCGCTCGCCCTCGCGCCCCGGCATCCTTCCCGCCCCAGCCGGCCGTCGATCGCGGAGCGCCTCCCGTCTGCGATGCTCACCGGCTTGCGCGGCCGGTCTGCCGGGTCCTCCTGCCGCTCCAGAAATCCGCTACGGGCCGACTCCCGGACCATCAAGGCTCACGGCTGTCGGGGCGACCTCCGGGCGCGCGGCCCGCCCGCTGACGCCCACCGGCCCGTCGAAGGGCAGATACGCCGGCAGCGGCAGGCGTACGAGGACGGCCTCTCCGACGACTGAGCCGCACCCCGGCGAGCCGACCCCGTTGGCGCAGCACCTCGCGCGGCCCGTCCCCCGCTCTGGCAGCGTGACCGGCATGAGCACGGGCACGGCGGGGATGACACGGCAGTGGACCACCTGGGTGCCCATCGCCGCCGCGGTCGCCCTGGCCCTGGCCTGGGGCCGCGACCTCCCGGGGCTTGGCGTCGCCGTCATCGGGCTGTTTCTGGTCGGGGCCGTGCTCGCCGCCGTGCACCACGCCGAGGTGGTCGCCCACCGGGTCGGCGAGCCCTTCGGCTCACTCGTCCTCGCCGTCGCGGTCACCGTCATCGAGGTCGGACTCATCGTCACGCTGATGGCCGGCGGCGGCGAGAAGACATCCACCTACGCCAGGGACACCGTCTTCGCGGCCGTCATGATCACCTGCAATGGCATCGTCGGACTGTCCGTCCTGACCGGCGCCCTGCGCAACCGTGTGGCGGTCTTCAACGCCGAGGGCTCCGGCGCGGCACTCGCCACCGTCTGCACCCTCGCCACCATGACGCTGGTCCTGCCCACCTTCACCACGAGCCGACCGGGCCCCGAGTTCACCGGGGTCCAACTGACCTTCGCCGCCGTCGCGTCGCTGTGCGTGTACGGGCTGTTCGTCGCCGTCCAGACCGTGCGCCACCGCGACTACTTCCTCCCTGTGCAGCGCGAGGGCCGGCCGGCCGATCCGGACGAGCACGCCCCGCCACCGAGCCTCGGCCGGACCTGGTGGAGCACCGGACTGCTCGTCGTGGCCCTCGTCGCCGTTGTCGGCAACGCCAAGCTCGTCTCGCCGGCCATCGAGGCCGGCGTGAAATCGGCCGGGCTGCCGACCCCCGTCGTCGGCGTCGTCATCGCGCTCATGGTGCTCGCGCCCGAGACGCTCGCCGCCGTGCGCGCCGCCCGCCAAGATCGCCTGCAGACCAGTTTGAACCTCGCCTACGGCTCCGCCATCGCGAGCATCGGGCTGACCATCCCGGCCATCGCGCTCGCCTCGGTCTGGCTGCCCGGGCCCCTGGTCCTGGGTGAAGACGCCACCCATATGGTGCTGCTCGTGCTCACCGCAGTGGTGAGCGTGCTGACCGTGGTGCCCGGACGAGCCACTCTCCTTCAGGGCGGCGTGCACATGGTGCTGTTCGCCGCCTTCGTCTTCCTCTCGGTCAGCCCCTGACCCGCACCACCTTGAGCGCCGGCGAGCGCAGGATGTCCCGCTCGCAGAACCGCGACGTCACCCAGCGCTCACCCGAGAACAGCTCGGTCTGGTCGCTGTAGTACGGCGAGGCGGGGTTCGAGGACTGCGCGTACGTGAGCAGGGTGCGGGCCACCGGGCAGCGTCCGCCGTTCCAGCCGACCGCCTGGACATGGCTGGAGCCGTGAGTCACCTCCGTATAGCCGCCGGCCGCCGCGTTCCACACCGGCTCGATCTTGTTCCACACGCCGAGAGATTCCGTACCGCCGTGGACCGGGATGCGCTGTGCCTTCCGTACGACGAACTGGGCCTCTCCCAGCGGCGCGTCCAGCTCCGGGCCCGCCGTGCGCAGCTCGGCCACCGCTTCGGCCAGAGCCTTGGCGAAGCCGGGCGACGAGGTGTTGAGGGTGTTGGGCGTACGCACCGGATCGGCCGCCGAGAACGGCACCTTCCACTGTCCGGCCGCCGGGACCGCGGCGGTGAACCTGCGCCAGAAGCGGTCGAAGAGCAGCGCACCGCGGCTGTCGGTGTTCATCGTCCGGTCCCAGCGCCCGATCACGCCGCACGCCTCGCTGTCGCCCGGCAACACGCCCGCACACGCCTTCGCCACGTCCGCCGCGGCCAGATCCCCGGCGGGCACACGGTTCGCGAACTGCTGCTCCTGCAGATCGGTGACCGTCAGCCGACCCCTGTCCGCCATCGCCGCCACATCCTCGATACCGCCGCGGGTACGCAGCGAACGGGGTGTGCCGAGGGAGCCGAAGACCCGCTCGTAGCCGGTGAGCGGCCGGTCGGCGTTGGCCAGCCAGGCACTGTCGTTGGAGTTCGCCGCGTACGGAGCGTCCCTGAGCGTCGGCATCCTCGACGGGCCGAAGATGCCCGGCTGCACCGCGTCCTTGTCCGAGCCGGGCATGCAGCCGGCGCGCGAGCCGTCCAGTACGGCGACGCCCGACGCCGGATACGTCACCGCTCCGAGCGGGGTGGAGCAGCGCTGCGCCAGCTCGTCGGTGATCCGCGGAAGCACCTGGGACTGGGTGAAGAGCGTGTGCCCGCCCGAGTCCGCGGCGACCGTGTTCACCCATGGCAGGCCCTGGGTGCGCCGCAGCGCCTCGAGCATGTCCTTGGTGGAGCGGGACCTGCCGAAGGCCAGCGCGGTGTCCGAGCCGCGCAGATTGGCGGCGTTGGGGTCGTTCAGCGCGTACGCGGTCGTCGCCGACCAGGGCAGCGGCAGCGTCGGGCCGAGCGAGGTGACGACGGGTCCGTACCGCGTCCACCACTGCGTACGGGTGACGGGCGCGCCGTCCCTGACCGGGACGGTGACGGTCCGCTTCGTCATCCGCTCGCGCTCGCCGTCCACCAGATACGCGGTCGGGTCGGCCGGGTCCAGGGTCAGCTGATGCAGATTGAGGGGCACGCCGGTCGCGACGGTATGGCTCCAGGCCACCTTGTCGTTGAAGCCGATGCTGACCACGGGGGTGCCGAGCAGCGAGCTGCCCGAGACATTCAGCTCACCGGGAACCGTCTGCTGCGACTGCCAGAACCGGCGGCCGCCCTGCCAGGGATAGTGCGGATTGCCGAGCAGCAGTCCGCGCCCGTTCGCCGACGTCCTCCCGCTGAACGCGACGGCGTTGGAACCCATGTCGGCGCTGTCGGCGGCGAACAGCTTCCGTGCCGCCTTCGCCGTCGCGGCCGCGTCCGGCGCGCCGACCGGGGCCACGCCCGGTGGCTGGGCCGCGGTGATGCCGTCGATGCCGCGTCCCTGCCCGCCGAGTACCGAGACGGCAAAGCCGCGCCGGGCGACGTCCAGGGTGCTCACCGGCCGTACCCAATCGGCGTTCTTGCAGGCCGGATCAGTGATGTGATGCTGCTTCAGCCAGGCGTTGTAGCCGGCCGCCCAGCCGCGCATCAGCTCCTTGACCTGCCGACTGGCGCCGGCCGGAGCGGGCGTGGCGAGCAGCTTCTCGACGGTGCCCGCATCCCGTACGCCGCGGAAGTACAGGTCGCTGGAGAGGTTCCTGGCCGCAGAGGAGAGCGAGCCGTCCGGCGCCGCGTCCGGGCCGAAGAAGCGCGAGCGTTCGCCGCGCACCGTGACGAAACCGTCGGCGAGGACGCACACCTGGTCGGCGGCCTGCGCCCAGCCGGTGCCGAAGCCGAGGTTCGCGTAGTCCTTGGCCACGATGTGCGGGATGCCGTGCTCGGTGTAGCGGATGACGGCGGACAGACCTCCGCCGGAGGGATGCCGGTCGTGCCGGTCACGGGGGTCGGCAGCCGCGGTGGGCGGCAGCACGGCCGCGGCCGTCAACAGGGCGATGCCGGTGAGGGCGAGCCGTCTCAGGCGGGTGCGGAAGAGCAACGTGCCTCCCAACAGGACTGCGGTGAAAGCCGGTTGGTCCATGCAGTCAGCCGGTGGAGTCCATGTCAACATCCCGTTCGGTATCCGAGGTCTTGACCCTCGGCGCGGCACCGCACAGGATCCAGCCATGACTGATGTACGCAGCAGTACGGTCGACGGGATGGTGCGACGCACTGCCCGGCGGGTACCGGAGCGCACAGCTGTCCGGTACCGGGAGCGCTCCTGGACCTATGCGGAACTCGACGAGGCCGTGTCGGCTGCGGCCACCGTGCTGCACACACACGATCTTCGGCCGGGAGACCGGGTGGCGTCCTACGGCCACAACTCGGACGCGTATCTGATCGGCTTCCTCGCCTGCGCGCGCGCCGGCCTGGTCCATGTTCCCGTCAACCACAACCTCACGGGTGAGGACCTGGCGTACATCCTCGGACAGTCGGGCAGCACGCTGGTGCTGACCGACCCCGATCTGCACGAGCGTGTGCCCGACACCTATGACGTACAGCTGCTGCGCGACGACGAGGACTCGCTGCTGGCGCGGATCGGGACGGCGCGCCCCTTCGAGACCACCACCGCAAGGCAGTCCGAAGACCTGGTCCAGCTGCTCTACACATCGGGCACCACAGCTCTGCCCAAGGGCGCGATGATGACCCACCGCGCGCTCGTCCACGAGTACGTCAGTGCCATCGCCGCACTCGACCTGCGCGAGACCGACCGGCCCGTCCACTCGCTGCCGCTCTACCACTCCGCCCAGATGCATGTCTTTCTGCTCCCGTACCTCGCGGTCGGCGCGGAGAACACCATCCTGGACGCCCCGGACGCGGCGCAGATCTTCGACCTCGTCGAAGCGGGGTGCGCCGACAGCCTGTTCGCGCCGCCCACCGTGTGGATCGGGCTCTCCCACCACCCGGACTTCGCCGGCCGCGACCTCGGCGCGCTCCGCAAGGCGTACTACGGCGCGTCGATCATGCCCGTGCCCGTCCTCGAAAGACTCCGCGAGCACCTGCCGGGACTCGGCTTCTACAACTGCTTCGGGCAGAGCGAGATCGGCCCGCTCGCCACCGTCCTCGGACCCGACGAGCACGAAGGCCGGATGGACTCCTGCGGCCGGCCCGTCCTCTTCGTCGAGGCGAAGGTCGTCGACGACAGCGGGAAGGAGGTCGCGGACGGCACGGCCGGCGAGGTCGTCTACCGTTCCCCGCAGCTCTGCGAGGGCTACTGGGACAAGCCGGAGGAGACCGAAGAGGCCTTCCGTGACGGCTGGTTCCACTCCGGCGACCTCGCCGTCCGCGATGCGGAGGGGTACTTCACCGTCGTCGACCGCGTGAAGGACGTCATCAACTCCGGGGGAGTGCTGGTCGCTTCACGTCAGGTCGAGGACGCGCTCTACACCCACCCCGCCGTCGCCGAGACCGCCGTCATCGGCCTGCCCGACGCCCGCTGGATCGAGGCCGTCACCGCCGTCGTCGTCGCCCGTGGCGAGGTGACGGAGGCCGAGCTGATCGCCCACACGCGCGAGAAGCTCGCCCACTTCAAGGCCCCGAAGAGGGTCCTGTTCGTGGACGAGCTGCCGCGCAACGCCAGCGGCAAGATCCTCAAGCGTGAGCTGCGCGGCCGGTTCACTTCTCCCTGAGGTCCACGATCCGCTTGATCTTGCCCACCGACCGCTCGAGCGTCTCGGGGTCGACCACCTCCACCGCGACCGACACCCCGATCCCGTCCTTGACGGCTGCCGCGATCGCCCGCGCGGCCGCCTCCCGCTGATCAGGGGTGGCCTGCGCCCGCGCCTCGGCCCGTACGGTCAGCGCGTCCAGGCGGCCCTCACGCGTCAGCCGCAGCTGGAAGTGCGGGGCGACATGCGGCGTACGCAGCACGATCTCCTCGATCTGGGTGGGAAAGAGATTCACCCCGCGCAGGATCACCATGTCGTCGCTGCGGCCGGTGACTTTCTCCATCCGCCGGAACACCCGGGCCGTACCCGGCAGCAGCCGCGTCAGGTCCCGCGTCCGGTACCGGATCACGGGCATGGCCTCCTTGGTGAGCGAGGTGAAGACCAGCTCGCCGGACTCCCCGTCCGGCAGTACCTCGCCGGTGAACGGATCGACGACCTCCGGATAAAAATGGTCCTCCCAGATGTGCAGCCCGTCCTTGGTCTCCACACACTCCTGCGCCACCCCCGGGCCGATCACCTCCGACAGCCCGTATATGTCGACGGCGTCGATCGCGAACCGCTCCTCGATCTCGCGGCGCATCTCCTCCGTCCACGGCTCCGCCCCGAAGATTCCGACCTTGAGGGAGGTCGTACGCGGATCGACACCCTGCCGCTCGAACTCGTCGAGCAGCGTGAGCATGTACGAAGGCGTCACCATGATGATCTCGGGCCGGAAGTCCTGGATCAGCTGCACCTGGCGGGCGGTCATGCCGCCGGAGGCGGGGATGACCGTGCAGCCGAGCCGCTCAGCGCCGTAGTGCGCGCCGAGGCCGCCGGTGAACAGCCCGTATCCGTACGCCACATGGACCTTGTGGCCGGGGCGCCCGCCGGCCGCGCGGATCGAGCGGGCCACCACGTCCGCCCAGGTGTCCAGATCGCGCTCGGTGTAGCCGACGACCGTGGGACGCCCGGTCGTCCCGCTGGAGGCATGGATCCGGCGCACCTGGGACTGCTTCACCGCGAACATCCCGAATGGGTAGTGGTCCCGCAGATCGGTCTTGGCGGTGAAGGGGAAGCGGGCGAGATCGGCGAGCGTACGGCAGTCCTCCGGGCGCAGCTCCGCCTTGTCGAAGGCCTCCCGGTAGAAGCCGACGTTGTCGTACGCATGGCGCAAGGTCGCCCGCAGCCGTTCGAGCTGCAGCGCTTCGAGCTCCTCGCGACTGAGCCGCTCCGCCGCGTCCAGCAGGTCCGTCATTCGGAATACTCCCGTCCCAAACCGGACGACCGATCATTCGGTCGTGCTGTTCAGGATCAGTAATCCAGTCCGCGCAGCCAGCAGTCAAGGCATCGGCAGGGTCTTCGGCGCACTGGTGGCGCTGCTGGTGCCGGCCGGCGGACTCGACGGCATTCCGACGCCCGAGCGGACCGGCGAGCTGACCGCCCTGCTCCCGGGCGGCGAGCTGGTGGTCCAGCCAGGCGGTTTCCCCTGGCTCGATGCTCCGGACCGGTAACCGGTACGTCCGGACTGGTACGTACGGACGGTTGTCGCGTTCTTGTCCTGGTGAGCCATGCGTGCGGGGGGGAATGATTGCGGATAGAAGTTGAATCCCGCAATCAACCGCTGAGGAGACCCCCGATGCCCCAGCCCGAGGGCGCCGCGCTCGACGCCGTACTCGCCCGCAGGGAGGAGCTGCGGCGACGCTATCTCCGCCCGCGGGCGGACCGGCCCCCGACCACGGCCGACGGCATCCACCATGTGGCCTTCATCTGCCGCGACGTGGAAGAGACGATCCGCTTCTACCAGGAGTTGCTGGGCTTCCCACTGGTCGAGCTCGTGGAGAACCGCGACTATCGCGGCTCCACCCACTTCTTCTTCGACATCGGTCACGGAAATCTGCTGGGTTTCTTCGACTTCCCCGGCCACGACCACCCACCCATCGAGGAGACGATCGGCGGGGTGCAGCATCTCGCGCTGTCGGTGCGCGCGGCGGAGTACGACGCGGCGCGCAAGGCGCTGGACGAGGCAGGCATGGAATACCTGGGCCCGGACCGGGGGATCGAGGACAGCCTCTACATCCGGGATCCCAACGGCGTTCCGCTGGAGCTCTACCGCGAGCGGCTCGGGATTTTCAACGGCGAGCGGCTCCTTGGTCCGGTCGACGGTGAGGCCTGAGGCCTCAGGCCGGGGCGAGAACCGAAAGCCGCCGGCGAAGGACGCTCCCTCCATGAGGGCGGACGATGTGCTCCCCACCGAGGACGGGAAGGCGACTTTCGAGCACTGTGAATGCGGAACGTTCAGAATGAAGGCCGCTGCGGCCGGAGGCTTCCGGAGTGCCGTACCCGCTTCGGGTGTGAAGGAATTTCCTCAGGGCACACGAGGTCCTGGAGGTTGATAACTATGGTTCCCCTGCTGGTAGTTCTACTGCTTGCCCTGATCCTTTTCGGTGCGGGATTCGCACTCAAGGCGCTGTGGTGGATCGCGATCATTGTCCTCGTCGTTTGGGCGCTCGGGTTTGTCGTGCGTCCGGCTGCCACCGGCGGCCGACGCGGACGCTGGTACCGCTGGTAAGCGCCGCACTCAGCAGCCCATGGGCGGGTGGGGCCCCGACAGACCGGTCGGGGCCCCACCCGCATTCCGCGTCCATGACCTGCGGAATCAACAGCCCCTCCAGCACGGCACTCATTCCGGCCACGCAAGAGATCTCTGCCGACAGGTGCGTATGCGGGTGCCGAGCGGGCATGCGAGACGACAACAGTCCCCAACCTCAAGGGTGATGACGTGAAAACGTCCACGCAGTCCGCAGAAACGTCCGTACAGCAGACGGCTGTGGGGCCGTCAGCGCAAGCCGACGCGTACAGCGGTGACCTGCCCTGGATCGAGGACGCGGCGAAGGTTGCACCGAAAGACGCACGTGCCCTGTCGAAAGTGTTCTTCGATCAGCTCCAGGTACTGGAAGAGGGCACGCACGAATACCAGTACGCGCGCAACACCCTCATCGAAATGAATATTTCCCTGGTCCATTTCGCCGCCGGCCGCTTCCGCAACAGGGGCAGCGGCGAGATGGAGGACATTGTTCAGGTCGGCACTATCGGGCTGATCAAAGCGATCGACAGGTTCGATCTGACACGCGAGGTCGAGTTCACCTCGTTCGCCATCCCGTACATCGTCGGGGAGATCAAGCGCTTCTTCCGTGACACCAGTTGGGCCGTACACGTACCGCGCCGTCTCCAGGAACTCCGGATCGAACTCACCAAGGCCAGGGAGCAGCTGGCCTCCGGCCTCGACCGTGACCCGACCACCGCCGAGCTGGCCGAACATCTGCAGCTGAGCGAGGAAGAGGTCAACGACGGTCTGGTCGCCGCCAACGGCTATACCGCCGGCTCCCTCGACCTGTCCCACGACGGCGGGGACGAGGGTGCGATGAACAGCAGCGGGCGCAGCTTCGCCGACACCCTCGGCACATGCGACCCGGCCATGGAACTCGTCGAAGACTTCCATTCTCTTGCCCCGCTCCTCGGTCGGCTCGACGACCGCGAACGCCGCATCGTCGAAATGCGGTTCGGTCAGGAAATGACCCAGTCCCAGATCGGCGAGGAGCTCGGTGTCTCCCAGATGCACGTCTCACGCCTGCTCTCCCGCACCCTGAACACCCTCCGCGCCGGCCTGCTGGCCGAGGAGTAGTCCCGGACCTGTGAAATCGCCTGCCCGGTGAGGTGTCCAGCAGGCTCAGGGGGGGAGTACCGCGACCGATCGAGGTGAGCCATATGCGCGACCTGAACGCGACCCGCAACCATGCGCGCCGACAGGTGCGGTTCACCTCTCGGCCACAGTGTGCCGCAGAGGCGCGCGACGCGGCCGCCGCCTTCCTCGCCGGGCTCCACCCCACGCCGTCCCCGCACACCAGGCAGGACCTGATCCTCGTCGTGTCCGAACTTGTCACCAACGCCATGAGGCACGCAGGCGCCGTGAGTGGCATGAGTCTCGTGGCGGAGCGTCGGGTGCTTCAGGTCCGGGTGGAAGACCCCGGCCCCGCCCGCCCCCAGGGCCGCAGTCCCGATCTGACCGGCCGCAGGGGCGGGTTCGGCTGGCCCATGATCCAGCGCCTGGCCCGGGCCGTGGCCGTACGCCCCAAGCCCGACGGCGGGAAGACCGTCCTCGTCACTCTGGCGCGCTGAAGCAGGCAGGACCGGGGTGCGGTCATGTCGCAACGCCGGCACGCAGCCGGATGCCGGGCTGCGCCTGTGCCTCGAGCGGGAGGTTCACCGTGGTGGGGTCTGCGAAGGCCACGCCCCGGAAGTCGACCACGACCGCCCGTGCCCCCTTCGAGGTGCGGCCGTCACCGAGCAACTCGACGTTCCTGAGGTCCAGTTTCCCCTCACGATGAGGACCAACACGCTCCGGTCGTGCCGTGCGGCGATGCGCATCGTTTGACCTGTGCTGTGCCGTGGGTGCACGAGCCTTCGGCTGCTGCGGGGAACGGATTCCCCGCCATGGCGGACGGCGGGCATCCGCGGGTCCGGCTCACTGAACGGTACGGCTCCACGATAGAGGCGATAGTTGCCATTTGACAACATTCTCAGATGGGCAACAATCTGTTCACGTCAGCCGCACACAACACAGTGGCGTCTGAGTCGACTTACAGAAGCGGAGTGAGCCTCGATGACGCTATGCGACGCTCTCCGCGACAGGGCCGCTGCCGTGGTCTGTGGAGGGAGTTCCGCCCGCTCCGAGCTGGGTGGCGGCCGCCGCGTGAAACGCGGTGAGACCCTCCGCGAGCGCCTCGACCGCCGAAGGCTCCATCATTTCCAGTACGGCGGTGACCTCACGGGCCCGGATGGCGCGGCACTCATCGAGCAGCGTCTGCCCCTGCTGGCTCAGCCGCAGCTCGACCTCGCGGCGGCTCGTCGGGCTGGGGCAGCGCTCCACGAGACCCATGGCTTCCATCCGGTCGCAGAGCCTGCTCACCGAGGGCGGACGCGAGCCGAGCGCTTCACCCAACGCGCGCAGGTTCGTCCCCTCACGCTTCTCGATGACGAGAAGGGCACGCAGCTGGGACGGCGAGACCGGGCCCGACGGCGCCGCTTCCTGGCCGCGTCCCCACAACACCTCGAGCAGCTCCGAGGCGGCGCAGGCGGCCTCGGACAACTGCTGATGGGGGCGGGGTCGACCGGTGAAGCGGGACACCCGTCCACTCTGTCACCCGGCAAGGGCTTCTGTCAGCCCGGCACCGCCACCGTCACCATCCCCGCACTTCCCGTACAAAGGATGCCTGAAAGACCGTGACCCAACGCGTGAATGTGGAACGAGCGGTGCGCGCAGCGGCGCCGTATGCCCTGGTGGACGCGATTCGCAGTCTGCTCACCGAATCACACGGGGCGACATACGTACAGCTCTTCCTCGCGGACTACGGGCTCTCGGTGCTCAACCCCCTTAGCTCCCTCGACCCGCTCGCCGATGCAGCGCAGCCGCGCTCGATCCACAACAGCCCGGAAGGGCGGGCCTTCGGCAGCCAGGAGCCGCGTGAGCAGCAGGTCCGCCTCGACGACGCCGTCGACCACCACCTCCCGGTGACCGTGCGCGGGGAGCGGCTCGGCATCCTGACGGTCCGGCTGCCCGGCGAAAGGTCCACTCCGGAGGCCGTCGACGATCTGACCCATGTGGCGGATCTGCTCGGTCACGAGATCCTCGTGGCCGAGCGGGACACCGATGTCTACCGGCGGGCCCGCCGGGTCAGCCGGCTCACCCTGGCAGCCGAAATGCAGTGGCAGCTGCTCCCGGCGCGGGCATGCACCGCCGCCGAGTACGCCCTCGGGGCCCAGCTCGAGTCGGCCTATGCCATCCACGGCGACAATTTCGACTGGGCGGCGGACTCCGAGCAGCTGACGCTCGCCGTCACCAACGGCATGGACGAGGGCATCCAGGCGTCCCTGCTCACCAGCCTCGCGGTCAACGCCCTGCGCAATGCCAGACGGGCCGGCATCGGCATCGCCGATCAGGCGGCCCTGGCCGACCAGGCCTTGTACGGGCAGTACCGGGGCGCGTCCTATGTATCCACTCTGCTGCTGCGCTTCGAACTCGCCACCGGCCGTGTCGAGGTGGTGGACGCGGGCTCTCCGCAGCTGTGGCTGCAACGAGGAAGAACAGTGGAGCGCATCGGCCTCACGGCCCAGTTCCCGCTGGGCATGTTCGAGGAGTCGCACTACACGGCACAGGAGTTCCAGGTTCTGCCCGGCGACCGGCTGCTCTTTGTGAGCGACGGTGTCTACGATGCTGCCTCCCCGCTCGGTGAGGCGTACGGCGAGCGTGCCCTGGCCCGGGCAATCCATTCCACCAGTCTGCTTCCGGCGGCCACCGTGCCGCGCGCCGTACTGCGTGAACTCGCCGACTACCGGGAAGCGGAGACCACCGACGACGCACTGGTTCTGTGTCTCGACTGGTTCGGCCGACAGGACCCTCCCGGCCGACAGGACCCTCCCGGCCGGCGCGATCCTTCCGTCCGGCAGCACCCTTCCGGCAGGCCGGAGTCGAGCGCTGACCTGGACGGGTAGCTTCACCTGGTGAATCGTTGCCAGTTGGTAACTGATCGCTCTACTGTCGTCGCGGACGCATCCGGCGGCCCGTGGGCCACAGGCCCGTGGTGAGAGGAGACGCGCTGCCATGGGGACCGGCCCCGATTCGCCACGTGAACTGAGCGCCAGCAGACCCGTGTTCACCGCACTGCCCCAGCCGCGTATATGCGATGCGCCGGCTCCGCTCCCGGCGGCGGCAAGCGGTGAGGACCCTTCCGGCGCCCTCTGGAGCGTCCATCAGCCCAGTGTGCTGCTGATCGAGGACGATCCCGGAGACGCACTCCTGGTCGAGGAGTTGATGGCCGACAGCGGTGTCCCTCTCCGGCTGCGCTGGGCCAGATCCCTGGCGGACGCGGTGAAACAACTCGGAGAGGGCGTTCCGCAGTGCATCCTGCTCGATCTGCATCTGCCGGACGCACAGGGCCTGGAGGCCCTGGAGAGGGTTCTCGGTCACGCTGCCGACTCCGCGGTGGTGGTCCTGACCGGACTCGCCGAGGAGCAGGCGGGCCTTGCCGCCGTCGCCGCCGGAGCCCAGGACTACCTGATCAAAGGCCGCCTCGAGGCGGACTTCTTCGTCCGGGCCATCAGATACGCGATCCAGCGCAAGCAGACCGAACTGGCCGCGTCCGCCTTGCAGACAGGCCGCCTCCGGGCCCAGGAGAACGCCCGGCTGGAGCGTGGACTGCTGCCCACCCCGCTACTGCTCGACGCCACCGTCGCCGTCTGTGCCAGATACCAGCCCGGCCGCTCCCAGGCCCTGTTGGGCGGAGACTTCTACGACGTCGTCCAGACTCCTGACGGCACCACGCACGCGGTGGTGGGGGATGTCTCCGGCCACGGTCCCGACGAAGCCGCCCTGGGCGTGTGCCTGCGGGTGGCCTGGCGTTCCTTCGTACTGGCCGGCTCCCGTGGCCGGCGACTGCTGAGCCTGCTCGAACAGATCCTTGTCGCGGAACGGTCCGGACCGGAGATATTCGCCACCCTCACCTGCCTGACCCGTGTGAGGGGCGACAAGCACATGGATGTCCTACGGGCAGGCCACCCGGGCCTGTTGCTGCGTTCGCCGGGCGAATGCGTGCACCTGGAGGAGGTGCCCGGAGGCCCCGCGCTCGGTCTGCTGCCCGGCCTCGTGGCCACCTGGCCCGTCACCAGTGTGCCGGTGCCCGAACTCGGGTCCGTGGTGATGTTCACGGACGGTCTGATCGAAGGGCGGATCGGCGCGGGCACCGAACGCCTCGGTGAGGACGGGCTCCTCGAGATCGCTCAGCGGCATGCCCATCAGCCCGCGGACGCCTTCGTGGACACTCTGATCCACTCCGCCCAGACGCTTGCGGCGAGCAGCGGTGGACTGGCCGACGACGTCGCCGTCCTTCACCTGGAATGGAACGGCACCACGTGAACTCCGGACACGCAGGGACCGCTCGCCCGTCGGCCGCCCCCCGGGGGCTGACCGTCCAGGCCTGGTTCATGCTGGCCCTCACGGTCCTGGGCGTCATGACGCTCGGCGCCGCAGCGGTCGGGGCAGCCTTGATCGCCCGGTCCACGGAGGCCGGGGACCACCTGATCGACGACATAGGCCCGGCCCGTGCCGAAGCCCTGAAGCTGCAAGCGGCGATGCTGGAACAGGAAACGGGTGTACGTGGCTACCTCCTGACCGGCGACAGAGCCTTGCTGGAGCCCTACCACCGCGGCCGTGTCGCCGAGAGCAGCGCGCGGACACGGCTGCGGGACCTGCTGGGTGGCGAGCCCGCCCCGGCGGCCGATCTCACGGCCGTCGACCTGGCGGTGCGTACCTGGCGGGAGGACTTCGCGATCCCGGCCATCGCCGCCGGAAAGGCGGATCGCGCCGGCTTCGTGGAGAAGGGGAAGGCGGCATTCGACGGGGTGCGGGAACGGCTCACCTCCCAGCAGCGGCAACTGGACCGGGAGCAAGCCGAGGCGAGGACCGCCTTCCTCGGGGCGCGCACCGAGCGCGACCGCGTGCTCCTCGTCGTCCTGGCGGCCTTTCTGCTGACGGGTGTGGCCCTCGCGGTCCTGCTGCACTTCGCCGTGGTCCGCCCGCTCGCCAGGGTCCGCTCCGCCGCCCGCCGCGTCGCCGGCGGTTCCTTCGGCCACTCCATCCCGCGGCACGGACCGGCCGATGTGCAGTCACTCGCGCAGGCGGTCGAGGCGATGCGTCTGCGGGTGGTCAGCGAACTCGCCGTATCCCGGCGCAACGAGGCCGCGCTGTCCGAGCAGACCGCGGAACTCGATGCGCAGGCCCAGGAACTGCAGCGGTCCAACGCGGAACTGGAGCAGTTCGCGTACGTCGCCTCACACGATCTGCAGGAGCCGCTGCGCAAGGTCTCCTCCTTCTGCCAGCTGCTGGAGAAGCGCTACGGCGACCAGCTCGACGAGCGGGGAACCCAGTACATCGCGTTCGCCGTCGACGGCGCCAAGCGCATGCAGGTGCTGATCAACGACTTGCTCACCTTCTCCCGTGTCGGCCGTCTCCAGGAAACCGAGGAAGCAGTCGCCCTGGACGGCGCCGTCGAGCGCGCTCTGCGCAACCTGGCTGCCGCCGTCGAGGAGAGCGACGCGGTGGTCGACCGGCCGGAACAGCTGCCCGAGGTGATGGGAGATCCCACGCTGCTCACCATGCTCTGGCAGAACCTCATCGGAAACGCGATCAAGTTCAGGCACCCGGACCGGGCCCCACGCATCCGCATCACGGTCGACCGGGAGAGCTCCGAAGAGGGCGACCGGTGGATGTTCGGCATCACGGACAACGGCATCGGCATCCCCGCCGAGTTCGCCGAGAAAGTGTTCGTCATCTTCCAGCGCCTGCACGGTCGCGACAGCTACTCGGGGACCGGAATCGGTCTGTCCCTGTGCAAGAAGATCGTCGAGCACGGCGGTGGCCGCATCTGGATCGACACCGCGCACAGCGGTGGCACCCGCCTCGCGTTCACCATCCCCGTCATCGCATCGACGGACACCGAACAGCCGTCGGCCACCATCGAAGGAAGCACCACATGACCACCTCCCCGCAACCTGAGCCCGTGGAAGTCCTCCTCGTCGAGGACGACGCCGGCGACGAGCTGATGACCCGGGAGGCCTTCGAGGACAACAGGATAGGCAACACTCTGCACGTCGTACGGGACGGGCTGGAGGCTCTCGACTTCCTCTACCGCCGTGAACAGCACAAGGACGCGGTGCGCCCGGATCTCATCCTGCTCGATCTGAACCTGCCGAAGTACGACGGCCGCCAGGTCCTGGAAAAGATCAAGTCCGACCCGGATCTGAAGCACATCCCCGTGGTCGTGCTCACCACGTCCGCGGCCGAAGAGGACATTCTTCGCAGCTACAAACTCCATGCCAACGCCTATGTGACGAAGCCGGTCGACCTCGAGCAGTTCATCAAGGCGGTTCAGCAGATCGACGACTTCTTCGTCACGGTCGTCAAACTGCCCCGCACGTGCTGAGCGTCCCCGCTGCCCGCTGCCCGCTGCCCGCTGCCCGCTGCTCAACGCCGCCGCCACCGCCACCGGCACCCGTTCCGCACCGCGGCGTCGGCCATGCTCACTGCGGCCGGTCTGCGCGCACCGGGGCGCCCCCTCACTGGGCCGCCGACTCCGTCGCCACCGTCCGGGCCCAGCGGTAGTCCGCCTTGCCGCTCGGCGAGCGCTGGATCTCCTGCGCGATCACCAGCTGCCGCGGCACCTTGTAGCCCGCGAGCCTGGTGCGGCAGTGCGTCTGGATGTCGTCCAGCGTCGGCCGCTCCGCACCCTCGCGCAGCTGCACCACGGCCGCCACATGGTTGCCCCACCGGGCGTCCGGCACCCCGGCGACCAGGGCGTCGTACACATCCGGATGGGACTTGAGGGCCTGCTCGACCTCTTCCGGATACACCTTCTCGCCACCGGTGTTGATGCACTGGGAGCCGCGGCCGAGGACGGTGACGATGCCCTCCTCGTCCACCGTCGCCATGTCCCCGAGCAGCACCCACCGCTCGTCGCCGCGTTGGAAGAACGTCTCCGCGGTCTTCTCGGGGTCGTTGTAGTAGCCGAGGGGGACGTGTCCGCGCTGGGCGATACGGCCCGGCTCGCCCACCTTCACCGGCTCGTACGTCGCCGGGTCCACCACCGCCGTACGGGCGTTGACCCGTAGCCGGAAGCCCTTCTCCGGTCCTGAGTCCTCGGTCGCCGTGCCGTTGAAACCGGACTCGGACGAGCCGAAGTTGTTGAGCAGCAGCACCTTCGGCACCAGCGCCGCGAACTGCGCGCGCACCGTCTCGGACATGATCGCGCCGGAGCTGGAGACGCTGAACATCGAGGAGCAGTCGGTCCCCTTCAGCGGCCCGGACAGCGCGTCGATCAGGGGCCGCAGCATCGCGTCGCCGACCAGCGACACGCTGGTGACCCTCTCCTTCTCGATCGTACGGAGCACCTCCTCCGGCACGTACTTGCGGTGAATGACGATCCGCTGGCCGAAGTTGAGGCCGATGAACGCGGTCAGGGTGGAGGTGCCGTGCATCAGCGGGGGAGTGGGGAAGAAGGTGATGCCGTCGCCGCCCGCGGCCACCCGCTCGGCGAGCTCCCCGGGCGAGGAGACCGGTTCGCCGGTCGGCGCGCCGCCCCCCAGCCCCGAGAAGAACAGGTCCTCCTGGCGCCACATCACACCCTTGGGCATACCGGTGGTGCCGCCGGTGTAGATGATGAACTGGTCGTCGGCGGAGCGCGGCCCGAAGCCCCGCTCGGGCGACGCGGCCGCCTCGGCGTCGGTGAAGGGGACGGCGGACAGCCCCGGCGCCCCGTCCGGCGGGATCCCCACCCGCACCAGATGCCGCAGCTTGTCCGTCTTCGGCAGCGCGGCGGCAACCCGCTCGGTGAACTCCGCGTCGAAGACCAGCGCGGCAAGATCGGCGTCGCGGTAGAGGTAGACCAGCTCCTCCTCCACATACCGGTAGTTGACATTGACCGGCACGATGCGTGCCTTGAGGCACCCGAGCAGGGTCTGCAGATACTCGATCCCGTTGTACAGATGCAGGCCGAGGTGTTCGCCGGTCCTGATGCCGGCGTCGATCAGATGGTGGGCGACGCGGTTGGCGGCCGCGTCCAGTTCCGCGTAGGTGAGCCTGCGCTCCGCGCCCGTACCGGGATGGTCGATGTACACGAGCGCCTCGCGGTCCGGGACCACGTCGACGACCGACTCGAACAGGTCGGCAAGGTTGTACTCCACCGTTCCTCCTGACCCCCGGCGAAACCCCGGCGAACTTCGGCTCGGCGGTCATTAGAGCGCCGGCGGGCACAACTGGGAAGGGGTGCCACCGAAGAAATCTGACTGCCTGTCAGAAAACTATTGAACTGGAACGCCGCCTACTGCAACCTGTTCTAGGTCTTGAGACGGGAGGTCCGCACATGGGACAACGCGGTGGTACCGAGCACCTCACCGTGCGGCGCGAAGACGCCACGCTGGTGCTCACCTTGAACAGGCCCGAGGCGAAGAACGCGCTCTCGCTGCCGATGCTGGTCGGGCTGTACGACGGCTGGCTGGAGGCGGACGAGGACGACGCGATCCGCTCCGTCGTGCTGACAGGGGCAGGAGGCTCCTTCTGCGCCGGCATGGACCTCAAAGCCCTCGCCGGGGGCGGGATGGAAGGAGAGCACTACCGGGACCGGATGAAAGCAGACCCCGACCTCCACTGGAAGGCGATGCTGCGCCACCACCGCCCCCGTAAACCGGTGATCGCCGCCGTCGAGGGGTACTGCGTCGCCGGCGGGACCGAGATCCTCCAGGGCACCGACATCCGTGTCGCCGGGCAGAGCGCCACCTTCGGCCTGTTCGAGGTCAAGCGCGGGCTCTTTCCGATCGGCGGCTCGACCGTGCGGCTCCAGCGCCAGATCCCGCGCACGCACGCGCTGGAGATGTTGCTGACCGGCCGCCCCTACAGCGCGGAAGAGGCCCAGCGGATCGGGCTCGTCGGCCACGTTGTCCCGGACGGCACAGCGCTGGAGAAGGCGCTCGCCATCGCCGAGCAGATCAACGCCTGCGGTCCGGTGGCTGTCGAGGCGGTGAAGGCGTCCGTGTACGAAACGGCGGAGATGACGGAGACCGAGGGGCTGGCGGCCGAACTCAAGCGGGGGTGGCCGGTGTTCGACACGGCGGACGCGAAGGAGGGGGCGCGGGCGTTTACGGAGAAGCGCGCGCCGGTGTACCGCCGGGCCTGAACCTCCCCCACCCCGCCCCTTCCCTGAACCGGAGCTCCGCCCCGGTTCCCCGCGCCTCGATCGCCGCCGGGGAATGCAGCCCGCCGGCGGTTGAGGACACTCCCTCCCTCGCCCTGCGGGCGTCCGGCGTCCGGGGGCTTGCCCCCGGTTCGGGAAGGGGCGGGCAGGGGTCAAACCCGCCGCAGGCGCACCCGCCCCCGCACACCACCCCTCAGAAGAAAGGCCCCCGCCCATGACAGCCGCCCCCTCCCCGGAGGTTCTCAAAGCCCCGCTGGTCGTCGAGTTCCCTTTCACCCGCTCCCTGGGCCCCGTCCAGTCCGCCTTCCTCACCGGCCTGCGCGAACGGACCGTCCTCGGCGTGACGACCGGCGACGGCAAGGTGCTCGTCCCGCCCGTCGAGTACGACCCGGTCACCGCGGAGGAGATCCGCGACCTGGTCGAGGTCGGTGCCACCGGGACCGTCACCACCTGGGCGTGGAACCCGGACCCGCGCCGCGACCAGCCGCTCACGACGCCCTTCGCCTGGGTGCTGGTGAAGCTCGACGGGGCCGATACCGGGCTCCTCCACGTTCTCGACGCACCCGGCCCCGACGCCGTACGCAGCGGTATGCGCGTCCGCATCCGCTGGGCGGCGGAGCGCACCGGCGCCATCACCGACATCGCCTGCTTCGAGCCGTACGAGAGCGAGCCCACCGCGGCTGCCGGCAGGCACAGTGGCGCGTTCGACGACGCGGTGACCGGCATCGTCACCCCCGCCAGGCTCGACTACACCTACTCGCCCGGCCGCGCCCAGTCCGCGTACATCCACGCCCTCGCCGGACGGAAAACCGTCGGGGAGAGTTGCCCGTCCTGCCGGAAGGTGTACGTCCCGCCCCGCGGCGCCTGTCCCACCTGCGGCATCGCCACCACCGAACAGGTCGAGGTCGGTCCGCGCGGCACCGTCACCACCTACTGCATCGTCAACATCAAGGCTGCGCATACGGCGAATCTCGACATCGAAGTGCCGTACGTCTATGCGCATATCGCCCTCGACGGCGCGGATCTCGCCCTGCACGGCCGTATCGGCGGAATCCCGTACGACCAGGTGCGGATGGGGCTGCGTGTCGAACCGGTATGGACCGAAGGCAGCCGGCACCCCGACCACTACCGGCCCACCGGCGAACCGGACGCCGACTACGACGCTTACAAGGAGCTGCTCTGATGCGACACGCCAGGGACGTGGCCATCGTCGCCTTCGCGCAGACGGACACGCTGCGGCGCACCGACGAGCTCTCCGAGGTCGAGATGGTGATGCCGGTGCTGCACGATGTGCTGCGCCGGACCGGTCTGAAGGCCGGCGACATCGGCTTCACCTGCTCGGGGTCGAGCGACTATCTCGCCGGACGTGCCTTCTCCTTCACCATGGCACTCGACGGCGTCGGCGCATGGCCGCCGATCTCCGAGTCCCATGTCGAGATGGACGGAGCCTGGGCGCTGTACGAGGCCTGGGTGAAGATCCTCACCGGCGAGGCCGACACCGCCCTCGTCTACGCGTACGGCAAATCCTCCCCGGGCGAGGTGCGCGACGTGCTGACCCGCCAGCTCGACCCGTACTACGTCGCCCCGCTCTGGCCCGATGCGGTCGCGCTCGCCGCGCTCCAGGCGCAGGCACTGATCGACGCCGGGTCGGCGGACGAACCCGCGCTGGCCGCCGTGGCGGCCCGCAGCCGCACCGACGCCGAGTCCAACCCTCACGCTCAGCTGAAGGGTGAGGTCCCGCCGGGGGAGTACCTCGTCCGGCCGCTGCGGAGCGGGGACTGCCCGCCGGTCGGCGACGGTGCGGCCGCCGTGATCCTCGCCGCCGGGGACCGGGCACGCGCACTGTGCGAGCGCCCCGCCTGGATCCGCGGCATGGACCACCGCATCGAACCGCACAGCCTCGGTGTACGCGACCTCACCGACTCGCCCTCCACCCGGCTCGCAGCCGAGCGCGCCGGAGCCTTCGAACGGCCCGTGGACACCGCCGAGCTGCATGCGCCGTTCAGCTCGCAGGAAGTCGTCCTGCGCGCAGCCCTCAACCTTGACGACACGGTGAGGGTCAACCCGTCCGGCGGCGCTCTCGCCGCCAACCCGGTCATGGCCGCGGGGCTCATCCGTCTCGGCGAGGCCGCCGCCCGCATCCACCGTGGCGAGTCCGACCGGGCGCTCGCCCACGCCACCTCCGGCCCCTGTCTCCAGCAGAACCTGGTCGCCGTCCTCGAAGGAGATGCGCGATGAGCAAAGAGCCCGTGGCCGTCGTCGGCATCGGCCAGACCAAGCATGTCGCCGCCCGACGTGACGTATCGATCGCCGGTCTGGTCCGTGAAGCCGCCCGACGAGCTCTGGATGACGCCGAGCTGACCTGGGCGGACGTCGACGCCGTCGTCATCGGCAAGGCCCCCGACTTCTTCGAGGGCCTGATGATGCCGGAGCTGTATCTCGCCGACGCGCTGGGAGCGGTCGGCAAGCCGATGCTGCGGGTGCACACCGCCGGCTCGGTCGGCGGCTCCACCGCGCTGGTCGCCTCGAACCTGGTGGCCTCCCGGCTGCACAGCACGGTGCTCACCCTCGCCTTCGAGAAGCAGTCCGAGTCCAACGCGATGTGGGGCCTGTCCCTGCCGATCCCGTTCCAGCAGCCGCTGCTGGCGGGCGCGGGCGGCTTCTTCGCCCCGCACATACGGGCGTATATGCGCCGCACCGGGGCGCCCGACAGCGTCGGCTCCCTCGTGGCGTACAAGGACCGGCGCAACGCCCTGAAGAACCCGTACGCCCATCTTCATGAGCACGACATCACGCTGGAGAAGGTCCAGGCGTCCCCGATGCTCTGGGACCCGATCCGCTACTCCGAGACCTGCCCGTCCTCCGACGGCGCCTGCGCGATGATCCTCACCGACCGTGCGGGCGCGGCCCGCTCACCGCAGCCTCCCGCCTGGATGCACGGCGGCGCGATGCGCAGCGAGCCCACCATGTTCGCGGGCAAGGACTTCGTCTCGCCGCAGGCGGGCAAGGACTGCGCGGCCGACGTATACCGGCAGGCCGGCATCGCCGATCCGCGCCGCGAGATCGACGCGGTGGAGATGTACGTCCCGTTCTCCTGGTACGAGCCGATGTGGCTGGAGAACCTGGGTTTCGCCGCAGAGGGCGAGGGGTGGAAGCTCACCGAGTCGGGGGTGACCGAACTCGACGGCGATCTGCCGGTGAACCCGTCGGGCGGGGTGCTGTCCACCAATCCCATCGGGGCGTCGGGGATGATCCGGTTCGCCGAGGCCGCCCTTCAGGTACGCGGTCAGGCGGGCGACCACCAGGTGGAGGGGGCGCGCAGGGCACTGGGCCACGCCTATGGCGGCGGGGCGCAGTTCTTCTCCATGTGGCTGGTGGGCGCCGA
Organism: Streptomyces sp. NBC_01142; assembly: GCF_026341125.1. Lineage (NCBI taxonomy): Bacteria > Bacillati > Actinomycetota > Actinomycetes > Kitasatosporales > Streptomycetaceae > Streptomyces > Streptomyces sp. NBC_01142. Next base: position 734,546 of record NZ_JAPEOR010000003.1, read on the forward strand.
ACCGCCCACCACCTGAGGTCGCACCTCTGTGCGGCGCGTCGCGGCGGACAAGACGCGGTCCTTCTTCCGTGGCCTGTCCGTGACCGGAGACGATCGCTAGTCTGAGGCCGGACGACGAACCGGGAGGAGCACGGACGTGGCCGAGAGCATGACCACCACGCAGATGTTTTCGGGCTGGGAGAAGCCGGAACTCGACCTCAGCAACGCCGACTGGCAGTCGGGCAGTCAGGGAACGGGAGACGTCCAGATCGCCTTCGTCGAGGGTTTCATCGCGATGCGCAACGGCGGCCGGCCGGAGAGCCCATCGCTGATCTTCTCTCCGGCGGAGTGGCGTGCCTTCGTCCTGAACGCCCGCGGAGGGGAGTTCGACCTCACGTGACCTTTGGCGCCTGAGCCCTGGCTTCGGCCTCTTCCACCTTCTTCTTGGCGCGGCCGTCGGCGACCACGACCGGCAGTCCGGGGAGGAGCAGCAGGAGTGTGCCCCACAGGGGGAGGCTGAAGAGGGGATCGTCGCCGAGCAGCCGATCGGTGATCACTGCGGCGGGCAGGCCGGCCACGAGGGCGATCAGCCACCCCGTGCGGAAGCCGAGACTGCCGCGGCGCAGCTCCCAGGCGACGGTGACCGTCGCGATGGCCAGAATGAAGGCGATACGGCCGGGGGCGACCGGCAGGGTGAAGGTCCACTGGAGCGCGTGTCCGAACAGCAGCAGCCAGGCCAGGACGAAGGGGATCAGCAAGGCCATCCGCAGCAGCCGGTACGGCAGCGGCCGACGGGCCCGCGCCCAGGACGCGGCGAACGCCTTGATGTCACTGCCGACCACGTCCTGGGCGGTACGCCCGGCGTCCTCGGCGTCCTCGAGATGCGAGGAGAGCTCCTGGAGCATCTCCCGTATCGAGAGGTCGTCGACGCCCCGGTACTCCCAGTTGCTGCGGCAGACCGCCAGTACGTGATCTTTCGTCATGCTGTGTTCTCCCCCGTGGGCCCTGTGTTCATGGTCCGGTCGACCGCGGCGGCGAACGAGCGCCAGGTGGCACGGCCGCCGCTCAGCTCGGCGCGGCCCGCGTCGGTCAGCCGGTAGTACTTGCGCGGTGCTCCGCCGGTGGGCGACGGGGCGCGATAGGAGTCGATGACCCCTGCCCGTTCCATGCGGGCGAGCAGCGGATAGATGCTGCCCTCGCTCACGAGCTCAAGACCGCTCTCGGTGAGCGCCTCGACGAACTCGTAGCCGTAGCGCGGCCGTTCGGCGATCAGCGACAGCAGGCAGAGATCGAGCACTCCACGCAGGAGCTGACTGCGCCGGTGGTCGCCGTGGGCGGACAGCTCCATTGTCATGCGGTGCATGGTAGTCAGTGACTGTCTTGCTTCGCAAGGTAGCTGTTCGGGGGCGGAGGGGTCGGTAATGCTTGCGGGCATCGTTACCGTTACCTTTGTCGGCATGGCCGCGCACGCTCACACACTCGTACTCGATCTCGCTCTCACCATCCGTCATGACGGACACGGAGGCGTCGCCGACGACCTCCAGGACGCCGCCGGGCTGACCGGCTGGGTCCGCGAGAGGGCCGATGACCTGGTGGACGAGATGCCGGGAGCCCGCGACTTCACCGCTGACGGGGACGCCCTCGCCGCCGTGCTTGAGCTGCGGGCCGCCGTCCGCTCGCTGTTCGCCCGTGCCGTACGTCCCGGTCTGCCGAGCTCCGCCGACGCGCAGCGCCTGCTGCCCGCGGACCGGGCGCTGGGCCGGCTCAACTCGGCCGCGGCGGACGTCCCCGTCGTGCCGCGGCTCGACTGGCCCGAGACCGGCGAGCCCACCGCCGTATCCCGGCCCGCCGGTGCGGCCGGGGAGTGCGCCGCCCTGACCGCCGCCCTCGCCCGCGCCGCCATTGCCTTCCTTGCGGGCCCCGGCCGGGCGCGACTGCGGGCCTGCCACGCGCCGCGCTGCGTGCGGTACTTCCTCAAGGAGCATCCGCGCCAGGAGTGGTGCAAGCCGGTCTGCGGCAACCGTGCCCGGGTCGCGCGTCATCACGAACGCCACCGTTCCGCCTGACGCGCCGAGCCGTCGCCCCGCCTGCGCGGACGGACGGGAGGAGGGGTGGGGTGCGATCCGGTACAGCTCCATCTCGCCGGGCAGGCTCCCGCGAGCCCTGGCGGGCGTACGCTGAGGTGCCTCGAGGGCGTACGCGCGGCAGCCCCCCGACGCGCCTGGCGTACGCCCCGGCCCGTGGGGGTGCACCATGACGCGACGCGCCGGCAGAACCAGACGCCGACTCTTCGAGCATGAAATCGAACTCGCCGCCGCCGGCAAGGCGTTGGGCGAGCCGGCCGGGCTCCGGCCGGAGGATGCCGACCCTCCCGAGCACCCTCGCGGTGCTCTCCTCGCCTTCGCCGGCCACGCGGGCCTCGGCAGGGCGACCCTCCTGACCGTCCAGGGGCGTGACACGGCCGCCGTCCCCGCCGCACTCCACCTCGACGAACAGACCGTGACCAGGCTGCTCGGCCCCGCCCACGGCAGGGCCGGCACCGGCCGGGCGGGCCTGGCCGGCGCACTCCGTGTCAGCCTCGCCGAAGCACCGGGCGGCGGCCATGGACGGTGACCGCAGACGCCCGCCGGGCGCCCGGCCCCGGCTCGGCCTGACCCGCCCGGACACGTACCATTGCCGTATGTCCTTCCTCCGCCGCCGCAGCGCCGCCACTCCCGCGGGCCCGGACTTCGATGTCCTGGCCATGGATCCGGGCGACTGGCCCGGCAATCTCGGCGCCGGTCTCCTGCCCGCCCCCGACGGCACCTGTCAGGGCGTCTTCCTCCGGTACGACCTGTTCGGCGGCCGCGGCCCCGCGATGATCATCGGCAATCTGCCGGAGGGCTCGCCCGCCCGCGAGCTCGAAGAGGGGCAGATTCCCTTCGAGGTGGCCCAGCTGCTGCTGGCGCTGGAGAACGACGAGCCCGTCGAGGTGGTGGACACCGAGGACATGCCGGTGATGCAGGGCGACAATCTGCTGATCGTGCGTCGCCTCAAGCTCTCCGAAAGCCGGATCTCCTGCGTTCAGTTCGACCGCAGCGACAAGGTTCTCGTCACGATCGCCAGCTGGGACCGGCCGATCACCGACGATCTGTACGCGCTGCTCAAGCCGCTGCCCGCGGAGCTCTTCCAGCAGGGCTGAACACATTTCGTCCAAGCACCGGCACACTCCCGTCCAAGCGACGGACTTGTCATGTGCCTTGTCAGGCAGTCATCGGACTTTTACCGTGACGGTTCATGACTCAGCGGATCAGTGGGATCAACGGGATCAGCCGAAGAACCACCATGAAGTCCGCGCTGGGGGCAACCGGCGCACTGGCACTGGGAGTTCCGGCGTCGGCAGGCAGGGCCGCGGCCGCCAACCCCTCCGATGAATTGACGCTCTGGTACGGAGCCCCCGCGGCCGACTGGGAGCGGGAGACCCTGCCCATCGGGAGCGGAGCGCTCGGCGCGAGTGTGCACGGAACCCTCGTCTCCGAACGGCTCACCCTCAACGAGAAGACCCTGTGGGCCGGCGGGCCCGGCTCGGCGCAGGGATACGACCACGGCAACTGGACCTCGCCCAGACCCGGCGCCCTCGACTCCGTACAGCAGCGACTGGACGCCGATGGCTCCCTCGCCCCGGAAGCCGTCGCGGCCGTGCTCGGGCAGCCCAGGCACGGCTTCGGCGCCTACCAGGTCCTCGGCCATCTGGAGCTCGCTGTCCCCGGTGCACCCTCGGCCCCCGGCGCCACCTACCGGCGGGCTCTCGACCTCCGCGCGGCCGTGGCCACCGTCGCGTACAGCCATCAAGGCACCGCATACACAAGGGAGTTCTTTGCCTCCCACCCCGGCGAGGTCATCGCCGGACGGTTCGCGGCCGACCAGCCGGGCAAGGTCGGCTTCACCCTCCGCTACACCTCCCCGCGCAAGGACTTCACCGCCGCGGCGGCCGGTGACCGGCTCACCGTGAAAGGAGTGCTCCAGGACAACGGGCTGCGGTTCGAGGCCCAGATCCGGGTGCGTACCGACGGCGGCAGCGTCAGTGCCGGACCGGACGGCACCCTCACCGTGAGCGGCGCCGACAGCGCGTGGTTCGTCCTCGCCGCGGGCACCGACTACGCCGACACCTATCCGCACTACCGGGGCGCCGACCCGCACCGCGCCGTCACCGACGCCGTCGATACCGCGGCCACCGGCACGTACGACACCCTGCGCGGGGAGCATGTGCGCGACCACCGCGCACTCTTCGACCGCGTCCGGCTCGACATCGGCCAGCAGCTCCCGGACCTGCCCACCGACCGTCTCCTCGCCCGGTACACCGGCGGAACCGACCCGGCCGACCGGGCGCTCGAGGCGCTGTTCTTCCAGTACGGCCGCTATCTGCTCATCGCCTCGTCCCGCGCCGGATCCCTGCCCGCGAACCTCCAGGGCGTATGGAACAACACGACCGGCCCGCCCTGGTCCGCGGACTACCACGTCAACATCAACCTTCAGATGAACTACTGGCCTGCCGAGGTCACCAACCTCGCCGAGACCACCGCCCCCTACGACCGCTTCGTCGAAGCGCTGCGGGCCCCCGGCCGCCGCACCGCGCGGGAGATGTTCTCCACCGCCGGGTGGGTCGTCCACAACGAGACCAACCCGTTCGGCTTCACCGGTGTCCACGACTGGGCGACCGCTTTCTGGTTCCCCGAGGCCGCCGCCTGGCTCACCCAGCAGCTGTACGACCACTACCGCTTCAGCGGCTCGACCGGCTATCTGCGCTCCACCGCCTATCCGGTGATGAAGGAAGCCGCACAGTTCTGGCTGGCCAATCTGCGCACCGGCTCTTCCCCCGCCTCCGGTGGGGAGGCCCGCGGCGACGGGACGCTCGTCGTCACCCCCAGCTACTCGCCCGAGCACGGTGACTTCACAGCGGGTGCGGCGATGTCCCAGCAGATCGTCCACGACCTGTTCACCAACACCCTGGAAGCCGCCCGGATCCTGGGTGACTCCCGCGACTTCCGTACCCGGCTGCAGGACGCCCTCGACACGCTCGACCCGGGGCTGCGCATCGGATCCTGGGGCCAGCTCCAGGAGTGGCAGGCGGACCTCGACTCTCCCGTGGACGATCACCGCCATGTCTCGCATCTCTACGCCCTCCATCCCGGCCGCCAGATCGAGGCGGACAGCATCTGGGCCGAGGCGGCCAAGGTCTCGCTCACCGCGCGCGGCGACGGCGGCACCGGCTGGTCCAAGGCTTGGAAGATCAATTTCTGGGCGCGGCTACGCGACGGGAACCATGCCCACAAGATGCTCACCGAGCAGCTGAAGAGCTCCACGCTGCCCAATCTCTGGGACACCCATCCACCGTTCCAGATCGACGGCAACTTCGGTGCCACGGCCGGGATCGCCGAGATGCTGCTGCAGAGCCAGCACGGTGTGATCGAGATCCTGCCCGCGCTGCCGGCCGCCTGGCCCGACGGCGAGGTCTGCGGCCTGCGGGCGCGCGGGGCCGCCACCCTCGACATCACCTGGTCCGGTGGAACGGCCCGCCGTATCGTCCTCACGGCGGGCCGCACCGGTCAACTCACCCTGCGCTCCACTCTGTTCCCGGGGGGTGAGAAGCGCTTCAAGGCGTGTGCCGGCGAACGCTACGCCTTCACCGGCTGAGCCGTCAGCAGCTGCACGACCCGCGCAGCCGACGTACCTTGCCCCGCGGGACCGCCGAGGTGCCACGGGGCTCCGCCGGTTCCCGCCCGCAGATCCTCGTCGCGGTAGCGCACACAGCCACGGTGCCAGTTGAGGATCGCGGCCATCCAGTCCTTGAGCTCGTGCACATAGCCGTCGAGGATTCTCCGTGCCTCGCCGTCCAGCGCGAAGTCGTCGTAGAGAACCGGAAGTTCTACCTCGATGACATGCTGGAACTGCTTCATGCGCCCCTTCATCAGGTCGTGCACCATGTCCACACCGGTCGGATAGTCGATCCCGAAGAAGTTCTGCACGACCAGGACGGCGTTGTGCACCTCGCCCTCGTACTCGATCTCCTTCTGGTACGAGAAGAGGTCATTGATCAGCATGCCGTAGTCGACCGCGGCGTTCTCCAGTGAGCGGATGGGCCCGCTGCGGTAGATCTCGGCAGGCACCCGGTCCCCGTGCGAGAGCCGGCACAGCCGCATGGTCATGTCCGCGCCGAAGGTGAAGCGCCGCATCTCGATGTAGTCCACCGGATCCGGGATGCGGTGCTGCGCCTGATTGGCCAGCTCCCACAGCCAGCTCGCGATCATGTCCTCGACCGTCTTGCGAAACGTACGCCGCGAGGCCTCGTCCATGGGGCCCGCGGTCCGTTGCCACAGATCGGCGAGCCCCCGTTCCATCGCGTCGCACGGCTCGGGCGTCGGCCCGCCGTCCAGCGGCATGAAGAGCAGCAGCCGCTCATTGGCGGCCCGGGCCCCGGCCAGATCACGGGTGCGCCCGTAGATCACCGGGTACAGATCGTCTCCGTACGTGCCCCAGGTCAGCCAGTTCGACGACAGGTCCAGCTCCTCCGGTGTCGCATCCGGATGGAGGCCCGCCGAACAGAGCGGCAGATCGATGTTGCGTGCCCGCCGTTCGTCCCAGACGTGCGAGCCGGGCCGCCCCGGCTGCGCCTGAAGGATTCCCATCCGCCGCGCCCACTGGATGTTCCGCTCCCGCGCCCCCGCCAGATGCGGGCTGAGAGTGACGTTGTAGGGCAGTTCGAACTCGGGGAGCAGGGACGGGCCGACGTGCTGGTACGGCTGATGGGTGTGGCTGCGCCGACGAGCCGCCTCGGCGCGTGGAGTGAAGCGGACCGACGCGGCGGACATGCCCCAGCCGCTCCGGTCGGGACCGTCGGCCTTCCCGCCGCCGTTCATGTAGCGGCTCGAGCGCATGTGCCACTCGTGCCCGCCGGACTGCCAGTCCTGCAGGCCCTTGGCGTACGCCAGCACGGCGGTGGTCTCGGCGGGGGTGAGGCGCTTCTCCGCGCAGAGCGGCCCGACCTCGGTGAGAGCGGTGTTCTCGAACTGCTGGAGCCGCGAGGTCAGCAGGTCGTTGACGGCCTCGGCCGCCTCCTGCGTCGTACAGCCCAGGAAGTTCTCCAGGACCAGGACTCCATTGCTGTTCTCGCGCTCGTCCTCGACCTCACGCTGGTACGAGAACAGGTCATTGCGCAGGTGCACCGCGTCCGAGAACGCGTCGCGCAGCACGCACAGCGGCCGCGAGCCGGCCACCGCCGCGGGGACCTCGGCGTTCGCCGCGAACTCCACCAGCCCCGCCGACCAGGGCGCCCCGCCGACCTTCCGCCGCATCTCGATGTACTCGACGGGGTTGGCGATCCGCCCCTCGTCCATGTTGGAGAGTTCCCACAGGGACTCGTTCAGCAGATGCTCGGTCGCCTCGGCGAACCGCACCCGCCAGGCGTCCGACATGCTCGGCACGGTTCGCGCCCACAGATCGGCGAGACCCGCCTCGACCGGATTCTCCGGCTCCGGCGTACCGTCCGCGAGATTCATCGGCATGAAGGCCGGCAGCCGGTCCAGATACCGCTTCCCGCCCTCCCGGTCCAGCGTCCGCTTGAAGGTCTCCAGGAAGTGGTCGTCGAAGAAGAAGACCCACACATACCAGTCGGTGACGAGGGAGAGGGCGTCCGCGTCGCAGTCCGGGTGGGTGTACGCGCACAGCAGGGCGTAGTCGTGCGCGTCGAGATCGCGTTCCTCCCAGATGCCGGAGCCCTCCAGCATCTCCATCCGCTGCGCCCACTCTTTGGTGTGCCTGCGTGCCTCCTCGACATGCGGATTGAGCCGCGCCGGATACGGAACGTAGAAGTCCGGCAGTACGAAGGGCTGTGCCATGTGCGCCTAGGGCCTTTCGGTGAGCATCCGCGTGCGAGACGCGGACCCGTCGTGGACGGGCCAGCCCTACCCGTCGCCCGTACGGCCCACGCCCCACGGCGATTAGTCACACAAGCCCACGAATATGTGGGGGCGTCACCGGACCCACGCCCGGTGGCGCCCCGCTGCTACTTCCGTACGCGCACGTCGGACGCCTTCACAAAGGCGACCCGGTGCCCGAACTGGATCTCGTAGTACGCCTCCTTGCCGCGCACCACCTTGTGCCCGGCGGTGTCGAACGTCGTCGCGTACAGATACTCGCCCACCGTGCGGTCACCCACGACGTACTGCTGGCCCGCGAGCAGTTTGTACGGCAGCGCCGAGACGGCCTGCACCGGGATGTCGGCGGGATACGCCGCCGCTTCCGGATAGGCCCGCCCGTACACCGGGATCTCCGCCACGCCTGCCTTCGGGGTGAGCAACCGGCCCCTTGTCGGCACCGCCGTCGGCTGCTTGCGCGGATTGTGGAACCAGGCCTTCTGTCCCAGGTACCAGATCGCCGTCCAGTCGCCCTCGCGCCCGGCGACGGCGTACTGCTGGCCCGTCGAGGCACGGGCGCCGGTGTCATTGACGCCGGTCGTGGAGCCCTCGCCACCCGGCCGCAGACCGATGTCCTTGACCAGCGGGGCGTCCTCGGCGGGCGCGGTGTGCAGCCGGACCGCGCCCGAGCCGTGCGGTGCGCACGCCTGCCCGGCCTTCACACAGCCCGTGTACAGCGGCTGATGCCCGGTGTACGCGGGCCGGATCGTCACGGCCTCGCTGCGCGGACCCGCGGTCGGCGTGAACGGCTTGCCGAGCAGCGTGAAGTAGTGCGCCCAGTCCCAGTACGGACCCGGGTCGGTGTGCATCCCGCCGATCGTCGCCGTGGTCGTGCCCGGCACATTGTCGTGGCCGAGGATGTGCTGACGGTCCAGCGGGACGTCGTACCGCTGCGCCAGGTACTTCACCAGCCGCGCCGAGGAGCGGTACATCGCCTCCGTGTACCAGGCGTCCGGCGAGACCAGGAAGCCCTCGTGCTCCAGGCCCACCGACTTGGCGTTCACGTACCAGTTGCCGGCGTGCCAGGCCACGTCCTTGAGCGGGACGTGCTGGGCGATGTGCCCATCCGAGGAGCGCAGGGTGTACTGCCAGGACACATACGCAGGGTCCTGTACCAGCTTCAGGGTGGTGTCCCAGGAGCCCTCGGTGTCATGGACGATGATGTACTTCACCGACTGGGACGTGGGCCGGTTCGCCTTGTCGTGATTGCCGTAGTCGCCCTCACCGAACTCCTCGTACGGAGCCGGGATCCACTCGCAGGCCACCGTGCGCGGACACTCGGTTTTCGTCGCGTCCGCCGTACGCAGCCCGAGCCGCGCCGCCTGTGCCGGATCGGGAACCACGGCAGGACGAGCCGGCAGCGCGACACGCTGCCCGCTGTCCGTGGTGCGCGACTGGCCCGTGCGGATCACGTCGAAGACATCGTTGGCGTAGGTCGTCGCGGTCGCCGTGTCGTCCGCGCCGGAGAAGCGCGCCACCGCGCCGTACCAGTCGGCCGGATCCTCGCTCAGCGGCCGGCCCAGCTTCTTCTGCGCGTCGGCGAGCAGCGCCGCACCGCCGAGGACGTTGGCGGAGGAGCTGTTGCGCAGTTGCTCGGGGCTCAGCCCGGACAGCGCGGCCGCCCGGTCCAGTGTCCTCAGTCTGGACGGGAGTCCGGAGGCTTTGGGCAGCGCCGCCTCGGTGACGGTGCGGGCAGGACGCGCATCGTCACCGCGCGCGTCCTCGCTGCCGTGCGAATGGTGCGGAGCCTCGGCGAGTGCTGTTCTGGCATCGATCAGATGCATCGGCCCGTAGCCGCCCGTGACGCTTGCCGCGCCCCCGTGCGTGTCCCAGCGGGACTGCAGATACGACACGCCGAGCAGCACGCTCTGCGGTACCTGGTACCGGTCGGAGGCCGCGGCGAAGTCGCGCTGGAGCGCAACGGGCGAAGGCGGCTCCGCGGTGGCGGAAGGACCGGCCGAGAGCAGTGGCACCAGCAGTGCGGCCGACGCCACCGCGCCCGCCGTCCTCAGCATGCGCCGACGGGCGCTTTTCGGTCGTGCGGGGGCGGATCCTTGCAAGGCAGCCTCCAGGAGCGGGTGGTGCGCGACGGGGCCGGCGGGCCGAACACGAGTACAGGGGTATCGGCTCCCGGACGATCCGTCAATCATCTGCCCTTGCAAGGAGTTCGCACGTCAGCGAGCGTGTCGTGGAGTTTCGTGGCGATGGGGCGCGGGCCTGCGGCGCGTCAGTGGCGTGGACCAATGTCCTTGTCCGGAAGGCGGTTCCGGGTGTCTTCGAGTGCCGTCGGGCAACGCCGCCGTGGCGGAGAGCCGGCATCGGATTCCGGACAGCGCGGTGGGCTGGCCGGTGATGCGTCCGGTGATCGAGACGTCTGGTGTGATCGAGACGTCCGGTGATCGAGTACCCGTGCCATCAACTGCGCCAGGCACCGGAGGGCCGGCCCGAGGCCGCCTCCTGCCCGACGCCCGCGTCGAGTTCGAGGTCCGCGTCCCGTTCGAGGTCCGCCTGCGGGTCAGGACACGGCAGCACGGGCCAGCTGCCGGTCCACCTGGGCCGGGGACAGGGCGTGCTCGATCGCCAGAATGCCCGCGCCGAGAGCCGCCGCGGCCTCGCCCGTACGGCTCGGCTCGATCTGCAGCACATGTGTGGCCAGCGGATGCGAGCGCCGGTAGACCGCCTCCCGTACGCCCGCCAGCAGCTGATCGTGGACCGCGGCCAGCGCGCCGCCGAGTACCACCGTGTCCGGGTTGAAGAAGTTCACCAGGCTCGCCAGGACCTCGCCGACCGCCCGGCCCGCCTCGCGCACCATGCGCACCGCGTCCCGGTTGCCGGACTTCACCAGGCGTACGACATCGCTGCCCGAGGTGGCATCCAGTCCCAGACCCGCCAGCTTCTCCGCAAGTGCGGCGCCGCCCGCGACCGCCTCCAGGCAGCCGGAGTTGCCGCAGCGGCACGGCTCCTCCTGGTCACCGACCCGGATATGGCCGATGTCGCCTGCGCAGCCCTGCGCACCCCGGTGCAGCCGGCCGTCCGCGACGATCCCGCAGCCGATGCCCGTGCCGACCTTGATGTACAGCAGATAGCGGGTGTCGGGGAACGCGCGGCGCTGCTCGGCCAGCGCCATCACGTTCACGTCGTTGTCCACCAGCGCCCGCACCCCGAAGCGCGCGGCGAAGAACTCCGGGATCGGGTACTGGTGCCAGCCCGGCATGATCGGGGGATCCACCGGGCGCCCGGTGGAGAACTCCACCGGGCCCGGCACGCCGACACCGATGGAGCGCAGGGTTCCCGGCTGCCGTCCCGCCTCCTTCAGCAGTGTGTGCAGGGTGCGTTCCACATGGCGCAGCACGGACTCGGGCCCGTCCGCGATCGACAGCGGATCCTCCTGCGTGGCCAGCGTGGCGGCGCCGATGTCCATCAGCGCCACCCGGCAGTGCGAGGCGCCGAGGTCCACCCCGGCCACCGCGTGCTCTCGGGTGCGCAGTCGGAGTCTGCGGGGCGGGCGACCACCGGTCGAGTGGCCGGCCTCGGCCGCGGTCTCGTCGACGAAGCCGTGCGCGATGAGGGCGTCCACCCGCTGGGAGGCGGTGGAACGGGCGAGCCCGGTGATCCGGGCGATGTCCGCGCGCGTCGCCGCGGCCCCCGAACTGATCAGCGCGAGCACCTCGCCGGGGGAGTGAACGGCGGCGGATGCGCTGGGAGCCTGCGGCGGAGACATGACAGTAACCATAGGGACGACTTTGGCTGCTTACAAGGCGGATATTGTTCGTTCATCGACGTAAGTCTCCGTCAATTCGTTTGCGGCGAAGGCTGCTTGGACTCTTGACAGGCGAAAGCGGGGTCAGGACATTGCTCTGCAGACCGCTGTCCAAGGAGCCAGTGCCCAAGGAGCCAGGCGATGCTGACGATGCACGGCGTGTCCAAGAGCTTTCTCGGGGTGCCTGTCCTCCACGACGTGGGGCTCGACCTCGAAGCCGGCGAAGTGCACGCCCTCGTGGGCGAGAACGGCGCCGGGAAATCCACCCTGATGAAGATCCTCGCCGGGGAGCACCTACCCGACTCGGGGACCATCACCATCGACGGCACCGCCCGCGCTTTCACCCACCCCTCGCAGGCACAGGCAGCCGGAATCGGCATCATCCACCAGGAGTTCGCCCTCCTCGACCATCGCACTGTCGCCGAGAACGTCTTCCTCGGCCGCGAACCTACCCGGCGCGGACTCGTCGACCGCAAGGCGATGGAGACGCGCACCGCCGAACTCCTCGCCGAACTCGACGAGACCGGCATCACCCCGCGCACCCTGGTCCGCGACCTCACCGTCGCCCGCCGGCAGACCGTCGAGATCGTCAAGGCCCTGGCCTCGGACGTACGTGTCCTCGTCATGGACGAGCCCACCGCACCGCTGGCCGACCACGAGGTCGAGCTGCTGTCCGCCCTCGTCCGCCGGCTCACCCGGCGCGGCCTGGGCATTCTCTACATCTCGCACCGGCTGCGCGAGGTCTTCGACCTGTCGCAGCGCATCACCGTCCTCAAGGACGGCCGCCGCGTCAGCACACTCCGTACCCAGGACACCGACGCCGGCCAGGTCGTACGCGCCATGGTCGGCCGCGAACTCACCGCGTACTACCCGCCCCGCGCCCGCCCCGAGGAGATCGGCCCGGAGCGGCTCACCGTCACCGCCGGTGCCAACGCCCGCATCAGCGGTATCGACCTGACCCTGCGCGCGGGCGAAGTCGTCGGTGTCGCCGGCCTCCAGGGCTCCGGCCGCACGTCTCTCGCCCGCGCGCTGTTCGGCGTGGCGCCCTTCACCGCCGGTGCCATGACCGTCGGCGGGAGAAATCTGCGGCCCGCCCGGCCCCGCGAGGCGATTCGTGCAGGCATCGCCCTGGTCACCGAGGACCGCAAGACCGAAGGCCTCGCGCTGCGCCAGTCCGTACGCGACAACGCGCTGCTCGTCACCCGCGCCGTCCCGGCCCGCGGCAGACCTCCCGCCGCACGCGAGGTCACCGCACTGCTCGCACGCGTACGCCTGCGCTCACGCGGCGAGGACCAGCAGGCCCAGTACCTCTCCGGCGGCAACCAGCAGAAGGTCGTCATCGCCAAGTGGCTCGCCGCCCGCCCCCAGGTACTGCTCTTCGACGAACCCACCCGAGGCGTGGACGTCGGCGCCAAGGCCGCCATCCACACCCTCGTACGCGAACTCGCCCGTGAAGGCCTCGCCGTACTGATCATCTCCTCCGAGCTGCCGGAGCTGATCGGCATGAGCGACCGCATCCTCGTCATGTCGCAGGGCCGACTCGCGGGTGAACTCGCCGCGGGCGCGGGCGAGGAGGAGGTCATGCGCCTCGCCACCGGCGGCACGACGACGGCGCCCGACGCGGCGGCGGGTGCGCCGGCCGACAAGCGCGCCACCGTGCGCCGCGGCGGGCGGCCGCCCGGATCCGGTGGCCCCCACACCCCGGGAGAGGCCGAATGAACTCGCTCAGTGCGACCGTCGCCGCGGCACCGCCCCGCGCCCCGGCCCGGGTGCGCCTCACCGACCCCGTCGTCGGCGTATGGCTGGCGGCGCTCGCCGTCACCCTCCTCGGCTGGATCGTCGTCGCCGCCCGCGGCGGGGACTTCCTCGCCCTCACCAACATCGTGGCGATCCTGCAGAACTGCGTTGCCCTCGGCCTGGTCGCCGTCGGCCAGTCCGCTGTCATTCTCACCGGCTCACTCGACCTGTCCGTGGCCTACCTCATCAGCCTCGGCACGCTCGTCGCGGCCGAGACCATGCAGAGCGGCGGCGTCCTTACCGCCGTGATCGCCGTCCTCGCGCTCAGCGCGGCCGTCGGACTCGCCAACGGCCTCATCGTCACCGGACTGAAGGTCAACGCCTTCATCGCCACTCTCGGCAGCGCCTTCATCCTGCGCGGCTGGATCGAGAACAACTACACCGGACCGGCCGGCAAGGTCCCCGCCTCCTTCCAGCACCTCGGCTACGACCGCCTCGGCCCGGTCCCCGTCTCCCTCTTCCTGCTCGCTGCCGTGGCCGTCGTCATGTGGCTGATCACCCGACGCACGCGCCTGGGCCATCACATGTACGCCACCGGGGGCGACGAGCACGCCGCCCGGCTCTCCGGCGTACGCACCCGCCGCACCGTCGTCGCCGCACACGTCCTCTGCTCGCTGTGCGTCGGCGCGGCCGCCCTCTTCCTCGCCGCCAGACTCGGCGCCGGAGCGCCCTGGGCGGGCACCGAAGCCCGCTACGACCTCGAGTCGATCGCCGCCGTCGTCCTCGGCGGCACCGCGCTCGCGGGCGGCCGCGGGGGAGTGGCGGGCACCCTCGGCGGGGTCCTCGTCCTGGCCGTACTCGACAGCGTCTTCAACCAGCTCTCCGTCGACCCCTTCTTCAAGAACGTCGTACGGGGCGTCGTCATCATCGCGGCCGTCGCGCTCTACGCGCGGCGCTCGACAAGGAGGCCCGCATGACGACGGCAACGGCCCCCGCGGCCAGGCGAGTCGTACGCACCCTGGGCACCGGCGCCCCCGTGTACGTCCTGCTCGTCGTGCTGCTCGCGGCGCTCGCCCTCACCGATCCCGGCTTCTTCGAGCCCGACCGCTTCCTCGCCTTCGTCAAACGCGCCGCTCCTCTGGTCATCCTCGCCGCCGGGCAGTACCTGGTCATCGTCTGCGGAGAGTTCGACCTCTCCGTGGGCGCGATCGTCACCGCGGGCGTGGTCGTCGCCGCCGAGCTCTACGGATCCTTCCCCTCCGCGCCCTGGCTGCTGGTCACGGCGGTACTGCTTGTCGCCGGAGCGCTCGCGGGGCTGCTCAACGGGCTGATCACCACCGTTCTGCGGGTGCCGTCGTTCATCACCACCCTCGGCATGATGCTCATCCTCGAAGGTGCCGTCTTCTTCTGGACCGGCGGATCCCCGCACGGCGCGCTCCCCGCCGCCTTCCGCCAGCTCGGCCGCGGCACCGCGTTCGGCTGGCTGCCCTGGGCCGTCCTCGCCTGCCTCGCCGCCGGAGGCGCCGCCGTCCTCCTGATGCGCTCCGACTTCGGCCGCACCCTCCTCGCAACCGGCGACAGCGAACGAGCGGCAGCACTCGCCGGCGTACGTGTCGCCCGGGCCCGCACCGTCGCCTTCATCCTCTCGGGTACCGCCGCCGCACTCGCCGCCGTCCTCGTCGGAGGCTTCTCCGGAGTCTCGGCCCAGGCCGGCCGCGGCTATGAATTCGAAGCCATCACCGCCGTGGTCCTCGGCGGGGTGGTCCTCGGCGGCGGCCGCGGATCCGTCGTCGCCGCCATGGCCGGGGCCTTCTCCCTCCAGGCCCTGTTCACCCTGCTCAATCTTCAGGGCGTGTCCGGCGCCCTCGAATCCGCTGTCCAAGGGGTCATCGTCATCGCCGCCGTGGGCCTCGGCGCCGCCGACTGGTCCCGGCTGCGCCGCCGCCGTATGCACTCGCCGGAAGGGAAACCCTCATGACCGCCATCCGTACGATCCGCAGACGATCCCTCGTCGCCGCCGCCGCCGCGCTGCTCGGCACGGCGCTCATCGCCTCGTGCACGAGCGACGCGCCACCGGACAAGCCCGCAGGAGCGGCCGGCAGCTCGTCCGCGGGCGACTCCGGTACCGGCGCGCAGTCGAAGTTCTTCCAACAGGCCGAGTACGAACGGCAGCTGGCGCTCGGCAAGCAGACACCCGAGGGCCCGGCCGGCAAACCCTGGGAGCAGATGATCGGCCCGCAGCTGACCGACACGGCGCAGTACAGGAAGCAGGGCCGGGGCATCCATCTGTGCTTCTCCAACGCCGGTGTCTTCAACCCCTGGCGGCAGGTCGGCCTGAAGAACATGAAGGCCGAAGTGAAGCTCCACAAGGAGATCACCAAGTTCACCGTCCTCGATGCCCAGGGCAAGGACGACAAACAGATCTCCGACATCCAGGAGCTGGCAGGACGGGACTGCGACGCCCTGATCGTCTCCCCGAACACCACCGCCACCCTCACGCCCGCGGTCGAGCAGGCCTGCGCCAAGCTGCCCGTCATCGTCTTCGACCGGGGAGTGGAGACCGACTGTGCGGTCACCTTCATCAACCCGATCGGCGGCTACGGATACGGCGCGGTCGCCGCCGACTTCCTCGTAGGGAAGGTCAAGCCCAAGGGCAAGATCCTCGCCCTGCGCATCTCGCCCGGCGTCGACGTCCTGGAGACCCGCTGGTCCGCGGCGAAGGTCGCCTTCGACAAGAGCGAACTCGACGTCGTGGACGTGAAGTTCACCGACGGCGACCCCGCCAGGACCAAGTCGGTTGTCACCGACGCCCTCACCCGGCACGGTGACATCGACGGCGTATGGATGGACTCCGGGGCGACCGCCGTCGCCGCCGTCGAGGCCTTCGAGGACGCGGGCAAGGACGTGCCGCCGCTCACCGGGGAGGACCAGCAGGACTTCCTTCAGGCATGGAAGGAGAAGAATCTCACCGCGATCGCCCCGACCTACCCCACCTTCCAGTGGCGTACGCCCGTCATCGCCGCATTGAGGATTCTGGACGGGCAGCAGGTGCCCAAGGAGTGGAAGCTCCCGCAGCCCACCGTCACCCAGGACACTCTCGACAAGTACCTCGAGCCCGGCATGCCGCCGCTGCACTACGCGATGTGCGGCTGCGAGAAGCTGCCAGGATTCCCCGAGGCCTGGGGCGGCAGGAAGTGAAGCCCCGCGCACTCGGCGCGAACCCCTGGATCTGGCATTCGCCGATCACCCACGAAGCGCTCGTCGACGTCCTGCCCAAGCTGTCCACCTGGGGCTTCGACTGTGTCGAACTCCCACTGGAGCAGGCCGGGGACTGGGATCCGGCGGCCGCCGCCGAGCTCCTGGACGCGACCGGCCTGTTCCCTGCCGCCGTCATCGCCGTCATGCCCCCGGACCGCGATCTCGTCCGCACCGACCCGGCGACCGTCCGCGCCACCCAGGACTATCTGCTGCGCTGCATCGACACGGCGAGCGCCGTCTCGGCCCCCGTTGTCGCGGGCCCCCTCTACGCCGCCGTCGGACGCACCTGGCGGCTGGACCCCTGCGAACGGGCCACCGCCTACGAGGAGTTGCGCACCCACCTCGCCCCCGTTGTCGACCATGCGCGGGCCGCGGGTGTACGGATCGGGGTCGAGCCGCTCAACCGCTACGAGACCAGCCTGATCAACACCGTCGCCCAGTGCCTCGAAGCCCTCGACGGCCTGGACCCGCACACCATCGGCCTCGCCCTCGACACCTACCACCAGAACATCGAGGAGCGTTCGCTGGCCGGAGCCGTACGGCAGGCCGCGGGCCGCATCGTCCATGTCCAGGTGTGTGCGAACGACCGTGGCACCCCCGGAGCCGACCCTCTCGACTGGCTCGGTTTCCTCGCCGCGCTCACCACCCACGGCTACCGGGGCCCGCTGTGCATCGAGTCGTTCACCGCCCACAACGACGCCATCGCCGTGGCGGCCTCCGTCTGGCGCCCCCTCGCCGCGACCCAGGACGCCATCGCCACCGAGGGCCTGGCCTTCCTGCGTTCCCACCTCACCCCACCAGAGAGGACCGGCTCATGAGCTGTCATGCTCGTGACATACGTAGAGCGGTCGTCGCCGTGGCAGCGGTACTGCTGCTCGCGGTGACAGCCCTGCCCGGCACCGCCACCGCGACCGCCGCCGACAAGGCGCCCGCCTTCCGCGCCCTGCTCTTCACCCGGGCCGTCGGCTATGTCCACGCCTCCATCCCCGCGGGCATCCAGATGTTCGAGGAGGAGGCCGCCGAGAACAACTTCGAGGTCGTCCAGAGTGCCGACCCTGCAGTCTTCGACGACGCGAAGCTCAGGGAATTCGACGTCATCGTCATGCTGCAGAACTCCGGGATGGTCTGGGACACCGACGCCCAGCGCGAGGCGGTGCGGACCTACGTACGCGGCGGAGGCGGCATCGTCGCCATCCACAACACCCTCGACATGGGCGTCGAGGAGCAGTTCCCCTGGTGGGACGAGGCCATCAACGGTGGCGCGCACATGCCCGCCCACTCGCCCGGCGTCCTGCAGGGCACCGCCAAGGTCGCCGACCGGGTCCACCCCTCCACCAAGGGGCTTCCGGAGCGCTGGGAGCGCCCCGAGGAGTGGTACAACTTCGACGAGAACCCCCGCGGCGACGTCCATGTCCTGGTCACCGCCGACGAGACGACGTACAACCCCGGCGGCTCCGCCATGGGCGCCGACCACCCCATTTCCTGGTGCCGCAACACCGAGGGCGGCAAGGTCTGGGCCACCGCCATGGGCCATGACATCCCCTCGTACAGCGAGGCCGCCTTCCGCGACCATGTCGTCGGCGGCGTCCAGTGGGCCGCGGGCAACAAGGCCGGCGACTGCGGCGGCACCGTCTGGAGCGGCTACGAGAAGGTCACCCTCGACGACAACACCGCCGACCCGATGGAACTCGACGTCGCCCACGACGGCCGGGTCCTCTATGCCCAGCGCAACGGTGAAGTGAAGATATTCGACCCCTCCTCGCACTCCACCGTCAGCGCCGGCAAGCTCGACGTCTACACCGGCGGCGAGGACGGCCTGGTCGGCATGGAACTGGACCCCGCCTTCAAGAAGAACGGGTGGATCTACCTCTACTACACGCCGGCCGGGGCCAAGGACGACGTCAACCGCCTCTCCCGCTTCACCGTCAAGGGCAACAGCCTCGACCTGAAGAGCGAGAAGAAACTCCTCGACGTCCCCGCGTACCGCGACCGCACCTTCCCCGAGCCCGGGCACACCGGCGGCGCCGTCGAGTTCGGCCCGGACCGCACGCTCTACCTCGCTGTCGGCGACGACGTACCGCCCAACCTCGACCCCGACTGGCAGGGCTACGCCCCGCTCGACTGGCGCCCCGGCAAGCAGATGCTGGACGCCGCCCGCACCGCGGGCAGCACCAACGACCTGCGCGGCAAGATCCTTCGCATCAAACCGGGCGACCGGGGCGGCTACACCATCCCCAAGGGCAACCTCTTCCGCCCGGGCACCGAGAAGACCCGCCCCGAGATCTACGCGATGGGCTTCCGCAACCCGTTCCGCTTCACCGTCGACCAGAAGACCGGCTACGTCCATGTCGCCGACTACGGACCCGACCGGGGCCTGCCGACCACCGACCGCGGCCCCGAGGGCCTGGTCGAGTACAACGTCATCAAGAAGCCCGGCAACTTCGGCTGGCCGTTCTGCCACGGCAACAACCAGGCGTACGCGCCCTACGACCCGGACACCAAGACCGTCGGCCCGAAGTTCGACTGCGCCAAGCCGGTCAACCCCTCACCGAACAACACCGGCCTCAAGGACCTCCCGCCGCTCCATCAGCCCGACGTCTGGTACGGCTACGGCGCGTCCAGGGAGTTCCCCGAGATGGGCACCGGCGGCGCGGCCCCGATGAGCGGCCCCGTCTACCGCTACGACGCCAAGAACCCCTCCAGCACCAAGTTCCCCGCCTACTTCGACGGTGCGAACTTCTTCTACGAATGGTCGCGCAACTACCTCAAGGAGATGCGCTTCGACAAGCAGAACAAGCTTCTCAAGATCAATGACTTCTTGTCCTCGCAGAAATTCAACAAGCCGATGGACATGACCTTCGGCCCCGACGGATCCCTGTACGTCCTCGAATGGGGCAGCTCCTTCGGCGGCGGCAACAACGACTCCGGCCTCTACCGGATCGACTACGCGCAGGGCAAACGCACTCCCGTCGCCAAGGCCGCCGCCTCCGCCACCGACGGACCCACACCGCTCGAGGTCGACTTCTCCAGCGCCGGCAGCGCCGACCCCGACGGCGATCCGCTCAGCTACGCCTGGGACTTCGACGGCAACGGTACGTACGACTCCACCGAGGCCGACCCCACTCACACCTACACCGCCAAGGGAGACTTCACCGCGCAGCTGAAGGTCACCGACGCCACCGGAAAGTCCGGCTACGCCAATATCCCCATCACCGCGGGCAACACCGCACCCAAGGTGACCATCGACTTCCCGGTCAACGGCAAACTCATCACCTTCGGCGACAAGATTCCGTACAAGGTCACCGTCACCGACCCGGAGGACGGCCCCGTCGACTGCTCCAAGGTCACCGTCAACCCGGCCCTCGGCCACGACGACCACGAGCACCCGACCACCGACATCCCCGGCTGCGAAGGCACCGTCGACACCGGTGACCTCGGCGGCCACCCGGAGGGCGCCGATCTCACCTATGTACTCAACGCCAAGTACACGGACAAGGGAGGAGACGGCACCAGCGCTCTGACCGGCTACGGCCGTTCCGTGCTGCACCCCAGGCACAAGCAGGCCGAGTACTACGACGCGCAGTCGGGCACCCGCATCGTCGCCCAGGCAGGCGCGGAGAACGGCAAGCGGATCGGCGACGTCAGTAACGGCGACTGGGTGGCGTTCGACCCGATGAGCGTCGAAGGCGTCGGCACGGTCAGCTACACACTGTCCTCGCCGTACGGAGTCGGCGCGATCGAACTGCGCGCGGACGCCCCCGACGGCAAACTGCTGGCCACCACGCCCGTCCCCAGCACCGGGGGATGGGACACCTACCGGACCACCCCGCAGATGCCGGTCGAAGCGCTCGCCGGAACCCACAAGCTGTATCTCGTCTTCACGTCCCCGCAGAACAACTCCTTCGACGTGGACGCGGTGGAGTTCCACAGGTCATAGCCGGCCCGCGCCCAACCCCCCGCGCACCACAGTGCGCTGCGCGCCCAGTGTGTCGGCACTGGGTGCGCAGCGCACTTCCCCCTCAGTGGTGGCCGGTCAGCGGGTGCCGACCGCGGCGCGCACAGCCCGCCGTGCCAGCGCGCAGTCGTCGTGCAACCGCCGCAGCAGCAAACGCTGCTCCTCGCCGGCCGACAGCCCACCGGACTGCGGATGCCCGCCGCCTGCCGGCGCCGCCTCCCGCATCGTCCGCTGAACCGCCGTCTCGTAGGTACGGATCTCCCGGGTCAGCACCAGCATCAGATTGACCAGGAACGCGTCCCGCACCGCCGGTCCCGCCTGCTGCGCCAGCTGACTGATCTGCCGCCGCGCCACCGGCGCGTCTCCCAGCACCGACCACAGCGTCGCCAGGTCGTACCCGGGCAGATACCAGCCCGCGTGCTCCCAGTCGACCAGCACCGGACCCGCCGGCGACAGCAGAATGTTCGACAGCAGTGCGTCGCCGTGACAGAACTGCCCCATGCCCTGCCTGCCGCCCGCATGCGCCAGACCGTGCAGCAGCTTCTGCAGATCGCCGAGGTCACGGTCGGTGAACAGCCCCAGCTCGTGATAGCGCGAGATCCGGGACGCGTAGTCGAGAGGGGCGTCGAACATCCCGGCCGGCGGCCGCCAGGCATTGAGCCGGGCGATCGCGCCGAGGGCGGCCCGTACATCGGCACGAGGCGGAGCCTCGGCCGGGTGCCGTGCAAGGGCCGCCGCTCGGCCCGGCATCCGCTCGATCACCAGTGTGCAGTTGTCGGGATCCGCGGCGATCAGCCGCGGGACCCGCACCGGTGGGCGGTGCCGGACGAAGGCGCGATATGAAGCTATTTCATGACGGAGCCGCTCCACCCACGCGGGTGAGTGGTCGAGTAAGCACTTGGCGACCGCGGTGGTACGCCCCGTGGTGCCGACGAGCAGTACGGAACGTCCGCTTCTGCGCAGCACCTGCACCGGGTTGAACTCCGGGCAGATCCGGTGCACCGACGCGATGGCCATGCGCAGCTGCGCGCCCTGGGGGCCGGACAAGTCGATTCTCCCGCTGAGCGGTTGGCCGACCGTCCCAGCGGGGCGTCGGGCCCGACCGGCGTGAGTGGGATCCAGATACGGTCCGGCACCGGCCGGGACAGCGGTGCGCTGCGGCCGGGGCGGGGCGGACACGGAGGACGATGCTGTGTACATGGGGGTTACAGATCCCTTCGTGTGCCGACAAGGTACGTGCGCTGCCCGCCCCGGCAGCCGGTCGGCACCCTGGGGAATGCTTCCGGCTGCCGGGCCGAGGTGGCGCGTTCCTACGTGACACCCGGCCGCGGGTGGCACACCATCTGGCGCACCCTGGCGAACCCTGGCGAATAGTCCCAACGCCTCTGACAGGGAGTTACTGTCAACTCAGCCGAGAACCTGGGGGCTTGAAGTGACCGGAGAACCCAATACCCGCCTCTGCGACCTGTTCGGCCTGGCCGGCTGGTCCAAGGGGGAACTCGCAAGACTCGTGAACCGGCAGGCGGCGGCCATGGGCCACCCACAGCTGGCGACCGACACCTCGCGGGTGCGGCGTTGGATCGACATGGGGGAGACCCCGCGCGATCCCGTGCCGAGAGTGCTGGCAGCTCTGTTCACCGAGCGACTCGGTCGTGTCGTGACCATCGAGGACCTCGGGTTCGTACGGAACGGGCGAGCGGGTAAGCGGCGGGACGTCCAGGGAACTGACAACCCTGACGGCCTTCCGTGGGCTCCCGAACGGACGGCGGCGGTCCTCACCGAATTCACGGGAATGGACCTCATGCTCAACCGACGCGGCCTGGTGGGCGCGGGCGCCGCGCTCGCCGCAGGCTCAGCACTCAGCAGCGCCATGCACGACTGGCTCAAGACCGACCCCGCACTCACCCCCGACGCCCCTCGTATCGACAGCCACCTGAACGCCGACCCCGCCGGGTACGACCGCTATGAGGCCGCCCCCATCGGATCCCAGGAGATCGAGGCTCTCGAGCGTTCGGTCGAAGTGTTCCGCGCCTGGGACGCCTCCCGTGGCGGCGGGCTCCAACGCAAGGCCGTTGTGGGGCAGCTCAACGAAGTGGGCGGCATGCTCGCCTACCACCACCCCGACCATCTCCAACGGCGCCTGTGGGGCGTCGCCGCCAACCTCGCCGTACTCGCCGGCTGGATGTCCCACGACGTCGGCCTCGAACCCACCGCCCAGAAGTACTTCGTCATCGCCGCCCATGCGGCTCGCGAGGGCGGCGACCGCCCGCGTGCCGGCGAAGCGCTCTCCAGGGCCGCGCGCCAGATGGTCCACCTGGGCCGTCCCGACGACGCCCTGGACCTGATGAAGCTCGCCAAGTCCGGCTCGGGGGAACAGACCCTGCCCCGCACCCAGGCGATGCTGCACACCATCGAAGCCTGGGCACAGGCGTCCATGGGCCGCGGTCAGGCCATGCGCCGCACCCTCGGCGAAGCCGAGGACCTGTTCGTCTCCGACAAGGGCGACGTACCGCCGCCCAGCTGGATGCAGATGTTCGACGAGGCGGATCTGCACGGCATGGAGGCACTGGCGTACCGCACACTCGCCGAGCACGACCCGGCGGCCGCGAGCACCGCGCAGCAACATGCCAAGCGGGCACTGGAGCTGCGCGAGGGCGGGCGGCAGCGCTCCAAGATCTTCGACTACATCTCACTGGCCTCGGCGTGCTTCATCGCCGACGACCCCGAACAGGCCGACCGCTACGCCAGGCTGGCACTCGTCTCGATGGGGGAGACCTCCTCGCACCGGACGTGGGACAGGTTGCGGGAGATGTACCGCCTGACGGGCCACTACGCGGGCTACGCGAAAATCCAGGATCTGCGCGACGAGATCCAGCTGGCCCTGCCCCACAGCCCCTCGAAGAGGGCGAGGAGCGCCGGGATCTAGGACCCGGGAGAGAGATCCGGGAACCCAGCGGGTTCCCGTTCTCATTCCGGGCCCGGTCTCCGGCAGGAAGCAGCCTGGATCAGCGACCTGGGCAAGAGACGGCCGGGGTCGGGAAGACAGCCTCGGGAAGACAGCTGGGGGCGGGAATCCGGCCAGGAACAATTCTGCCCGGAAGACAGTTCCGGGCAGACGCCGGAAGTCCCTCTACCCGCCGATCCTCGCGACCATCACACAGGCGTCGTCCTCGCGGTCGTCCTCACCGAACTCCTCGACGACCGTTCGTACGCACTCCTGCGCGTCACGAGCCTTGGCGAAACGCGGCGCCAGCGCGAGCAGCCGGTCCGTGTCACACTCCGCGGCGGCGCTCGTGCGCGTCAGTCCGTCGGTGTGCAGGATCAACAGGTCGCCGGGGATCAGCTGGAGCTCGGCCTGCTCGTACCCGGCGCCGGTCGTGGCACCGAGCAGCACCCCGTCGGGCGGCGTCAGCGCGCTCCCCGTCCCGTTGCGGAACAGCAGCGGGGCGGGGTGTCCGGCCTGCGCCCAGGAGAGCGTCCGGGTGGCCGGGTCGTAGCGGCAGCACACCGCACTGCCCAGGGCCGGCTGCGCCGATGTCTCCAGCAGCTGGTTGAGATGCGCCATGAGCTGCCCGGGCCTGATCCCCGCCACGGCCATACCGCGCAGGGCACCCAGCAGCATCGCCATCGCCGAGGTCGCGGTCACTCCGTGCCCGGTGAGATCGCCGACGCTCAACAGGGACTCACCGCCCGGCAGTTGGAGCGCGTCGTACCAGTCGCCGCCGATCAGGGCGCTGTTGGTGGACGGCAGATAGTGCGCCGCGACATCGAGCGCGGCGGGTCCGTCCTGCGGGAACTGCAAGGGACCGCGCCACGGCGGCAGTACGGCCTCCTGAAGCTCGACCGCGAGCCGGTGCTCCGTGTGGGCGAAGTGCTGCCGGCGTTGCAGTGAGTCACTGGTCTCGCGCAGTGCGCGCTGGCTGCGGCGCAGCTCGCTGACGTCCCGCAGCACCGCCCACATGGAGGCGGTGCATCCGTCGGAGTCGAGTACGGGTTCGCCCATCATGTGCACCGTACGGACCCGGCCGTCGGTCCGCACCATACGGAACTCGCCGTCGATGGGCCGGCCGTCGACGAGGCAGTCCGTCACCATCGCGGTGAGCAGTGCCTGGTCCTCCGCGAAGACCATGGAGGGCAGTTCGTCCAGGGACATGGGGCCGTTCGCCGGGGTGCGGCCGAGGATCTGGTAGAGCTCGTCGGACCAGCTCACCTCGTCGGTCAGCAGGTTCCACTCGGCGCTGCCGACCCTGCTGAGCAGCGACCCGGTGCGCTGAGCGCTGTCCGCCTCGTACTCGGCGAGCTCGTCCTCGAAGGCCCCGGTGGACTCTTCCGGCAGCCCCTCCCTGAGCTGTCCCAGGTGCGCGCCGAGATCGTCGAGGTGGTGGACCGCCAGGTCGCACAGTGCCCGCTGCCATCTGCCCTGCGGGTCGTCCTCTTCCACCACGGCGTCCCGGCGGACGGCATCCACATCACCGCGCAGCCGGCGCGTCTGAGAGATCAGCGCGTCGACGGAGCCGCGCTCGGGCGGCTGTGGGGCGGGACGGTCCGCGAATACATGGGACGGCATCTCGTACTCCGATACAGGCGCGGCCACGGCCAGCTCCGAACAATGGACCGGTTACGACTGTTGCACAGGGAGCGAGGGCCCGTAAGGGATTTGGCAACACTCGATCCGGTGATGCCTTTGTCATATGTCACGGGCTCTCCGGTCACCGGCACGGTTCGGCGGTTCCGATGAGTTCCCGCTGCCGCGAGGTCATCACCGGTGCGGACGGCGCGTGGCAACTCGGCTGGAAGTCGAAGGAGTTGGAGGTCCGACATATGTTCGCACAAGACCCCGTGCCCGTCCGCCGAGAGCCTTGGCCGAGCCACCGTGCGCACCGTTGTAGCGCGCCCCGAGCAAGGCCGGAGTCTGTTGTGCAACGGTGCGGGCCTCTTCGAGGACAGGGGGGCGAGCCGGTGCCCGGCGGACGGGTGGTGTTTCCCCGGCCCTCGATCGGGCAGCGTGTAACTGCCGAGACCAGAGAGGCAGGGTGAGTGGGATGACCAGCGTTCCTCGGATCCGTATCCGCCGGCCCGTGCGACCCAGGCCCGCCCGCGACCTGGACCTGCGGACCCCGTCAGGCAGGGTGCTTCCCTTCTGACAGGGGGCGCGCCGGCCCCACCCTCAGCCGCACGGCCTCTCGGGCGGACGCGGGCCCGACAGCCGGCCGGCCGTGCCCGGCGCAGACGGTGGAGGCGCCCGACACCCGGGCGCCCACCACGATCACGTCATACATCGGGGTCTTCCGGGGCCGCCGGGTGCCTCGCGGCGAGCAGCGCGGCGAGCTCCGCCGCCCGGTGCTTGACGAAGTAGTGCCCGGCCCCGGGAAGCACTTCCAGTTCCGCGGGACCGGCGGACCGCTCCCAGGCCCGGTAGCGGTCCGCATAGTCCTCGGTGAGCGGGTCCGCGTCGCCGACCACCACACACACCGGGATCTGCGGGCGCGGCGGTGCGCCGGGGCGGCTGCGGGCATGCAGGGCGGCCGCCTGCAGCATGTCGTGCCGCACCAGTCGTACGGCGCCCGCCGTGTCGTCCGCGTCGAGTGCGCCGTCGAAGCCGCCCAACGACCGCAGGAAGGCCTCCAACTGCTCGTCCGAGCCGGACAGTGACCCGGCCGCCGCTGCCGGCTCGCCGGTCGCGTCGCCGGCCGGCCCGTCCTCCTCCGGCAGCGCCGCACCGAGATACACGGCCACAGGCGCCGCACCCCGGACCTCGAGCCGCCGCGCCAGCTCCACGGCCAGCACGGTGCCGGCACAGTGCCCGTACAGCGCGACCGGCCCGGACACAGCGGACGTGATCTGCTCGGCGAGCCGCTCCGCAGCTTCCTCCCACTCCACGGGCGCGCTGTCGCGGTCCGCCGGATCGTGCCCTGGCAGCGAGACACCCCACAGCGCCAGATGGTCCGGCAGGTGCCGTGCCAGCGGCTGGTAGGCGAGCGCGCTGCCACCGCCGTACGGCACGCACACCAGGCTCAGTTCGGGCTCGCCGTCCCCGGCCGGGGTCAGCCGGTGCAGCCAGCTGTCCGTGGGAGAGGCATCTGACCGCGCCTCACGCAGGTACGCCGCGAGTCCGCGCGGAGTGGGGTGCTTGAACAGCTCGATCACCGGGAGTTCCGGATCGATGCGGCGCGCGATCCGCACCGCCTTGAACGAGTCGCCGCCCACGTCGAAGAAGTCGTCGTCGATACCGACGCCCGGGAGGTCGAGGAGCGTCCGCCACACCTCGGTGATCCGGAGCTCCAGGGCATCCCTGGGGCCGGTCACCTCACGGCCGGCCGGAGCAGGGCTCCCCGGCCAGTGGCCGGGGAGCGCGGCACGGTCCAGTTTCCCGTTCGGTGTCAACGGGATCGCCCCGACCGTGACGTACGCCTGCGGCAGCATCCACGACGGCAGCTCCTCGCCCAGCGCCTTGCGCAGCTCCGCCGGCGCGCCCGTCCCCGCCTCAGGCACTACATAGGCCACCAGCCTCGAATCGCCCACCGCGTCGCTGCGCACCAATACGGCCGCGTCCGCGACGCCCACGCAGCCCCGCAGGGCCGCCTCCACCTCGCCGGGCTCGATCCGGAACCCGCGGACCTTCACCTGGTCGTCGCCCCGCCCGAGGTACTCCAGCGTGCCGTCCGCGCGCCACCGGGCCAGGTCGCCCGTCCGGTACATCCTGCTCCCCGGCTCCCCGAACGGATCGGCCACGAAGCGGCCTGCGGTGAGCGCCGGGCGGCGCAGATAGCCGCGGGCAAGTCCGGCACCGCCGACGTACAACTCGCCCGGCGTGCCCGCGGGTACGGGCCGGAGCCACCGGTCGAGCACATGAATGCGCAGGTCCGGGATGCCGCGGCCGATCGGGCTCCCGGCCTGCCCGCCGGCCGTCGCGGCATCCAGCTCCAGATGGCTGACGTGCACGGTGGTCTCGGTGATGCCGTACATGTTCACCAGCGAGGGGGAGTCCTCGGGGTGGCGGCTGTACCAGTCCTCCAGGCGGCCCGGATCCAGTGCCTCGCCGCCGAACACGACCTTGCGCAGGCGCAGTCGGCTGCCCAGTTCCGGATGGTCCCGGTCGGCACGCGCCAACTGGTGGAAGGCGGAAGGGGTTTGACTGAGAACCGTCACGCCCTCGCGGACCAGCAGCTTCAGGAAGTCCACCGGCGAGCGGCTCACCTCCTGGCCGACCACGACCAGACGGCCGCCGTGCAGCAGCGGCCCCCACAGCTCCCATACCGAGAAGTCGAACGCATAGGAGTGGAACAGCGTCCACACGTCCTGGGGACCGAAGCCGAACCAGTGGTCCGTGGCCCCGAACAACCGGGTCACATTCGCGTGCGGAATCACCACCCCCTTCGGCCGCCCCGTCGACCCCGAGGTGTAGATGACATAGGCCGGATGCGCCGGAGTGAGACGCTCGCGCAGTTCACCGTCCTCGAGGTCATGGTCCTCGGGGCTGCCGTCCTCGAGGCCGCCGCCCGGGGTGTCCGCGAGCCGGCCGGCCACCTCGGGGTCGTCGAGGAGCACGGCGGGTACCGCGGTCCCCGGTGTCTGCGCGGCCACGGCCGCCGTGCTCAGCAGCAGCGCCGGGCAGGCGTCCTCGAGCATGAAGGACACCCGCTCGGCCGGGTAGTCCGGATCGACGGGCAGATAGGCCGCCCCTGCGGTGAGTACGGCGAGCAGCGCCACCACCAGATCCACCGAGCGCGGCAGTGCGACCGCCACCAGCTGCTCGGGGCCGGCGCCGCGTGCGACCAGCAGCCGGGCGAGCCGGTTCGCCCTGGCGTTCAGCTCGCGATACGTGAGTGTGGTGCCGTCACAGGTCACGGCGGGTGCGTCCGGGGTCTTGGCGGCCTGGGCCCGGAACAGCTCCGGAAGGGTTGCGGACGGAATGTGGGCGGGTGTGCCGTCCCACTCGTGCAGGATGCGGTGGCGCTCGGCGGCATCGAGGATCTCGATGTGCCGCACCGGTCTGTCGGGTGCGGTGACGGCGTCGGCGAGGAAGCGTTCCAGGCGGCGGGCGAGCGCGTCCGCGGTCGGGGCGTCGAAGAGATCCAGGGCGTACTCCACCCCTCCGGTCAGACCCGCCGGGGACCCGTCGTCGGCGCGCCGTTCCCGTATGTCCACGAGCAGATCGAACTTGGCGGTCCCGGCGTCGACCGTCTCGGACTCCACGTCCAGGCCCGGTAGTTCCACGTCCCTGGCGGCGTCGTTCTGCAGCGCGAGCATCACCTGGAAGAGAGGGTGGCGGCCGGGGGAGCGCTCAGGGTTGAGGGCGTCGACGAGTCGGTCGAAGGGCAGGTCCTGATGCGCGTAGGCGGCAAGGTCGGTGTCGCGGACACGCTGGAGGAGCTCGGTGAAGGTGGGGTCACCGGACAGGTCGGTGCGCAGGACCAGCGTGTTGACGAAGAAGCCGACGAGGTCGTCGAGGGCTTCGTCGGTACGGCCGGCGACCGGCGTCCCGATGGGGATGTCGTCTCCCGCCCCGAGGCGCGAGAGCAGGGCGGCGAGGGCCGCATGGAGAACCATGAAGACGCTGGTGCCGGTCCGCTGGGCCAGCTCATTGATGCGGCGGTGGGTGCCGGCGTCCACCTCCAGCGCCGTGACCGCCCCGCGGTACGTGGCGACGGCGGGACGCGGCCGATCCGTCGGCAGCGTCGGATCCTGCGGGAGACCGGCCAAAGTCTCGGTCCAGTAAGCGAGTTGGCGGCTGCGCAGACTGCCGGCGTCGCTCTCGTCGCCGAGCAGCTCCTGCTGCCAGAGGGCGTAGTCGGCGTACTGCACCGTCAGCGGCGCCCACTCGGGGCGTTTGCCCGTCCCCGTGGACCGTGCCTCGAATGCCCTCGCCAGATCCGCCAGGAACGGTGCATAGGACCAGCCGTCGCCGGCGATGTGATGCACCGTGATCAGCAGCACGTGATCGGTCGGGGAGAGGGTGAACAGCTGGGCCCGTACCGGCAGTTCGGCAGCCAGATCGAAGCCGCGGCGTGCTGCCGTCTCCAGTGTCCTCGGCAGGGTGTCCTCCGTGGCCCCGGACTCCGGCAGCACAAATCCGGTCCGCTCGATCGGCAGCACGATCTGATACGGCTCTCCGTCCGTGTCGGGGAACAGCGTGCGCAGGCTCTCGTGCCGTGCCACGACGTCGTCCAGCGCGTTCTCCAGGGCCGCCCGGTCGAGGTTTCCCCTCAGCCGCAGCGCCATGGGCATGTTGTACGTGGAGTCCTCACCGTTCAGGCGGTTGACGAACCAGAGCCGGCGCTGGCCCGGCGAGAGCGGAATCCGTTCGGGCCTCGGTCGCCTCAGCAGGCGCGGCCGCGCCTCCTCGACGGGCGGTGCGGCCAGCAGTGGCGCGAGCTGCGCCACCGTCGGGTTCTCGAAGAGTGTCCGGATGGTCAGCTCCCCGCCCAGCTCCGCGCGGATCCGGCCGATCAGCCGCATCGCCCGCAGCGAGTGGCCGCCCAGGTCGAAGAAGTCGTCGTCGATCCCGGCCTCCGGGACGTCCAGGACCTCGGTGAACAGGCGGCACAGGACGCGTTCGGCCAGGGTGCGCGGCGCGCGGCCACCGGGCTTCGCCCGCTCCTCCGGCGCAGGAAGCGCGCGGCGGTCCAGCTTGCCGCTGGTGAGCAGCGGCAGTGAGCCGAGAATCACCGCGGCGGCCGGCACCAGATGCGACGGCAGACGCTCCTCGGCGAACCGCAGCAGCTGCGCGCCGAGCGCCTCCGCTCCCGCCGTGGCTCCCGCCTCAGCCGTGGCTCCCGCCTGTGCCGTGTCCTCCGCCTCGGCCGTGTTCTCCGCCTCTGCTGTGGCCTCCGTACGGCCGGGGGCTCTTGGGCCCGACTCCGTACCGCCCGTACCGCGCGTACCGCCCGTATCGCGTGGCTCCGCCGGGACCGCGTACGCCACCAGCCGCCGGTCGCCCGGCCGGTCCTCCCGCACCAGCACCGCCACCCGGGACACCGCCGGATGACCGGCCAGCACGGCCTCCACCTCACCCGGCTCGATCCGGAAGCCGCGGATCTTCACCTGCTCGTCGGTCCGCCCCAGGAACTCCAGGTCCCCGCCGCGCTGCCTCCGCACCAGGTCCCCGGTCCGGTACATCCGGCTCCCCGGCTCCCCGTACGGGTCAGCCACGAACCGCTCCGCCGTCAGTCCCGGCCTGCCCTGATAGCCGCGGGCCACACCCGACCCGGCGACGTACAACTCGCCGGGCACTCCGGGCGGCACCGGCCGCAGCCTCTCGTCCAGCACATACACCCGGGTGCCCGCCAGCGGCCGCCCGATCGGCGGCACGCCGGAATCTCTTCCGGAATCCCTTCCGGAATCCGGGCCGGACGCGGGCACGCTCGTCGTTGCGCAGACGGTCACCTCGGTCGGACCGTAGGCGTTCACCAGCCGCCGTCCGCCCGACCAGCGCGCGGCGAGCTCGGCCGGCAGCGCCTCACCGGCGAGTATGAGCGTGACGTCGGCGGGCAGCACATCCTGGTCCGACAGGGCGGCGAGCGCGCTCGGCACCAGCAGCAGATGGGTGATCCGTTGCTGCTCGACCAGATCCACGAGCGGGGGGCCGAGCGTGAGCCGCTCCGCCGGGGCGAGTACCAGCGTCGCACCGGTCAGCAGACACATGGCTACCTCCGCCACGGCCGCGTCGAACGACGGCGAGGCGAACTGGAGGAGCCTGCTGCCGGCTCCGAGCGCGGACCGCGCGGCCAGGCCGGCCGCCATGGGGCCGATGCCCGTATGCGGGACCAGGACGCCCTTGGGGCGGCCGGTGGAGCCCGAGGTGTGGATGACGTACGCCGTGTCCAGCGGGGACAGCGGCCGTACGCGCTGCTCGTCGCCCGGGTCGCCGTCGTCGCGGACGGCCAGGGCGGCCACCATGGCAGGCGCGTCCAGGAGCAGCACCTGCGCGTCCGTGTCCGGCACCGTCGCCGCCTGCCCGGTGGCTGTGAGGACGACTGCCGGCCGGGAGTCACGGAACAGATAGGCGATACGGTCCGCCGGATACGCCGGATCGACGGGCAGATACGCCGCCCCTGCCTTCACCGTGGCCAGCAGGGCCACGACCATGTCGACGGACCTGGGCAGCAGGAGTGCAACCAGCTGACCGGGGCCGACGCCTCGTCCGATCAGCTCGGCTGCCAGCCGGTTGGCCCGGCGGTTCAACTCGGCGTACGGGACGCTCTCGTCCTGGAAGACAAGGGCGGGTGCGTCCGGGGTCTTGGCGGCCTGGGCCTGGAACAGCTCCGGAAGGGTGACGGGCAGGATCTCGGCGGGTGCGCCGCTCCACTCGTGCAGGATGCGGCGGCGCTCGGCGGCATCGAGGATCTCGATGTGCCGCACCGGTCTGTCGGGTGCGGTGACGGCGTCGGCGAGGAAGCGTTCCAGGCGGCGTACGAGAGCGGTCACGGTCGGGGCGTCGAAGAGATCCAGCGCGTACTCCACCGAACCGACGAGCCCCTGCGAGTTTCCGTCCGGCGTGCAGCGCTCGGTGACCTCGAAGGCGAGGTCGAACTTGGCGGACCCGGAGTCGACCGACTCGAACTGCACGTCCAGGCCGGGCAGTTCGACGAGCGCCCCGGAGTTGTTCTGCAGGGCGAGCATCACCTGGAAGAGAGGGTGGCGGCCGGGGGAGCGCTCGGGGTTGAGCGCCTCGACCAGCTGGTCGAAGGGAAGATCCTGGTGCCCGTACGCGGCGAGATCGGTGTCGCGGACACGTTGCAGCAGGTCGGAGAAGGTGGGATCGCCCGAGACGTCCGTACGCAGAACGAGCGTGTTGACGAAGAAGCCGACAAGGTTGTCGAGGGCTTCGTCGGTGCGGCCGGCGACCGGCGTCCCGATGGGGATGTCGTCTCCCGCCCCGAGGCGCGAGAGCAGAGCGGCGAGGGCGGCCTGCAGGACCATGAAAACGCTGGTGCCGGTCCGCTGGGCCAGCTCATTGATGCGGCGGTGGGTCTCTACGTCCACCTCCCACGGGATGACACCTCCCCGGTACGTGGCGACGGCGGGCCGCGGACGGTCGGCCGGCAGTCGCAGCTCCGGTTCCAGTCCGTCCAATGTCTCGGTCCAGTGGGCGAGCTGGCGGCCGATGAGGCTGCCGGGGGAGTTCTCCTCGCCGAGCAGATCCCGCTGCCAGAGGGTGTAGTCGGCGTACTGCACCGGCAGCGGCTCCCACTGCGGAGCCGTCCCCGCGCAGCGCGCCGTGAACGCCTGCGCCAGATCGGCGGCGAGCGGCGCCGCGGACCAGCCGTCCATCGCGATGTGATGAACGACGAGCAGCAGCACATGCTCGGTGGGGGAGAGCCTCAACAGTTCGGCACGCAAGGGGAGTTCGGTCGCCAGATCCAAGCCGACGGCCGCCGCCCGGGTCAGCGCCGCCGTCAGACCGCTCTCGGTCGTTGCCGAGATCTTCAAGCACGGACGGGCCTCGGACACGCCACGTATCTGCTGTCGGGGCTCGCCCTGCACGTCGGGGAAAACCGTCCGCAGGCTCTCGTGGCGGGCGACCACGTCGGCGAGCGCCTGCGCGAGGGCTGTCTCGTCCAGGTGGCCGCGGAGCCGCAGTGCCGTCGGCAGGTTGTACGCCGCCCGCTCACCCCCGCGGCCGAGGAACCAGAGCCGGCGCTGGGCGGGCGACAGCGGCACGGCCTCGGGCCGCTCCACCGCCCGCAGGGGCGGACGTGCCTCGTGGGCGTCGCGCACCAGGGCCGCGAGGTCGGACACGGTCCGGGCCTCGAACACCGCCCGGATCCCCAACTCGACCCCGAACGCCGAACGCATCCGGCTGATCAGCCGCATCGCCAGCAGCGAGTGGCCGCCGAGGTCGAAGAAGTTGTCGTCCACGGTGACCCGCTCCAGACCGAGGAGGTCCGCGCACAGCCCGCAGAGGATCTCCTCCTGGGGGCTGCGGGGGGAGCGTGCCGTGACGCCAGGGGCCTTGTGTACGGGCTCCGCCTTCTGCGGCTCCTCACGGCCCGTGACCAAGCCGGTCCCGGCTGCCGGAGCTCCCGTCGCGTCGCCGACGGCCCCCTCGTCGCTGACGGTCCTCTCGCCACCGGCAGCGCCGGAGGCAGCCGGTTCGGCCGGTGGAGCGGTCAGCAGCACCCAGCTCCGCTCGTCCGCGCCCGTTACCGCCAGGCGGCCGATCGGCGTGTCGGGACCGTGCGCGGCGGCCGACTCCAGCCAGGACAGGAACGCCTCGCGCACCGCAGTCACATCGCCCTGGCCGTACCGCGCGGGACTGGCGTTGAAGTCGATACGGGTGACCAGGCCGCCGGCCCCGTAGACCATGATGTCGAAGTCGTCGATCCGGCCGTTGGCGAGGTTGTGCACGGTGGACCCGAGCCCGCCGAACGTCCCCTCGCCGTCGAACATCATGATGTTGATCGACGGTCCGACGAGCCGGTCGCCCCGTCCCGTCAGCCCGAGGTCGTGCCGGATCTCCTCGTAGCGGTAGCGCTGGTGCCGCAGGGCCTGGCGTACCTCACGGGTCACCTGTCTGACCAGCTCCCGTTGTGTCGTTTCCGGACCGGCCGACAGCCGAAGCGGCAGCACGTTGGACGTCATGCCCGGAATGGACCGGGCCGTGCGGCTCGTCCGGCCGGTGACCGGCAGGGCGAGCGTCAACTCGTCCGTGCCGGTCAGGCGTTGCAGCACACCGGCCAGCGAGGCGATCAGGATGCCGGACACACTGGTCGCGGCCGCCGCCGCGAGCTCCTTCAGCCGGGCTGCCGGCTCCGGAGCGACCTCGACGCTCTGCCGGATGAAGCCGAGCCCGACGCCTGCGCCCGTGTGCCCCTCGCCTTCCCTGTCCTTTCCTTCCCGGTCCTCGCCCGCGCCCCCGCCCACCGGGGTGCCGGGGAAGCCGACTGCCTCCGGCCGTCCCTTCAGCCGCTCCGCCCAGTAGCGCCGGTCATCCGTATGGCTCGCCGACGCCCGGTATTCCGCATCCTCCTCCAGCAGGAGCCGCAGCGATCCGAACGCGCCCTCGTCCGCAGCGTTGCCGTCCACCAGCGCGGTATAGACGGAGGCGACCCGCCCGGTCAGCAGCGTCCCGGCGAATCCGTCCATCGAAATGTGGTGGCAGCGCTGGTACCACAGGAACCGTTCCTGCCCGGTACGCAGCAGCGCCATGGAGAAGACCGGCCCGCTCACCAGATCCAGTGGCCGCACCACATCCGTCCGCATCCACGCCTCGGCCGCCGCCTGCGGATCGCTCTCCTGACGCAGATCCAGCTGAGGGAACGGCCAGAACTCCAGCGGATCGAGGATCTGGGTCAGCCCGCCCTCGTCGTCCGCGAGGAACCGCACATTCATCGCCTCGGTCTCCCGCACACCTTGACGGACCGCCACCTCGAACAGGAGGGGATCGAGCGCGCCGCTGATCTCCACGAAGTGGGCGACGGCATAGGCCGGACTGTCCGGGGCGAGCTGCTGCGCGAACCAGATACCCGTCTGCGCCGTCGACGCAGGCCATTCGTGGTGCTCGATTCGCGACATGTCCGCCCCCTGGAGACCTTCAGAAATGGTGAAGTACCGAAAGGGGAATCAGCCGTCCGGTCGTGAGCGGCTCCCGATTCAATTCCCCGCGGCCGGCACGCTAGCACCGCCTCCGAGAGGTCCGGGAGGTCCCACCGGCCACCATTGCTGTCCAGTTGTTGCCACTGACAGTAAGTTGCCCCGGCAATCCTCCGGCGCGCATGGCCCGAAGGCCTTCCTGCGGATAAGTTCTCCACCGTCCCCACGAACGGGACAACCGGCCCGCAGGGTCCGGCCGAGCATTTCGTACCGCGTGTCGTGGACCGTGGCGCCAAGGGGGATGGTCATGCTTCACCAGCCGTATTCCTATGCTCGGAAGGAGCTTGTCGAGACGGACTGGAAACGCCTCCCCGGCTGGCGGGACGTCAGCCCGGAACAATGGCGCGATGTGCGATGGCAGCGCGCGCACTGTGTGAAAAATGCACGTCAACTACGCGCAGTATACGGAGACTTGCTGCCCGGCGCGTTCTACTGGGACATTGAGCGCGACCAGGCCGAACTGGCAACGATGTCCCTGCTGTTGCCGCCGTACGTCCTCAACACCATGGTGCCCGATGCTGTTCCGGATGCCGAGTCCATGTACGCGGATCCGGTCCGGCGCCATATGCTGCCTGCTTTCTCCGACCGGGACCCCGAATGGCCCTCGCATCCGTACGCCGCCCGCGATTCTCTGCACGAGGCCGACATGTGGGCGGTCGAGGGTCTCACTCATCGTTATCCGACGAAAGTCCTCGCGGAACTGGTGTCCACCTGCCCGCAGTACTGCGGGCACTGCACCCGCATGGATCTGGTCGGCAATTCCACACCGCAGGTGACGAAAGTGAGGTTCACCGCGCGCCAGCCGGACCGGCTGAATGCAATGATCCGCTACGTGCGGGACACCCCGGCAGTGCGTGATGTGGTGGTGTCGGGAGGTGATATCGCGAATGTTCCGTGGCCGCGGCTCGAGCAATTCCTCGTGGCACTGCTGGACATCGACCATGTCCGGGACGTACGCCTCGCCTCCAAGGCGCTGATGGACCTGCCGCAGCACTGGCTGACGTCCGACGCCCGCGGCTGTGTCGAACGGCTGGCCAAGATCGCGAGGGACCGCGGTGTCGCCCTGGCGGTCCACACCCATGTCAACGCCGCTCAGCAGGTCACCCCCCTCAACGCCGAGGCCTCCAGGGCGCTGCTCGACCTCGGCGTACGCGACGTCCGCAATCAGGGCGTGCTCCTGCGCGGGGTGAACGACTCGGCGCAGGAACTGCTCGACGTGTGCTTCGCCCTGCTCGACGGCGCCGGCGTACTGCCGTACTACTTCTACCTCTGCGACATGATTCCGCACGCCGAGCACTGGCGGATCGCCCTCCACGAGGCACAGGACCTGCAACAGGCGATCATGGGCTATCTGCCGGGCTTCGCCACGCCCCGGCTGGTCTGCGACGTGCCGTACGTCGGCAAGCGGTGGGTGCACCAGGCCGAGGAATACGACCGTGAACGCGGTGTCTCCTCCTGGACGAAGAACTACCTCACCGCGCTGGAGAAGGACGACCCTCAGGCGCTCGGGCGCCGCCATCACTACTACGACCCGGTGCAGACGCTCGGCAGCGAGGGGCGGCGCTGGTGGGCGGAGCAGAGCGCCGGGGCGGCCGGTGCCACGGCCTGAACTCCGTAGGCCCTCCATCGGCGTCCGTCACCCGCAGACGCCCCACCCGCAGGCCCCCACCGGCAGAGGCCCCCACCCCAGAGAGGCAGCAGCACCCATGTCCCCCGATGTCATCGACGCTTTCCGGCAGGCGGCCCGGCTCCATCCCGATCGCACGGCGATCGTGCACAACGGAGCCGAACTGGACTACCGGACCCTCGACCGGCTGGTCACCGGTATCGCCGCCCGGCTCGGACCCGCCCCGGGCACGGTCGCCGTGGCGGCCACCCGGACACCTCACACGGTGGCCGCCCTGCTCGGTGTGCTGGCCGCGGGCGGGGCCTACTGTCCGATCGACCCCGAGTACCCTGCCGGGCGCCGGGAGGCCCTGGCCCGCGCGGCGGGCTGCCGGAGCGCCATCGCCACCGGCACCCTGGCGCCCGGTCTGCCCGTCCTCGACATCGCGGACGTGGCGCTGGTTGCCGAGCCGAGGGACCTCGAGACAGCGGGCCTCAACGAGGCTGCGGCCACCGCGACCGCAGACCCTGACGACCCGGCGTACGTCCTGTTCACCTCCGGCTCCACCGGTACGCCCAAACCGGTCGTGACCCCGCGGCGCGCCATCGCCGCCGCCGTGCGCTCCCTGGGCGGCTTTCTCTCCCTCACCGCCGCCGACCGTGTGCTCCAGTTTGCGTCGCTCAACTGGGACACCTGCTTCGAGGAAATCCTGCCCGCGCTCAGCACCGGCGCCGCGCTCGTCATCGACGACGCGGCACACGCGGGCTCTTTCGACCGCTTCCTCGAACTGATCGACCGGGAACAGATCACGCTCGTGGACCTTCCCACCGCCTACTGGCACGAGGTCGTCCATCACCTGGTGCGGGAGCCACGGCCACTGCCCGAGTCACTGCGGACGGTCGTGATCGGCGGCGAGGCAGCCCACCCCGCCCGGCTGGCCGACTGGCGCGCCCTGGACACCGCGGCCGTACGGCTGGTGAACACCTACGGCTGTACCGAAACGACCCTGGTCACGCACGCCGTGGACCTGCACGGGCCACACGCCGTCACGGTGGACGACGGACCGGTTCCGCTCGGTGGACCGCTGCCGCACGTCGTCGAACACCTCGGCCGGGACGGTGAGTTGCTGGTCGGCGGGGAATCCGTCGCCCTCGGATACCACGGGCTGCCCACCGCCACGGCGGAACGCTTCCTCGTCCTCGGTACGCCCGCCGGGCCCACGCGCTTTTTCCGCACCGGAGACCTGGTACGGCGCATGGAGGGAGGCGTACTCCTGCACCAAGGCCGCGCCGACCACCAGCTCAAGATTGCGGGGATCCGGGTGGACCCCGGGGAGGTGGAGGCCCAGCTCTCCGAGCACCCGCGGGTGGCCGCGGCGGCAGTCACCGGACAGGTCCGCGACGGCCTGACCAGTCTGGTGGCCTACGTCGTCGGCGCCCCCGGGACGGATCCCGCCGCGCTGCCCGGTGACATCCTGGCCTTTCTGCGGCCCCGCAGCCCCCGGCACCTCGTCCCGGCCCGGATCGTCGCCGTACCGCGGCTCCTCCACACGGCGAGCGGCAAGGTCGACCGCGCGCGCCTCTCGGAACTCGAAGCGCAAACCTGACGGGTCAGGCGCGGTCGAGCGTGGCCGCGCCGAACGAGACATCGAAACGGTCGCACCAGATACTGACGCTGGTGAACTGCTCCAGGTCGAGGGCGGCGGGCAGAGCGTAGTTCTGGTCGCCCTTGTTCCCCTTGAGCTTGCCCAGGCTGACGTACTTTCCGTCGTCGAAGACGCGCCAGCCGGCCGTGCCCTCCTTGACCGCGGCATCGGTGATCCACACCCGCAGGTCGGGGCCGTTGCTCGTGTCGAGGTTCTCCAGCCGCAGGATGCGGG
Source organism: Streptomyces sp. NBC_01142 (assembly GCF_026341125.1). NCBI lineage: Bacteria > Bacillati > Actinomycetota > Actinomycetes > Kitasatosporales > Streptomycetaceae > Streptomyces > Streptomyces sp. NBC_01142. Next base: position 773,267 of record NZ_JAPEOR010000003.1, read on the forward strand.
TCCCGTCCGCCAGCCGCAGGACCTTCACCGCCCCGGTGGTCCGGTGCTCATGACTGATCAGCTCACCGGCGGCCAGCGTCCGGGGCTCCGAAGGAGGCGGGGAGGTCGTCGTCCCGCCCCCGGGCGCGGCGGTGTCCGCCGCAGCCGGAGCCCCGACCGCCGTGGGGATCTCGTCCCGCACGGTCGTGTCCGCCCACAGCTTCCACGGCTGGAACCAGTACAGCCCCGCGCCGGCAACCGCCAGAGCCACGGCCAGTACCACCACACCCCACGGCCTGCCCAGCCATCCCCGTACGCGCGCCACGATCGTCTCCTTCACCTGTCCTGTCCTGCGGTACTTCAATTCAACGCCAGGCAGCGGCGGTAAGCACCGTCGGACCCGATGACGAAAGTCTTACGTCTTCCCCGCGCCCGGTCGCCCCGGACGGATGAGGAATGATCAGGTGCAGTCCTTGTGAGGGGGAAACTCGATGACTGTTGCCCTGCGAGTGGATGCCACGGCCTCCGCACCCGCCCTGCTGCTGCGCCCGTGGCACGAGGGGGACATGGCGTCGCTGATCGAGGTGTACCGCGATCCGCTCATGCACCGGTTCGCCGGGACGCCGGTGGCGGGCCGCGAGGAGGCCGTTCGATGGCTTGAGGCCAGGGAGCGGGGCTGGGACATCGGCGACCATCTCAGCTTTGCCGTGCTCGAGGACCGAGGGGAGCGCACCGAGGACAGGCTGGTCGGCAATGTGGTGATCAAGCGGGCCGATCCTGCCGCGCCGGCTGCCGAGGTCGGCTACTGGACGGCGGCCGGAGCGCGGGGCCGGGGCATGGCCGCGCGCGCCGTGCAGGCTGTCACGGCCTGGGCCTTCGACACGTTCGCCGGCAGCGGTCCGCTGGATCTGGAACTGCTCCACCAGGCGGACAACCCCGCCTCCTGCCGCGTCGCCGAGAAGTGCGGTTTCGTCTTCGAGCCGACGCTGCCCGCCCACCCTCCGTTGTTCCCGCTCGACGGTCACCGCCACGTCCGCAGGGCCCGGTGACGGCCGCGATGGACGGCGAGGAGGAGCAGTCAGTACAGGCCGCGGTCGAGGGGGAGTTGCGACTCCTCGACCCCGAAGTGCGCGCCTCGCCCGGGCTGGTCTCGGCCCTGCTGGATCCCGAGTTCTTCGAGTTCGGGGTGTCCGGGCGTCGCTGGGACCGTACGACGATCCTGGAGGCGACCACACCCGCTGCGGGGGAGGAGACAGCCGCCGTCATCACCGGCGAGCTGTCGGGGACGCTGCTGGCCCCCGGGCTGGTTCAGGTGACGTACGTGTCCGACCGGAGCGGCATCCGAGCCCACCGCAGCTCGCTGTGGCGCAGAACCGCGGAGGGCTGGCGGCTGTACTTCCACCAGGGGACGCCGATACCCCCGGACCACGCCGGTCGCGTCCCCGGCTGACGTCTCGCTGATGTCCTGCTGCTGTCCTGCGGACGTGCGGTCCGCGGCCGTTGTCAGTGGTGGGCGGCAGTATGAGAGCCATGACGACTTCACCTGCCGTTCCTGCCGCTGCCGCCGCTCTCGAGGACGCCTCGGCGTACGCCGCGGCGGTCGAGACCGCGACGAAGGCGGCCGCCGCGTACTACGCCTCGGGCGAGAGCCCCCTGGACGACGACGCGTACGACCGCCTGGTGCGCGGCATCGACGCGTACGAACAGGCGCATCCCGATGAGACAGCGCCCGACTCGCCGACGGGCAAGGTGGCGGGCGGAGCGGTGGTCGGGGACGTACCCCACACGGTGCCGATGCTGTCGCTGGACAATGTCTTCTCAGCCGAGCAGCTCGTCTCCTGGGCCGCCTCGGTGGAGCGGCGGATCGGCCGCCCGGTCGAGCAGTGGAGCGTGGAGCCGAAGCTGGACGGCCTTGCGATCGCCGCACGCTACGAGGACGGCCGCCTCGTCCGTCTGATCACCCGTGGGGACGGGAGTGCGGGCGAGGACGTCTCGCACGCCATCGGCACCATCGTCGGGCTGCCGGACCGGCTGGCCGAGCCGGTCACACTCGAGGTGCGTGGCGAAGTCCTGATGACCAACGAGCAGTTCGAGCACGCCAACACGGTGCGGTCCGAGCACGGCGGGCCTCCGTTCGCCAACCCGCGCAACGGAGCGGCCGGCACGCTACGAGCCAAGGACCGTGCGTACACGGTGGAGATGACCTTCTTCGGCTACGGCGCACTGCCGCTGCCTGCCTCCGGTGCGACGCTCGCGGCGGACATGGGGGAGTGGCCGCACAGCCGGCTCATGACCCATGTCGCGCACCTGGGTGTGCACACCGCCGAGACCACCGCGGTCGCGCCCCGCACGCTCGCGACGGTCACCGAGGTTCAGTCCCGTATCGAGGAGATCGGTGCGCTGCGCCCGGAGCTCGCCTTCGGCATCGACGGCATTGTCATCAAGGCCGACCACGCCGCCGACCAGGCAGCGGCCGGCTCCGGCTCGCGTGCCCCGCGGTGGGCGATCGCGTACAAGCTGCCCGCCGTGGAGAAGGTCACCACCCTGCTCGACGTGGAGTGGAACGTGGGACGCACCGGTGCCATCGCGCCCCGCGCCGTACTGCGGCCGGTGGAGATCGACGGATCGACCGTCACCTACGCCACCCTCCACAACCCCGCGGACATCACCCGTCGGGACCTGCGCATCGGCGACCAGGTGATGGTGTACAAGGCGGGCGACATCATTCCCCGCATCGAGGCGCCCGTCGCCCATCTGCGTACCGGTGACGAGAAGCCGATCGTCTTCCCCGAAGTGTGTCCGCAGTGCGGCTCCGACATCGACACCTCGGAGCAGCGCTGGCGGTGCGTACGCGGACGCAACTGCCGGCTGGTGGCCTCCGTCTCGTACGCCGCCGGACGCGACCAGCTCGACATCGAGGGACTCGGCGCGACCCGTGTCGTCCAGCTCGTCGATGCGGGCCTGGTCAGTGACTTCGCCGACCTGTTCACCCTCACCCGCGAGCAGCTGCTGGCACTGGAGAGAATGGGAGAGACGAGCACCGACAATCTGCTGGCGGCCATCGACGGGGCGAGGAACCAGCCCCTGTCCCGGGTGTTCTGCGCGCTCGGTGTGCGTGGCACGGGCCGCTCCATGTCCCGCCGCATCGCCCGCCACTTCGCGACGATGGATCACATACGGGCCGCCGACGCCGAGGCTCTGCAGCAGGTCGAGGGCATCGGGGTGGAGAAGGCCAGGACAGTGGTTGCCGAACTCTGCGAACTGGCCCCGCTCATCGACCGGCTCACCGCCGCCGGAGTCAACATGACCGAGCCCGGCGCGATCCCGCCGGCCGAGACGGCGGCGGCAGCGGAGGACGGGGACGGGGGCGGCGCGCCCCTCCCCGCGGCGGACGCAGGCCCGCTGGACGGCATGACCGTCGTGGTCACCGGTGCCATGACCGGGGCCCTGGAGAAGCTCTCCCGCAACCAGATGAACGAACTCATCGAGCGGGCCGGCGGCAAGTCATCCTCCAGTGTCTCCAAGCGCACGTCGCTCCTGGTCGCCGGTGAGGGCGCCGGATCCAAGCGCGAGAAGGCCGAGCAACTGGGCACGCGGACGGTCACTCCGGACGAGTTCGCCGGTCTGCTGTCCGGCTTCCTCGACCAGAACGCCTGACCGGGCGGCCCTTCACGGCCGGCCGGCCGGACCGCTGACCGGGATCAGCGGCGGCCGGCCGGCCGTGTGCGGTCCGCCGGAGGGCTCAGTTGCGGCGGCTCATTGCCTCCCGGCTGAGAAAGGCCAGCCGGGCCCGCTTCTCGGGCTTGTCGATCTCGTGCCCGAGGACGAAGCCCGTGCGGACCATCCGCTCGATGGCCTTCGTGTTGCGGGCGTCCGGCTCGACGACAACCCGCAGATGACGCGGATCGGACAGTGCATACGTCATCAGAGCGGTCATCACGTTGCCGGTGAAGCCCGGCCTGTACTCCCCGTGGGCGGGAGCGATCAGCAGATGGACACCGGTGTCGCCGGGCAGCACCTCGTAGCACTCGCCGACCGGGTCGGCCTCCGGTTCGTACGTCTGGAGGAGCGCGACCGGCTCGTCGTCGCGGAAGGCCAGGAAGGCGTGATGGGTGGTGAGCGAGTCCAGGTACTCGTAGATCTCCAGAACCTGCTCGCGGGTGTGGTCACCCATGCCCCAGAACCGGGCGCGTTCCTCGGTGACCCAGCCGTGGATCAGATCCAGGTCGGCGGCGGGACACACCGGGACGATGCGTACGGTTCCAAAGCCGTCGATGACCTGCTCGTGCACGGCCTCGCGGGTGAGGGCGGGGGGTTCAGATGTCATGTCTCTCCTCGACAAGTTGGTTCCAGTCGGTGACCACGGGAACGAAGTCTCCGCGCAACCACAGCGGCAGCTGGTCACGGTGGTGGGCATCGCCGGGCACTCCCGACGCGCCGAGCGGCACCACCCAGAGGCTGTCCTCGCGCCGCGCGAGGTCCCACACATAGCGGGCCGCGGGACCCCGCGCGCTGAGGTCGGTGAAACCCGGAACGCTCGACGTGGACAGCACACAGTCCTGGTCACCGGACAGCGCCGGCCACTCCTCGCCGCTCGCGTCGGGCAGCGCCTGCCACGGTGCGAGCCGGTGCCGCTCACCCCACGTCACCTGCTCGCGGCCGGCGGCGGCCACCTCCTCGACGGCTGCGCGCACTTCGGCCGCCCTGTCGATCCCGGGCAGCGCCGCGGTCGTCAGCAGCCCCTCCAGAGCGAAGGCGACCCGCGGGAGGAGAGCCAGCCACGGAAGGAAGATCGCCGGATGTGCCGGGGGCTCGGCCAGCTCCGCCAGCGCCGGATGAGCCGCCAGGCGGTGCACCACGGCCGCGCGCAGATCGGCGTAGGCCGCGGCGTCCGTGCTCCCGGCGTCCATCCGGCGGTCCCACTCCAGCAGCCGGTCCCGCAGCTCCGCCGCCTCCGCGCTCAGCCCGTCCAGCTCGGCCAGCAGTTCCAACAGGGGCCGGGCGGAGGCGAGTTGAGTGTCCATGTGGACACGTGTCATGTCCTTGGCCGACCAGGCGGCCCGCTCGCCCGGCTCCTCGAGCAGCTGCCGAATCCGGGAGGCCCGGTGCGGGGGTGCGAACTCGACGCCGAGCGGCCCGGCGAGGCCCCGCTGGTTCGCCATCACCGCGACCCCGTCGACCGCCTCGCGAGGCAGCGGCTCGTGCCAGCCGCGCCACTCGTGCCCCGGCTCCCAGGCCGGTACGACACGCAGCCGGTTGTCCTGATGCCGCAGCGGCACCCGTCCCGCGACGCGGTGCAGCAGCCCGCCCTCGGTGTCCGCGGCCTGTACGACATTGACGGGCTCGGCCCACTGGTCGAACGCCCGGTCCACGTCGGCGACGGTCCGCGCCCGCAGCAGCGCGGGCAGCGCGCCGAAGCCGAGGTCCCCGCTCACCCGAGGAGGGCAGCGCAGGCTGATCGCCACCGCGTCGTCGGGGCCGCCGATCACGACGGGGCCCCGCTCGGTCTCGATCACCTCGACCTCGACGGGGTCGGCGCCCGCCACCTCGATGGTCTCGGTGTGGACGGAGGCGGGTCGCCAGCCGTCCGGGCCGAGCGCCTCGGTCTCCGCACCGCTGCGCCTCAGCTGCTCCCGGTAGAGGTCCTGGTAGTCGGCCATGGCATTGGTGATCGCCCATGCCACCGTGCCGGTGTGTCCGAAATGAGCGATTCCCGGGACGCCGGGGACGGCCAGCCCCACCACGTCGAACTCCGGACAGGCCAGATGGATCTGCTGGTAGATCCCCGGGGCCTCGATGAACCGGTGCGGATCGCCCGCGATGAGCGGAGCGCCGGTGACCGTGCGCTCGCCGGTGACGAGCCAGCCGTTGCTCCCCGACGTGCCGGGCCCGTCGGTGGCGAACAGGTTGATTTCCTCGTCACCGAGGGCGCGGGCGACCTCCTCGCGCCACAGCTTGGTGGGGAAGCCCGCGAAGAGGATGTGGGTGGCCAGCCAGATGCCGAGGGGCGCCCACGGCTCCCACCGCCCCGGGACCAGTCCGGTTGCCGCGAACTCCGGGGTGCGCCGGGCTCCCTCGGCGAGGCCGGCGTTCACCCCGTCGACGTACGTCCTGATCCACGATGCGGTGGCCTCGTCGAGGCTGCGGAAGCAGCGCCGGGCGGTGTCGTCGAGGCGGGACCGGCGGGCGAACCGGTCCCAGCCCACGGCGTCCTCGCCCAGGAAGGCGGCCGTGGTGCCCTGCGACCGGTGCCGGTCGACCTCGATCTGCCAGGCCCGGTCCACGGCCGCGTTGTATCCCTGGGCGAAGGCGAGTTCGTCCGCGCTTCCCGCCCGTAGATGCGGGATCCCCCAGGCGTCCCGGTAGATCTTTGTGCTCACTCTGCTCCCCGAATCCTTTAGGTTAGGCTGGCCTAACTTAAAGGACGAATGTTCGGGAGACAATCTCGGGCGATGGGGAGGAGACCGCCGTGGGGCATGGCTGGGAGGGCGTCGTCCTCAAACTGATGCGCGGCAAGGACTTCGAGTTCACCGTGACCGGGGCCGAAGAGGTCACCGAGCACTTCCGGAGGGTGCACTTTACCGACGGCGGAATGCTCGCACTGACCGGGGTGCACCCCACCATGTGGGTCCGTATCTGGTTCGAGAACGGCGGCAAGCCGCATCAGCGGGCCTACACCCTGGTGGATCCCGACCCCGCGGCCGGCACCTTCAGTCTGGAGTTTGCCCTGCACGAAGGCTGCGCGAGCGACTGGGCGCGCAAGGCCCAGCCGGGCGACAGGATCGAGGCGACGCTCCAGGGCACCGGTTTCGCCATCCCTGACCCGCTGCCGACGCGGCTCTTCGTCATCGGCGATCCGGCTTCGCTGCCCGCGATCAACTCACTGCTCGACGCACTCCCGCAGATCCCGGCGACGATCTGGTTCGAGACGGCGCACGCGTCGGACGACGGCCTGCCGCTGCGCCTCGACTCCGCGCACCACGAACTGCGCAGGATTCCCCGCCGCGACGCGGGCGCCCACCTGGTCGACGAGGTCAGGACCGCCCTGCCGGGCCTGCTCGGGGACCTGCCCGGGGCATTCGTCTGGATCGCCTGCGACACGACGACGACCCGCGCCCTCACCACCTACGTGCGCAAGGAACTGGCCGTCCCCAAGGAGCGTGTCAACGCCCTGGGGTACTGGCGGCCCGCCTGAGCACCGGCTGGGACCCCGGCGCGGTGACCCGCCGATCTGTTGCTGCACGCTCTGCACCACACCCACGGGTCTGCCGCTGCGCCCCCTCCGGTTCGCCCCGGAGGCCGTGTTCTTCGGCCTTGATGCGCGCCCGGCCGGATTCGCCGACACCCATGCGCAGGCAATCACCGGGGGCGGGGCCCGCCCCCGCCCCCGGTGGTTCGACCGCTAGCGGCCGACCGGCAGGGTGACGCTGCTGACACCGCTCCGTACGGTCATCCGCGTCCCCGCCGGATAGCGCAGCGTGTAGTCGTGGTCCGTCGACATCAGCACCACTCCCAGCCGGTGCCCCTTCTTGAAGACGTAGTCCTGCGGTTGCATCCCCCACTCCAGCCGGTACTCGCGTCCTTCCACCATCCGGTCCTGCCACGCGGGGGAGTTCCGGTTGCGGGCGTCCATCCAGCCACGCGACACAATCTTGAAGTCGGCGGTTTCGGTGCGGTGCGCCGTGCGGAACGCGCAACCGGTGTCACCGGGGATCCCCTCGCCGTAACAGATCTGCTGCGAGGTGTCCGCGACCGTGCCCGCGGTCGCGCGCGTGTCCGTTCCATAGTCGACCAGCAGCGCCGTCACATACGGCGACGTGCCGTCCAGCGAAGCCCGAACCGACACCTCCGGCACGCCGTTGACCCGCAGATCCTTCGACAACGGGCCGGTGGTGTACGCGAGCCGGTTCGGGTTCTGCGTGTCCGGACCGGCCACCAGCTGCTCCGCCCCGACCGTACGTCCCGCGTCCGACAACGCCTGCCTGACCGGCGGCCCCGGCAGCGGAGACAGGCTGCCGGCATTGAGCCGCAGGGTCATGTCCCTGGTGCCGCGCGCCGGCCAGTCGGACTGCTGCCGCCAGCTGAAGTCCGCCTGTTCGACATCGACGGGCGCCGCTGTGAGCGCCCCGTTGTCCAGGTCGTACAGCCAGTGGTCGAACCACTGGTGCAGCTGCCGCAGCCACTCCTCCATCCGCAGCGGCATCGGATTGCTGTGTCCCGCCTGGTGCAGCCACAGCTTGCGCGGAACGTCGTACTTCTTCAGCGCGTCCCACAACTGCCCGAAGTGCTGGGTCTTCACATTCCAGTCGTTGCCGCCGTGCACCACGAAGACGCCGGCCTTGATCTTCCGGGCGTCCCTCATGTAGTCGCGCTCCGCCCAGAACCGGCTCCGGTCACCGGTTGTCCGGTCCTGCTCCGCCGTGAGCCGGTCCAGCACCGGCTTGCAGATCTCCCGGTCGGTGCGGCTGTAGACGCCCTTGGCGAGGATGTCGGTGTCCTCGCCCTGGTAGCCGCCCGGCGCCACGACCCCGCCGTTCGCCCGGTAGTAGTCGTACCAGGAGGAGATTCCGGAGATCGGCACGATCGCCTTGAGGCCCTCGACTCCCGTCGCGGCGACGGCAGTCGGCAGCGTGCCGTTGTACGAGATCCCCATCATCGCCGCATTGCCCGTCGACCAGGCCGCGCCGACCGGCCTGCCCTCCGGGTCCCAGCCCCTGGCACGGCCGTTCAGCCAGTCCACGGCCGCCTTCGCGCCGAGTGTCTCGTTGCGGCCACCGGACGTCGGGCAGCCGGTCGAGCCGCCCGTACCGACACTGTCGACCTGCGCGACCGCATAGCCGCGTGGGAGGAAGTAGTTGTCCGTGTACCCGGGGAACGGTACGGACGGGCCGCTGCCGATCAGTCCGGGCAGCCGCTGGTTCCCGCTGAGCCGCTTGCCGGCCGGCAGCCCGTCCTCGTTCAGATCCACTTCGTGGAACGGCACATCGTTCCCGCCGCCCCAGTACGGACTCGCCTCGATGATCGTGGCGACCTTCAGCCCGGCGTCGGTCTCCTTCGGCCGCAGTATGCGCATCCGCACGGTGTCCCGCCGGCCGTCGTTGTCGCTGTCCGTCTCCATCTCGACGTCCACCTGCTGCGACACCGCGTCCGCGCGGGAGAAGACGGGCTCCGTGCGGTTGTCGACGATCTTCAGCGCCGGACCGTCGGCCTGGGCCGCGGGGGCCGGCAGCGCCGCCATCAGTGACGCGGCGAGCGCGGTGACGCCCAGTCTGCGTACCGTGCGTACAACGGTGGTTCTCGCCATCGTGCCTCCAGGGCCCGGGAAGTGACGATCACGCGGGGAGCGCGCGCACATTCCACCGCGTACGCCCCGCCCGGCGCCAGTACCCGACTCCCGCCACACACGCACTTCACGCGTCGGTTTCACGCGTGGACTACAGGCGCCGGCTTCGCGTGCCGCCTCACCTGCCGAGCCTTCAACGGCTGTGGTGCAAGGTGACTTCAGGGTTTGCCGGCGACGGCCCGTCGAGCAGCGGCTGCCCGATGCCCCGCAGATGCAGGTCGAAGAAGGCTCCGACGTAGTCGCGGGTGATCTCGCCCGCGCGCTGCCCGGGCAGCGGTTCGGACGGATCGGAAAGCCCCAGCTGTGCGCCGAGCACGGGCAGATCGGTGAAGGCGAAATGGCCGGAACCAGCGACCGTCAACCAGCCCTTCCACCCCTCCAGACGTGTCCAGGCCTCGTCCCAGTTCGAGCCTTCGCTGCCCGGGCTGTTGTCGGCCTCGGTGCCGAGCATCATGAAGGGGCGGCCGCCCAGGCCTGCGCCGGGAGGTGCCGCGGCGAACTTGCCGTCCATGTTCACCCCCGCGCGGACCCGCCGGTCGACCGCCATCGTCGCCGCAGTGCTCGCGCCCCCGATGGAGTGTCCGGCCATCCCGATCCGCTTCGCGTCGATCATGCGGGCGTACCGCCATGCAGGATGATGCCCCGTCAATGTGTCGAGTACGAAGGAGAGATCCTTCGCACGTCCTGTGGCCACCGTGTCGATCCCGTCCTCCCCGACCAGATCACATGCCGTGCAGGGCAGCGTCCGCCCACCGGGGAAGGCCACCCCCACCGCCTCGTACGCGTGGTCGACCGTCGCGACGACGTAACCCCGGCTGGTCAGGTCCTCGGCCAGAGCGCTGATCGTCGTACGCGGCATGCCGAACCCGGGGGAGAGCACCACCAGCGGGAAGCGGCCGTGCGCGGGACGCGCGCCGACGGCGGAATGGGTGCGCGTGCCGCTCAGCACTTCGGCGGGGACCACGTCCTCCAGCTCCCGGGACTCCAGCAGCAGCCGGGCTCCTTGCGTGGACATGTACGGGGCGGCGGCCGAACCGGTCCCGGACCGCGCCGGGAAGTACATCGACACCATCAACTCCCGCGCACCCGCCTTCGGTACCCAGGGGTCGCGGCGGGTCTTGTCGACGAGGTGAAGCGTGCCGCGTCCGACTGCGTACGGCCCGGTCGGCCGCGGCAGTTGAAGCTGCACGCCTTTGACGTCCGAGAGGGCGGACGCGGACACGGGGGCGCTCACCGGCTGCGGAGCGGCGAGCGCCGTACCCGTGCCGGCCAGCGACAGCACAAGGGCAGCGGCAAAGGTGACGTGACGGACTCCGGTCATCCCGGGGCTCCTTCTCCTGGTGGCCGTGCTGCGTGCGAAGGCCTCGTGGAGAAAAGCGTAGGGATCATGCATGCCGTGAGGCGTCACCCCCCGGAGCCATCTCGGTGTACCTCTCACGGGGGAGTGGCCACTCCGACCGGAGGCGGACGGTGACCCGCACCCCTGGGTTCGCGCTCGCGACAGTGGCCCTGGACCGCCGGGACGCTCACACCCTCGACGTATGAGAGGTGCGCGAGACAGGAAAGGCACGCGGGGCAGGAGAGGCACGCGGGGCAGGAGAGGCACGCGCGGTAGGAGAGGCACGCGCGGCAGGTAATACTCACACCATGACTTCGCGTATGACAGGCATCAGCGGCCGTGCGGGCAGAGAGGACGTAGAGATCAGGCGGGCGACCGCTCGGGATGCGAAGCGGCTCACCAAGCTGGTACGCAACTCCCGTGCCTATGAAGGTCCGTACGCCCCGTTGATCGCCGACTACCGGGTGGGCCCCGACTACATCGAGACCCACCAGGTCTTCGTGGCCGTCGGCGAGGGCGACCGGCTGCTCGGCTTCTACGCACTCGTCCTTTCCCCGCCGGAACTGGACCTGATGTTCGTCGCCGACGCCGTGCAGGGACTGGGCATCGGCCGACGGCTCGTCGAGCACATGATCGGCGAGGCCCGCCGTGCCGGACTGCCCGGCGTGCGCATCGTCTCGCACCCGCCCGCCGAGGGCTTCTACCGCAGCGTGGGCGCGAAACGGATCGGCATCGTCAAGGCGAGTCCGCCGGCTGTGATGTGGGACCGTCCCGAACTGCTCATCCCGATTACGTGACCACCTTGCCGTGAACGACGCTCGCGGCAACCGAGCGGCGTCGGAGTCCGGCGGCAAGGAACTCCATCTCCACCAGCGTGCCGACCAGACCGGTGCTCCTGAGCTCGCCGGCCATCGCCCGCGCCTGGCCGAGGGACAGCCGGTATGTCTCGCGCAGGACCTGCATTACGGAGATGAGATTCGACTCGGCGCCCGAAAGGCGAAGCCGCGCGGGCCCGTGTTCTGCGAGCAGGGCGTGCCGGATCTCCTCGGGAGTCGTTCCGCCCGTGTCCTGCTCGCACCACCTGTTGGGACAGGTCTCGCACGTTCCCTCGGTGCCCCACCACAACTGGTCGCGGTCGATGAACTGACCCGTGTCGCGGACCAGCACCCCACCGCAGTCTTCGCACCGCGTCGTGGTCTTCGCTCCCTGAGTGATCACCGGACTCCTTGTTGTCGCACGCTCACGCCGGGCGTGGCCGGGAATGATACAGCCGTGTGAAGTACCGGCCGTCGCTTTCCAGCCCGGTGGGGTCATGACCGGCGAGGAGCGTCTGCTCGATGGCGCTGTCCTGTTCCGCCGGGCCGGTGAACAGGCGCTGGGGGTATGTCTGTGAGGAGTCCGTCTCGGTGACCAGGCCGTAGTCGGCCAGGCGTGTGATCACCGGCTGGTAGGGGACCGTGCGCAGCACGAACGCGCTCACCCAGACCGGAACGCGTGCGCATTCCAGGAGGGCTTCGAAGGTGCGGTGGGAGATGTATCCGATGCCGCCGGTGACGGTGATCAGCCCGGTGTTCGCGACAGCACGTCGCAGTGGAGGGCTGGGCGGTCCGTCTTCCAGGTTCTCGCCGTACGCCTCGTCGAGCAGGCCGACGGCCTGGGCGTAGTGGACAGCGTTGTCGGCGGAGTCGAGGCCGATGACCGGTGTCGCGTCCGCGCGGCGCCTCGAGGCGTAGAACTCCTTGTCGAGCTCCATGAGTTCGTTGGATGTGAGGGGCTCCACCTCCGGGCTGGTGTAGTGCGCGTACAGCTCCGCCAGGGTGAGGTCGTAGTTGAGGAGGGCGGCGTTGATGCCGTACGAGCAGCACAGGTCCAGGACCGTGACGGGGCCGTCCGCGCCGTGGGCGGTGGCCCGGGCGGCGCGGGTGCGGCGGAATATGTCCTGGGCGTGGTGCGGAATCTCGTACTCCAGCGGCGCGAGCCGATGGAAGTAGGCGCGGGGATCAGGCTCGTTGTAGATCTCGTCGAACCTGCTCTTGCCCGGTGTGGTGCTGATCCGGCCTCGGGTCATGGGACATACCTCCGCGGGCTGGGGACAGGTGTACCGCGCATGAACCTCTACCGGACTCCCGGCTCAGGCCGATAGGCCGCGGGGTCGGAACCGGCCACGGGTTCAGGGCCGGTCTGCATGCCGTCCGGGCCGGAGTCATGCGGCGAGCTGGCGTTCGAGCGGGGTGCGGAAGCCGCGAGTGATGCGTGCGCCGTCGAGGAACTCCGTCAGACGCGCGGCTTCCGCGGCGACGGCGGTGCGGGCCTGGCCGTCCGGGTCGGTGGAGGAGGTACCAGGCGGTGCGGCCGTCGGGGGCTGGGCCCAGCCCCCGATGATGTTTCCGTTCCACCATACGCCGGGGCCGATGTTCCCGCTGCGGGCGAACAGCGCCGCCGTGTGGTCCGGGCCGAGATACCGGTCGCGGTGGCGCCGGCCCCTGTCGGTGGGGCCGGCGGGGGCTTCGGCGACGGGCAGCAGGGGTGGGGCCGGGGCGGCATCGGCGCGCCGCGTGCAGGGGCCGGCTCACCCGGTCGCGGGCCTTCGGCTCCCGAACGGTGCTTCTGCGCTACGAACGCCCCGCGGGATGATTGCGTGTACCCCGAGCGTTGAGGCTGCCGCACGAGTATGTGTCGACTGGGACGATGGGAAGGACGCTATGCCTCTCGAGGGCGAGTACGAGCCGAGTCCGGAAAAGTGGGTGCGCGACCAGGTCGAGCTGATCGAGAGCTCCGGCGGCACCAAGGGAACGACCATTATGGGTCTGCCCGTCATCCTGTTGACCACCCGGGGCGCGAAGAGCGGCAAGATCCGCAAATCGCCCCTGATGAGGGTGGAGCACAAGGGTACGTACGCCGCGGTGGCGTCGTTGGGCGGCGGACCCAAGAACCCGGTCTGGTACTACAACGTCGTGGCCGAACCTCGCGTCGAACTGCGGGACGGCGAGGTGCGTCAGGACATGACGGCCCGTGAGGTGACCGGGGAAGAGAAAGCCCTGTGGTGGGCGCGCGCGGTCGAGGCGTTCCCCCAGTACGCCGACTACGAGAAGAAGACGGAGCGCGAGATCCCCGTCTTCGTCCTGGAACCGGTGGCCGGGGACCACTGAGCACGCGAGGGCCTTTGCCCGGCAGCCGTGCCGGGCAAAGGCCCTCCGGGGGTTGCCGTCAGCTCACGCCGATGGTGTGCGAGGCTTCGGTGAGGGCCTTCCGGCCGTCCGCCGTGGTCACCACAAGGCGGGGCAGGTACGGCCCTTCCCGGTCGTAGACGTGGGTGGTGGTCGCCTCGCCGGTCTCCAGCTGCGTGCCGTCGCCGAAGTACCAGCGGTAGCGGTGTCCGGCGGGAGGCCGGTGCCCGTCCACGGTCGCGGTCAGGCGCACCTCACTCCCGACGCGCGCGTCCCCGGGCACGGTGAGCAGGGCCTGGGGCCCGTCGGGTGCGAGTCCGAACCACTGCCGGACGCGGGGGTTGAGGAGGAAGGCGTCGGCGTACTGCCGTGCTCCGGCGATGTCCGGATGGGCGACGGCCGCGGAGAGGCACTGGACCGGGGTCGAGCTGAGCTCCGGACAGGCCTTCTTGCGCAACGGGTACATCGGGTCGCCGAAGGGAGTGCCCCAGACCGTGGAGCGCGGGGCGAGTCCAGCACTGTCCAGAGTGAACAGGCCGTCGGCCGCGACCGCGTAAGGACCGTCCGTGGAGGCGTCGTTGGCCGCGTGGGCCGCCGTGCGGTAGGCGTCATTGGCCAGTTGCGTGTACTGCTCGTAGCGCTTGGCCACCCCGCCCAGCGCTCCCTTGCAGGTGGCGAGCCGCGCCCCGGCGAGTCCGGGTGCGGAGCACTGCTTCACCGGGATCGGGGAGCTGTACCGGCTGAGGGCGTAGTAGAAGTCGGCCACGATCACCTTCGGCCGGCCGGGCAGGGAGTGTGCCTTCTCGATGGCGGCCTGCATACCGCGGCCGCCGTACCCGACCTTGGCTCCGCTGAAGTACGGCACGTGCCTCGCCGGGTTCTCCGCTGCCGCGCCGATGCCCGAGCACTCGCGCCGGATGGCCTCCGGCAGGTTCCTCGAGCCGGGGGTGATGCCGACGGCGATCCCGAGGAAGGGGTCGAGGTCGTTGATGCATCCGTTGACCACGACCAGATCGAGACCGTATCCGCCCGCCCGTGCCTGCGCGCCGGCCACCTCCAACTGGCAGAACACGTCCGGCATTTGCTGTGTGACCTCGCCGAACTCCATTTCGCCGTCGCCGTCCGGGTCCTGCTTCTCCGTCCGCTGCAGGCAGGCCGAGTCGTCGTTGCCCGCGGGCAGCTCGGGTGCGTCGAGCACCGCGCCGGAGATCGAGTAGTCCATGTGCTGGTGCCCCCGCCCGGTCGCCCGGCCGAGCAGCTCACCCGTCAGATAGGGGAACTTCTGGTCATGGTCCAGGCCCTGCCCCCAGACGACCGAGTCGCCGACCGATGCCACCCGCACCGGGTCGCAGCCTTGCCTGATGGTGTCCCGCCAGACCTTGCCGTACGGGCCGGGTTCCTCGTCGGCGGACGAGGGGAGCACGCGGGCGTCGACCTGCAAGGCGGTCTCGGCCGCCGGTACCTGGTGGAACGGGATACCGAACTCGGCGGCGGATACGTTCGCGGCCATGACCACCCGCCCGCCGGCCAGCTGCTCCTGCCCGGCGCGCACCCGCCACTCGACCGTGGCCCGGGCCTTCGCCGCGGCGGGGTCGTACATCTGCACACGGCCACGTACCGGTCCGCTGCACACCGGATTGGGCGTCAGATCCACGTCGAGGACGAGGGGGTACGCGGCTGCCGCCGAGGCGGTCGTACCCGCTGCGGCGGGCAGCCCGGCGAGTAACTGGCCGAGCAGGGCCGCGGCTGTCGCTACTGCCGCCGCCGGAAGGATGCGCTTCGCCGCGGGCAGGGGGCGGGATGTCTCCGGACTGCATCCGGCGGAGCCCCCGCCGCTGCCCTCACGCCGTCGTGCCACCCACCGCGACCACATACTGCTCACGCCAATGCTCCTGTTTCTGCTGTGATTTGGGTCTGTGCGGAATCACTGGAACGCCGCATCAGTGGGGATCATGGCAGCCGGACACGGGCGCGGTGGGTGAGGGCGGCGACATGGCGGAGTGAGGCTGATCACTTACCCACAGTTATGTCTCGTCGCCTACCTCCCGGGGCAGTCGGGCACGTCGGGGAGCCGGTTTCCGGGCGAGCGGATGTAGATGTTGGAGATGTAGCCGCCGTACTGGGGCAGATAGGCCCACCAGTCGTTGGTGTACGGCGGTACGGAGACCAGTTCGCCGCGCTTCTGGCAGCCGACGAGAACCTCCACGCCGTCGGGCAGCTTGGTCCGCGCCGTGGAACCGGTGGACGTGGCGTCGCGGACATTGACGCCCGAGCCCCAGGTCTCGTACCACTTCCCCGAAGGAAGAACGCCGCCGGGCACGTTCAGCGAGCGGGTCAGCCTGCCGATGTCGGTGTAGGCCTTCCCGTAGGAGGTCTTGGCGGGATGCAGGGTGAAGACGGCCACGATGGAGCGGTCGGTGGCACCGACCGTGCCGGTGGTGTGCAGCGCGGGACGCGCCAGGTCGACTCCCGCGGCGGCCCTGGGGGCGATACCGCGGCTCGGGCCCGTGCCGTCACCCTCTGCCGGTGCCGCCCCGGCGTGGCCGCACGTGGCCGCCGCGTACTCGCCCGACCAGCCCTGCTTGACCGCCCAGGGGCGGTCGAAGGCACCGGCGATGCCGAAGTGCTGGTCGAACGCGTCCGAGGCGCAGCGGGTGGACTGGCGCAGGCGCCCCATCACGAAGTCGCGCACGGGTGCCGGCGCGGAGTCCAGCAGGTACCGGTAGATCTTCACGGTGTCGCGCGCGGACAGAGCCGTGTAGCCCCAGAAGCCTTCGTAACCCGCGGGCGGCGGGGCGGTGTCGATGAGTCCGAGCCGCGTGACCATCCGCTGGACGATCGCCGGCCCGCCGTTGCTCTGCCAGTAGTAGCTCGCCGCACTGTCGTTGCTGCTGCGGAGCATGGGGTCCAGCCGTGCCCGGTCGGCGGCGGGGATGCTGTAGCCGGGACCGCGATTCCACAGGTAGTCCAGGGCAAGCAGCAGTTTGACCACCGAGGCCGACCGGAACTGCGTGCCCGCATTGAGCTGTTCGGTGAAGGTGCCGGTCTGCCGGTCGAAGACCGCGACGCCCGCCGTCACTCCCGGCGGAACCTGCACGTCCACCGAGGCCGCCTGCCGCGGCCCGGGGGCGGGGGAGGATACCGGTGCGGCGGCCGCGGTCGTTGCCAGACACAGCAGGGCCGCAGTGGTGGCGAGAAGCGCTCTCACCGCCGAGACGGCCCGGCGCCCCGGCAGTCGACCGGCCGGCTTCCGGGTGCCTGTTGTGGCTGCTGTGTCTGTTGCGCCTGCTGTGCCGCTGAGTGTGCTGGTGGGCGCCGTGAAGGTGCCGGGCATGCTGCGAAGGGTCATGACTTTCCCCCGTACTGGGTGGGTTGCGCAGTCCGTCCGTACGGTAGGTACCCCGCTGCGCGCACGGTCCTGACGAATGTCAGGGCTACGCCAAGCGTGGCCACCTACGGGTCAGCGTGAGTACGCCCGGATGGCTCAGCACCATGTCCACAGGGGTGCCGGTGCGCGGCCGGACAACCGACGTTCCGTCTGTAGGCGTGGCGGCCGGGTCCTCTGCGCCTCGGCACATCCAGCACATGAAACGCGTAGAAGCCGTGATGCCGGACAATCCGAAGAAAGAGACCATGGCTGCCAGGACAGGCCGCGCCTCCTACGACACGACGGAAACCGGTGATGGCTGCGAAAGGTCCGGAAGTGCAAGAACTGGCGATCATCGAAGCACCGTCGGTGCTCGGCCTGCGGCCGTCCGGCGTCGAGCAACTGCCTGCGGCTCTCCTCGCGGCCGGACTGCTGGACCACCCTGGGACGGTCAGAGCCGGCCGGGTCGAGGCACCGGCGTACGACCCCGAACGGGACGACGACACCGGGATCCTCAACCCGAGCGGCATCGCGCAGTACTCCGTCAGACTGGCCGACACCGTCGGCGGCGTCCTCGACCGTGGCCTGTTCCCCGTCGTCCTCGGCGGTGACTGCAGCATCCTGCTCGGCAATCTCCTCGCGCTGCGCCGCCGCGGCCGCTACGGCTTGCTGTTCCTCGACGGCCACACCGACTTCTACCAGCCCTCGGCGGAGCCGGCCGGCGAGGCGGCATCGATGGAGCTCGCCCTGGCGACGGGCCGCGGCCCCCGGCTGCTCACGGACCTCGAAGGCCGCGGGCCCCTGCTGCGGGACGAGGATGTCGTCGCCCTCGGCTTCCGGGATTCCGCCGAGTCGGCACAGGCCGGGATGCAGCCCCTGCCACCGGGGCTGCACGCGATCGACCTCGAGGGTGTGCGCGCCGTCGGCGCCGCCGCGGCAGCACGCCGGGCGGTCGACCGGCTGGCCGCCGGTGGGAGCGCCGGGTACTGGGTCCACCTCGACGTCGACGTCCTGGACGACGAGATCATGCCCGCCGTCGACTACCGCATCCCGGGCGGACTGACCTGGTCGGAGCTGGAGAGCGTGCTACGGACGGCACTGGCCGACGAACGAGCTCTCGGCCTCGATGTCACGATCTTCAACCCCCGCCTCGACCCGGAGGGGAGCATCGCGGCTCGCCTCACCGAGTGCCTGCGCCGCGGGCTGTCAGCACGGCCCCGCCCTTCATCTCACCCTTGAGGCCAAGGCCTTGAGGCGACGGACGTGAGGCCACGATGCCGAAAGCCTCAAGGGACCCCGGAAATCGTCTGGCGAGGTGCCGGCGAGGTGGTGTGGGTCCTCACGGCCCCGCACTGTCAGTGGCGGCTGAGAAGGTCACCGTCATGACAGACCCGACACCTGCGATCACCGCATACTGGGACGCCGCCGCGTCGGTATTCGACGACGAACCCGACCATGGCCTGCGGGCCGCGCACACTCGCGCCGCATGGGCCCGGCTCCTGCACACCTGGGCTCCATCCCGCCCGACCGACGTCCTCGATGTCGGCTGCGGCACGGGATCCCTGCTCTCTGCTGCTGGCCGAGGCCGGACAGGGTGACCGGCGTGGACCTCGCGCCGCGGATGGTGGACAGGGCCCGGGGGAAGCTGACCGCCGCGGGCCTGACCGGACGCTTCCTGGTCGGCGACGCGGCAGCGCCACCGACCGGCGACGAACGGTTCGGCATGCTGCTCTCGCGGCACCTGGTGTGGACCCTGACCGATCCCGAGGCCGCACTGCGCGAGTGGGTCGCCCGGCTGCGCCCGGACGGCCGGCTGGTGCTGATCGAGGGGCGCTGGCGCGAAGCCGGACAGAGCGGCCTGCCGTACGTGGCCGGAGCCGAGTCCCTGCCGTGGAACACCGGGATCCGCGCGGACGACCTGGCCACCGCCCTGCGCCCGCTCGTCAGCAGCTTGCGCATCGAACCGCTCAGCGGGGATGCGGATCTGTGGGGCGGCCCGGTGACCGACGAGAGGTACGCCCTCATCGCCCATGTCTGAGGTGCCGGGAGTGTTCGCCCGCGCGGTGAACGCCCCGCCGGGCGCAGCCGTAATACACGGCAGGCCGTCGAGCCCACCAAGGAGGTCCGCCGCGGATGACTGCCCATCGAACCGCTGTTGCCGCTGCCACCGCTCTCATCGGTGTCGTACCGCTGGTGCTCAGCACCGTGGCAGCCGGAGCGGCGCACGCGCACGGGGCACCGACCGATCCCGTCAGCCGGGTTGCCGGCTGCGGTCCCGAGGGGGCGCAGCGTGCGTCGGCGGCCTGTCGGGCCGCCGTTGCCGCGAACGGGGGATCGGCATTCGACGAGTGGGACAACCTGCGGGTGGCCGATGTCCGGGGCCGAGACCGCGCGTTTGTCCCGGACGGGCAGCTGTGCAGCGCAGGCCTCGACGCGTACCGGGGTCTGGACATCGCCCGGACCGACTGGCCGGCCACCGCCCTGAAGTCCGGTGCCGGGTTCACCCTCACCTACCGCTCGACCATCCCGCACAAGGGAACGTTCAGCCTCTATCTCACCAAGGAGGGCCACGATCCGGCCGCGCCGCTGCGGTGGGACGATCTGGCGGACAAGCCCTTCGCCACGGCCACCGACCCGGAGCTCGCGGACGGTGCGTACCGGATCACCGGCCGCCTCCCGGCCGGGCTGACGGGCCGGCATGTGCTCTACACGGTGTGGCGCAACTCGGACACCCCTGACACCTACTATTCCTGCTCCGACGTGGTGCTGGAGGGCGCTGCGAAGCCTGACACCGAGCCCGTCCCCGAGAAGCAGGGTGCCGAGAAACCACCCGCACCGCCCGTGCCCGCGAAGTCACCCGCACAGCCCGTGCCCGAGCAGCAGTCGGCGCAGCCCGTGCCCGAGCAGCCGGCGGCGCAGCCGGTTGCCGAGCCCGCCGGACAGCCGGCCGCGGCGTCGGCGGACCGCGGGGACGACAGGCAGATGGTGCTCGCCGGCGGGGCGGCCGCCGTGCTCGCGCTGCTGGGGGTGGGCACCTCCGCACTGATCCGGCGTCGCCGCACCGGGCCGTAGGCCGTCGCGGGTGACCCATTGGGCGTCATCCCGGTAACGAAACCGGGGTCCATGCCGTACGGAAGGCAACCTTGACGGCGTGACAGTCATCCTCTAAGTGCAGCGGGTTCCAGGGCCGAGCAGCCCGCCCGTACGACAGCGCATGGAGTGAGATGACAATGGTCCATATTTCGGTCGTCGTACCGTGTTTCAACGAGAGTGAGGTGATCGACGCCTTTCATGCCGCTCTGATCACCGCTCTCGAGCCGACCGGGTCGACCTTCGAGATCTGCTACGTCGACGACGGCAGCAGCGACCGGACCCGGGGACACCTGAGGGACCTCGCGGAAGTGGATCCGCGGGTGCGCTACACCTCCTTCAGCCGTAACTTCGGCAAGGAATCCGCATTGCTCGCCGGGTTGCGCATGTCCCGGGGCGCCGTGGTCGTCCTCATGGACGCCGATCTGCAGCATCCTCCCGAGCTGGTCCCCCGCATGCTGGAGCTGCACCGTCACGGCTACGACCAGGTCATCGCCCAGCGCGACCGTACGGGCGAAGGCGCCGTACGCACCGCGCTCAGCCGCGCCTACTACCGCCTTGTCCGGCGCTTCATGGACGTTGAGATCGTCGACGGGGCGGGCGATTTCCGGCTCCTGTCGCGTCGTGCCGTCGACTCTGTCCTCTCCCTCCCGGAGAGCAACCGTTTCTCCAAGGGGCTCTTCTCCTGGATCGGCTTCGACACGGTCAGCTTCACCTACCAGAACGTCCAGCGGGCCGCAGGGCAGTCCAAGTGGGGCGGCCGGCATCTGCTCAACTACGGCATCGACGGGTTGCTCTCCTTCAACAGCCGCCCGCTGCGCCTGGCGATCCACACGGGTCTCTGGCTCTTTCTCTCCGCATTCGCCTACGCGCTCTGGATCATCGCGAACGTCGTACTCAGCGGTGTCGACACCCCCGGATACGCGACGTTGATCACCGCCATCGTCGCGCTCAGCGGAATCCAGCTCGCCACTCTCGGCGTCATCGGGGAGTACGTGGGACGGATCTACCACGAGTCGAAGCGCCGGCCGCACTATGTGGTCCGCGAGACCGACGAATCGACGCAGGGGCCGTCGCCCGCGGACTTCACTGTCGGTCACGCGCTCGAGTCCGTCGGAAGTTCACGCTCAGGGTCCGCGTCATGAACGCGCGTACCCTCCGCCAGTTCGCGACCTTCGCCGCGATCGGCGTCGCCAACACGGGCGTCTATTACGCCGTGTATGCCTCGCTGAACATCTGGCTGCCCTATCTGGCCGCTCATGTGCTGGGCTACGCGGTGAGCGTCACCGGGTCGTTCCTGCTCAACTCGTACTTCACCGTCCGGACGAAGCCGACCTGGCGGGCCTTCGCCCGCTATCCCCTGTCGGGTGCGGTCAATGTCGTGGGCAGCGGAATCCTGCTGTATCTCGCCGTGAGCGGACTGGGCATGGACGAGAACATCTCGGCCATCGCCGCCGGTGTCCTCGTCACACCGCTCTCGTTCCTGCTCGCCCGGTGGGCCATCACCTCCGGCGCGGCTGCCACCTCTCGTCCCGAGGTGCGGCTGCCGCAGCCGCAGCCGGAGGCGGCCGTACGGATCAGGGAAGCTGCTTCGAGTAGGTGACCCGCTCCAGTTGGTAGTAGTCGGCGACGCACTGGGCAGGCCAGGCCTTGCGCCCGTTGTCGCCGAACGGCTCCAGCATCCTGCTGACCGAAACCGGCTTGTACGGCAGAACCTTCGCGCCGTCCGCCGCCCGGGCGCGCAGCCACTGGTCCTGGCGGTCCCACTTCTGGGCCCGTACCTGCATGTCGTGGCCCAGCTCGGCGAGCGGGGCGATCAGGCCGACGACGGTCGCGGCGCACACCGCCGCGGCCGCCGCCGTCGCCACACCCGTACGACGCTGCCGGTGTCGCAGCGCGCGCCCCAGGAAGGCGCCGGCGCCCACGAGCAGCAGGACGTACAGCAGCAGGTAGTCGTTCCACGTCCGCTCCGTGGTCACCACGCGCGCACCGAAGACGGGGTACGTGATGACGGTGCACAGGTAGCCGGAGATGAGGAAGGCGAGCGCGCCGAGGGCCGTCAGGAGGAGCGGGCGGCACGGCAGCAGGACCGCCGGCCGTCCTCCCCGGCTCCGCGCCAGCAGGCCCAGCAGCACTCCGGTGGCGACCGCTCCCACGTACTGCCAGGTCGTGAAGACGGTGCCCAGGATCTGCCCGTAGCCGCGAAGCGAGGCGAGCAGAGATTCAGGGGCGAGCATGGAGGTGGTCTCGGCGCCGTACCGCTCGCGCCGGGTGCGCGATCCCGGGGAGGTCACCAGGACGATCGTGCCGATGGCGATTCCGGCCATGCCGACCAGCGACCAGCCACGCGCGAAGGCCACCACGCGCTCGGTGAAGATCCAGCGGCCGAACAGGACGACACCCGAGAGCACCACCAGGGCGACGACACAGGCCTCCTCGGAGAGCGTGCCCATGAAGATCCCGGCCGCCAGCACGACGGTCAGCGCGGCGACGCGGCCCCGGCGGCTGCGGGCGCGCAGCAGCGGGATGGCCGCGGCGCAGACCAGCACCGGTGCCACGGTGTGCGAGACGGAGGCGGCGGGCCAGTAGAACGTCTTGTACGTGTTGGGGGTGGCGAAGAGGAAGACCGCCGAGATCATGGATGCCACGAGCAGCGGGACTCCGCGCGGCACCGTCAGGTCTGTCCTGCGCAGCAGCTGGACGGTCAGGGCCCAGAGCAGGACCAGCATCAGTACACCGCTGATCAGACCGAACCACTGATGACCGGCGACCGGGAACTTCGCGTACAGCCCGACGAGCAGACCGTTGCCGAGACGGCCGTTGTCGGTGAAGTAGAACTTCCCGATCAGGCCAGAAATACCGTTTTCGCGCACGCTGGGCAGGAAGCACCATTCGTCCGCGCTGGGGCGGACGTGGCGGCCCAGCCACGAGGCCATCGCGAGCAGTCCGAGAGGCAGCAGGGACAGGCCCACCGTCCAGGTGGTCGTCCACGACCGGAAGAGACCTTCGCGGCCGTTCCATCGCCCCGGTCCGGGTCTTTCGCCCGGTTCTCGCGGGATGGTGACGCTCGGTGCGTCGACGGCCATTTTCACCACTGCCTTTCAGAAGAACTACTGGTCCGCCACCCTAGAGGTGATTCTCGGCGGTGCCGTTCCACCCGCCGGCCGCGGAGCGCGAGGAGACCCCGCTCGCTCTTTCAGGTGATCGCGGACTGTCGTTCCGTGGCAGCCGACCAATCAGTACCGCGCGGGGCGAACCTCCACGGGGCACGGAGTTGCGGGGGTGGGTCCAGGAGGCCCGGAGGTTGGCGGCGGCCACGCTCTGGCCCGGTACGCGGCGATGCGCTCACGCGCCGCTCCGGTGCCCGGTGACCCTGCGCTCCACGTGCAGCAGGTACTCCCTGCGGTTGAGCGGGTTGTGGTCCGATCGCGGCCGTGCCGGGATCGTGCCGCTGACCGGCCGGTAGCGGTCGAAGGCGCATTCCAGCATGCCCTCGCCGCGCGTCAGCGCCGGTAGCTGCTGCTCCAGCTCGTGTACCGAAGCGGCCGGAATCTCACCCTCCAGCAGGCATGACGTCCCCCGCATGTCCGGTGCGTACGGAACGGCACGCAGCCGTGCCAGTACCGGCAGGATGAGGCCGAACGTGTCTGTCGGGACCTCGAGGCGCAAGCGGTGCATCGGCTCGTGCACCGTGGTGCCGGCCTGCCGCAGCGCGCTCATCAAAACCAGCGGCGTCAGGTTGCGGAAGTCCCCGGCGGTGCTCGACATGCTCTTGTCGAAGGTGCCGTGGGAGTGGCTCTGCCGCGGCCAGTAGCCGGAATGCGTCATGGTGACCGTGCAGTCGGTGACCTGCCATCCGTGGATCCCCTGCCACAGCGTTTCCCGCACGGTGTCCTCGACCGCCTTGAAGAACGAGTACGGCATCGACCCGAGCTCGACCTCCAGCCGGAATTCCACCCCACTGCCGACCGGAGCCGGATCGATGCGCAGTCCGACCGTCGCGAGAAAGGGGTTGGGCTCCTTGTCGATGATTTCGAAGGACGCACCGGAGCCGACCGGACGTTCAATACAGATCGTCGTCGTTTCGCGGAACGTGACGTCGACGTCGAATTCGTTCGACAGTGTTGCCTGGATGACCTCTTTCTGTACCTCGCCGTAGAGCGAGACGGAGATTTCCCGCCGGATCTCGTCCCGCCGCAGATCGATCAGCGGGTCCTGCTCGGCGAGTTGGGAGAGAGCCGTGTGCAGCGCCCCCCTGTCGGCGGGCCGGCAGGGGACAACGACGGTTTCGAGGGTCGGCGGGGCGAAGTGGTGGCGCTCCTGGGCGGCCGCAGGCAACGTGCCGATCGCGTCGCCGATTTGGATGTCGCCGAGCCCCCAGAGCTTGCCGATCTGTCCTGCGGCGACCGACTCGCGCCGGACGGCCGAGCCGTGGTCGAAGACGCTGATCGCGGTGACCTTCCCCTCGTCGTCCTGGCCGAAGGGCAGCCGGTCCCGTACGCGTACCGCTCCCGAGAGCATGCGGACGTACGCGATCTTCTCTCCGGCCGGACCACGTTCGATCTTGAAGACGGTGCCCGAGGCAGGGCCCTTTGCATCGCCTTCCGCCGCGGGCAGCAGCTCTTTGATCCCGGCCGTCAGCGCATCCATGCCCGCACCGGTGATGGCCGAGCCGAAGAACACCGGATGCACCAGCGCCTGTCCGGTCTGCGCCGCGAGCACGTCGCGGAGCCTGTCGTACGAGACGGTCGTGTCGTCGTCGACGTACGCGGCCAGAAACGCATCGTCACGGTCGGCGAGCAGGTCGGCGAGCCGGGTGGTGAAGGCGGTGTCGGCCGCGCCGTACGGCGTGAAACCAGGACTGCGTGTGCCCAGGCCGTGCGCCGATCCCATCGGGACGACCGACGGCGTCAGTTTCTCGGAGATACCCCGCAGTACCCGCTCGCAGTGCGCGCCAGTGCGGTCGATCTTGTTCACGAAGATGAGGGTGGGAATGTGCAGTCGTTGCAGCGTCCGCATCAGCACGCGGGTCTGCGCCTGCACGCCCTCCACGGCGGAGACGACCAGTACGGCGCCGTCGAGCACGCTCAGCACCCGTTCCACCTCGGCGATGAAATCCGGGTGGCCGGGAGTGTCGATCAGGTTCACCGTGACGTCGTCGATGGCGAAGGACACCACGGCGGACTTGATCGTGATGCCGCGTTGGCGTTCCAGCGCCAACGAATCGGTCTGGGTGCTGCCGTCATCGACGCTGCCGATCTCGTCGATGACACCGGCGGCGTGGAGCAGCCGCTCGGTCAGGCTCGTCTTACCGGCGTCTACGTGCGCCAGAATTCCCAAGTTCAACGTACTCACTGAGCGTCATGTCCTCTGGATAGGTGGTAATTCCCGCCTGAGTGGACACAAACGCTCCGCGCATAATCGTCTCCTTGGTCGATCGGCTGTCGTGGGGGAGTACAACAGATGGCCACTTCGGCGGGCAACCGCTTTTCGGGCTCCTGTTGTGGATCGCTCCTGTGGCTCGCTCCCGGTGAGGCAGCTTTATGCCGCTTCTCGCATGATGTCTTCCCGCATGATGTCTTCGCGCAGTTGCCTGCAGCAGCGGCTGATGAGGCGGGACACGTGCATCTGGGAGATGCCGAGGTCCTCGGCGATGCTGCTCTGCGTCATGTCGCGGAAGAAGCGCATGTACAGGATCCTGCGCTCCCGCTCGGGAAGCCGGCGGAGCCGTGGCTTGACCGCTTCGCGGTCGACGGCGATGTCGAGTGCGGAGTCGGTGCTGCCGAGCGAGTCGCCCAGCGTGTGGTGGTCGCCGCCCCCCGTGCCGGGGGGGCCGGCGTCCAGCGAGAGCGCGGTGAAGCAGTCCAGTGCCTCCAGCCCCGCGACGGCCTCCTCCTCGCTCATTCCTGCCTGCGCGGCCACCTCGGCGACGGTGGGGGCGTGGCCGTCCGCCGTCTGTGCGAGCTCCTGGTGGGCCGCGCGTACCCGCCCCCGCAGATCCTGGACGCGGCGCGGCACATGGAGCATCCACATATGGTCGCGGAAGTGCCTCTTGACCTCGCCCGTGATGGTGGGCACGGCGAAGCTGACGAAGGCGGTGCCCCGGCCGGGGTCGTAGCGGTCGACGGCCTTGACCAGGCCCAGCGCGGCAACCTGCCGCAGGTCTTCCATGGACTCGCCGCGGTTGCGGAACCGGCCGGCGAGGCGGTTTGCCATGGGCAGCCATGCCTGGACGAGTTCCTCGCGCAGGGCCTGCCGTTCCGTGCCGTCCGGCAGGACGGTCAAGTGGCGGAAGGCCTCGTCGGTGTCGGGGGCGTCGTCGTGCGGATGCTTGATGCGCATGATGACTCTCAGCTCCCTGAACGGTGCTGGCGAATGGGCTGCACCGTGGGGAGGATGCGCTGCTCGGGGGACGCACGCCCGGAGCGCAGCCGCTCCCACGGACGTGCCTCTGGTCCGAAGCACACCATTCGCCTGCCCAGGGGTACTCGGACCAAACCTGCTCCCTTCGGCAGGCCTGCCCGCTCCCCGGGTCACATCCCGGGCGGGCCAAGGCTGTTGACGGCGAGTCAGGTTTGACCGGGCAAATGGGGGCTACCCGCTGCTACGAGGTGGTCATGTCGAATGCATCAGAGAGCACATCGAAAGAGAACACATCGAAGAGCAACAGGGAAGCGGCGGACCGCCTGCCGGGCGTGACGCAGGTGCTGCGCACAGCGCGCGAACAGCTCACCGAGCTCACCGGCGCGGCGGCCGAAACGGTTTCGTCCTTCGAACGCACCGAGAACGGCTGGGTGTTGGTGATCGAGGTCCTCGAACTGGCCCGCGTTCCCGACACGATGAGCCTGCTCGCCTCGTACGAAGTGGAGCTCGACCCGCACGGCGAGCTGACCCGGTACGGGCGCGTCCGCCGATACGAGCGCGGCAGGGCCGACCCTTCATAGCCTGCGGCCTTCCGGCCGCACACCGCGCACACCGACTCACAGGAAAGGCAGCAACGCAATGACTGTTGTCCCGGCACAGCAAAGCAGGGGCTCGGGTGGCTCCAGTGGCCTGTACGACGTGCTGGAGCTGGTGCTCGACCGGGGACTCGTGATCGACGCCTTCGTCCGCGTCTCCCTCGTCGGCATCGAGATCCTGAAGATCGACATACGGGTGGTCGTCGCGAGCGTGGACACCTACCTCCGGTTCGCCGAGGCGTGCAACCGCCTCGACCTCGAAGCCGGCCCGCGCAAGAGCCCAGGGCTTCCCGACCTGGTCGGGGAGATCACCGAGTCCGGTGCCCAGGGCAAGACCAAGGGCGTACTGTCCGGCGCGGCACAGACCGTCGCGGACGCGTTCACCTCGTCCGGCTCGTCGCACGAGGAGTCTCAGACCGAGTCCAAGCCGCGTGCCAGGCGCACTGCTTCCCGCCGGAAGGAGGAGCAGGAATGAGCACCTACGTCTACGGGATCACCCGGAGGTCCCACCCGAGCCTGCCCGAGAAAATGGGCGGTGTCGGTGACCCGCCGCGCCCCGTACGCATCATCGAGGCCGGCAAGCTGGTGGCGCTGGTGAGCGACGCCCCGGAGGGCCTGAAGCCCAAGCGGCGCGATCTGCTCGCGCACCAGAGTGTTCTCGCGGAGGCGGGCGCTGCCGGTGCCGTACTGCCGATGCGGTTCGGGGGCATCTCGCCCGACGACGACGCGGTCACGGCCGTCCTCGGTGAACGCGAGGACCACTTCCTGGAACGGTTGAAGGTGCTCGACGGCCGGGTCGAGTACAACGTGAAGGCCACGCACGACGAGGAGGCCGTACTCCACCAGGTGCTCGCCGAGGTGCCTGAGGTGCGCGCACTCAGCGAGGCCAACAGGGCTGAGGGTGGCGGCAGTTACGAGAGGAAGCTCCAGCTGGGCGAAATGGTCGTCGCCGCCGTGAAGCAGCGCGAGGTCCGTGACGCCACGCTGGTGGAGCAGGTGCTCGGCGAGGTGGCCGAGAACATCAGCCACGGACCTCAGAGCAGCGGCTGGCTGGCGAACATCTCGTTCCTGGTGGACCGCGAGCGCAGTGAACTGTTCGTCGCCGCGGTGCAGACGCTCCTGCGGGAGCAGCCCCAGCTCGTTTTGCAGCTCAACGGGCCACTGCCGCCGTACAGCTTCGTGGACTGACGCCATGGGTCTCCTGGGAGAGCTGCTACTCCTGCCCGCGGCCCCGGTCCGGGGTACCGCGTGGGTGCTGCGCCGCGTGGTGGCCGAGGCCGAGCGGCAGTACAGCGACCCGTCGGTCGTCCAGCGTGAACTCGCCGAACTGGCGAGGCGACTGGACGCGGGCGAGATCGACGAAGCCGAATTCGACCGCTGCGAGGACGAGCTCCTCGAGCGGCTGGAGAACAGGACACACCAGATATGAACCACCGCACCAGGGGGCTCCTGGTCCAGGGCGGCGCAGGCCGTGGTCGGCGATGACGACCGCGAGCCGCCTGCCGGATCCCTATGGCTCCGACGGAAGTGCGAATCTCGCCGACATCCTTGAGCGCGTGCTCGACAAGGGAATCGTCATCGCCGGCGACATCCGCATCAATCTGCTGGACATCGAGCTGCTGACCATCAAGCTCCGGCTGGTTGTCGCTTCCGTCGACAAGGCCAAGGAGATGGGCATCGACTGGTGGGAGGAGGATCCCGCACTGTCCTCCGGCGCCCGCCGCCGCGAACTGGCGGAGGAGAACGATCGATTGCAGCGCCGTGTCGCGGAGTTGGAATCGGCTTCCGAAGCCGGGAAGGACAGCAAGGAGTCCGCATGAACGAGCTGCGCTATGTGTACGCCGTGGCCCGGCCCTTCGACGGGCCCCTTCCCGACGCACTCCACGGTGTCGACGGCGAGCCGCCGCGTCTGCTGCACCACGGCGACCTGGTCGCCGTGGTGTCCGCGGTGTCCGTCGACGACTTCGGCGAGATCCCGCTCCGTTCCCGGCTCGAGGATCTCGACCGGCTGGCCGAGACCGCGCGTGCCCACCAGGCCGTGATCGCGGCACTCACCTCGCTCACCTGCCCGTTGCCGCTCCGGCTCGCCACTGTGTGCCGGGGCGAGCGCGGAGTGCGCCGGCTGCTGGACTCGGGGCGGGAGCGGTTCGTACGTACCCTGGACAGGCTCGACGGGCGGGTCGAGTGGGGGGTGAAGGTGTACGCGGAGACACCGTCGCGCGAGGAACCGAGCCCAGCCCCGATATCCCCGTCCCCCTCCCCAAAGGCCTCCTTGGACAACTCGGCGGCTCCCGCACCCACCGGCCGTGAGTATCTGCGCCGCCGCATGCGCGAGCGCCGTTCCCGGGAAGGCACATGGGAACGGGCGGACGCAGTGTCGCGACGGCTGCACGAGGAACTGTCCCGGCACGCCGAGGCAGTGGTCCTGCACCGGCCGCAGCAGGCCCAGCTCTCCAAGGCTCCCGGACACAATGTCCTCAACGCCGCCTATCTCGTCCCGCGCGAGCACAGCACGGCCTTCGTCGAGCACCTGGAGCGGCTCCGTCCGGACCGGCCGGGCGTACGGGTCGAACTGACGGGACCCTGGGCCCCGTACTCCTTCACGGGCGAGGACAGCGAACGATGACGGGCAACGGCACCGAGCCGGCACGTCTGGCGCCTCTGGCTCAGCGTGAACTCGCACTGGTCGATCTGCTCGACCGGCTGCTCGGGGGCGGCGTGGTGATCACGGGTGATCTCACCCTGCGGATCGCGGATGTCGATCTGGTACGGATCGACCTCAACGCCCTCATCAGTTCGGTCAACGCCCAGGTACCGTCCCCGTGGGAGGAGTCGGCGTGAGCCACCCGCGCAAGCTGGACCTGGACCCCGACACCGTCGAACGCGACCTGGCGAAGCTGGTCCTGACCGTGGTGGAACTCCTGCGCCAGCTGATGGAACGGCAGGCCATGCGCCGGGTCGACGAGGGGGACCTGAGCGAGGAGCAGGAGGAGCGGATCGGGTTGACCCTGATGCTGCTCGAAGACCGTATGGATGTCCTGCGGGACACGTTCGGGCTCGAGCCCGGAGACCTCAATATCGATCTCGGCCCGCTGGGGCCGTTGCTTCCCCGGACCGGGGAGTGACGGCCTCTTCGATGCCCTGTCCCTTGCTGTGGACGATTTCCGCCGCGACCTCGGCCAGTCTGCGGTTCGCGCGCTGAGAGATGTGCCGGAGCATGTCGAAGGCTTCCGGGGCGCCGCAGCCCAGGACATGCATCAGGATGCCGCTCGCCTGGTCGATCACGGCCCGTGAGCGCAGGGCCGTTTCGAGTTGGTCCACTTCGGCGAGGGCGGCGCGGTAGTGATGTTCGCGGACGAGTCCCTCCGCGAAGAGTTCGCCCAGAACGCTCACCGGGCGGTGGGATGCACGGGTGAACGCGCCGGGCCGGAAGCCGTACAGACTGACAGTCACCTCGAGTCCGGCACGACGGAACGGCACGGTCAGGCAGGAGCGTATGCCCGACTCGAGGGCGACGGCACGGTAGTACGGCCAGCGGTCCTCGGTCAGCAGGTCCGGCGCGCTGACCGGTTCGCCGGCCTCCAGCGCACAGGGTGTCGGTCCGTCGCCCGATGCCAGCTCGACCGACAGCAGTGCGGTCAGATCGGGGTGCGTGGCCGTTGCGCGGCGCTCCGAGCTCCCGCCGGTGAGGGTGGCGATGGCTCCGCAGCACGCAGGGGTGCAGTGCATCGCCTGCTCGGTGAACTGCGACAGCTCACGTGCGGTTGCGGCGGGTTCAGGTGTCGGACCGGGCGCGGGCACCATCTGTGAGTCCTCCCTCACGGTTTCGGCTTCCCGTGCCGTTCCTCGGGAAACCCGTCCCATCCCTCAAGGGGCCGTCGTGCGGGGGGAGTTGGCAGGGGACTGTTTCGGCAGGCATGAGCTCGTGAGGCCGGGGTACTGCGGGAATCCACCAATGGAGTGGCGGAGCAATACGGAAGGGCTGGCAGCCATGACCCAGTACGTGAGGGACGTCATGACACCGGGGATTGCGGCCGTGAGGCCCGACGCCTCACTGGTGGAGGCAGCGCAACTGATGCGCGCGCAGGACATCGATGGCGTGCTGGTGGTGTCGGACCACCAGCTGGTCGGCGTGCTGACGGACCGGGACATCACCACGCGAGCCGTCGCCGAGGGCGTGGACCCGATCGTCGTCAGCGCGGAGGCCGTCTGCACACCCACCCCTGTGTCCATCGGTCCCGACGAACCGGTCTCCGCCGCAGTGATGCTGATGCGGCGGTACGCGGTGCGACGCCTGCCGGTCGTCGACGGCGTCCACCCGGTGGGCATGGTGAGCTTCGGTGACCTCACGGAGGCCCAGGACCCGGAGTCCGCGGGCCAAGTCCCGCAGACCGGGGACGCGTTCGTCTCCCGTCCTGGCGGCGGTACGGCACAGGGATGAGTGCGGCCGGGACGCCTGGGTACCCGGGCCCCATGGACACGAACCTGTCGAAAGAGATCGCTCAGGTCGTCCGTGACACTCTCAGGGATGATCTGCGCGAACAGTTCACCAAGCAGCGCCGCACGGCGCGCCTGTACGGAGGGGCCGGTGCGGCCGCGCTGTACGGCGGCGCGGCGCTCACCGCGGCCGTGGTGCTCGTTCTGATGCTCTGGATTCCCGCCTGGGCGGCCGCGCTGACCGCGGCCGTAGTGTTGCTGGCAGCGGCGCAGTTGTTGCGGCGGGCGGCGCGGCCGGGACGCGCCGGCGCGCGGCCCACAGTGCCTGAACGGCCCGGGTCGGGTATCCCCGCGGTGGCGCCGGACGCGCCGCAGCCCATGACGCCGCCCATGCCGCCACCGATGCCTCCGCCCGTGCCGCCGCAGGCACCGGGTATCGGCATCGGCAGAACCGATTCCCGCGGGCGAGGATCCGCCCCCTGACCAGAGCTACGCAGGCCGTCGCATGGCCAGCGCTATGTGGTGCGAGACGACGTCGACGGCCCGGGCCTCGGCCATCGAGAAGGCACGTCCGGCGCCGGTCCGGAAGAGCGTCAGCACCCCGAGCACGGGGCCGCCACCGTACTGCGGGCACTGCACCGGTACGCAGAGCAGTGAGGTCACCTCGGCCTGCACGAGGACCGAGGCACCCGCGTCGTCGCGGCCGAAGCACTCCAGGTCCTCGGGTCGGACCTGGAGTGCCGCCGATCCGCCGCGCGCGGCCTCGACCACGAGGGGACAGGCTGCCGGGTCCTGCTCGGTGATCTTCTTCAGCAGTCGGTGGGGATCGGCACCGGCAGGACCGAGTACGGCCGTGCGCCTGAGCGAGCCGTCCGCCGACACATCGGCGATCACCCAGTCCGCCATCCGGCCGGCCAGTACCCCGGCGGCCACAGCCAGGGCACCCTCCCCGTCCCCGTCTGACGGCGCGTTCGAGCCCACGGCCGGTCTGCGCAGTAGCGCTGTGGTCATGGAGTCGAGGAGGTCCATCAGTTCCGCATTCCTGGTCGCCTCGGCCAGATCGGGCAGCGGGCGGCGGTGTCCTGCCGCCCGGGCGGTGTGAGCGGCATCGCTCTGGAGCACCACCAGCACTGCCGGGTACGGTTCGTGGGGCGGGCGAAGAGCGGTGAGGGTGGCCAGCAAGGGCTCGTGGGGCTCTTGCTGAAGGTGCACACGCAGGCTCCGGTGTCCCTCACCCCGTGCGACGGCCGCCGCATGCGTGCGCAGCGCCGCCCGGTCGCCGGCGCGCAGCAGGCCTGCCAGGTCCGGCCGCATAGCCGGCCCGTACGCCGGTCAGTTCCGCCGCCGCCACGTTCATCCGCCGGACCACGGTGTCGCCGCCGATGAGCACCACAGGCAGCGGCAGCCGCTGGAAGACGGCCTTGAAAAGCTGCAGCTCCGCCGTTTCCGGGGAGGTTCTGGCGGGACTCCGTGCCGCCAGTCGCTCGTACCTCGGCCAGAGACTCTCGGCAACATGCTGGAGTTCGAAGAGAGCCGTGTCCAGGAGGGTGTGCTGCTCCGGCAGCGGCAGACTGCGGGCGGCCCTCAGCTCCCTCACGCGTCTGACGAAATCCGCAAGCTCTCCGCCGAACTCATCGGTCTGCGCCATGAACAAGAAAGCTAGCCGACGGACGGCGTTCCCGGAGGGCGGCAACCGGCGCAGCACGGTTCCGTCATGCGTGCATGACGAGGCGGGGCGAGGGTACTCGGCCGCTGACCATCCGATCGAACTGGAATCGGACATGAAACGGACAGGAAGGTGAGTCACATGGGCTTGGGCGGGTGCATCATCCTGATTGCCGCCGGGGCGATTCTCACGTTCGCCACGGACTGGGAGGTCGAGGGCGCCAACCTCGACGTCGTCGGCCTGATCCTGATGGCCGTGGGCATCATCGGCGTCGTCACGTTCACGAGCATCGCAAAACGGCGTCGTGTCGTCGTACCGCCGTCGGCACCGCTGGCAGATGAGGAGCGGGCGCGCGGCCGCTTCGAGTGAGACGCTGTACACGAGGCACTTCGTCGATCCGGAACCGATCCGGAACCGTCCGGAATTGATCCGGGGCGGGGCGGCGGCGGTGTTTGGTGCTGCATCTCAGGGGCACTCGCAGCCCGTCAGCCACTCCATGTCCCCGTCCGCGCCGGAGGCGAACGTGAGTCGTTCCCGTGTCGTTGTCGTCGGAGCCGGATTCGCCGGCTTCCAAGCCGCCCGGACGCTCTCCCGGACCGTGCGGAACACGGCCGAGATCGTCGTACTCAACCCCACCGACTACTTCCTCTATCTGCCTCTGCTGCCACAGGTCGCGGCCGGTACCCTGGAACCCCGGCGGGTGACCGTCTCGATCCCCGACACCCTGCCGCGGGTGCGCCTGGTACTCGGTGAGGCGGGCCGGGTCGACCTGGCGGGACGCCGGGTTCACTACACGGATCCGGAGGGTGTCTCCGGCGAGCTGGAGTACGACCGCCTCATCCTCGCCGTCGGCAGCGTCAACAGACTGCTTCCCGTACCGGGAATCGCCGAGCACGCGCACGGCTTCCGCGGCCTGCCCGAGGCGCTCTATCTGCGCGACCACATCACCCGGCAGATCGAGCTGGCCACCGACGCGAGTGCCGAGGAGAGCGCCTCCCGCCGTACCTTCGTGGTGGTCGGCGCCGGCTACACCGGCACCGAAGTCGCCGCTCAGGGCACGATGTTCACGGATGCGCTGGCCCGCAGGCAGCACCCGCGGCGCCAGAGCGAGAGGCCTCGCTGGGTTCTGCTGGACGTCGCCGACCGCGTTCTGCCCGGGCTCGACCGCCGGCTGTCCTCGACAGCCGACCGGGTGCTCCGGCGCCGCGGCGTCGACGTACGGACCGGGACCTCCGTCGAGGAGGCCACCCGCACCGGAGTCCGCCTGGACGACGGGGAGTTCATCGGTACCAGGACGGTGATCTGGTGCGTCGGCGTGCGTCCCGACCCGCTGGTGTCCCAGGTAGGACTGCCCGTCGAGCACGGCCGCCTCCTCGTCGACCCCCGGCTGACCGTGCCCGGCCACCCCGACGTCTTCGCCTGTGGCGACGCGGCGGCCGTGCCGGACCTGACCCGGCCGGGGGAGTACACCCCGATGACGGCCCAGCACGCCGCACGCCAGGGCAAGTTGGCCGGACTCAATGTCGCGGCCTCTCTCGGCCACGGCGAGCAGCGCTCGTACAAGCACCACGATCTGGGCTTCGCCGTCGACCTCGGCGGGGTGTCCGCCGCGGCGAATCCGCTGGGCATACCGCTGTCCGGCCCGCTCGCCGGGGCGGTCACCCGCGGCTATCACCTGGCCGCCATGCCCGGGAACCGGGTGCGTGTCGCCGCCGACTGGCTGCTGGATGCCGTGCTGCCGCGTCAGTCCGTCCAGCTGGGCCTCGTCCGCTCCTGGTCGGTCCCGCTGGACACCGCCTCGCCCGAACTGGCACGCGTTCCGGGCGGCCCGTCCACGAAGGAGTGACATGCGATACAAACAACTGGCGGAGCTGGGACAGCAGTTGCGCGTGGACGCGGTTCGCGCCACCGACGCCGCAGGTTCCGGGCATCCGACATCCTCGATGTCGGCCGCCGACGTGGCCGCCGTACTCCTGGCCAACCATCTGCGCTACGACTTCGACCGGCCCGATCATCCGGGCAACGACCGGCTGATCCTCTCCAAGGGGCATGCCTCACCGCTGCTGTACGCCCTCTACCGGGTGACGGGCGTCATCGACGACGAGGAACTCCTCACCTTCCGCCGCCTCGACAGCCGCCTCGAAGGACATCCGACCCCCCGGCTGCCGTGG
The DNA here is from genome assembly GCF_026341125.1 of Streptomyces sp. NBC_01142. Lineage (NCBI taxonomy): Bacteria > Bacillati > Actinomycetota > Actinomycetes > Kitasatosporales > Streptomycetaceae > Streptomyces > Streptomyces sp. NBC_01142. The sequence continues at coordinate 808,785 of NZ_JAPEOR010000003.1, forward strand.
GTGGACGTGGCCACCGGATCCCTCGGACAGGGACTGCCGGTCGGCGTCGGCATGGCGCTGGCGGGCAAGCGGCTCGACCGGATCCCGTACCGGGTGTGGGTGCTGTCGGGCGACAGTGAGATGGCCGAGGGCTCCGTGTGGGAGGGCGTCGAGCAGGCGGCGTACGAAAACCTCGACAACCTGACGCTGATCATCGATGTCAACCGGCTGGGCCAGCGCGGCCCCACCCGGCATGAGTGGGACCTCGATGCCTACGCACGCCGGCTGGAGGCCTTCGGCTGGCACACCATCAAGGTCGACGGGCACGACGTCGCCGCCGTCGACGCCGCGCTGTCGGAGGCGGATTCCACGACCGGGCAGCCCACGGCGGTCATCGCCCGTACCCACAAGGGGCGTGGTGTCGCTGCCGTGGAGGACCGGGAGGGCATGCACGGCAAACCGCTGCCCGACGCGGACGCGGCGATCGACGAACTGGGCGGCCCGCGCTTCATCACGGTGGAGGTTCATCCGCCGCCCGCGGCACGCGTTCAGCACGAGGCGCGCAGCGGGGATCTTTCGCTCCCGAGGTTCGACGTCGGCGATTCGGTGGCCACCCGTACCGCCTACGGGCAGGCGCTCGCCGCCCTGGGCTCGGCGCGGGGAGACGTCGTTGCGCTCGACGGGGAGGTCGGCGACTCGACGCGCACCGAGTTCTTCGCCAAGGACCATCCGAGCCGGTATTTCGAGTGCTACATCGCCGAACAGCAGTTGATCGCGGCGGCGGTGGGGATGCAGGCCCGGGGCTATGTCCCCTACGCGTCCTCGTTCGCGGCGTTCCTGACGCGCGCCCACGACTTCGTACGGATGGCGGCCGTCAGTAACGCCGCGATCAACATCGTCGGCTCGCACGCCGGGGTCGCGATCGGCCAGGACGGGCCGTCCCAGATGGGGCTCGAGGACGTGGCGATGTTCCGGTCGGTGCACGGCAGCACGGTGCTCTACCCGTGCGATGCCAACCAGACCGCCCGCCTGGTCGCCACCATGGCCGAGCTGCCGAACGTGAGCTACCTGCGCACCACCAGGGGAGACACGCCGGTCGTCTACGGCCCGGACGAGGAGTTCCCGGTGGGTGGCTCCAAGGTGCTGCGTTCGGGGGAACAGGACCGGGTGACGGTCGTCGCCGCCGGGGTGACGGTCCATGAGGCTCTGCGGGCCGCCGAACTGCTGGACCAGGAGGGCATCGCGGTACGCGTCGTCGACCTCTACTCAATCAAACCGGTCGACGCGGCGACGCTGCACGAGGCGGCCGAGGCGACGGGATGCCTGCTGACGGTGGAGGACCATCGCCCGGAGGGCGGCCTCGGCGACGCGGTGACGGAAGCGTTCACGGACGGCCGCCCGGTACCGCGGCTGGTGCGGCTCGGTGTGAGGAACATGCCGGGCTCGGCCACCCCGGAGGAGCAACTGCACGTGGCCGGTATCGACGCGGAGTCGATTGCTGCCGCCGTACGGCTGCTGGTGGAACAGGCCGTCGTGCGCTGACCTGGGCGGGACTCCCTGCGGGGGCCATGAGCGAGTCCGGGACGAGCACGCTCAGTCCTTCGTGATCTCGAAGCTGTGGGTCTCGTGGCCCAGGACGTTGTCGTCGGCGTCCACGAACGTTCCCGTCACCTCGTACGTATCGCGGGCCAAGTGCCCGATCGGGAGCCGCTCGGGGGGAAGGGTCAGCTCGTAGGGGCCGCCGGGGCGATAGCTGCCGAGCAGCACTTCGGTCCTGCTCACCTCGGAGCCCTGCCGCTTCCTCAGGTCCACGTATTTCAGCCCCTCGACGGCCCTGCCGATGCGGAAGACCAGCGTGATGCGGATATCCGAACCTTCCCTGAGGGGGAAAGGAGGGGGCTGGGCAACGGCTCCGGATTCATCCGGGGAAGGGAGTGCGACCGCCATCTCGTCGTAACCCTCGGCCTGCAGGGTCACGCTCAGCAGCTCGAATGGACGGATGTCGCCCGTCGGATGTTCAAGGGGCGTTGTCATCGGACGAGCCTTCTTTCGCCACTGGTTGGGCCGACACATCAGAAATAGACCACAGACAGCGGATCATAGTTGTCCGAGATTGAAATCCCGTCGCCTGCCGCGACGCTTGAGTACCCGTGTTCGGGGCACCCGCATTCCGGAGACCTGAAGATGCGGAGGTACTGTCATGGTCCCGCTCCTCTTGGTGTTGCTGCTGATCCTGATTCTTTTCGGGGTCGGATTCGCCACCGAAGTGCTCTGGTACATCGCGCTGGCAGTGCTGGTCGTTTGGCTGCTGGGGTTCTTCTTCCGCGGCCCGGTCGCCGGAGGTGGACGGTCACGCTGGTACCGCTGGTAGGCGAGGTCTCATGACCGACTTCGGCCGGCACCCGACTGGCGGGTGCCGGCCGTCGGGTCGGTCACCGAAATGGCGCAGCCGGGCGCGCGCGTCATCGCGCCGAGTCCGGCTGCGACTGGCCGAGACGCGGTAGAGCGGCAATAGTCGTAGTGAATTCCCTCAGCCGGAAGGGCAGGAGACCTGAGCATCGTGTCGGGATTTACCGGGAAGCCGGAGGGTGCGGGCGTCGGCGGCGCGCGTTTCACCGTCGCGGTGAGGGCGGGAGCGGACACCGTCGTGCTGGTGCTCGGCGGTGAACTCGACCACGACACGGCCGAGCCGCTGCGCGAGGCGCTCGCCGAGGCGGTGGATGCCGGAGTCGAGCGGATCCTGGTCGACTGCACGGATCTGCAGTTCTGCGACTCCACCGGGCTCAACGCCCTGCTCCGGGCCCGGCTGGCCGCACGGGAGGCGGGTGGCCGGGTGGAACTGGCCGCCCTGCAGCCGCCGGTCGCCCGGATGTTCGACATCACCGGGGCGGATGCCGTGTTCCGGGTGTACGCCGGTCTCGACGACGCACTGGCGGACCGGCGGCAGAAGTAGCGGAGGGCGCTCATGAGCGAAGGCCTCCGGGCGACTGGGCAGACCCGGCGCCTCGCGCTGTTCGGTATCAAGGGCGTGGTGAGCCGTTGCCGGAACTTCAGCCGGGAAGCACTGGCGGACTGGCACTGGACCCCCGCCGTCGACGAGGAACATCAAGCGGTCGTCGACGACGTGCTGTTGCTCGTGTCCGAAGTGGTCACCAATGCGTGCCAGCATGCCGGCGGACCGACGGAGCTGGTCCTGAACTGCACCGACGAGCGGCTGCGGATCGAGGTCACCGACGGCAGCCCCGAGCACCCGCGCCCACGCCCGCCCGGCGAGTTGGCGCTGCCCGGCGGCCACGGTCTGATCGTGTTCGACCGGCTCTCGCGGAGCTGGGGGACGACGCCTCGGGGGGACGGCAAGACGGTCTGGCTTGAGGTGCCGTCTCCGCTGCGGGGTGCTCGCCATCGGGGGCAGCAGGCTCTCCGCTGACGGTCAGGGGCACGGGGATCTCCGGGGAGGCCTGCGGTCGCGGGCAACCGCGCCGGACGTCCGGCGGAAGCCGGGGAAACGGCTGTTTCTCCGGGGCCCGGTCGGTACGGGTGAGGCTTGAGGTGCGGCTCCTCCGACGAAAGAGGGTGGCCGGGCGCTGCCGACTGCGGCGGGACTGTCGCCGGAACACACATGTCCGCCCCGGCCCGGGGCGCCCCATGGCCGGGGCACGGTCCTGCCCGGGTCTCCCGCCGTCGAGTTCCGAACCGGCCCGGGTGTCCCGCCGTCGAGTTCCGAACCGGCCCGGGTGTCCCGCCGTCGAGTTCCGAACCGGCCCGGGTGTCCCGCGCGACGCTGCGTGCCACAGTGGACTGAGGCCGCGCAGGACCCTCGCCCGGCAGGGCCCGTAAGCCCGGCGTCGTGAGTGACGACAGCGCGAGGTCAGTCATGGAAGATCCTGCTCACCCCCCGGGGGCCGGAGCCGCCCGGCCCACCGCGGAACTGAGCGAGGAGGGGCTCAGGAGGCTGCTCGCCGGGCTCACCGCCGTACGTGACGGCGACTTCACCACGCGCCTGCCGGACGACGCCGAAGGCCTGCTGGGCGAGATCGCGGCGATCTACAACGGCATGCTGGACCAGCTGTCCCTGGTCGCCTCGGAGGTCACCCGTGTCGCCCGGGACGTGGGCGGCCAGGGCCTGCTCGGCGGCCACGCCCGGGTACCCCGCCTCAGTGGCGTGTGGCTGGAGCTGACCACGGGCGTCAACACCATGGCCGACAACCTCACGTCCCAGGTACGGTCCATCGCCCAGGTCGCGGCGGCCGTCGCGCGCGGCGACCTCACCCAGAAGATCAGAGTCGACGCACGCGGGGAGATCCTCGAACTCAAGGAGACCATCAACACGATGGTCGAGCGGCTCTCCTCGTTCGCCGAGGAGGTCAGCCGGGTCGCCCGCGAGGTCGGCACGGAAGGCGACCTCGGTGGCCAGGCCGCCGTCCATGGGGTGTCGGGTACCTGGAAGGACCTCACCGACAACGTCAACTCCATGGCGACCAACCTGACCAATCAGGTCCGCAACATCGCCCAGGTCACTACGGCCGTCGCCCGGGGCGATCTCACCCGCAAGATCGACGTCGACGCCCGCGGGGAGATCCTGGAGCTCAAGACCACCATCAACACCATGGTCGACCAGCTGTCGTCCTTCGCCGCCGAGGTCACACGGGTGGCCCGCGAGGTCGGCAGCGAGGGCCGGCTCGGCGGCCAGGCCGAAGTGGAGGGCGTCTCCGGCACCTGGAAGCGCCTCACCGAGAACGTCAACGAACTGGCCGGCAACCTCACCCGCCAGGTGCGCGCCATCGCCGAGGTGACCAGCGCGGTCGCCGAGGGCGACCTCACCCGTTCGATCACGGTCGAGGCGCCCGGCGAGGTCGGTGACCTCAGGGACAACATCAACGCGATGGTCGAGTCGTTGCGCGCGACCACCCGTGCCAACGAGGAACAGGACTGGCTCAAGACCAATCTGGCCCGTACATCCAGCCTTATGCAGGGCACCCGGGATCTCTCCGCGATCGCCGAGCTGATCATGAATGAGGTGGCCCCGCTCGTATCCGCGCAGTACGGCGCCTTCTTCCTGGCCGAGGAGAGCTCCCACGGCACCGAACTCCTCATGATCGCGTCGTACGGCGCCCCCGACGACCCCGCCGCAGGGCCGCGGCGCTTCCGCCTCGGCCAGTCCCTCGTCGGCCAGGCCGCGCGCAGCCGCCGGACGATCACCGTCGACGACCTCCCGCCCGGATACGCGACCATCGCCTCCGGTACCGGTTCCGCCGACCCCACCACCCTGATCGTGCTGCCGATCGTCGTCGAGGACCAGGTCCTGGGCGTCATCGAACTCGCCGCGCTGCGCCCCTTCACCGCCATCCACCTGGACTTCCTCGAGCAGTTCATCGAGACGGTCGGCGTCAACGTCAGCTCACTGATCGCCAACGCGCGCACCGACGAACTGCTGGGCCAGTCCCAGCGCCTCACCGCCGAACTCAGCGCCCGTTCCCAGGAGCTCCAGTCCCGGCAGAAGGACCTTCAGCGTTCCAACGCCGAACTGCAGGAGAAGGCGGCGCTGCTCGCGGACCGCAACCGGGACATCGAGCGCAAGAATCTCGAGATCGAGCAGGCGCGCCAGGAACTGGAGGCCCGCGCCCAGCAGCTCTCGCGCACCTCGATGTACAAGACCGAGTTCCTGGCCAACATGAGCCACGAACTGCGTACCCCGCTCAACAGCCTGCTCATCCTTGCCCAGTTGCTCGCCCAGAACACCGAGGGCAACCTGACCGACAAGCAGGTCGACTACGCCGAGGTGATCCACTCCGCCGGGTCCGACCTGCTTCAGCTGATCAACGACATCCTGGACCTGTCGAAGGTCGAAGCGGGAAAGATGGACATCCACCCCGAGCCCGTCCTGCTGGAGGAACTGCTGGAGTACGTCCGGGCGACCTTCCGGCCCGTGGCGAGCGAGCACGAGCTGGAGTTCCGGGTGGTCACGGCGCGGGACATCCCGGTGGAACTGGTCACCGACGAGTCCCGGCTCCGGCAGGTGCTGCGCAATCTGCTCGCCAACGCACTGAAGTTCACCGACCAGGGCCGGGTCGAACTGCGCGTCGACAGGGCCGGTGAGGACGAACTGCCCCCGGCACTGCGCGGCGCCGGCCCGGTGTTCGCCTTCCGGGTCACCGACACCGGAATCGGCATCCCCGCCGACCGCCTGGAGACCATTTTCGGCGCCTTCCAGCAGGGCGACGGCACCACCGCACGCCGCTACGGCGGAACCGGACTCGGCCTGTCCATCAGCCGCGAGGTGGCACAGCTCCTCGGCGGCGTGATCGTCGCGGAGAGCACCGTCGGCCGGGGCAGCAGCTTCACGCTCTATCTGCCCGTCCACGTCGAGCGCGGCCCGGAACGCTCCCTGTCCGACGACGACACAGGGCACAGCCCTGACGCCCGGCTCTTCGAGGCCGTCTCGACGGCCGGACACACCGTGCTGGTCGTGGACGACGACGTCCGCAACGTCTTTGCGGTCACCGAGATCCTGGAGCGCGAAGGGATGCGGGTGCTCCAGGCCGAGAACGGCAGGTCGGGGATCGAACTGCTCTCCGCGCACGACGAGGTGGACCTCGTCGTGATGGACGTGATGATGGCCGGCATGGACGGCTACGCCGCCACCGCCTCGATCAGGGCGATGCCCAGGTTCGCCGACGTCCCGATCATCGCGGTCACCGCCAAGGCCATGCCCGGTGACCGGACCAAGGCCCTGGCAGCCGGAGCCAACGACTACGTCACCAAACCCGTCGACGCGGACGACCTGATCGGCAGGATCCGCACCTGGCTCACCGCCCGCTGACCGCGAGCGGTGGCGCACCTCCGGCCGGACGCCGAAGCCCTCTCAGGACACCACCCGGACCACGACGAGGCTCGTGTCGTCCTCGGTGTCCCCGGTGACGGCCATCATCAGCCGGTCGGCCTGCTCGTCGACCGCGCCCGGGCACAGTCTCTCGGCCGCCCGTCGCAGCACCGCGAGGCTCTCGTCGAGCCCCTTGTGACGCCGCTCGATGAACCCGTCGGTGTAGAGCACCAGGGTGTCGTCGGGCAGCAGTGGTGTCAGGGTTTCCCCGTAGTCCGCGGCCGGTACGGCACCCAGCAGGATGTTGCGCGGGGACTCGAGAAACCGTGCCGTCCCTTCGCGCAGGAGCAGCAGCGGCAGATGCCCGGCGCTCGCCCAGCACAGTGATCGGTCGGCCGGGTCGTACAGCGCGCACACCGCGGTGGCGGTGGGGTGCCCCGGGGTCTGCAGCGTGACCTCGTTCAGCCACCGCATGAGGCGGCCGGGGGAGTGGCCGGTGAAGGCCAGTCCGCGCAGTGCGTTGCGCAGCGCGACCATGCCGGTCGCGGCGTCGATGCCGTGCCCGGCGATGTCGCCGACCGCCACCAGTACCCGGCCGTCCGGCAGCGGCAGCAGGTCGTACCAGTCCCCGCCGACCCGGTACTCCTCGGCCGCCGGCCGGTACCGGGCCGCGACCTGGAGACCGGCGGGCTCCCGGAGTGTGGGTACCTCGGGGACGATCGCCTCCTGGAGCTGGAGGACCAGCTGATGGCGCAGCGCTGCCTTGGCCTGGACCGCGGTCAGCTCGTCGAAGGAGGCGGAGAGGGCGACCTCGGTGTGGTGCTGGGCGGAGACGTCCTGATAGATGCCGGTGACACCGGTGAGTACACCGTCGGTCAGCAGGGGTTCGGCGGCGATACGCACATGGCGCAGCCCGCCTTCGTCGCGGACGGCCCGTACGACGATGTGCGCGCCCTCCAGACGGTCGTTGAGGGCGGTGAGAAGGTCTGTCAGGCGGTCGGTGTCCGCCGGGTGCAGCCGAGGGCCCAGCAGCCGCAGCGGCACCGGCGGTGTGCCGGGAGCCAGGCCGAAGATCGCGTACGCCTGGTCGCTCCACCGGGATGCGCCGGTGGTCAGGTCGTCCTCGAACGACGCGATCTTCTCCAGGCGGCCCAGCACGCGCGCGACGGAAAGGCCCGTGTCGCTGGTGGAATGCCAGAGCACGACCGTGCGGCCCGGACCGAGCGGCAGCACGCGGACATCGAGCATCGGTTCCGGACCGCCGTGGCGGTGGGTGGTCGGCAGCCGGGCCGCGTACTGCGGTGCGGCGGCGGACCGCGCGCGCTCCACCAGACGCACGAGATCGGCGTGGGCATGGGGGAGGACCTGCGCCAGCGGCCGGCCGGCCGGTGCGTGCATGCCGTCGGCCGATTTCAGCGCCGCGGGATTGAGATGCTCGACGCGGTAGCCGGCCGTCGCCGGATCCGTGCGCACCGTCATGGCCGGATGGGCGAGCAGGTCGAGCAGCGCGGCCAGCACCCCGGGCTCCGCCGGATCGGGGGCGGCATCGTCGAGCATCCGTGCCGCCGGCTCCGTGAGCCCCGTGAGCGCGCGCCGGGCACGCTCGTCGAGGTCGGCGGTTCCCGGCCAGACGGCCAGCGCCAGACCCGCGACCACCCCCCGGTGGCGCAGCGGCAGGACGGCGCGCCCGGCCTCGTGGCCCGGCCCCGGCAGATGCTCGCCCGGCGGCGGCCCGGTGGGGAGCCAGGCGGGCGACGCCTCGGCCAGCGCGCGGTGCAGCGGGCCCCCGCCTCCGGGGGGATCCACTGCCAGTGCGACGCCTCCGAGGCGCTCACCCCGGCGTGGCCTGCCAGTTGCAGGCAGTCCGTGGCCGTGAGGCGCCACAACCACAGCGCCTGTACGCCGAGGGGGCGCAGCCCGCCCTCCAGCAAGGTCACCGCGACATCCCCGATCGTGTCGCCGGTCTCCGCCGATGCCACCGCCCGGCGCGCCCTGCGCGCCTGCGCCACGCCCTCACCGTCCTCGGCCGGGGCCGCGACGACCGTCCCCGAGGCGGCGTTCACAATGTCGGCCGCGAGATCTTCCGGGCTCAGACCGGTGGACGCGGCGAGCCGGAGCAGATGGTCGGCGGCGTCCGACGGCGTCACCGAGAGCTGCGCGACGAGAATTCCGGCGGCGAGATCGAGCAGGTGGCCGCTGGCCCGGTCGGCGCGTACGGCGGCGACCTCAGCCGCGAGCTCGGTGACCGCCGCGGAAAGGTCGCCCTCCGCCGCGCCGGGGCCCGGAGGCGGCTCCTGCTCGGGCATGATCATGACGTCTCCGTCTCCAGGAGGTCATGTGTTCGCGGCGCTGGTCGCGACATGATCGCGACGAACCGGATTCTACTCGGGCATCCCGGACAGGGCAGCGGTACCGGTTCGCGCCGGCGGGCGTCGGGCGGTCCAGTCCCGCCGGCGGCGGGCCGTTTGGCCATCGCGGAAGCCGACTCCGCCGCGGACATCGCACCGGGGCCCGGCCCCGTCGTACGCATGAGGGGCGGCGCTGCGCGGTCCACCGGGACAGGCCCGGGCTGGTCCGAGCACTCCCGCTGTACGCACATGGGCCCGCCTGGCCGGCCTCCACCACGCCGAACGGCTGTGGGAACGCCCCGCCACGGCTCCCGGTTGACCACGGACAGCGCAGTCGTCCAGGGCCCGGCGACACGTCTTCTGGAGCAACGCGACACCCCGCACGCGGCCGCGGACGACCTCGCGGGCGCTCTCCCGGATGTCGGCACGCCCCTGCCGCGGGCGACATGGAATCCGGTACCGCCCCTGCCGAGCACGGCTCTACCTCGGGTACTCCTCCGGCGAGTCCCTCGTCTCCATCTCCCGTGAATGGCGAAGTGCCGATTCGCTGTGTTCCTTCATCTGCCGAGCCCGGTCACGGAGCCGCTCGGCCTCGTCCGGGTCCGTCGAGAGCCGTGCCCGGCGCAGCAACTGCTCGGCCTTGTCATGCTCGTACTCCGCGCGCACTCGTCCACTGTGTTGATCGCTCATGGTGGCCTCCGCTCCGGTCTGTACCCGGGCCGGGCGCACAGCGTGCTCCGCGCACGATCCCGGCGCCGGGGCGCTGGTGCGGCTGCCCCCACCGCCGGTGGCCAAACGCGTCAGCGGGCATCCGTCAGGTCGGGCGGGCAATCCGCGAGCCGTTCGCGCGCGTGAGAGGCATGCTCGAGGGCAGACGCTGTGCGTACACCGAGTGTATTCGTGGAAGGACGTGAGTGACATGCGAGTCGCGTTTCTCATGGCTCCTGAGGGTGTCGAGCAGGTCGAGCTGACCGAACCCTGGCAGGCAGTGGCCGACGCCGGCGGTACGCCGGAACTGATCTCGACGCGGTCCGGCCACGTGCAGGCGTTCAAGCATCTGGACAAGGCCGACACCTTCCCCGTGGACCGCACGGTCGCCGACAGCTCCATCGAGGACTTCGACGGGCTTGTTCTGCCCGGAGGGGTCGCCAATCCGGACGTACTGCGGAGGGACGCCCGGGCCGTGGCCTTCGTGAAGGAGTTCATCGGCGCGGGCAAGCCCGTCGCGGCGATCTGTCACGCCCCCTGGACCCTGGTGGAGGCCGACGTGCTGCGCGGCAGGACGCTGACCTCCTGGCCCAGCCTGCGGACCGACATCACCAATGCCGGTGGTACGTGGGTCGACGAGGAGGTACACGTCTGCGACGCCGCCCCCGCCACCCTTGTCACGAGCCGGAAGCCGGCCGATCTGAAGGCCTTCTGCTCGGCGTTCCTCAAGGAGTTCGGCGGCTGATCGGCGCAAGGGCCGGCGCAAGGGTCCGCGCAACCGACCGGGTGACCCCAGCCCGTGCGACGGAAGGAAGAGGCCATGACGACAGCACCGCCCCCTGAACGACCCGGCCCGGTGCCGAGCGAGCCGCAGCCGGTACCGCGCGATCCGCAGCCTCCCGAGCCGGAGCCCGGCGGACCAGGAGGCCCTCCCGATGAGCAACCGCCCCCGGACCCCGGTCCGGACCCAGGGGAGCGCCCCCTTCCGGAACCCCCCGACTGACCGCAGTACGGCTGCGTCCGGCGGCGTGGCTTCAGCTGTGCGGTCGGAGCTCGGGCGGTCAGAGCTCGGGCGGTCGGAGCTCGGGCGGTCAGAGGGCCGGGAACTCCGCCGGTACCCCGAGTGTCGGGGCGACGGCTCCCCAGATGGCGGCCTGAGCCCCGTCCAGAGAGACCTTCGGGTCACCCAGCATCAGACGGATGCCGAACCCGTCGCACAGGGCGAGCAGCAGCGTGCTCGTGGCGTCGACGTCGCAGTCGGCGAATTCCCCCGAGTCGATGCCGCGCTTGAGCGCCTGCCCCACCCACGTGTGGAGCTGGTCGTAGAGATCGACGGCGAGGTGCTGCGCCGCGCCGTCGCGCAGGGCCCGTACCCACAGCTCCTGCCACAGCCTCCAGTCCTGCCGGAGTTCGGGATCCGTGGGGAGGAGGCTGTGCAGGATGCGCGCCAGGACGACCGAGGCAGGCACCGAGTCGGCGTCTCGTTCGAGCTCGGTGCCGGTCTGGGCGAAGGAGTGCGTCATCGCCTCCGCGAAGAGCTTCTCGCGGTTCTCGAAGTGGTAGTGGAGCAGTGCCGTCGAGACACCTGCGTGCTCCGCGACCATGCGCATACGGATCTTCTCGAAGCCGACCTCGGCGATCACTTCGCACGCCGCGGCGAGGATCCGCTCACGTGTTTCGCGCGTGCGTTCTGCCATGGCCACGTCGGTGCTCCCCGGGGTCGATTCGGTGTCACGGAGCGGTGGGCGGGCTGCCCGCCCACCGCCGCCGCGTTCCATCTTCGCGTATCGCCGCGGACTGCGGGCCCGGCCCGGGCTCCGCGACGAACCGCACGGCTTCGGTACGGCGTTCATCGGTACGGAGTCCATGGCTGCGGCGTTCATGAGCGCGAGGCTCATGGCTGCGGCGGTCATCGGTACGTGTGGAAGCCCCTGCCCGACTTGCGGCCGAGCAGACCCGCGTCGACCATCCGGGCCAGCAGCGGCGGCGGCGCGTAGAGCGGCTCCCGGAACTCCTCGTACATCGACTCCGCGATGGCCTGTGTGGTGTCGAGCCCGATGAGGTCGGTCAGCGCGAGCGGTCCGAGTGGGTGGGCGCAGCCCAGGACCATCCCCCGGTCGATGTCCTCGGCCGACGCCGTGCCCGACTCGACCATCCGTACCGCTGCCAGCAGATAGGGGACGAGCAGGGCATTGACGATGAACCCGGCCCGGTCCCGGGCGCGGACAACCTGCTTGCCCAGCACGCCGGAGGCGAACTCCTCCGCGCGCCGTGCGGTGTTCTCGCCGGTCAGCAGCGACGGCACCAGTTCGACCAGGGGGAGCACGGGAACCGGATTGAAGAAGTGCAGGCCCACCACCTGTTCCGGGCGCGCCGTGGCCGCCGCGAGCCGGATCACGGGGATGGAGGAGGTGTTGGTCGCCAGAATCGCGTCCTGGCGCTCCATGGTCGCGTCGAGCCGGGTGAACACCGCCAGCTTTGCCGCCTCGTCCTCGGCCACGGCCTCCACGACCAGATCCCGGTCGGCCATCCGGTCCATGTCCGTGGTGGTCACGATCCGCGCCAGCGCGGCATCCCGGTCCTCGCCGGACAGTTTCCCGGCGGCGGTGGCACGGTCCAGCGAGGCGATGATGCGGCCGAGCCCGGCGTCGGCTGCCGTACGGCTCGACTCGACGACCACGACTTCCCGTCCCGCCCTTGCACACACCTCGGCGATGCCGGATCCCATCAGGCCGCAGCCCACGATCCCGATCCGCTCGATTGCGCCCATCGGGTCCTCACTTCTCTCGGTCGGATGTGCGCCGGGGCGGCCCGGCCCCGTCCTCGGGAGGCCCGGTCCTTGCCCGGGGCCGGGCCTCCCCCGCCTCAGGCGGAGGGGATCTGCAGAACGCCCATGCCTCGCTTGACCAGTTCGCCCGCGACGATGAGGCGCTGGATTTCGGAGGTGCCTTCCCAGATGCGGTCGACGCGCAGTTCGCGGTAGAGGCGTTCGACGGGGTAGGAGCGGTCGTAGCCGCGTCCGCCGAAGATCTGGACGCAGCGGTCGATGACCCGGCCGGCCGCCTCGCTCGCCGACAGCTTGGCAATGGCCGCCTTGGCATGCAGGGTCTTGCGGTCGGCCAGGCCCTGGTCCACCTCCCAGGCGACCTGGTGGGTGTAGGCGCGGTTGACGGCGATGTCGACGGCGCAGTCGGCGAGCATGCCCTGGATCAGCTGGAAGTCGGCGATGGGGGAGCCGAACTGGCGGCGCTCGACGGCCCAGTCCCGGGCGAGTTCGAGGGCCCGCTCGGCGGCACCGGTGGTCCGCGCCGCGATCATGAGCCGTTCCTCGGTGAACCAGGACCGGGTGATGTCGTACCCCTTCCCGATGCCGCCGAGCACGGCGTCCTCGGGGACCCGGACATCGGTGAAGGTGAACTCGGGGTGCTCGTACACGAAGGTGTGCATGAAGCGCGGCACACGCGTCATCTCGATGCCCGGTGTCTCCTTGTCGACGAGGAAGAGGGTCGGCGCGCCCTCCTCACCGGCGGCGGCGAGCACGATCATGAAGTCGGCGTGGTCGCCGACGGTGACGAACCACTTCTCGCCGTTCAGTACCCAGCCGTCCGCGGTCCGCGTCGCTGTGGTCCTGAGGTTCTGCGGGTCGGAACCGGCCTCGGGCTCGGTCACGGCGTAGCAGTCGCGCCGCCTGCCCCGGATGACGGGCACGAGGTATCGCTCGCGCTGCTCGGGGGTGCAGAAGCGCAGGGCGTTGGCCGGGCGCCACACCATGTCCCACAGTGCGCCGGTGAGCCGGCCGAGCTCCTCCTGGACGGTGGCCTGTTCCAGGATCGAGAGCCCGGCGCCGCCCCACTTTGCGGGCATGTTGACCGCCTGCAGCCCGCTGTCGAGCACGGCGTCGCGGATTTCGGCATGCGCCTGCGGGGGCAGACCGTTGTTCTCCTCGCAGTCCTGCTCGTACTTCATGATGAACTCGGTGAGCCCGCGCGCGGAGCTCTTGAGCTCCTCCTGACGGGCGGTGAGACGGAAGTCCATGTCGGTCCTCGGGGTTGTGTACGTACGGCGGGCCCGTACGGGGCACGGATGGCGGGCAGGGAGGGGACGGCGGGTACGGATGGGGCGGGTACGGGCCAGGCGTCAGGAGCGGGGCAGCGCAAGCGCCCGGGTGCCGCGCTTGATGAGCTCGTTGGCGACGATGAGGCGCTGGATTTCGGAGGTGCCTTCCCAGATGCGGTCGACGCGCAGTTCGCGGTAGAGGCGTTCGACGGGGTAGGAGCGGTCGTAGCCGCGTCCGCCGAAGATCTGGACGCAGCGGTCGATGACCCGGCCGGCCGCCTCGCTCGCCGCGAGCTTCGCCGTCGACGCCTTCGCGTGCAGGGTCTTGCGGTCGGTGTGCGGCTGGTCCGCTTCCCAGGCGACCTGGTGGGTGTAGGCGCGGTTGACGGCGATGTCGACGGCGCAGTCGGCGAGCATGCCCTGGATCAGCTGGAAGTCGGCAATGGGGGAGCCGAACTGGCGGCGCTCGACGGCCCAGTCCCGGGCGAGTTCGAGGGCCCGCTCGGCGGCACCGGTGGTCCGCGCCGCAATCATGAGCCGCTCGTCCGTGAACCACTCCTTCGTCAGGTCGTAGCCGTTGCCGACGCCGCCGAGCACGTCCTCGTCGGGGACGAAGACATTGGTGAAGACGAACTCGGGGTGCCCGTTCACCGCCGAGTGCATGAAGCGCGGCACACGCGTCATCTCGACGCCCGGCGCCTGCTTGTCCACGAAGAAGAGCGTCGCCGCCCGCTCCGGTCCGGCATCGGCCTGCACCAGCAGGAAGTCGGCGATGTCACCGCACGTCACGAACCACTTCTCACCGTTCAGCAGCCATCCGCCGTTGGTACGGGTGGCGGTGCTGGTGCCCGATCCGGGGTCGGATCCCGCGCCCGGCTCGGTCACCGCGAACGCGTCGAAGCGCTCGCCCCGGATCACGGGCAGCAGATACTTCTCACGCTGCGCCTCGGTGCCGTACGCCAGGACGTTGGCGGGCCGCCAGGGGATGTCCCAGAGACAGTTGGTGACCTTCCCGAACTCCTCCTCGACGATGACCTGGTCGAGCAGGGACAGGCCTGCCCCGCCCCACTCGGCGGGCATGTTGATCGCGTAGACGCCGGCGTCGATCGCGGCGCGGGTCAGCTCGCGGACCGTGTCGGCGGGCAGCGGTCCGCCCGCCTCCTCGGACCGGTCCTCGTACTGCATCAGCAGCCGGGCGTACGCGGCGGACCTCGCCTTGAGGTCGGCCTGCTCGGGTGTGTAGCGGAAGTCCATCGTGCGTCCTCCGGAATCGGTGGGGATGAGCGGGGGGTGAGCGGCGGGGGAAGGGGAGGCGGTCAGGCCAGTACGGCCCGGGCATCCAGGGCCAGTACGCCGTCCGGGCGGACCAGCAGCGGATTGACCTCGAGTTCGGCGATCTCGGGGTGGGCGGCGGCGACCGCCGTGATGCGTTCGATCACGGCCGCCGCGGCGGCCACGTCGACGCCGGGCCGGCCGCGGACGCCTGCCAGCAGCGCCGCGGTCCGCAGACTCCGCAGCAGCTCCTCGGCACGCAGAGCCGGTACGGGCGCCAGGGAGAAGGCGACATCGTGCAGGGTCTCGGTGAGAACTCCGCCGAGCCCGACCATGGCGACCGGACCGAACCGGGGGTCGCGGTTCACCCCCACGATCAGCTCGACACCGTCCGTGAGGTCGGCCATGGCCTCGACCGAGTAGGCGGACGCGCCGAGCCTGGCGTCCATGTCCCGGTACGCGGCGAGCAGTGCGTCCCGGTCCGCGAGTCGCAGCGCCACGCCGCCCGCGTCGGACTTGTGCAGCACATGCAGTGCTTTGAGCACGTACGGACCGGCGAACTCCTCGGCCGCGGCGAGCAGCCCGGCCTCGTCCGAGATCTCGCGCGCCGCCGGGAACGGCACTCCGGCGGCACTGAGCAGAGCCCGGACGCCGTGGTACCCGGCGTCCTTCAGGGGCGTCGCAGCCCGCGGGAGCGGGGCGACCCGAGGTGACGTGGCCACCTGCGAACCCGTCATCGCGGCCAGTGCGCGCGCGGCGTCCTCCGTGGCGGCGAACACCGGTATCCCCGCGTCGGCCAGCGTCCGGCAACTCGGCGACTGCGGATACATCGACTGCACGACCAGGGGCTTGGGCGTCGCCCGCCAGTGCGTGACGATCTCCCGGGCGGCCTGCCTCTCGCCCTCGCCGAGGGCCGCGCCCCCGCCACCGAGCCCGCCGTTGGAGGCCGCGTAGCCGCCGAAGTACCCCGTCATCAGGACGGCATCCACCTCGTCGGTCGTGAGCAGCCCGCCGACCGTGGTGGCGTACGAACGCGGGTCCTGCTCGCCCATCCCGGCCAGGTCGACCGGGTTGCCCACCGCGGACTGCTCCCACAGCAGGGCCCTGAGCTGTTCCTGGGCCGGGGCGCCGAACTCGGGGACGTCCAGCCCCGTGGCCTCGGCAGCATCGGCGGCGATGACACCGTGGCCGCCGCCGTCCGTGAAGACCGCGGTGCGCCGGCCGGCGGTGCGGGAGCCCGCGTGGAGCGCGGCCAGCACGATGGTCATCTCGCGTGCCGTGGCGACCAGTTCGACCCCCGCGTCGCGGCACGCCGCGGCCACCACGTCGGAGGAGGTGGTGAGCGCGCCGGTGTGCGACTGGGCGCTGCGGGCCGAGGCGGAGCCGCGTCCCGCCGTGAGCAGTACGACGGGCTTGCCCGCCGCCGCGGCGGCTTGGGCGAAGGCCCGGCCGTCGCCGAAGTCCTCGGCGTACACGGCGATGGCCGAGGTGGCTTCGTGGCGCGCACAGTCCTCGACGAGGTCGACCAGGGTGACATCGGCCTGGTTGCCCAGGGAGACGAAGCGGGAGAAGCCCAGTCCGTGCGGGGCACAGCGGAGCTGGAGTTCCAGCGCGAGGTTGCCGCTCTGGCTGAGGAGGGCGACGTGGCCGGGTGCGAAGCTGTCGGAGGCCAGGTACAGCTCGGTCGTGTTGTCCGCGATCCCGAGGCAGTTGGGGCCGACCAGTACGGCTCCCGCGTCCCGTACCCGGTCGGCGATCGCGCGCTGTCGGGCCAGTCCGGCGGGGCCGCTCTCGGCGAAACCGGCGGTGATGCCGACGATCGCCCGGGCGCCGCAGGCGAGAGCGTCGTCGACGGCGGCTTCGAAGCCCGGACCCGGTACGGAGATCACCACCAGCTCGACGGGTTCGCCGATCTCGGCGAGGGAGGTGGGCGCGGTACGGCCGAGGACGGTGCCGCCGCGGCGGTTCACCAGGTGGACGGGACGGCGGCCGGGGGCGCGCAGCGCCTGGGAGGCAACCGCGTGGCCGTACTTCGCCGGATCGTCGCTGGCGCCGACCACGGCGACGGACTTGGGGTCGAAGAGCGCGGTCAGATCGCGTGCCACGTCACTTCTCCAGCCGGAGAGCGGCGTTGGGGCAGGCCTCGGCGCAGGTGCGGGCGGCCGCTTCACGGCCGGAGGGCACCGGTACGGCGATGACGGCCGCGTAGCCCCACTCGTCGAGCTCGACGAGGTCGGGTCCGGGTTCCTGGCAGAGGCCGTAGCCCTGGCAGAGCGTGGAGTCGAGAAGGAGTTTCACGGTGTTCCTTTCAGCGCGGGCACAGCGGATGCAGGGGTGAAGCCGGTCGGTGTGTCCGTGACCTCCGGTACGGCCACGGCGAGCCGGCGGCCGCCGTCGGCAGGGGCCGCGGCGCAGGCCGGGCAGGGGGACCCGAGGTGGGCCCCGGCAAGTTCCGGATGGGCCCGCAGGAGGCTCGCGGCGGTGCCGGCTGCGGCGTCCAGCAGGCCGCACGCGCCGCGCCCGGGCAGGCCGGTGGACCACCGGAGCAGCCGACTGACGGCGTCGGGGACGGCCGCGCCGGTGGTGAGTCCCCGCAGGGTGTCGCGGATCGAGGTGGTACCCGCCACGCAGACACCGCACTGCCGGGCGCTCTCGGCCGCGAGGTGGCCCACGGCGTCGGCGGCCACCGCCACCGGGCATTCGCCGGGGGCGAGGAAGCGGATCGCGCCGCAGCCCAGTGCGGTGCCCGCGGCGGCGAGCGCGGCGGGATCGAGGGGGAGCTCGAGGGAACCGGTGTCGATCAGCCCGCCGAACAGCCCGCCCATGAGGGCACCGGTCGCATCGGGCGTGCCCTGGGCGGCGGCCAGGGCACGCAGTGTGGTGCCGTACGGCACCTCGGCGAGCAGCGATGTGCCCTGCCCGCCGGACAGCGTCACCAAGGTGGACAGGGCGGTCCGTCGGCGCAGGTCCGGCCGGGCCGCGATGAGCGCGATCCGGGCCAGCGTCTCGACATTGGAGACCAGGGTCGGCCGGTCGTCCACGCCCTGCTCGAACGGACGGGGCGGCTTGGCCGTGGGCAGGGCGGGTCCGCCGTTGATCCTGCGTACGACCGCGGTCTCCTCGCCGGCGACATAGGCGTGCGCGGTCTCGATCACCTCGACCGGCAGCCCGGGAACCCGCTCGGCGAGAGCCCGGCGGACGTGTGCGCCCGCCACCGGGTCGGAGAGGTAGACATAACCCCGTACGGCGCCGGTGATGGCGGCGGCGCGGGCAAGGCCGTCCAGGACGAGGTGGGGCCGGGCCCGCAGCAGCCAGCGGTCCTTGGCCGAGCCGGGCTCGCCCTCTTCTCCGTTGGCCACCACGACCGGTGCGACGCCACCGTCCCGGACCGCCCGGAGCTTCACGGCGACCGGGAAACCGGCGCCACCCCGGCCGCACAGACCGGCCGCGGCGATGTGCTCGAGCAGCCGGTCCTGGCCGGCCGTGTCCCGGTAGCCGCCCGCGGCGACGTAGGCCGCGGCGCTCTCTGCCGTCTCCGGCGACATGCCGAGCAGGGTGCCGGGGAGGCCCGGCATCAGGGATCGGATCACGGTCGCGCTCATCCCCGTCCTCCTTCCGCCGCGCCGGTACGCAGGGTCCTTACCGCGTCTTCCAGGGCTCTGCGGTCTGTCGCGGTCCGGTCGTAACCGGGGCCGGGAAGACCGATGAGCATGCGGTGGTGGTCGAGCACCACCTCTCCCGCCAGCAGCGCGGCCCGCCGGTCGCCCGGGCGGGAGCCGTCGGCGACGGCGGTCACCAGATCGGTGACCTCCGCGAGGTAGCGGAGCCAGCTGCGCCGGCTGCCGTGCAGGATCAGGCTCTCCACACGGCGCCGCTCGGCCGCCGCCAGGTGGGGTGGTGCGGTGGCCGTACTGCGCTCAGGGGTGCGCAGGGCGGCCACCGTGGGGGGCAGTTCCCGCTCGGGTTCGGGGGTGAGCCCGAGCCAGACCAGACTCCGACGACCGCTCATGCGTGCCTCCGGGAGGGGGATGGAGAGGGATGGGGAGAGGCGGGGAGCCGTGTCACGGCGTCGGCCGGGCGGCGGGGAGCCGAGGGGGCGAGGAACTGCCTCGGCGGCTCACTGCCGCGGAAGCGGAGTGCCGTACGACGGAGGACTTGGGCGGTACGGGCCCGGGCGGGCACCGCCCGGGTGACTTCGGTCTCCCGGCGAAATGCCGGGAGCAGCGATGGCGACTATACTAACTAATCAATTAGTCAGTCCGCAAGTCTTGACACCATGGAAACGCGGCAGCAATCTGACTGACCAATTAGTTAGCGCGATTCGGGTGTCCCCTGCCACGGCCCGCTGACCACCTGTGGGCCGCCTCAACACCGATCGCCGCACACGCGGCATGGAGGAGTCAGCCGATGCAGCCCGAAGCCCCCGCCCCCGTAGCACCGCCGACGCAGCAGTGTCAGGACAGCCCAGGTCAGGCACTGTCCGCCCGCTACTACACCGACCCGGACACGGCGGCCGCCGAAACCCGGCACATCTTCGCCAGGTCCTGGCAGCTCGTGTGCCATGAATCCGATCTGCCCGGACCCGGGGCCCGGCTCGCCGCCACGGCCGCCGGACGCGAGGTTCTGGTCGTCCGGACCGAGGACGGCGGCCTCGCCGCCCATCTCAACATCTGCCGGCATCGCGGAACCCGGCTGGTCACCGCCCCCGAACCGGCCGGCAAGGCCATCCGCTGCCCTTACCACGGCTGGACGTACAAACTCGACGGACGCCTGGTCGGAGCACCCGAGGCACGGCAGATCCCCTGCCTGGACAAACCCCGGCTCGGGCTGTTCTCCGTCCGCGTCGAATCGTTTCTCGGCTTTGTCTTCGTCAACCTCGACCCGGATGCCGTACCGCTGGCCGAGCAGTGCGCCGGACTCGCCGAGGCGGTCGGTCACTACGCCGGAGACGATCTGGTGCCGGTCGGCCGCAGCCGTATCCACGATCTGGACGGCGCCGAAGTCCAGCACGCCAACTGGAAAGTGGCCGTCGACAACTACCTCGAGGGTTACCACGTGCCGGTGGCCCACCCGGGGCTGATGCGCCTCCTCGACTACCAGGGCTACACCTGCGAGATCGAGGAGTCCTACGCCCTGTTCGCCTCACCGCTGCGGGACAAGCCCTCCTCGAACTGGGCCGAGCGCCTCTACCAGCAGGTTGCCGCTCCCATGCCCGGTCTCACCGAGGCCGACCGCAGGGTCTGGCGGTATGCCGTGATCTATCCCAACACACTCATCGACTTCTACCCCGACCATGTGCTTGCCTGGACCGCAATCCCGACGGCCGTGGACCGCGTGGCCGTACCCGGCGCGTTCTACACCCGTCGCGGGACCGGACTGCGCACCCGCCTCGCCCGGCGCCTCAACATCCACATCGGCTGGATCACCAACGACGAGGACGCCGAGCTGGTGGCCCGGGTGCAGAAAGGACTGACCACGCCGGGCTTCGAGCCCGGGCCGCTGTCCCGCCGCGAATCGGCGGTCGGCTGGTTCGCCGGCCGGGTCCGCGAAGCCCTCGACGGGGCCGGCGACCCCGACGCAGGCCCCGAAGGCCCCGACGGCCGGGAGCGGTAAACCGCTCCCGGCGAGGAGCCCCACGAGCCGGACGGTGTGCCCCGCACCGTCCTGCGGCTCCTTGGTCGAGCACGGAGTCAGGCATCCGTGCGTCCGTGACCGCGCCCTGAAGCAGTGTTCGTCCCCTACGGACCCACGGAGAGGACCACCGATGTCCCCCGAGGCACCCCCACTGTCCCGCCGCTCCTTCCTCCGCACCGGCTCCGGCGCGGCCCTCGGTCTGGGCCTCGGCCTTACGACGGCGGGCTGCGGATTCCTCCCCGAGGACCCGGATGCCCACGGCGATCCCGACGCACCGATCAACGTCCGGGTCGACGGCGACCTGGTCTATTTCAACTGGGCCGACTTCATCGACCCCGCCGTCTTCGCGGGGTTCGAGAAGGAGTACGGCGTCAAGGTCATCCAGTCGAACTTCGACTCCATGGAGGGCATGGCCGCCAAGCTCAATGCCGGGAACCGGTACGACCTGATCTTCCCCACGGCGAAATGGGCCCAGCGCCTGACCGCCGGACGCCGGTTGCGCCGCATCGACCACACCCGGCTGAGACACGCCGACTCCGTGTTCGGTGAGTACAGCTACTTCGCCGATCCCTGGTACGACCCCCGCTCCGCGCACACCGTCCCGTTCACCATGTACAAGACCGGGATCGGCTGGCGGAAGGACCGGATCGGCGACCACCTCGCCGGCTCCTGGGACGATCTGTGGAACGTCCGCGCCAAGGGCAAGGTCTTCGTGCTCGACGACCGGGACGAGGTGCTCGGTATGGGTGCGCTCAAGCTCGGCCTCGGCGTCAGCACCGATGACGGGGGTGACCTCGACCGCATCACCGACACACTGCAGTCGCTCCGGCCCCATCTGCGCGGCTTCTCCAGTGACAGCTACAACAACCTGCTCAACGGCAACGCGGTCATGACCCAGGCGTGGAGCGGTGACATGGCCGCCATGCTCGGGCAGGCGAAGGACCCCTCGGTCCTCGGTTTCGAAGTCGCGCGAGAAGGCGCCCCGGTCAACTCCGACTGCTACGCCATCCCCACCAACGCACGGCACCCCGGCACGGCGATGCTCTTCATCGACTACATGCTCCGCCCGGAGAACGTGAAGAAGAACATCGAGTACATCGGCTACCCAATGCCGGTCCGCGGCAGTGAGGACACCTACGCCGCCCTCGTCGAGCCCTTCCCCGAGTGTCTCGTCACCGCCGACGACCTCAAGGACGACCTCTTCTTCCGCAATGGCAGCTCGAAGGGCGAACGGGCCCGCGACACCGCCTGGACCCATGTGAAGGCCGGCTGACATGGCACTGAGCAAGCGCCCCGGGCCGCCACGCCCACGCAATGGAGCCTCCGCTTCCGGATCCCGGCTGTGGACCTGGCTGATGATCCCCGGCACCCTCTGGATGACCGGATTTCTCATCGCCTCCCTCGTGCTGGTGGCCGCCCTCGCGTTCGGCACCACCGACCCGCTCGGCAACCCCCAGTTCGGACTCAACTTCGACAACATCGCGGCGATGGCCGATCCGGCCTACCGTGCCGTGCTCCTCCGCTCCCTCGGATACGCACTGCTCACCTGCGTCATCTGCCTGGTCGTGGCCTATCCCGTCGCCTACGCCATCGCCCTGCACGGCGGACGCTTCAAGAACCTTCTGATCGCCGCCATCGTCGTCCCGTTCTTCGCGAACTACCTGGTGCGGATGTACGGCTGGTCCGTCGTCCTCTCCGACGACGGGCCGCTGCTGAGAGCCCTGCGCGCCACCGGTCTCGCCGACGGGGACACCAAGATCCTGCAGACCGGCCCGGGCGTCGTCGCCGGACTCGTCTACGGCTTCATCGTGTTCATGATCATCCCGCTGTACGCGGCACTGGAGCGCATGGACGTCTCGCTGATCGAGGCGGGACGCGATCTGTACGGAGGTCCGCTGCGGACCTTCTTCTACGTCACCCTGCCCGCCACCCGGCAGGGCGCGGCGGCCGGCTGCGTCCTTGTCTTCCTGCCCGCCATGGGCGACTTCGTCAGCGCTCAACTGATGGGAGGGCCCGACCAGATCATGATCGGCAACCTGATCCAGGACAAGTTCTTCCAGGGCCAGAACTGGCCGCTCGGCTCGGCGCTCACCATGCTGATGATGGCGGTCCTGTTCCTCGGGATGCTCGGCTATCTCCGGCGCACCCGCAAGGACGAGGCGGAGGCAGCCCGATGACACTCCGCCCCGCAATCCGCCCGGTCCGCCGGCCGGACATCCGCCCGGCACCCCGCCGCACCCGCAGTTCCGCCCTTCCGGCCGGGCAGCAGGGCCGTAAGCGGCACCGCCGGGGCACCGACCGCAGACCCCGCTTCGCCCTCGCCGTCACCGTCGCGTTCTTCGCGCTCCTCTACTACCTCCCCATCGGCGTCGTCGTCCTCTTCTCCTTCAACTCCCAGAAGTCCCTCACCGTCTTCAAGGACTTCAGCCTCCGCTGGTACTCGGCGTTCTTCGACGACGACGTACTGCTCGCCTCGCTCGGCATGAGCCTGCGGGTGTCCCTGGTGGCCATGGCCGGTTCCCTGATCCTCGGCGTCGCCCTCGCCCTCGGCCTGGTCCGCTGCCGCAGCAGGCTGGGCTCCCTCGCCGGTCTGGTCATGCTCGTCCCGCTGATCACCCCGGAAATCGTCACCGGCGTCGCGGCCATGCTGCTCTTCAAGGGCATGGGCATCACCCTCTCCAGCGGCACCGTGATGCTCGCGGAGATCACCTTCTCCATCTCCTATGTGACGGTCATCCTGCGCTCCCGGATCGCCGCCCTCAACCCGGAGGTGGAGGAGGCGGCGATGGATCTGGGGGCCACCCGCTGGCAGTCACTGCGCCTGGTCACCCTCCCCGCCCTGCTCCCCAGCATCCTCGCGTCCGCGGTGCTCGTCTTCGCTCTCGTCTTCGACGACTTCGTACTCGCCTACTTCACCACCGGCGTCGACCCGCAGCCGCTGTCCGTACGCATCTACTCGGCCATCCGCTTCGGCGTACAGCCCACCATCAACGCGGTCGGGACCCTGATGCTGGCCGGGTCCATCGGCCTCATCGCCCTCGCTCTCGCGATCCCGCGCCTGTTCGGCCGCCGCGGCGGCCTCGATCTGCTCTCCGGGAAGTGACACCCGTGACATCCACGACACCCGCGCCGTCCGCGATACCCATGACACCCGCGGACGCCTCGCCCGCCGTCCGCCTCGACGGCGTCAGCAAGAGCTACGGCGACTCGTACGCCGTCCACGACCTCACCCTGGACATCGCCCCCGGAGAGTTCTTCTCCCTCCTCGGTCCCTCGGGCTGCGGCAAGACCACCTCGCTGCGGATGATCGGCGGCTTCACCGACCCCACCGACGGCACCATCCTGCTCGGCGGCGAGGACGTGACCTGTCTGCCGCCCAACCAGCGCAACGTCAACACGGTCTTCCAGAGCTATGCCCTCTTCGACCATCTCTCCATCGCCGACAACGTGGCGTTCGGGCTCAAGCGCAAGGGCGTCGGCCGGGCCGAGATCCGCGAACGCGTCGCCAACATGCTCGACCGGGTACAGCTCGGCTCCCTCGCCGACCGCAAACCCCGCACCCTCTCCGGCGGCCAGCGCCAGCGGGTCGCCCTGGCCCGTGCCCTCGTCAACCGCCCTCAGGTCCTGCTGCTCGACGAGCCGCTGGCCGCACTCGACCTCAGACTCCGCCGCCGGATGCAGGTCGAACTCAAACAGATCCAGCGCGAGATCGGCATCACCTTCGTCTTCGTCACCCATGACCAGGACGAGGCGCTGACCATGTCGGACCGGGTCGCGGTCATGAACGAGGGCCACGTCGAGCAGTGCGGAACCCCCGAGGACGTCTACGAACGCCCGGCGAGTACCTTCGTCGCCTCCTTCATGGGCACTTCCAACCTGGTGCCCGGCACCTACCGCTCCGGCGCGGTCGTCGTCGATCAGGGCCCGTCGCTCCCCGTCGGCTCCCGCACCGGTGTCACCGAAGGCAGCAGCGTCAACCTCTCCATCCGGCCCGAGAAGATCTGGCTCTCCGACTTCACACCGGACATGGCCCTGGTGACCGGCGTCGTCCGGGAGACCGTCTACTCCGGCCCGACCACCACCTACCTCATCGAACTCGCCCCCGGCGTCACCGTGTCCGTACTGGAGCAGAACACCGACCGCTCCCGTATGGAGGACCGCTGGAGCGGCGGCGAGAGCGTCGAGATCGGCTGGAGGCCGGAGCACTGCCTGGTCCTGGACCGGCCCGCCGACCGGCTGAGCGACGCACCGAAGGGACGCGTATGAACCACGACGTCATCGTCGTCGGCGCGGGACTCGCCGGCCTCGCCGCCGCCCGCGACCTGGCCGCGGGCGGAGCGGACGTCCTCGTCCTCGAGGCCCGCGAGCGGGTCGGCGGGCGCGTGGAACAGACCGCACTGCCCGACGGGCGGCTCGTCCAGCTCGGCGGAGAGGTGGTCGGCCGGGCGCACACCGCCTACCTCGCCCTGGCCGCGGAACTCGGACTCACCCTGATCCCGAGCTATGTCGCCGAGCCCGGGGCCATCGCCCGCGCCACCCCGGAGGGTGTCTTTGCCGGAGACCCGCCGCACTGGTTCGGCCCCGGCGACGACACCTGCCACCGGCGGGTCACCGCCGCCTTCGCCGCCCTGGCGCGCAGTGTCGACCCGGACGACCCGTGGTCCCACCCCGACGCCACCGCCCTCGACCGGCTGTCGGTCGGCGACTGGCTGCGCTCCGAAGGAGCCACCCCCGAGGTCGTACGACTCTGGGAGATCGGCCAACTCGCCCTCGCGAGCGGCTCGTACGAGCGGACCTCGCTGCTCTCCGCTCTGCGCAAGCACGCCGCCGTACCCGGCAGCGGCGACCGTGGCAGTGACCATTACGACTACGAGGACTGGGAGGGGCTGCGGGTCGCCGAGGGGTCGGCGACCGTGGCGCTGCGCATGGCCGCCGCCCTCGGCGACCGGATACGGCTCGGCGCACCGGTGGACGCCGTCACCGTGCGGCCGGGAGCCTGCACGGTCCGTCTGACCGGCGGGGAATCCCTCTCCGCCGGCGCCGTCGTCAGCGCCCTGCCCGTCGGCCCGCTCCGCTCGGTCGCCGTCACCGGCGTGTCCGACGAGCGCCTCGCCTCACTGCACCGGCAGCGCCAGGCGGTCGCGGCCAAGTTCGCCGCCGCGTACGACAAGCCGTTCTGGCGCAGCCGGAATCTCAACGGACTCTCGGAGTGCGAAGGCGTCCTGGGCAGCACCTGGCCGCAGAACCAGGGAATCCTCTCCGCCCTCGTCCCTCCCGAGCGCTACGGCGTACTGCTCGGCATACCGTCCCCGCTGCGCCGGCACGAACTGCTCGCGGACATCGCCCGCCTCTACGGCGAGGAGGCACACCAGCCGGTCACCACGTATCTGCGGATGTGGGGCACCGACCCCTGGACCCAGGGGTACGTCACCCAGTGGACGCCCGGCGATGTCATGGCCGTCGGCCCGCTGCACGGGACCCATGAACCGCCCTTCTACGTCTGCGGCTCCGACCAGTGGGTCGCCGGCTACATGGAAGGCGCGGTACGCACCGGCCGCGCCGCGGCAAAGGAGGCCCTGCGCCGTGGCTGAGACCCAGAGCGATGCGGTGATCCTCAATCACATCGGGGGAGCGGACCGGCCCGCTGCCTCGGGTGAGGTGAGGGAACTCGTCGACCCCACCACCGGAAAGGCGCACCGCAGCGCCCCGCGCTCCGGCCCCGCCGACGCGGACGCCGCCTGCGCGGCGGCGGCAGCGGCGTACGAGAGCTGGTCCCTGACCACCCCGGCCGAACGGCAGCGAGCCCTGCTGCACATCGCCGATGCAATAGAGGCCCACGCCGACGAACTGGTGGCGGCGGAGGTCGGCGACACCGGCAAGCCGTCGGAGCTGTTCCGTTCCGACGAACTGCCCGCGATCACCGACACGTTCCGCTACTTCGCCGGAGCCGCGCGCAATCTGCCGGGTGCCGCCGCGGCCGAGTACACCGAGGGGCGCACCTCGCTGCTGCGCCGTGAACCCGTCGGTGTCTGCGCACAGATCACCCCGTGGAACTACCCCCTCATGATGGCGGCGTGGAAGATCGCCCCGGCCCTGGCGGCAGGCAACACGACCGTACTCAAACCCGCCGACACCACACCCTCGTCATCGGCCCTGCTGGCCCGGATCGCCGCTGAACATGTGCCGCCGGGCGTGCTGAACGTCCTCTGCGGCGACCGTGCCACCGGCCGGGCGCTCACCGCCCACCCGGCGGTCCGGCTGATCGCGGTCACCGGCAGCGTCCGGGCCGGGCGGGAGATCGCGGCCGCGGCCGCGGCGGACCTCAAGCGAGTCCATCTGGAGCTCGGCGGCAACGCTCCGGTCATCGTTCACGACGATGCGGACATCGAGTCGACCGCGGCGGAGCTCGCCACGGTCGCGTACTACAACGCGGGCCAGGACTGCACCGCCCCGACCCGGCTCCTGGTGCACGCCCGGGTGTACGACGCCTTCGTCGCTGCCTTCGCCGCCCATGCGGACAAGCAGCGCGCGGGCACCGACTTCGGCCCTCTCAACAGCGCGGCCCAACTCGCCTCGGTGGAAGGCCTGTTGAGCAGGCTGCCCGAGCACGCCGAGATCGTCACCGGGGGATCCGGGAACCAGCGGCCCGGCTACTTCCACGAAGCCACCGTGGTAGCCGGCGTCCGTCAGACCGACGAGATCGTGCAGGAGGAGATCTTCGGCCCGGTCGTCACCGTCCAGCGGTTCGCCGACGAGGGCGAGGCGCTCCGGCTGGCGAACGACGTGCGTTTCGGGCTCGCGGCCGGTGTCTGGACCACGGATCACGACCGCGCCATGCGGGCGACCCGGGCGCTGCACTCGGGAATCGTGTGGGTGAACACCCATGGCACGACCGTGTCCGAGATGCCGCACGGCGGAGTCAAACACTCCGGCTACGGCAGCGACCTGTCCATGGCCGGCCTGCTGGACTACACCCAGGTCAAGCACGTGATGCTGTAACCGGGAGTCAGCACTGTCCGAAGAGCCGCTCGAGGACGACGGCCACCCCGTCCTCCTCGTTCGACGCGGTGTGCCGCTGCACCGCGGAGAGCACCGATGGGTGGGCGTTGGCCATGGCATAGCCGGAGCCTGCCCACTGCAGAATGGCCAGGTCGTTCGGCATGTCGCCGAAGGCGACGACGTCCGAGGAGTCGATTCCGCGTGCTGCGCACAGTACGGAGAGGGTGCCCGCCTTGGTGACGCCCGGCGCGCTGATCTCCAGCAGACCCGCGCCGCCCGAGTGGGTGAACTGCGCGACGCCGCCGGCCGATGCCTCCGCGGCGGCGAGCAGGAAGTCCGCATCGAGCTGCGCCGACCAGGCGAGCAGCTTGGTGATGGGGACATCGGCCAGCCACAGGTCCATCAGGGACGCCACCGCCACTTCGGCGTCGGCTGCGCCGGGGAAGCGCAGCCCGAACCGCGGCTCGTACAGGACCTGATGGCCGGTCTCCACGGCGAAGCCCAGTCCGGGTGCGGCGACCGACAGTGCGGCGGCCACCTGGCGGGCGGTGGGCACCGGCAGGGGGCGCGTCTCGACGACGGTGCGCGCCGCGACATCGTAGAGGAGGGCACCGTTGCTGCACACCGCCGTCCCCACCAGCCCGGTCGCGGCGACGACCATGTCGACGAACCGGGGTGGCCGGGCGGTGACGAAGACGACCTCAGCGCCCGCATCGAAGGCACCGCGCAGGGCGCGCAACGTGCGGTCCGAGAGAATGCCGCCGCGGCGCAGCAGCGTACCGTCGAGATCGGTGGCGATCAGCCGAGGACGATTCATCGCCCGATGCTACTGAACCGCCCGGCGCACGCGGTGCGAGTGCGAGTGCGAGTGCGAGTACGTGTGCGTGTGTGGGTGTGGGTGACGAGTACGTGAGGCGGCCCGCACGATACGCGGTCAGCGCACGTCACCCGGGTCCGCGCTCACGCGGGCTCGTCGGGTCACCCCCCGGCGGCCGTCGCCGGCCCGTAGACAGTGGCGAGTTCGACCGCGAGGCGCGCCAGCCGCTCCCGCGCCGCCGGCGGCTCGAGGACCTCGACACGGGCTCCGAGCCCGGCCAGCTGCGCCGCCAGGACGTCCGGGGACGGCCCGTCGATCTCGATCTCCCTCCACCCGTCGGCGAGTGAGCGACCGATCCGCAGCCGCCCGCCGAACAGACCCTCGAGGATCGGCTCGGCGCCCGGTTCGGCCCGGGCGCGCACGGTCGCCGCGACCATGCGGTCCTCCATCTGCGCGGCCAGGGAACGCCATGCGGCGGCGAGATCGAACCCGTCCGGCCGGACGACGGGATCGCCGGTCGCCTCTGCGGAGGTGACGCGGCTGAGCCGGAAGGCGCGCAGGCCGTGGTCGGTGCCGGCGAGGAGGTATTGGACGCCGGCCTTGGACACGAGACCGAGCGGATGGACCGTACGCTCGCCGGCAGGCTTGCCCGGGCCCGCGTACCCGAGCCGGATCTGTGTCCCTTCCACGACGGCACGCTGGAGCGCGTCGAGGTGGGGCGCCGCGGCCGTGAGGGGGGCGCGTGACCAGTCCGTGTCGTCGGTGGTGCCTGCTCTCGCCGCGGCCTCGGCGCCGGAACGGAAGGTCGTGGGCAGGGCCCGCACCAACTTGCGCAGTGCCACCCGCAGTTCGGGCGTGGCCGACGAAGGCCCCGCGACGAGGAACAGCGCACGGATCTCGCCTGCGGCGAGCCCGGTGAGGTCGGTGCGGGCTCCGCCGACCAGCGACCAGCCGCCGCCCCGCCCGCGCTGTGAGTACACAGGAATGCCGGCGCTCGCCAGCGCCTCCAGGTCGCGTCGCGCGGTGCGTTCGGACACCTCGAGCTCCGCGGCCACCTCGGCCACGGTCACCCGCCCGCGCGCCTGAAGGAACAGCAGTGTCGCCACCAGTCGATCGGCTCTCATGCGGGTCATTCTCCCCAGGAAAGTGGCCAGAAGGTGGCCTGTTCAGTCTCCAGGATGGAGGCACGGCCCACAGCCGTGAGAACTGAGGCACGGCGATATCAGCCGAGGTACGCGCCGCCGTGCATGTCGAAACGGGAGCTGATCATGATCGTAGTAACAGGGGCCACCGGGAACGTCGGACGGCCGCTCGTGCAGGCACTCGCCGCAGCCGGCGCGCAGGTGACAGCGGTTTCACGACACCCCGCGGGCGTGGATGCGCTCGGAGCCGTACGGCATCGGCAGGCCGATCTTGCCGAACCCCAGAGCCTGAAGCCTCTGCTCGACGGAGCCGAAGCATTCTTCCTCCTCGTCGCCGGTGCGGGGGAGAACATCGACCCGCGCGACATCCTTGAGGTCGCGAAAGCCGGCGGGGTCCGACGAGTGGTTCTGCTGTCCTCCCAGATCGCCGGGACGCGACCCGAGGCGCCCTCCCACGCCCACCTCCGGGCGATCGAGGACGACGTTCAGCAGTCGGGTCTGGAGTGGACGGTCCTGCGGCCGAGCGGCTTCGACTCCAACGCATTCCTGTGGGCGGACATGGTCCGCTCACAGCGCACGGTCGCCGCGCCGTTCCCCGACACCGGGCTCCCGGCCATCGACCCGGCCGATATCGCCGACGTCGCGGCCGTGGCCTTGCGGGAGCCGGATCACGCCGGTCGCGTCTACGAACTCACCGGGCCCTCGCCGGTCTCGCCACGGGAGCAGGCTCAGGCGATCGGTGACGCATTGGGGGCCCCGGTGCGGTTCGTCGCGCAGAGCCGTAACGAGGCCCGGGCGCAATTGCTGCAGTTCATGCCCGAGTTGGTGGTGGACGGCACCCTGTCCATCCTGGGCGAGCCGTCCCCCGCCGAGCAGAGGGTGAGCCCCGCCGTCGAGCAGATCCTCGGCCGGCCGTCCCGCACCTTCACCGAGTGGGCGGCGCGGAACATCGCGGCGTTCAGGTGACGGGCCCGCGGTGACATTCCACCGGAGTCGACGCCGGCGGCCCACACGTCGCCGGCGGCCCGGCAGCACCCGGCCGGGTATGCCGTCGTACGGCAAGAGGTCCGGTACGGGCCCGCGCCCTGCGACTGCCCGCCTGTGCAATCAATGTTTTCGCTTCGGGTTAGCCGGAAGCTGCCCGGGAAGTCATCCGGTTGCGCAAAGCTGTTCCATCAGCCGGGACGAGGGACAGCGGGGGAGGCGTCCGTGGTCATCGGGGAGAGACCGGTCGTTGAGGAGCCGCGCCTGGCCGTACGTCGCCGGTCGTCCTCCTTATGGTCACGTCGCAGCTTCCTCATCGCCTTCCTGCCCGCGCTGGCCGCCGTCCTGACGGGCGTGGCCGTCCTGGCAGTCTCGGGGAACATCCTTCTGCCCTTCGAGCGGGTCATCACGCTGGAAGGCAAGATGGCGTCCAAGCGGGACTTCTTCGAGGACGAGGAAGTGCAGCGGATCCTGATGAAGCATCGCATCCGGGTGCACATCACCAGCTCCGGATCGCGCGAAGTGGCCGTCGGGGACATCTCCTCGTACGACTTCGTCTTTCTCTCCGGACAGCCCGCCGGGGATCTGATCACCAGGCAGCGTGCCGAGAAGAACGCATACGTCAAGGTGCACCGCCCGTTCGTCAGCCCCATCGTGCTCGCCACGTATCGTGAGTACGCCGAGACGCTGCGGGACGCGGGCATCGCCACCGCACAACGCGCCGCCGGACAGGGCCAACCCCTCTATTACGTCCTGGACATGCGGAAGTTCCTGGAGAGCATCGACGAACAGCGCCGGTGGAACGACATCGGGATACAGCAACACGGGATCACCAACGCCAACAGGATCCTCGCCCAGACGCCCGACGTCTGCGGCGCCAACTCGGCGGGAACCTACCTGGCGCTCGTCGCCTTCACCTGGCGCGGCAGGGGCAACGAAGTGCCGGACAGCGATCAGGAAGCCGACGACCGGGCCCGGGACATCAAACCCCTCATGGAGCAGGGCCTGCCGGCCGCGGACGTCTTCCGTACCTACATGTCCCCGGAAGGAAAGGGAATCGCGCCCGTGGTGGTGGCGTACGAGCACCAGTACCTCACCTACCAGGTGCACTACCAGGCCGAGTCCAAGAAGCTCGACTCCCAGCGGGTGCTCCTCTACCCGTCCACTCAGTTCGTGACCCAGCCCCAGTTCCTCGCACTCAACCGGGACGGCGACCGGCTCGGTGACCTCATCAGTCAGGACCCCGAACTGCGGCAGCGGGCCATGGAGCTGGGCTTCCGGATTCTCGACCCGACGGGAGAGGTCGCGGGCGACCAGCTGACCCGGTTCCTGGAGCAGCGCGACATCCCGGTCCCCTCGATGGAGAGCGACGACACCAGGTCGTCGATGCCCAGACTCCGGTTCCTCGAGAGGATGATCTCCATCGTGGGTGACTGCCCGGCCGCCGGGGATCCGGCCGGGCGGCCCGAATGAGGCCGCGGAGCCGTGTGACCGGCTTCATCGCCCTGGCTGTGGCGTGGCTGTTGCTCGGCGCTGCCACCGCCTGCTCCACGGACGATCCCGAGCCGGTCACCTTGCGGGTGCTGGCCAGTTCGGGGCTCGCCGATATGCGGCCGGTGCTCGACGATCTCCGCCGGGAGACCGGGATCAGACTGGAGATGGACTACCGGGGCACCGTGGACGCGAGCAACGCACTTGCCCCGGGGGGCTACCGGCACGATCTGGCCTGGCTCTCCTCCGACCGCTATTTCCGGCTCAAGCTGAAGGAGGCCGGGCGCCACACCGAGAAGCCCCTGGCCACCAGCATCATGCGCTCTCCCGTCGTCATCGGTATGAAGTCCGCCGCGGCCGACCGGCTGCGCCGCAGGACGTCCGACGGGCAGATCTCCTGGGCCGATGCGGCGGACGCCGCGGCGGACGGGTCCCTGCGGTTCGGCATGGCCGACCCCCGGCACACCAACAGCGGCCTCGCCGCGCTCGTCGGAGTGGCAACCGCCGCCGCGGGCACGGGCGGCGCACTCCGTCCGCAGGACGTCTCCTGCGACCGGCTGCGTGGCTTCTTCACCGGACACCGGCTCACCGAGGACTCCTCCGATCGCCTGGCCGGCGGATTCGTACAACGCCAGGACGATCTGGACGCCCTCATCACCTACGAGTCCGAACTGCTCTCACTGAACAGCAGCGGAAAGCTCCGCAAGCCGCTGGAGATCGTCTACCCGAAGGACGGCATGGTGCTGTCCGACTACCCGCTGCTGCTGCTCGATCCTGCCAAGCGCGCCGCGTACGACAGACTGGTGGACTGGCTGAAGAGCGAACCGGTCCAGAAGAAGATCATGGAACGCACGCTGCGCCGGCCGATCGATCCGGGTGTGCCCCGGATCCCGCGCCTCCGCGAGCCCGTCGGCAACGCCCTGTACTTCCCGGACGACCAGAAGGTCGTCGACCGGCTCCTCGCCGACTACGGCGATCCCCGGCGGGACAGGCCCGCCCGGGTGATCTTCCTTCTCGACTTCTCCGGGTCGATGCGGGGCGAGCGCATCGCGCAGCTCCGCGCCACCTTCGACGGTCTCAGCGGCGCAGACGATTCACGGTCCGGAAAATTCGTCAGGTTCTACCGGGGCGAGTCGCTCACCGTGATGAGATTCGGCGGCCGTGTACTCGACGAGCGCAACGTGACCTACGAGCGGCAGGGGGACCTGGACCGCCTCCGCGGATTCGTGGCGTCCGACGACTTCGGCGAGAGCACCGCCATCTGGTCCACTCTCGACCACGCCTATCAGAAGGTGTCCGGGATCGTACGCGACCACCCTGCGCAGGCCGTCTCCATCGTTCTCATGACGGACGGTGAGAACAACGCGGGGATGGACCTGGACGCCTTCGTCCGCCAGTACGAAACGCGTCCGCCCGCGGCCCGCGCGGTGCGTACCTACACCATTCGCTACGGCGAGGCCGACACCAAGGAACTTCACCGAGCGGCACGGGCGACCGGCGGCCGTATGGTCGACGCCACCGCCCAGTCCCTCCTCAGCGCTTTCAAGGAGATACGTGGGTGTGTTCAGTGAGGCGTGGTGGGCCGTCTGGTGGCCCTGGATGCTCCTGTGGCTGACAACCGTGGCCGGCGTCGTGACGCTGGTTGCCCTGACGTTCTCCTGGCTCACCCGCGGAAGGCGGACGAGCGGCCAGAACCTCACCTACAGCATCTGCTTCTACCTTCACGACAGATCCGTCATGGATCACTACCAGATGCGCGGCTACGCGGCGGCCCTCAGGAAAGAGGTGGAGCAAAGGACCAGCGACAGCAAGGACGGCACCATCCGCGCCACGGTCTTCGGGATGAGCGCAGGCGGTGGCAGGCGCGACAACAGCGAGATCGTCAGTAAGTACCTCGAAGTGGCCGAGCCCATTTCGGTGATCGGCATCATCATGGACGTGCTCGAGGAGAAGGGCGTCATCGTCCACGTCGATCTCGTCAACCAGACCGTCAGACGCAACGACGCACTGGCCAACGGGCCGGCTGCCCTGCACGGCTCCGGGGCCTCGCCGCAGACCGTACGCCTCCGCGACATCGAGGACTTCGTGCTGATCAGGGGCCGGTTCCGGAAGATCAGCGAAGCGGCCGAATCCACGGTCTTCCTGGCCCCCTACGGCGACCCGGACGATCCCGCACGGGGTCCGCGCGTCCGTGTCACCTGCGCCACGGAAGGGCTGCGCAACGAGGTCCCGGAGGGCACCTTCTCGGCACGCTGCCTCGGCAAGGTCCAGGACTGGAACGCCGAGGACGCGGTCCTGGAAGTCCAGGCCATGGCGATCTTCCGATAGCGCACTGAGCCATCCGGCAGCGCAGAGGCACGATGCCCGAGTGGAACGGCCGGGTCTCCACCCGTCGCAGCCTCAAGACCCTGCTCCCCTCCACAAACAACCGACGGCCGCGCCCAAGGACGACCGGGTACTCGAACAGCCGGTTCTGTCAGTGGTGCACGGCAGGATCGGGGATATGCGCTACATACGCTGGACCTCGGATCGCATGTTCGTCTCGTACTGCCAGTACTACCTGGTGGGTGAGGACTTCCTCACGGTCTATGACGACACCGATACCGTGTCCCGGATCTTCGACGGCAACAGCCTGGCCGCCGGCGGACCGGAACACCTCACCGTGTACGCCG
This sequence comes from Streptomyces sp. NBC_01142, assembly GCF_026341125.1. Lineage (NCBI taxonomy): Bacteria > Bacillati > Actinomycetota > Actinomycetes > Kitasatosporales > Streptomycetaceae > Streptomyces > Streptomyces sp. NBC_01142. The sequence continues at coordinate 843,707 of NZ_JAPEOR010000003.1, forward strand.
GCACCCACACCGGCTGGATACGCCTGACCACGGAACAGCGCTCCGACGCGCCCCCGCCACCGGGGGACGCATGGGAGACGGCCGTGGAGGTGAGCATCTACAGCACCAGCGGAGTCATGCGGCTCGAGAGGTGGGGCGGCGACTCTGTGGAGGAAGCGGGCAACTTCGCATCCGCCGGGCCGGGCTGGTACCGGGTTCGCGTCCAGACCCGCGGCCGGGACGAAGGCGATGCCCACGAAGGTGACGAAAGCAGCGAGGAGCACTTCCTGAGTGTGTGGCCGGCTCCTCCGGAGCCGGACGTCGTTCACAGAGCCGCCGATGCCTTCGCCGGCGCACACTACGACCCCGCCCGTCCCCCCGGCCGGCCCATCCACCCCGATGACCCGGTCGCCTTCGCCGATCACAGCGAGTACGGAGGAACACCCACGCCCCTCACGGCCGCGCCCGACATCGTGGTGCTGCCGAGTGATGACGACCGGCGACCCGACGACGCCTCGTAGGGGCCGGTCCCCTGACTCCCTCAGGGAGTTACCGCTTACTCCCGTCGCCGTTGCTGTGGTGGGCGATGCACGCCACGTCGATCCGGTCCGCCAGCTTGGCCAGCTCGATCGTCAAGGTCGCCACCGTCTCACCGTCCAGGTCCGAGCCACCGGTGCGTACTTTGGTGAGCCACTGTTTGCCGAGCCTGCGCAGCAGCCGGCTGACCTCGTCGGCCGGTACCTGCAAAACGCCATCTGTGTCCGGGACCAGAGGCAGCGTCACCTGCTGGCTCATGTTTCCTCCCTGGAAGCCAGGGCCTGACGGCCGAAGTCCTGCAGCACAAGGAACTCCTCATCGGTCGTCGACGCGGTCTGCGGCCACGGCATGCGGCCGTCGAGCAAGTGGTTGCCCCGCAGCAGGCTGCCCAGCCGCCCGGCACAGGGCCAATCCACATCATCCGCGATGTGGGCGGCGTCCGCACGCAGGACGAGGCCCGATCGGGTCACCCGCGCTGCTTCGGACCGATCCGCAGCTCGCGCTCCTCGGCCCCGTGGCCGACGTCGCGGTGTCCCTTCTCCTCCACCGAGAAGTGTGCCCGGAGACCGGCAACGAGGCGCTGCACATCGTCCGGGCGACCGTAGACGAGCGCCGGGACGACAGCAGTGAGCAGGACCGCTTCGTTCAGAGGATGCTGCTTCCGCGCGTCGAAAGATCTGGTGGACACCACCGTGCCCTTGCCCGAGGCGATCTCACCCCGCCCGGGCCCGGTCGGGGTCGGGGTCGGGGTGAAGATCGCGCTCAGGGACTCGTACACGACTCCAGCCGCCTGGCTGCTGGCCATGTGCACCCCGACCGTCCCGGGTTTCCGGCGCTGTGCAGACGTCTTTTCCTTGACTTGATGCCGCATACCCCCAGCATGGGGCAGCCGCCTGCGCTCTGCCGTCGCTGCGCTGCCTCGGCAACTGCCGCGTCGGCACGGGGGCGAGGGGCCACGCCCGCATCGACCGGCCGGGGCTGTCGACGCCAGTACCGGCACAGCGGCTCGGCGGGCGGGTTCGAGCCGGCCTCAACCCGTTCCGCGACACCGGGAAGTTGTTTCCGCTGTTCGGGTTGCCCGCCGACGGGACGCGTAGCTGCCGCGACGGGAGCGAGAGCTGGTGCGGGCAGGCTCAGGCCCCGCTCGCGGCCCGGTCAGAGCGACATCGGCGCAGACCCGGACGCAGACCGGGACACAGACCCCGATCAGGCCTTGGACGCAGCCCCTCCAGTGGCGCAACCACAGGCGCTGTGCCGGTCGCCGTGGACCTGGTGCAGCGCAGCCGGCCGCGCTGCCGCGGCGGCCGGCGTCCGGGCGGCCCTGCCCGCCGCCGAGTCCTCGTCGTACACCGGCTTCCCGCCGACCAGGGTCAGCCGAACCCGGGTGTCACTGAGCTCCTTCACCGGTACCCGCGTGACATCCTGGTCCAGTATCACCAGGTCCGCCGCCCTGCCGGGCGTCAGCTTCCCCGTCAGCCGCTCCATGCGCAGCTGGTACGCGGATCCCGCCGTATGCATCCGCAGCGACGACGACCGGCTGAGCGCCTCCCGCTCCGGGTAGAGCGCGCCCTGCCCGGCGGCCGCTCCCTCCCGGTCGATGGCCGTACGGATCTGGTTCCACGTCTGCAGCGGGTCGACCGGCCAGTCCGAACCGCCCGCCAGCGCGGCCCCGTTCCGCTCCAGGCTGCGCGCCGGATACAGCAGGCGGTGGCGGTCCGGGCCGATGTACGGAAGCAGTGCCTCCATGGTCCAGATGTCGCGCATCGCCCACTGCAACTGCATGCATGCCACCACGCCGAGCCGCGCGAAGCGCCGGAGGTCGTCGGGGTGGACGAGCTGGAGATGGGCGACGGTGTGCCGATTGCCGCGGCGGCCGTTGGCGCGTACCGCTGTTTCGTAGCCGTCCAGCGCGGTACGCACCGCGCGGTCGCCGATCGCGTGCGCGTGCAACTGCCAGCCGGCCCGGTCGAGCACCGCCGCCAGCCGTCCGTAGTCGGCGGCGGCGACATACAGGTCGCCACGGTTGTCGGTCGGCCTGCCGTCCTGGTCGAGATAGGGCGACAGCAGCGCCGCGGTCTGCGCCGGGTACTCGATCACCCCGTCCAGGAAGACCTTGACCGCGCCGAAATGCAGGCCGGGCACCTCGCCGTACTCCTTGCGCAGCCCCCGTACGTACCTGAGCGCCGCGGCCGGGTCCTTCGCCTGCTCGGCGCTGATCCGCAGAGCGGGCGCGATCCGTTGGAGCAGCCGCCCCGTGCGCGCGAGGCCGGAGTAGGTGTCCAGCTCGGAGGACTCGACGGATGCGTCGAGGAAGGTGGTGATGCCGTACGACGCGGCCTGGGCGAGAGCCTTGGCGCACGCGTCGAGGAGCTGGGCCTCGGTGGGGGCCGGGATGTGCCGGCGCACCAACTGCTGGGCGTCGTCCTTCAACAGGCCGGTGGGGGAGCCGTCGGCGTCGTGAACGATCTTGCCGCCGGCCGGATCGGGCGTGGTGGCGTCGACCCCGGCGAGGTCGAGGGCCCGCTGGTTGACCCAGCTGTTGTGACCGTCGTTGCCGATGAGGGCGATGGGGCGACGCGTGGGCAGGGCGTCGAGAATGCGGTGGTGGGGGACGGTGCCGGTCGGCAGCAGACCGATCGGATTCCAGTCCCCCACGACCAGCCAGCCGTCCGGCTCCCGCTCCGTGCTGTCGGCGAGGAACCCGCGCAGGATCTCCTGAAGTTGGCCGACGGTGAGCGACGCGCCGCCCAGGGTCGGGTTCAGCGACTGGGCGCCGGCTCCAAGCGGATGGGCGTGGCCGTCGACGACACCGCTCATCACGGTGCCGCCGGCGGCGTCCACGACCTCTGTGTCGCGGCCGACGAGACGCCGTACGACGGCCGACGGTCCGGTCGCCAGCACCCTGCCGTCGCGGCCGACGGCGATCGCCTCGCGCAGCGGTGCATGGCGCTCTCCGGTCAGCACCCGGGCGTTGTGGACGACCAGTGCGGCCGAACGGCGGCTGGACGTGGCGGCTCCGGCGGCCGCCGCGGACACCGGCGCCGCCAGAGCCGCCGCGGCGCCCAGGGCCCCGGCGGACGCCAGCAGACGGCGACGGGAAAGGTCAGGACTCATGGCTGCTCCAAGAGATCGGCAGGAATCGGCTGGGCAGCACTTTTCGTGATTAATTCCATAACCACCAGCGCCCCGGGAGGGTCGATATCCTCCGTGTGTTCCCGCCCTGACCACGGATTCCGTACAGTGAGGGGTGTGTCCAGAGTGACCATCGCCGATGTCGCCCGTGCCGCCGAGGTGTCCACCGCTACGGTCTCCAACGCCCTCAACGGCACCGGCCGGCTGACCGAGTCCACCCGCGCCCGGGTCCGTACCGTCGCCACCGCCCTCGGCTACGGCGGCGCGGCCACCGCCCCGCGCGCGCTCGGTCTCGCCGTCACCACGTACGGACCGCGCCCCTGGAACTTCGCCGACGTCCCCTACTTCGCTCAGTCCATCAGCGCCGCCACCGCAGCCGCCCACAAGCGCGGCTACGCTCTCACCGCCCTGCCCTCCGCACCCGCCGAAGTGATCTGGGCGTCGATCCCGGTGGCCGGGGTCCTGGTCCTGGACAGCCCCGCCGACGACTCCGTCGTACGCATCCTGCGAGCCCGCGGACTGCCTCTTGCCTTCGACGGACGGCCCGCCGAGGTGTACCCGCGGGAGGCATGGGTCGACAACGACCACCGGGCCACCACTCGCGAGGTCCTCGACCACCTCGCGGCGCAGGGGGCGCGCCGAATCGCTCTGATGGCCGGGCCCGGGGAGGAGCACTACACCCGCAGTTGCCTGGCGGCCCACCAGGAGTGGTGTGCCGAACGCGGCACTCGGCCACGGACCATTGCGCTGACATTCGACGACGAGGAGGGCCGCACCCTCGACCCCCTGATGTCCGGCCCGCAGCGTCCCGACGCGATCTACGGGATCTACGACCCCTGCGGTCGGCGTGTGTTGGCATCGGCCGCGCGCTGTGGCATCCGCGTACCGGACGAGCTGCTGCTCGTCTGCGCCAGCGAGGACCCGGCCTACGCCACCACCACTCCGCCGCTGTCCACGGTGTCGCTGGCCCCGCGGCACACGGCGAGCGCGGCCGTCGCGGCACTCGTCGGCCTCATTGAACAGCCGCAGCGCACCCCGGCGTCAGTGATCGTCCCGGCGCGGCTGGAGATACGCACCTCGTCGAGCACGCACATGAGCACGCACATCCCTGACGGGTGGCGTGGTCACGAAGGCCGCCGCACACGCGGAGCCGTTGAGCCGCGTACGGCCCGCGCGGTGGACCGGGCGACGGAAAGAGCCGCCCAGCTTGATGCCCCACCGGCATGAGCGGCGCCGGTGCGGACCGTTGGACATGCGTCAGGTCATCCGGGGGTGGGCGGCGAGGTTGAATACCGTAGGGCAGGAACGGTCGCTCCGGCACCCTCGCGCACCGCTTCCACAACGGCTTGGTGCAGGGTTCGGCTGGCTTCCTCGGAAGGGCACGCTGCGGGGCTGCCGGTCATCGTGAACCAGTCCGAGGCGCCACTGAACTGAATGGCGATCTGCGCCTGACCGGCAGCCCACGTGGTGTGCACGGTCAGGTCACCGGCGATCACACCGACTTCGTCGGTGGAGACTCCGCCGGCTCCTGCAAATATTCCACTGGTTGTCCACGATGCCCAGGTCATTGCGCGTCGCCTCACAGAAAAAGAAAGCAGACCGCTTGCGGTCGGCTGATTGCACCCTTTCCTCCGAGTCTGGCACCCAGGCACATAGCGCGCTCGGCGACGGTTCCCCGCACGTCCCCCGACGTCGCCGCAGTGCAGAATGCGGTCGATCGCCAGGCTGTGTGTCCGTTGCGGCCCGGTGCATCACCGGGTCCGAGGCCGTGCCGGGCCTGATCAGGATGCCTCCACGGCCGCCTTGATGCGCTGCGCGAAGGCGGGGGCGTCTTTGCGTGCCGCGCTCAGGGCGAGGCCCGTGAGGAGCTTGCCGATGCCGTGGCCCTCGAGGTTGTTGAAGACGCGAAGGCGGGTGTGGCCCTCGGGGGTGGGCTCAAGGTCGTACCCGCCCTCGGCAGTCACCAGGTTCTTCGAGAGCTCGGTCCAGCGGATCCTGCGGGGCGGCTCGAATTCGCTGATCCGGAAGGTGCGCTTGGTGGTCATCCCGGCGTCCTTGACCGTGCTCTGGTAGACGGTGCCCACCGCGGTGGGGCCGCCCGTCGTTTTGGTCATCTCCTGCACCCTGGGGCTGAACTTGGGATCGTTCTCGCCGTGGGCGAGAAAGGCGAAGACCACCTCGACGGGGCGGTCGATCTCGACCGTTGCCTGGAATGTACCGGCCATGATTCCTCCACTGATCACTCGCCCCGAGGCCGTGGCGTGCGGGAATCCTCCCAGACCCCCCACAAGACTTCGGGCAGGCTCGCGAAAGGTGCGCAGCACGTCTCACCGGCCGCGCAGCACGACTCACCGGCAGGGATCCCCTCGCGATCCCCCGCGACCGCCACCCCCGCACTAGCGTGGACACATGGATACGGGTGGTACGGCAGCCGGTCCGCCGCGTCCTGGTGACGGTGACTTTCCCGCGCGCAGCGCTCCGCTCTCCACGGGACTCGGCGAGCTGGATGCCCTGGTGCCCCAGTGCCGTGCGTGCCCGAGACTGGTCGCCTGGCGGGAGGACGTCGCCGCCACGAAGCGCGCCGCATTCCAGGACTGGCAGTACTGGGGGAGGCCGGTCCCGGGGTTCGGTCCGCGCGACGCGGCACTTGCCGTCGTCGGGTTGGCGCCCGCCGCCCACGGGGGCAACCGCACCGGGCGGATGTTCACCGGGGACGCCTCGGGCGACGTGCTGTTCGCCGCGCTGCACGCCGTCGGCCTGGCTTCCCGGGCGACGTCCACGCACCGCGGTGACGGGCTCGAGCTGCGCGGGGTGCGCGTCACAGCGCCCGTTCACTGCGCCCCTCCGCAGAACAAGCCCACCCCGGCCGAGCGGGACACCTGCCGGCCGTGGCTGGCGGCCGAGCTGGCACTGCTCCCCGCCCTGCGCGCCGTGGTCGTCCTCGGCGCTTTCGGCTGGCAGGCGCTGCTGCCCGTCCTCGACGATGCGGGATGGCGCTTGCCCCGGCCCCGTCCCGTATTCGGGCACGGCGCCCGGGTGACGCTGCCGGCCGCGGACGGATCGAGACCGGACCTGTACCTTCTGGGCTGCTATCACCCCAGCCGGCGCAATACGTTCACCGGACGGCTGACATTCCCCATGCTCGTCGACGTGTTCCGGCACGCCGCCGAGATCACCGGCCTGGATCGATGAGTGAGTGCGTCCCGGCCAGACGGGCAAGCACCTTGTCCGGAGTCAGGGGCAGGTCCCGGATCCGTACGCCCGCGGCGTGGTACACGGCATTGGCGATGGCCGCGGCCGTCCCGACGATGCCGATCTCGCCGATGCCCTTGCTGCCCATCGGGTTGAGGTGCTTGTCGTCCTCGTCGATCCAGTACGCCTCGACGGCCCGGACATCGGCACAGGCCGGCACGTGGTACGACGCCAGGTCGCTCTCCGCGAAGTCCCCGAAGCCGGGATCGAGCGTGCTCCCCTCCATCAGCGCCATGCCCAGGCCCATCGTCATGCCGCCGATGAACTGGGAGCGCGCCGTACGGCGGTTGAGGATGCGTCCGGCCGCATACACGCCGAGGAGGCGGCGCACCCGGACCTCCCCCGTGACGGTGTCGACCTGCACCTCGGCGAAGTGGGCGCCGAAGGCGTGCCGCGCGAAGGGAGGTTCCTCTCCCGCCTCCCTCTCGGTGTCGGCCGTGACGGTGACGCCGTCGGCCGGCAGACCGCCAGGACGGTCTCCCAGACGCTCGACGAGGAGCGAGCAGGCCTTGTGCACGGACCACCCCCATGAGGCGGTCCCCGCTGAACCGCCGGCGAGCGGAGCCTTCGGAAGGTCGCTGCTGCCGATGTCGATGTGCACCGACTCCAGCGGCGCGCTCAGCACATCGGCGGCGATCTGGGCGAGAACGGTGCGCGCTCCGGTGCCGATGTCGGTGGCATTGACCCGGATGCGGTACGAGCCGTCGGGGCTCGCGTGCGCGTCGGCGCCGGACGGGTCGACGAGTGCGGGATAGGTGGCCGAGGCGACGCCCGTGCCCAGGAGCAGATCCCCTTCACGGCGGACGCCCGGACGCGGGTCGCGCCGCTGCCAGTCGAAGCGGCGGGCTCCCTGCCGGAGACAGTCGGCGAGATGGCGGCTGCTGAAGGGAAGGCCGCTGTCGGGCTCGGTGTCCGGTTCGTTGCGCAGCCGCAGCTCCACCGGATCCACCCCGGCGGCGACGGCGAGTTCGTCCATCGCCGACTCCAGGGCGTACATCCCGGGTGCCTCCCCGGGAGCGCGCATCCATGAGGGAGTCGGCACGTCCAGCGCCGTCAGCCGATGGGAGGTACGGCTGTTGGGGGAGGTGTACATGACGCGGGACGCCACGGCGGCCTGCTCCACGAACTCCTTGACCCGGGACGTATGGGTGATGACCTCGTGGGCCAGTGCCGTGATCACCCCGTCGGCACCGGCGCCGAGCCGGACGCGCTGCAGGGTCGGAGCGCGGTGGCCGACGACCGCGGCAAGCTGACGGCGGGGGAGCGCGAGCTTCACGGGGTGTCCCGTGTGGCGGGCGGCCATGGCGGCGAGCACCGCCTGGGGCCGGGGCGTTCCCTTGCAGCCGAAGCCGCCGCCGACATGTTCGGAGACAACGGTGACCTGCCGCGTGTCGAGCCGGAACATCTGCGCGAGTACGTCGCGCACCATTCCGGAGCCCTGACTGGAGTCGTGCACGGTCAGGTGGCCGTCGTGCCACTGGGCGGTGGAGGCATGCGGTTCCATCGGATGGTTGTGGAGCGCGGTCATCGTGTAGGTCGAGTCGACCCGGACGGACGCCGCGGCGAAGGCCCCGTCGAAGTCGCCACGCTCCCGGACGGACGGGAATCCGCCGTTGGCCTTCTGCGGCGTGTAGAGGCCCGGATGTCCGGCGGTGAGCCGCACGTCGTGCTCGTCGCTGTCGTACTCGATCCGCACCGCCGCAGCGGCGGCGCGAGCGTTCTCGAGGCTGTCCGCCACCACCAGGGCGACGTACCAGCCCCGGTGCGGGACGCGCGCGTCCTGGAGGAGGCAGAGCGTCGCGTCGTCCGGCTTTTCGAGACGGGGGGCATTGTCGTGCGTGAGGACTGCCTCAACGCCCGGCAGCGCCAAGGCCCGTTCGGTGTGGATGGCCGTCACCAGGCCGCGGGCGACGGTCGCCGGCACGGGCCAGGCGTAAGCACAGCCCGGCGGAGTGTGTTCGGCCGCGTAACGTGCCGCGCCGGTGACCTTGTCGCGGGCCTCGCGCCGGACTGCGGCGGTCCCCAGGGGGGAGTGTGCGGGCGTCATGACGGGACCTCGGATGTACCGGAGAGGGATGCGAGCCCGCTCAGCACGCTGACGGCCAGGTTGCGGGCGAGCGGCACCTTGAAGGCGTTGTCGCGCAGGGGCATCGCCGCGTCGAGCTCGGCGTCGGCAGCCCGGGCGAACGCGGCCCGGGTTGCGGGCGCTCCCCGCAGCACCTGTTCGGCCGCACGGGCGCGCCAGGGCCGGTGGGCGAGCCCGCCGAAGGCCAGCGTGGCATGCCGCACGTGCCCGTCGGCGACATCGAGGACGGCGGCCACGGAGACGAGGGCAAAGGCGTACGAGGTGCGGTCACGGGCCTTGCGGTATGCCGAGCGGGCGCCCGCGGGGCCCGGTGGCAGTTCCACACCGGTGATCAGTTCGCCGGGACGGATCACGGTGTCCCGGTCGGGGTGGTCACCGGGCAGCCGGTGGAACTCGGTGACCGCGAGGGCGCGGGCGCCGTCCTGGCCGAACAGATGGACCGTCGCATCGAGGGCAGCCAGCGCGACGGCCATGTCCGACGGATGCGTGGCGACGCACTGTTCGGAGTGGCCGAGCACGGCGAGATCGCGGTGGACCCCCTCCCGGGCAGGGCAGCCGCTCCCCGGCGATCGTTTGTTGCAGGCCTTCGAGATGTCCTGGAAGTACGTGCAGCGGGTGCGCTGCAGCAGGTTTCCTCCGGTCGAAGCGGTGTTGCGCAGCTGGCCCGAGGCACCGGCGAGCAGGGCCTGTGACAGGGCGGGGTAGCGCGTACGGACAGTGGGGTGCGCGGCCAGGTCACTGTTGCGTACGGCCGCTCCGATACGGAGCCCGCCTGCGGGGGTGTCGTCAATGGCGTCCAGCGGCAGCCGGCTGATGTCGATGAGCAGGTCGGGACTGGTGACGCCGAGTTTCATCAGGTCGACGAGGTTGGTGCCGCCGGCCAGGTAGTGGGCACCGGGATGCCGGGCGAAGGCCTCGACGGCCTCCACGGCGTCTGCCGCGCGGAGATAGGCGAATGGCTTCACGACACCACGTCCTCGATCGCCGCCACGATGTTCGGGTAGGCCCCGCAGCGGCACAGATTGCCGCTCATGCGCTCCCGGATCTCGTCCGGTGTGAGGACGGCCGGTCCGTTCGGTGTGTCCTGGTGCGCCGTCACACGGGAGGGGTGCCCGTCCGCCGCCTCGGCCAGCATGCCGATGGCCGAGCAGATCTGGCCGGGCGTGCAGTAGCCGCACTGGAGGGCGTCCCGCGCGATGAACGCCTCCTGGACCGGGTGAAGCCGCTCGCCGTCGGCGAGACCCTCGACGGTGCTGATCTGTGCACCGTCGTGGGCGGCGGCGAGCAGCAGGCAGCTGTTGGCGCGCCGTCCGTCGACGATCACGGTGCAGGCGCCGCACTGGCCGTGGTCGCAGCCCTTCTTCGCCCCGGTCAGGTCCAAGTGCTCGCGCAGCGCGTCCAGGACAGTGGTGCGGTGGTCGAGCGTAAGGGTGTGTGCGGTCCCGTTGATGTGCAGGGTGAGGACGGAGCGGTGGGCACCCACGGAGCCGGGTGCGGTCACATCCTTCGGTCGGCTGGTCGGTTCCACGCCCTGGTACCTCTCCGGTAGCGACTGTGTGGAGTCATCCCTTTCTTACCAGCCTGTGGTGGATTGCGCGGTTCGATGGGTGGGTGGGGGGCGTGGCCCGGGGCGCGGGGCGAGCGGCGCGCCCACCGGAACCTCATCGCCTGGAGCCGTCGGTGCGCCGGTCATGCCCAGGGGGAGCGGCCGGTGCCCACGACGACGTACTGCGGCCGGCATTCTCGACGACCACGGCCGGTGCGCGTCGGTGGCTGCCCTGTCGCCCGGCGACGAGGGCGGCACCAAACGCTGTGCCCTGAACGAGCCTTCACATGCGCTGATGTGAACTCACCGTGAACGTGGGGTCGCTGCCGTCGCCGGGCGCCGCGGCATCGCCCGGACACGTTTGGTGATGGTCGATGCATGGAGAGTGACCACTAGCTCTGTGGGCAGCGGGAAGCGCCCTGGCTTCCTTGTGGGGCAAGGGGGTGTCCGGGTGACAGAACACATCAAATGTCGACAGTTGCGACCCGTGATGTGCCAATTTGCCGGTATGCACCGAATAATGGCAATTGGTACGAATGTGGTTCGATGTTGCTCCCCGTGCCCGGGCCGCCTTCGCCGGACGTCCGGAGCAGAAGCAAGGAGGCTGATCATGCTGCAGATGTACCGCGTACGCCGTGCAGTCGCCGTGGGTGCCGCGAGCACCCTACTGGCAGGCGGAGTTGCTGTCGGGGCCTCGGGCGCGGCCGCAGCCGCTCCCGCTCCTCAGACCGTCGCCGCAGTCTCCTCGGTGGACAAGGGTGACCCCGACAAGTGCAGGTGGGTCAGTGGGCATTGGGAGAAGAAGTGGGTGAAGGGCCACTGGGAGAAGGAGTGGGTGAGGGGCTACTGGGACAAGCAGTGGGTCAGCGGCCACTGGGAGAAGAAGTGGGACGACGGCCGCTATGAGAAGAAGTGGGTGAAGGGCCACTGGGAGAAGAAGTGGGACGACGGCCGCTATGAGAAGAAGTGGGTGAAGGGCCACTGGGAGAAGGAGTGGGTGAAGGGCCACTGGGAGAAGGACTGGGTGAAGGGCCACTACGACAAGAAGTGGGTGAAGGGCCACCTGGTCTGCAAGAGGTAGCCGCCACCCGCGACCACCGCGCGCGGAGCCGAGCACTCCCTGCCGCCGCTGTGGATTCCACCGCCCCCGACTGGCCTTCTTCGTGGGCTGCGCCTCGGCCTCCTCTTGATCAGGGCCTGTGATCCATCACGTCGCGTCGCACCGGCGGACACGGGGAGCCTGTCGGCGCGGCGCGACCTGCTCGACGCACACCGGTGGCTCGTCCTCGTTCGGAGGCTCCGGGTCGCAGGACAACCGAGCGTGGAGCTCGACGTCGTAGCGCACGTCGTCGTACACAAGCTTCTGCCGCTGGAGTCCTTCCACCGCGAAACCGGCCGCACGGGCAACTCGGCAGGACGCCGGATTGTTCACGCGGTGCCCCAGCTCCAGCCGGAACAGACCGAGGTCCTGGAAGGCCCAGCGGGCCAGCGCGCGGCATCCGTGCGTCGCCACGCCACGGCCCCGGACCGCAGCCGTCGTCCAGTACGACACCCAGCCGGTGTCATGGCGACGGCTGATCGAGCCCACCTCGACATTGCCCAGCACGGTGCCGCCGGCACCGGCCACGGCGAACGCGAACGCCGAGCCGGCCGCCCACCGCTCTTCTCGCTCCGTCAGCCAACGCGATGCCGCGGCCATCGAGCCGATCGGTTCGCCGGACTGCCACTGCATGGCAGGTTCGGCAAACGCGTCCACCACAGCGTCCACATCACGCGCACACCAGGGGCGCAGCAGCAGTCCCGAAGAGACCTCAACTCGATCACGCACGGCCCGAGTCTCTCCGGGATCCCCTCGGTCTCGCAAGGAAGAAACGATCCCCGGGCCGGCAGACAAAACGCCCTACTGCCCCCGCGCAGTGATCGCCTCCGCCACGTGAGGAGCCGCCACGGCTCGCTCAAGGAGGCCCGGCGTCAGGCCCTCCCGCACACGCGCCGTACACGATTGCGCCTCAATGCGACCGCTGTGCGGCACAGTTCCGGCCTGCTGCCTGATCCTTAATCAGCCGGGGCGCGGGTGAAGGTGCCCAGGCCGTTCGCATCGAGGTACTCGACGCGGACCTTCTCGGCCGTGTCCCGGTCTCCGACGGTGAAGGTGACACCGGTGAGGCCGACCGCGTTCTCGCCCCTGGTCGCAAAGCTGAAGGTGTCGCCGTCGTAGTGGGTCAGGCGGAAGTGCATCGGTTTCGGACCGAGTCGGAGGGTGAGCCCGTCCTGGCCTGCCGTGACCACGAGCTTGCCGTAGTAGGCGTTGTCGTACGACCCGGTGTACGCGCTGTCGGCGCGGGCGGGCTCGGCGTTCGCGGGCGGGTCGCCGTAGTCCGTAGCGGACTTGGAGGCCCGCTCCTCCTGCTCGTAGACGGCGGCGACCAGTGCCAGCCAGTCGGCAGTGGGTTTTCCGTTCTGGGCGGTGTCGAAGAAGTCGAGGGCGACGGCGTCGGCCAGGCCGACCGGTTCGCCGTTGGTGAGGACGATGATGCCGAGCTCCTCGCCGGGCAGCATCGTCACGTTGGTGTTGGCGCCGAGCGCGAAGGCACCGGAGTGGCTGAGGCGGAGCCTGCCCTGGTCGTCGTAACTCACGTTCCAGCCCAGGCCGTAGAAGCCGGTGCGACCGGCGGGGGCCGTCGGCGGCTGGGAGACCGTCTCAGGCAGGTGGGTGCGCTCCAGGCTCTCGGCGTCGATCACCTGCCGGTTGTCGATCTTCCCGTTCGCCAGCTGGAGCCGCAGCCACCGGGTCATGTCGCGCGCGGTGGAACTCACGCCGCCGGCCGGTGACTGCGCGTCCGCATCCCGTACGAACTTCGCCTGCCAGCTGCCGTCATCGGCCTTCACATGGGTGACGGCCTTGTCCGACGCCTTTGCATAGTCGGCGAAGCGGGAACTGGTGGAGTTCATTCCGGCCGGCTTGAACAGGATGTCCTCGCTCAGTCGTTCCCAACTGACGCCCTTGACGCGGGCGACGGCCTCCGCGGCCGCGGTGACGCCGAAGTTGGTGTACGCGTAACTCGCGCGGAAGGGGGTGAGCGGCTCGTACTTCAGATGGCTCAGGATGTACCCGCGGCCGTATCCGAGGTCCTCCAGCAGATCCCCGGCGTGGTCGGGCAGGCCGCTGCGGTGCGAGAACAGATCCGCGAGGGTGACATGGCTGGTCACCCAGGGGTCTTTGAGGGCGAAGCCGCGGAGGTGTCCGGCCACGGGCTCGTCCCAGCCGACGACCTTGTCGCCGACGGCCCCGGCGACGACGGTGGAGGAGAGCGGTTTGGACAGCGAAGCCAGCTGGAACACGGTGTCGGGCCCGACCTTCCCGGACTGCCCGACCCTCCGCTCCCCGAAGCCCTTGAGGTAGACCAGCCGGTCCTCGTACACGACGCCCACGGCCGCCCCGGGTACGCCAGTGCGTTTCATCGCCTTCTCGACGACACTGTCGAGCTTGCCCAGGGCGGCGTCCACGTCGGCCTCGGTGAGCTGTGGAGGAGGCTGGGGCGGAGGCGCCTGCGGAGACGGCGACGGCGCGGGTGACGGGCTCGGCTCGGCGGCAGCCGATGTCAGCGCCATTGCCCCGGTCAGCAGCGCAGCCAGGCCTGATACGGCGAGCGTACGGCTCTTGCGGAGTCGTACGCCCTTCGCGGCTCGCATACCTTCCATTCAACGCCCCGAGGGGAACATTGTCGCCCGCAGTACAGCGTCGCTGCCCAGCAGGGCACCAGGCCGCCGACGGGCCACGGCCGGGCCACGGCCGGGGTGCCGGCACGATGTTCCGCGGAGTGCGGAGAGGCCACAGCCGGCATCTAGAGCGTTTCCGATGTGCCACCTCGGAGCGTCACCGAGGTCTCGATATGGCCGAGTTCCGCGGTGAGGCTGCTCAGCCAGTGCTCGAGGTCGATCAGCATGGGCAGCGGCGGGCGCCCTGCCGTGACGGGCGCACGGGGCTCCGGCCGGGGAGGCGGTTGCGGTGGTGCTCTGTCCTCGGCGTCCTCGGCGCAGAGGACGGCGACCCGGGTGATGGTCCGAGTGAGCCGGTCCGCTGTCGTACGGGCCCAGGCAGCGGCGTCGGGGGCTACGGCGACCGGGGGCAGATCGAAGCGGGGGAGCCAGTGGGAGCCGACCAGGATGTGGTTCGCCGTGATGAGCACGGCATGCCAGTCGGGATGCGGGGCCGAAGGACTGCCCGCTTCGCTCTGGTACTGGGCGTACGCGGCTTCGGCAAGGCGCAGTCTGTGCAGGGTCGGTAGCGTGGACGGCGGGGGCGCGGCACCGGGCGGCGTGGCGAGGAGTGCCCCGACGGTCCCGGTGATCAGGGGCACGGAGGAGTCCATCAGGGCGGACATGGTTCTTCGTACTTCCCGCCGGGCGCCGGCCGGCCAGGCGATCAGCCCGCACAGCAGACCGATCGCGCTGCCCGTGACGACATCCACGATCCGGGCTTCGGCGAGCTGCCAGGAGGCAGGGCTGAGTTGGGCGAACGCGGCGGACACCACCAGGGTGAACAGCGCTTGCGCCCAGGCGATTCCGAGCAGTGGCCCGAGCGCGAACGCGGCCAGCGTGCCGGGGGCGAGCACGGCCGCATAGGCCTCGGTGTGCCGGCCCAGCACGAGCAGCAGTGTGCCCGCCGCCACCGCGCCCGCGAGCGTGCCGAACAGCGCCGAACGTACCGCCGTCCAGGTCTCCGCCGCGGTGGTGCGTCCCAGGGTCAGTACGGCGAGGAGGACCCAGAAGCCATGGGACAGATCCAGGGAACCGGCCACCAGCCGGGCGGCGCCCAGGCCCAGCGCCGTCCGGGTGGCGTTCTGGAGCTGGACCGACCGAAGCGTCATGTTGCCGACGAGGCGTCGCCACCACAGGCGGGCGGTGGCCGTGTCGGCGTACCAGAAGAGTTCCTGAGGGGGTATGGGCAGGGTGCGCCGTCCGTCGAGGCCGACGCGTACGGAGGTCTCCAGCATCCTGGCCGACTCGGCCATGGTCAGGACCGCCGCCTGGCGGCGCAGCACCGTGACCCGCGGCACGCCATCCGGCGGGCCGGTCGCCTGCCGGATGCGCAGTGCCTGGAAGTCCCGCATTGCCTGCTCCAGGCTGCCGGATCGCGGGCGGGCCCGTCCCGTGCGCAGAGCTTCGGCGGTAGCGGCGCAGACCGCCGCGACACAGCCGAGGAGGCCGGCCGCAGCCGCGTCCCCGTCGGAGCCCCGGCCGGTGGCGGTGGAGGGCGGGGTGTTGCCGAGTTGCGCCAGTTGGTCCAGCAGTCTTCGGGCCGCCGCGCCGGCCTGTGCCAGGGCACGGTCCGTGCGCCCGGCCCCGGCGGGCCGCTCGGCGGGCGGAAGCTGGGAGAAGCGCATCACCCGACCGGTCGCGCGGAGCAACTCGGGCGAACTGCCGCCCGGGCCGACGCTCGTTGCCTTGGCCGCTGACGGCGCTGACGGCGCTGACGGCGCTGACGGCGCTGACGGCGCTGACGGCGCTGACGGCGCTGACGGCGCTGACGGCGCCGGTGGCGCCGGTGGCTCCGATGGCGCCGCGGCCTCGGCAGCAGCCCGGCCCGCGAGGGAGACGGCCTCCGCCAGCCTCTCCCTGTACGAGGCGGTTGGCGGGGCGGGCAGCAGGAATCGTTCGCAGGCCGCGAGCAGCAGTACGCCCAGGGTGAGGCCGGCCAGCCGCGCGCCCAGACTGTCCGGGGCGTAGGGCGGGAAACAGGCCAGGATGTAGAAGAGTTGCAGGCCCGGCGCCGCCCCGGCCGGGCGGGGGCCCGCGACCGCGGCGAAGGCGAGCACGAATCCGACGACCAGCATCCCGAGAACCGCCGCCCAGGTCCGTACGGCCAGCGTCGTCCCCAGGGCGACGAGCACCAGGCCGACCGGCAGCGCACGGAGCATCACGGCGGCCCGCTGCCGCCCGGAGCCGGGGATCGGCGACAGGATCCCGAGCGCCACCGGGCCGAACAGGGCGTACAGCGCCGTCGCCGGGCGATCCACGCCGTACACGAACGGATAGAACCCGGCGCATGCGGCGACGGTCACCCGGATCGCCCGGTGCACGATCGCCGTACGCTCCGGCTTGCGCGAAGCGGGGTGGTGCCGCCGGGGCGGTTCAGCGGTGCGCGCGCCGGTCACCGTCGCGCCTGACGGCTGCTGCCGGGTGCCTGCCCCGGGACGGGGTGCGCCCGGTGCGAGCCGGTGACTGTTGCGTGCGGCGGCCGGGTGGCCCGGCATCTTCGCGATTCATGCCCCGTTCCAGGGCGAAGGCTCCCGTCTGCGCGACCGAGGACCACTCTGTGCGCATGAGCACATTCCCTCCCAGTCGATGCCCGCTGTCGCGGGGCCTTCGGACATACGTCCTCGTCCATTGTCGACTCGCGGCAGACGACCCGCAGCTCCGGTCGGGTCCGCAACTCGGTTCGCTCCTCCACCCTCACCCCACCTCGCCCCACCCCGTCCGGATCGCGGGCGACGGCCGGCCGGGGCCACCATGGCAGGGAGTGCACGGGCCGGGACCCCGCGGTGGCACAGCGCCCCCGACCCGTGCGGAAGTGGGAGGTCGCATGTCTTCCGAGCGCGCTGCACCGCTGATCTGGGACACGATCGAGCGGTACTTCGACCTGCTGCAGGCCCATGCGCCCGCGGAGCGGATGCGGGACGAAATCCTCACCGACGACTTCCGCACGGGTTTCGTCGACGGTCTGATCTGGCAGGGCGAGCAGGGACTGCGGAACTTCCTCGGCGCCCGCGCCGAGTTCTTCGATGAATCCCACACCGTGGAGCAGATGTCCACGCCGGAGCGGCTGCCCGACGGCCGCTGGCGCGCCCACACCCGGCTGGAGTTCTTTCTGCGGCACCGCCTCGACGGATCGCCGGTGAGTGACACGTTCACCGGCAAGGCGTTTCATCTCTGGGAGTTCGCGCCGGGCGCCGGACGGTCAGGTGACGGGACGGACATGGACTGGCGGGTGGCTGCCCAACTGGTCGAGGGTTTCGCCTCCCTCGACGACAACGCGCGACGGCTGTTCTCCCGGCCCACGAACGGCCTGAACCTGGACGACCGCTGACCGCCGGAGGCCGTCTCCGTGAATGCCCTGCTGCTGCCGGTCCTGTTCGCGCTCTGTGCGGCGCTGAGCAACGCCGTGGCCACCGTGCTGCAACGCAAAGCCGCCCTGAGCGTGCCACGTTCCGACGGCCTGCGCGCAGGGCTGATGCTCGATCTGCTGCGGCGCCCCGTCTGGCTGGCCGGAATCCTCACTGTCATCGCCGCGGCCGTCTGGCAGGCGCTGGCTCTGGCGACCGGCCCGCTGACGGTCGTACAGCCCCTCTTCGTCCTCGAACTGCCCCTCGCCCTCATCGTCGCCTCGCTCCTGCTTCGCCGGCGGCTCCCGCGCGTCGGCTGGGTGGCGGTGACCTGCGTAGTGGTGGGCCTCGCTGTCGCCCTTGCCGCCGCGTCACCGACGGGCAACCGCACGCATGTGCCACTGGACCGCTGGGTCCCTGCCCTCGCCATCTGCGTGGGCGCGGTCGCCGTGCTGACGGTCACGGCGCTGCGACGCCCCGAGGGCCGGACCCGCGCGGCCTGTCTGGGCACGGCCACCGCCATCTGTTACGCGCTGACCGCGGCGCTGATGAAGGCGGCGATCCACATCCTGGAGGAAGGCGGCCTCGCGGCATTCTTCGCCGCCTGGCAGACATACGCGTTCGCCGTGGTCGGCGCGTGCGCGCTCTTCCTGCTGGAGCACGCGATGCAGGCGGGCCCGCTGGTCGCCTCCCAGCCCGCCTCACTCTGGGCGACGCGCTGGTGAGCCTGGCCCTGGGCATCACCCTTTACGAGGAGCACGTCCGCGCCGGCTGGTGGCTGCTGCCGCAGCTGCTCGGTGTCGCGTTGATCGCCACGGGCGCCGTCGCACTCTCCCGGATCCCGCTCACGAAGTCCCTGGTGGCGCCGGACGAGCCACGGAAGAGCATGGACGCGCCCTAGCCACGGCACTAGATCTCGTCCGACGAATCTCAACTGCGTTGGGCGGGAACGGTGAGGGACTGGAGATGCCGACGGAGGATGTCGCGCGCGGCACCGGGGGCGACACCGCCGGGGTACGGCACTCCCCCCATGGCCAGGCCGTCCAGCAGCGCGGCCAGCCGCAGCGTCTCCAGCTCGATGTCGAGGTTGGCGGGAATGCCGCCGGACTTCTGGGCTTCGTACAGCACCCGAGCGATCAGCTCGCGCATCTCGTCATGCATCCTGCGGGCGCACGGCCGGAATTCGGGGCGGGTGCATGCGGCAGTGATGAACGCCGTCCAGAGCACGGCTTCTTCGCGGCGAGTCTCGTCGAGGGGGAGGAATTCGGCGAGCAGTTCCTCGGTGCGGGTACGCCGGTCGATGCCCGCGTCGGGGCCGAGCAGCTGCTCCGCATGGCGGCGGATGCGGCGGTCGATGCGCTGCCGCAACTCCTCCATCGTAAAGATCATCAGCTCGGACTGGCTGGCGAAGTAGTGCCGCACGGACCCGATGGCCAACCCCGCCTCCTGGGCGACGTTGCGCAGTGAAGCACTCTCCAGCCCGTCCCGGCCCACGATGCGCAGCACTGCCTGCGCAACGTCCTGACGCCGGGTTTCGGCTACGACAACTTTTGGCATGGTAGCTTTATAGCACGGGCGTGCTAAAACGTGGTTCGCTGGACACGGACACGCTGGAACAAAGGGGGAGCAGCGGTGAATATCTGGTTTCTCGTCACGGTCATCGCCGTGGTGGCAGTCGCAGTGGTGGTCAAGCGACTGATGGGCGAGCCACTCAACGCTCGCGACTTGTTCGCACCGCCGCTGGTACTCACTGGACTCGGAATCTGGGCACTCACTGAAGTCGAGGGACTGTCCGGGACCGACCTCGGCTGGGTGATCGGTGGAGCGGTAGTAGGTGTGGGGCTCGGCGCGGCGCGCGGAGCAACCATCCAGGTCTACCCCAAGGACGGGATTCTCTTTCAGCGCTATACCGCCAGGACATTCCTCGTCATCGTCGGGTCCCTGGTGGTGATGGCAGGTTTCGGCTTCCTCGCGGTGCGGATGGGCATGCACGAGGAAGCGCGGCCGATCAACCTGTCCATCGGTGTCGGTTTCCTGGGAGAAGCGCTGGTTGTCGGCGCGCGTGGGCTGGCGAGCGGAGTCCCCTTCGCTCCTGAGAAGCCGAGCCTGCTCGACAGATCTTCAGGGCGCTGAGCGCCGCGCATTCGACGACGCTTCATCACAGGACCGTCGGCGCTTGCCGTGAACGGGTTCCGGCACCGATGGTGTGGCTCGGGAACGAGAGACGGCCTCATCGGCCGGCGAGGAGTGCGAAGAGCAGGGGAATCCGCGGGGAGGTGTCGGGCAGCCGCCACCACCCGCTGGGAGTGGGGATCATCTCTGGCCACCGGGGCCATGGGAGTTCATTGCTTTCGCGCAGCTTCTCGATGCGGAGGCCGGCTGAGATCAGGGCGTTGACCACCTGGTCCAGGCCGTGCATCCACTCGAAGCTCTCGGTTGCGCCCTGGACGGCCTCGCCGTCGGTGTAGGTGTACGTCGAGTCCCGGCGGACGGCGCCGCGGTCGCCGAGGTAGTCGTGCCGCAGCACAAGCTCCGGGCCTTCGTCGGGGGAGGGCTTGGGGCCGAGGGCGTTGAGGAGGGGGTGGAACTCGACGATGTACAGCCGCCCGCCCGGGCGCAGCAGCCGGGAGATCGTTTCGGCCCAGTTGGCGAGGTCCGGCAGGTAACACAGGGCGCCCTTGCCCGTATAGACCACATCGAACCGGCGCCCGCCCAGTGCGGCGGCCGCGTCGTAGACGTTGGCCTGGACATAGTCGATGTCCCGACCCGCGCTCGCGGCGAGGTCTCTGGCCGCGGCCACCGACGCCCCCGAGATGTCGAGTCCCACCGTGTGTGCCCCGCGTTCCGCGAACGCGAGCGTCTCGGTGCCCAGATGGCATTGCAGGTGGAGAACATCGAGACCCGTCAGGTCGCCGAGGTCTTCCCATTCGAAGGCGGCGAACCAACGGGACGGATCCGTGGCCTGGCCCACGCCGTAGAACCGGCTGGCGAGATGGACGGGTGTCCGCGCGTCCCAGTTGGCCTCGTTGGCCTGCATCATCTGCCACAGAGCGGTATCGAACTGTTTGGCTGCTTCGGTCATGAGGCCATCCAATCGTCATTGCCCGGCGAGCCAAGTCAACTTCCCTGTCTCGGCGCTTCCTTCGGATCGCGACCTTCCGGCCGGCCGGGGTTTCACCCGCGGAAACTCTTGTGCGCCGGGAAACCGGCCGGGCAGCGTCGGCGCTCATGACTCCTCCCCGCAATTGCCCTCCGTATGACGCCGATGAGCGGACCCAGCTGGTCGGGTGGCTCGAAATGCAGCACGCGATCATTCACTGGAAGTGTGAAGGTTGTCGGAGGCGGATTCTCGCCGGTCCGTCCTTCCGGCCTCGTCCTGTATGGCGATGGCGGGGGTCGTCTCCGACATGCGTGGGGTCGAGCACTGCGGGTTCGAGGTCGTCTTTCTGGGACGACCGGCCGAGGGGCCTCAATTCGAGGGCGGTCCCGAGGATGCCGACATGATGGTCGAAGGCGTCCCGCTCGCTCAGCTCCTCGAGGAGTACGAGCGGCAGTTGCGGTGTCGAACGAGATCATTGCCGCCCATTCGCTGGATGAGGTGGGCCGCCACCCGGACTTCCGTGCTGTTGCCGCAAGCCTTCGGTGGATCTTGATCCATATGATCGAGGAGACCGCCAGGCGCGCCTGGCACATGGATCCCGTCCGAGAGCTTGTCGACGGCGAAAGGCTACTACTGACCGATCCCTACGACCCGTTGTTGGCGCGGCCGACGATAAGTCTGACTGCGCTGATCGTCAGGTCTGGATCACGAATCTGCACGTAGTGGTCGCTCCCCGTGGCAAGAAAGTGAGGGGTCTGCGGCTCCAGATTCACCAGTTCCTGCTGAGTTTTCGGCCAGGCCCGCTCAAGGCTTGTCACCAGAGACTTCGGGAGTCCGGGCGGAAGGGCGAAGGGCTTCGTCTTGCTGAGAACGGCGAGGGGTACCTCCGGCACCGGCCGAGCTCTGGCAATAGCCTCGATTGCGCCGTCGACGTCAATGGTCTCGAATCCACGTTGCGTGTCGAGGGCAGTACCGGGCTGGTTGAGCAACTCCAGGTATGCAGTCCAGCCCTTGCCGAAGAACGGCTTCATGTTCGTCCCGAAGGAATCGACAAAGACAAGTCCGGCTGTCTGCCCGGGGTGGGTCTGGGCGTAGAGTCGCGTGATCATTCCTCCGAAAGAGTGGCCGACAAGTAGGTACGGGCCGGGCACTTTCGCCGATGTCAGCAACGTGTTGAGATCGCCCACCATGCCCGTCAAGGAGCGTGCGCCGGTCACGGGCGTGCTGCGGGTGGTGAGCTCGGGAGGCTGTGAATACCGGATGGTTCCGGGCCGGTCGTACTCACAGACACGGGTGAATGTTGCGACACCGGGGAAGACCGCCGGAGACTTCGGTACGGGCGGTTGTGTATCGGTCACGTTCCAGGTGTCGGACGAGTCATGGATCCCGGATTCCAGAATGACCGTGGGACTTCCGCTTCCTTTGCAGTGAAGATAGATTTTCCGACCACCACCGACATTGAACTGACCGGAGAACTCCTTGGCCGCCGGCACAGGGGTGCGATCCGCTGCGGTGCTGGTATCGAGCGGGCCGGCACACCCTGGCAATGCGATCGCCGCCGCCGAAGCCGACGCAATGGCGAAGACCGGAAGATACTTACGCATCAAACACTCCCGCTTTCCAGCGTCAAGGGTGCCGTCGATCCTAGCGTTAACCTTGATCAATGAGCATGAGAAACGGAGCTTCACTGGCGTACTGGGGTCTTTGTTGAGGCGCCGCCTGTACCCGTGAGCGTATGAACGGAGACGGACATGAGCGTTCTCGAAAGTGCCCGCGTGGCCACCAGGCTCCCCGCCCAGGACCTGGATCGGGCACGGCGCTTCTACAACGAAAAGCTCGGCCTCGAGCCCATTGACGAGCGGCCGGGTGGGCTGCTGTACCGCTGCGGGGGATCGGATTTCGCCCTGTTCCAGTCCGCCGGGGCTTCGCCCGGTACGTTCACCCAGATGGCGTGGGAGGTCGACGACATCAGCGCCGTCACGGATGAACTCAAGCGCCGCGGCGTGGTGTTCGAGGAGGTCGACCTGCCAGGGCTGACGACCGTGGGCGGGATCGCCGAGGTCGAGGGGAACTATCCGAGCAAGGGCGCGACGGGTGAGCGCGGCGCCTGGTTCCGTGACAGCGAAGGGAACATGCTGGGACTCGGGCAACCGGTCGGCTGATACCCCGCCCCACCCCGGCCGGAACGACCAGCACACAGGTGCGGTCACAGGACCGCCGCGCTCGGTGCGCTGCCGGCAACCGGACTGCCCAGGCGCATCAAGGCGACAACTCGCTGAGACGGGCGCCTTGGCAATCGGGGGCGTCGCATGCTGCCGTCCCTCGGCCTCCTCCGGTGGCGTCAGGAGACGGCGCTCGCCGGCCGTGAGCGGCGGTGCTGTGAGCGGAGAGAACGGCACTTCCGCAAAGCTGCGAGCACCATGCGGGTGTGGGCGAGGACGCTCACATCGGACTGGAGGTCATGACCTCCGTGAGCGCGGTGGTGACGCGCCGGGATCCCGTGGCCGCTCCGGCCAGGCGGCGGCTGTACCGGGGCCGGAGTCTGTCCACTCGCCCCACCGCCTGTCCCTTCGCGTCGGGATGGAGAACGTCCTGGGCATGACGATCGCACGGGAAGCGCCGGGGGAAGCTTTCCCGGGTTCACTCATGGCAGGAACTTTCTGGCATGGCCGCGCGCCAGCGCGCGGTGGCAACGATCGTGGAACCAAAGGTCTGGGACAGGGATACCAGCCTGTCCGAATCATCGGTGTACGCCAGGCGCGGGGCGTCCGGTGGTGGATCGGGCGGTGGGGCTGCCGCGAGACTGGCCGCTGCTTGCGCTCTGCAGGCTGATGCGATCATGGCCGCCTCAGCGACCATTTCGGCCTCCTCGCGGGGGACGCCCTGGACGGTCGCCGTCGCAAGGGCGTCGCCTCTCACGCTGCCGCTGAGGTAGGGGGCCACGTTGAGAAGGCCGTCTCGGATGGCGGCCTCCCGGTGACACTTCCGCAGTTCCACCGAGGCCCACCAGCCGATCTTCATCGTGGCGGCTGCTGACGTCGTTGAGCCTCGCAACTCCAGCCACAGCGGCTTGAGCCGACGAAACTGGAGGTAGGCGCGCCAGGTCGTCGACGCGCGCTCGCCGACCAGGGGGAAGATGAAACCGGCGCCGACCATGAGCGCGGCAGCAGATGCCAAAGGCGGCGCGATGTAGGTGCTCAGATAGTCCCAGTCGCGGTCGGCCCAGCGGGCGAAGACCGCCACGAACTTCGCCGCGATATAGCCGATGTCAAGCACGCCGCCCAGGACGATGAGTGCCAGTCCGGTGCGCAACGCTCCATCGACCTGGCGCAGCCATCGCCAGCACAGAAACGTCAGGACCACGCTTCCCAGCGTGTGCGCGACCAGGTAGAGCGTGATCATCTCGCGCATGAACGGAGTGGTGGCGTAGTAGGTGTCCAGGTCACGGAGCCGCTCCACCGGAGCCTCGGCCAGGGCGAAGAGCACCACGAGGGCAACGGTGACGCCTGCGTACACGCCGATGCACAGGACAGACAAGCGCCGGACCTGCTCAGGTGGGCCGCCCCGCCAGTTGATGATCAGGGCGATGCACGAGCCGCTGAAGGCCGTCAGGACGCAATAGACGAGCGGAGCCGAGAAGTTGGTGACCCCCGTGAGGTCGTTGACGGCGGCGATTGTGGGCGGCGCCGCCAGGAAGAGTACGGCGCACCCCACGAGAAGCAGGGCACACACGGACCGCATCACCGGATCGTGCCAGGTACGCCGGAGCTCGGGGAGCTTGATCACCAAGGCAGCCATCAGCACGACGCCGGGGATGTAGAGGATGAGACCGTCGTTCATCGGCTGTGCTTCCGGCCGCGCGGGCACAACGGGAACAGAGCTTGAGTGCCGCGATGGCGCGCCGCTTCGATGGACATGCTCTCGTGACCTGCCGGGCTGTCAGTGCGCGGAGGTCGGCTGGATCTGTGTGGCCCCGCCTCCGCAGGCAGCCACCTTCAGTTCTTCCTCGGTCAGAGGCGGTCCGGTCGGGGCCTTCCTGCCCGGACCGCGCATGGCTGCCACCACAGTGTCCGGGTGCAGCCACGACGTGACGGGCTCGGACATGGTGACAACGCCGAGGAAGGCTCGGGTGGCCTGGGCGCGGCCGGTTGCCGCGTGGATGAGCCGGTTGACATAGGCGTTCGCGAGCGCGCTGCCCGGCCGTGGCTGCCGGCCTACGGCGCCCGGGTAGAGGATGTCCTGGGAGGTCGCCAGTTCCCAGGCGAGACCGGCCGGTCCGGCGATGGCGCGCTGAACGCGGCGTGAGAGTCCTCGGGTACCGAGCGGGTTCTGGCGAAGGGCGTTCCGCAGTCCCACGAGTCCCTGTGCCGCCACGGTCATCCCCTGGCCGTAGAGCGGGTTGTACGTGGCCACTGAGTCGCCGACCACGATGAGTCCCTCGGGCCACGCCTCGGCCTTCTCGAAGTAGCGGCGGCGGTTGACCGTGCTGCGGGAGAGGGTGACCTCGTCCGAGAGGGGTGTGGTCATCGCGAGCAGCTCACCGACGACGGGGTGCCGGATCGAGCGGGCGAAGGCCTCGAACTGGCTTGGATCGCGGGAGGGCTCACCTCCTCGAGTACCTGAGAGCGTCACCAGCCAGCGTCGTCCCTCGACGGGAACGATCGTTGCTGTCCGGCCCGGCACCGGGTCGCTCGGGTTGGACTGGACGTTGACTATGGGGAAGGCCTCGCTGCCTTCCGGCGCTCGGTAGAGGCGACTGGCGTACACCAGGCCCGAGTCGACTTCCGCCTCCTCGATGCCGCCCACCCCCAGTGCCCGCAGCCACTCGGTCGCTCGGGACCCGCGACCGCCGGCGTCGATGACGAGATCTGCGCCAATGGTCAGATCCTCTCCGCCGGGAGTGCGTACGCGCACGCCTGTCACCCGGCGGTCATCGCCCTCCAACGCGTGGATTTCGTGCCCCTGGAGCAGGGAGACGGCCGGGAGTTCGAGGACGTTCTCGCGCACCACCCAGTCCAGCAGATCGCGGGTGCAAGCGATCATGTACTGCATCTCCGGCCAACGCGGGAGCCAGCCCTGTGCCGTCATCGACACCAGGCCCGTCGGCAGTGGGATACGCCGGGCTCCTGCGGCCAGCCAGCGGTCCGTGATACCGGGCAGCAGCTGCTCGAATGCGCGGGCGCCGCCGGACCACAGCACATGCACATGCCGTGCTTGGGGAAGCGACTTTCGTGGCTCGGGCCCCTCCGGCAGCGCATCGCGCTCAATGACCGTGACCTCGTCGGCGAAGTCGGCCAGGACCGCCGCCGCGAGCATGCCGGCCATGCCGCCGCCGATGACCACGGCACGGCGAGGCCTGGGGGAGGGGGCAGTCTGGGTGGGGCGCGTCATCGCGAACCGCTCTCTGTACAGGTCGCCGCTTCTTTGCGGGCAGCGACGACGAAGGGGGAATGGAGGGCGCGCGAGAGCTGCACGAGCCGCTCGCGCCCTGGGCCGAGGGCCGCTGTCAGCGCGACTGCTCCGGCGAGGGTGCGGTCTTCGACCTCTGTCCTCCGCTCCGGCTCTGTCCCCGGCTCCGGTGTCCGGGATCTCGCTTCCACGGCGGCGACCACCATGGCGGCCGCCCCCACGACTTCCGCGTCGTCCGTCGACGCGTGGTCGTCGATCGCCGCGTCGTACGCGCTTTGCCGTACGCAATTGTCGAGGTGCGGCTGGAGTTTGAGCAGTTCGTCGTGGATCCCGGTCTCCCGCACGGTCAGGCGCATGTCGGGACCAGCCCACCAGGAGATCTGCGGCAACGGGCCCTGGCCCCCCGGGTTTGAGCGCAGCTGCCGCCACAGCGGGCCGAGACGAAGGTACGTGATCCAGGCGTGCCAGACATCGCTGATCTGCGGGCCCAGCAACGGCAGCAGAAACCCGGCGGTCACGATCAGGCCTCCCACGGCGACAATGGGCGGCGCGAGCGTGGTGCTGAGGGCGTCCCAGTCTCTGCCGGTCCACCGGGCGATGACCGCGGTCAGCTTGGCGAGGCCGAAAAGCAGGTTGAGGACAAATCCGATCACGAGGACGACCAGACCCACGCGAAGCCAGTCCCCAACCGCCCGCGCCCAGCGCACACACAGGGTCGTTGTCACGACGGCGGAGACCATGTGCGCGACGAGGTAGGTGACGATCATCTCCCGTATGAACGGCGTGGTCGCGTAGTAGGTGTCCAAATCCCGGAGCCGCTCGACCGGAGCGTCCCCCAGGGTGAAGAAGACGGGCAGGGCGATGATGGCCGCGGCGTAGCCGGCGATCCACTTCCGAGAACTGCGCCGGACCGTTTCTTGTGCACCGCCGCGCCAGTTGACGATGAGCACAAGGCAGGCGCAGCTGAAAGCGCACATGACGCAGTAGACCAGCGGACCCGAGAAATTGGCGATGCCTGTGAGTTCGTTGACGGTACTGATGGTGGGCGGGGCCGCGAAGAAGAAGCAGTTGGCCGCCGCAAAGAGCAGAAAGCAGACCGAACGCACCAGGGGATTTCGCCAACCGCGCCACAGCGCAGGCAGTTTGGCAACAAAGGCGATGCCGAGCGCGATGGCAGGAAGGTAATAGTCAGAGTTGCGCACGCATCAGCCCTGGGGGTACTCGAGTGAGGCTTGGATCCGCTGGGCCGGCTCGAGAGCACCCGCCAGTTCGTCACAGAGCTCACGTATGGCGCCCTCTGTGCTCACTTCGCTCCCCCCGGGTTGCCAACTGTCATCGGACTGCCGTCATGGGGCCGGACGGTGCTGCCCCACGGCACAGCATCCGCATCGACCTTGTGGGCCTGAGCAGGAGCACCGAAGAGCGACCCACCTCAGGACGGTACCGATGGTCTCATTTCACGATGTCCCACTCTAGGCATCTACGGCGTCGGCAGGCCGCGGAGTGTAAGAGCCTGAGGGGGTGCAAATCGCACACAACTAACGAAGCGCGCAGACCGAGCCGCGTGCGGTGCTGCGCGTCGCATGCCCTGGCCGACCGGGCAGTCGACCCGGTAGGCGCCCGGTCGCTTCGCAGGGGCGGGGCATTCCCGCGCGGCGGAGAAGGCCGTTGGGGAACCTTCGCGCGGGTGGTCGCTCCGAGGTCTCAGAGCCGAGTTCAATGCAGTCTGCGCATTCCTGGGACTCTTGACGCATGAAATAGACGATGGTGGCGTTTGATGCCGTTGAAACCTGTCGTTGACGACGGCGGCGCTGTTGGAGGCCGCGGACGGTCGGTGGCTCCTGCAGTTGGGCAGGCCCGTCCCGGCGGCCGTCGGAGACAGTGACGGCCGTGACGCGGGCGAGAGGGTCCCGCTGCCTCCGTCAGGGCCGAGCGCCTGATGGCCCGCCTGCACTTCCGGGCGAAGTCCGCACGTTCGCGAGGCTGCCCGCCAGGCCGGACCAGCCGTCACCGACCGCGCACTCAAGGCCTGGCTGAGCGGCGAGGGCCGCCTTGTCCGGCAAGGCCGCGAGCACATCGACATCCCCTTCCGCGCCGCCCGAATGTTTCTCGCGGGCGTAGCAGAAACAGAGCGCAGGCGGGACTTTCTGATCGAGCAGTGCGCCGCTGAGACAGTGAGCGTTTTCCGGCTTTCTCAAGGTGAAATGAGGTCGGCGGACGGGTGAGACGGGATGCTCAAACACGGCGTCGGCGCGGCGTACCTTCCAACGGGTGATTATCGTCAATATGTCACTCGAAGGGCTCATTCGGTGGCAGAAACACTGCTTTCTCGGCTGGTGCGGAGCCCGATTTCGGTTGACGGTGGATCACGTCGCACCTGCGATCCGATGAGCCGACGATGTGTCAGCCTTCGCAGCGCGTCGAAAGGATTACGCTCTCATGCGCACTGCTCGCACCCTGCTTGCTTCAGCCGCCATCACTGCGGCGCTCACGATCTCCGCACCTGTCGCCATGGCCATGGCCACTGCCGAGGGCTGGGAGGACAACGGCTCGTCCTCGAGCAGCCACGACAAGTCCGACAAGGGCGACTACGACAAGGGCGACAAGCACGACAAGGACGACTACGACAAGGGCGACAAGAAGGACGACTACGACAAGAAGGACGAGAAGAAGGACGACTACGACAAGGACGACTACGACAAGGGTGACAAGCCGAAGGGTGGCGTGCACACCGGCGGTGGCGCTCTGGCCATGGCCGTAGTCGAGGACGACCACGAGAAGAAGGACGACTACGACAAGGGTGACAAGAAGGACGAGAAGAAGGACGACTACGACAAGAAGGACGAGAAGAAGGACGACTACGACAAGGGTGACTACGACAAGAAGGACGAGAAGAAGGACGACTACGACAAGGACGACTACGACAAGGGTGACAAGCCGAAGGGTGGCGTGCACACCGGCGGTGGCGCTCTGGCCATGGCCGTAGTCGAGGACGACCACGAGAAGAAGGACGAGAAGAAGGACGACTACGAGAAGAAGGACGAGAAGAAGGACGACTACGACAAGAAGGACGAGAAGAAGGACGACTACGACAAGGGTGACTACGACAAGAAGGACGAGAAGAAGGACGACTACGACAAGGACGACTACGACAAGGGTGACAAGCCGAAGGGTGGCGTGCACACCGGCGGTGGCGCCCTTGCACTGAACACGACCGAGGGCTGGGAGGACAGCGGCTCCGGTGGCTACGAGAAGGGCAAGTCCGAGGGCGGCTACGAGAAGGGCAAGTCCGAGAAGGGCGGCT
Source organism: Streptomyces sp. NBC_01142 (assembly GCF_026341125.1). Classification (NCBI taxonomy): domain Bacteria; kingdom Bacillati; phylum Actinomycetota; class Actinomycetes; order Kitasatosporales; family Streptomycetaceae; genus Streptomyces; species Streptomyces sp. NBC_01142. The sequence continues at coordinate 873,158 of NZ_JAPEOR010000003.1, forward strand.
ACGACGACTCCTGGAAGAAGGACAAGCCGCACGGTGGTGTCCACACCGGTGGTGGCGCCATGGCCCTGACGGGCAGCAGCCTGGCTGCCGGCTCGGTGCTGATGCTCGGTGGCCTCGGCGCCGCTGCGTACAAGCTTCGTCGCCGCAACGGGTCCGGTGCTGCGGCCGCCTGACGGACGGAACCACGAGCAGGTCGCTCGCTGTCGCGGCCACCGTCCCTCTCGGGGCGGTGGCCGCGGCGATTGCGTTTTCTGCCGCCGCAGTCCCCTCCGCCGCCCGCTCACGCCCCACTGACACCCCGTACGACGAAAGGCACGCTCACATGGCCGCCCCGCAGCCGCCCGGTTCGACCCCCCCCGCCCCTGCCTCCAGTACCTTCGGCCGCGCCTTGCTCTGGCCCGTCGTGGCGGTGGCGCTGGGTTTCATCCTGATCTACAACTCCATCGGCGCCCCGGCAGAAGGCATCCCCCAGGCCCGCCCCGTAGCTGCCGCTCCGGTGCCGTCCAGGGTTGTCACCCCTGCTCCTGACCTGGTGCTGCCCCGTTCGGCGCCGAAGAGGATCGCGATCACGGATATCGCTGTCGACGCACCGTTCACCGCGTTGTCCATCGGTGCTTCCGGAGAGCTGAATGCACCTCCGCCGGACGACAAGAATCTGGTCGGCTGGTTCCGGGGTGGTGCGACACCCGGCGAGCGCGGCACCTCGATCGTGGCGGGTCACGTCGACACCAAGACCGGCCCCGCAGTGTTCCTGCAGCTCAGCGAGCTGAAGCCCGGAAGCAAGGTCTACATCGCCCGCGAGGACGGCACTATCGCGAGGTTCGAGGTCGATTCCGTCGAAACCTTCAGCAAGGCGCACTTCCCCAATGACCGGGTCTACGCCGACACTCCATCCCCGCAGCTGCGGCTGATCACCTGCGGAGGCAACTACGACAGGAAGGCCAAGGACTACGAAGACAACGTGGTGGTGTTCGCCCACCTCGACGCGGTCAAGCGGGCCTGAACGCTGCCCCGCAACGAAAGCGGGAACCTCGACCGCCGAGGAGCCGGGCCCGCCAGTACGAACGGCTCCCTCGGCGTCCGAAAGCCCGGCTGCATTGCCGACAGGTCTCATCGTGCTCTTCGTCGGTGACTTGACGGGTCATGGCGTGCTCGGCTGCACTCGGCCACCACCGGCCGGGGTCCGGCGGCCCCGGCAGGACGGGGCAAGCCCCTGTTCCGGGCGTCGGACATCAAGATCAAACTTCGTCTCACCGAGACCCGGACCTTCGGCAACGGGGTCGTTCTCCTCCGGTATCAGCGTACTGAGGCTTCCTCGCCGGGATGATCCTCGCGCCGTCCGCCGGGCTGGTACTTCGCCGCTTCACCGGGGCCCGGCCTGATATACGGCCGCTCCTGTTTCGGAGACTGGCGGCCTGTCGTCGAAGTCCCTGAGGGCAGCAACATGGCGAACTCGAGTACGCACCGGCCAGGGCCGACCGGGAGTCGTGGGAATCCGCAGCAGGCTCCGGGCGGGCAGCTGTCGGCCCTTCGGCGTCCTGTGGGAGGGGTCGTCACTCGGGGAACAGCCCGGTGCATCCGGAGGGCGTCGACCGACTCGGCGAGCAGCTCGTACTCGGTCACCTCGTCATGGACCGCGAATCGCACGAGCCGACCGTCCGCCAGCTGTTCGGCAATGCTGTTCTGACAAGCGTGGTCGTCACGCCAACTGCGGAGCAGGACCGGCACATCGGGGACGTGCGCCCCTATCGGGCAGAGTGCCTCGGCCGGGAAGTTCGGACTGTCAGGTCTGGGGTCGAGCCTCTCGGCGATCCACGTTGCGCGGTCGCGCAGCCACCACAGTGCGAGGGGCAGAGTGGGCGCACGATAGGTTCCCAGGGGGACACCGATACGCTGCCCTCCAGCCACTCCGTACGCGGTGACGTGACACAGGAATTCGTCATGCACGGTTGCTCTCCTTGCACCGTTTCGTCGCGAGGCGGCTACGGCCGCCAAATCGTTGCATCGATGTGGCGCGCGTGCAGTGAAGTGGGTCCCGGGAGAGCGATTTGTTCAATCTTGGATAGCCTTAATCAATGAGTATCCACACCCTCGCATTCTTGTCACCACAGGATTCCGGGCAGATGTGACGCATATTCAAGACGTCTATTGGCCGAAACCATCTGTCTCGGTCCCTCGCCGCGCCCAGGCGCACGGTGACGTTGCCGCTCGCGAAGCGCACGGCGTTCAATTGTGCACGCCACTCTGCGCGTGTCGAACGCATGGCCGGAACGGGAAGCGGTCCATGGTGGTTCCGAGGCACAACCACTCGCCGTCGGGATCGCCCAGTACCGAGGATCAGTGCATGAACAGCGCAGACTTGCTGGCAGATGCGTTCGAGCGCGTCAGGGAGGAAGTACACGCCGCCGTCGAGGGGCTCGCGCCGGATGATCTCAACGCCCGGCTGGACACCGACGCGAATTCCATCACCTGGCTCGTGTGGCATCTGTCGCGCATCCAGGACCATCACGTTGCCGACGCGGCCGGCGTTGAGCAGGTGTGGCTCTCCCAGGACTGGGCGGCCCGTTTCGAGTTGCCCTTCCCCAAGAAGGCGACCGGCTTCGGCCACTCCAGCAAGCAGGTCGCCGCGCTGAGAGCCCAGTCCGCCGAACTGCTGCTCGGCTACTACGACGCCGTTCACGAGCAGACCTCGCGCTTCGTACGCGGACTCGACGACGCGGCGCTGGACCGCGTCGTGGACGAGTCCTGGTCCCCGCCGGTCACCCTGGGCGTCCGTCTGGTCAGCGTCATTGCCGACGAACTTCAGCACGTCGGGCAGGCGGCATTCATCCGCGGGTTCCTGGAGCGCCGGTAAGAAGGCCGGCGGCCCGTACGGGGCGCGGGTTCGGCACGCCGCCCGCCCCCGCGCCGCTCGGGCCCTGGGCCGGATGCCGAGCGGGAACTCGACGCACCGCTGGTCGCGCGCCTGGTCCACGACCTCGGCCGTGCTCTCCAGGGACGTGGAGAGCACGGTGCCGGCCGGGTGCCTCTACGCTCTACCCCGTGGATGAGCACGGACAGGTGCGGGAACGATTGAGGACTGCACGGGCAACGCTGAGTCATGTCGACGCCCGGCAGCGGGACTTCTGTGCCGATGACCTCGGTGATCTGCTGGACTCGGCTTACCTGAGCCAGGCCGACGCCGAGCGGGTCGTCGGGTGGCTGGTCGAGCGGGCGGTGTCCGACGTGGACTACGCGGTACGGGAGTCGGCCCTGCACGCTGTCTCCAACGCCGGGGTTCGGTACAAGCTCCCTTACTCGTCGGTCGAGCCGCTGGCCGCCGGCATCGATGCCTTTGAACCTCTGCTGCTTGAGTACGTGCTGTTCAGCCTGTCCGCGACCCATGACCCCGCTGCACGGCCGATCATCGAGCCCTTTCTTGGCCATCCTGATGCTGCCGTGCGCGAGGAGGCAGCGCTCGCGATGGCCGAACTTCGTGGTGCAGGCGGCGGGGCGGGCGGGCCGGGCCGCGTGATCGCGTAGACCTTCGGAGGGACACCCGGCGGTAGCGACTACTGGTGCGGTGGTGCCCCACTCGCCGCACGGACCACCGAACGTGCCGTCAACCTGCCCGCCTGCAGAATGTGTTCCACGTCTGTGGGCCGGCAGCGCTGAAGTTCCGGGTCGTACTCGGTCATGACGACGCCGACATGATCGGCATCCGGCTCTTCCAGGTGAGCGGGCCACCCGTGTGCCCGCAAGCCTGCGTGGAAGGAGCGGGAGTGCTGCCCGTCCACGCGGGTGTCCTTGGCGCCGTGGATCAGCCAGACGGGGACGGGGGCAGGGTGCACGTCCGCCAGGTCCTCGCCCGGGATGGTTCCGGTGGTGCGGGCGGGCCAGTCGTAACGGCCTGCGATGCCTACGACGGCCGTCGGACGCCAGCCGTCGACGAGCTCCGGGTGGAGGGCGATGCCGATGGCCGCCGCGGCTGAGGCTGACCATCCGGCCACGGTGATGCGGGCGGGGTCCCCGCCGAATTCGGACGCGTGATCCCGGACAAAGCGCAGCGAGTCCAGAAGGTGGGAGCGGCCGAGGTCGGCGGAGTCGGCGCGCCAGTCGGGCACGAACACAACGACGCCGTTGTGTGCCACTTCCCGTGCCAGAGGAGCGAGAACGTCCCTCTCGTCGGGGCCCACGCCGTGCCAGAGCAGGACGCAGGCAGCTGATGGCAGATCATCCGCGGGGCGGTACACGTCGAGGAGTTTGCTCCCACCGCCCGGCTCGGGCTGATGTGCATAGGGCACGGTGTGCGTTTCCGTTGTCGGCATGAGCCCTCCGCGGGGTGGTCCTGGGCGCGTCCGTACGATCCTGGCACGGTCGTCCTCGGTGCGGTGAGGCGCCGTTGCCGGGTGCGCTCGCTACCTCAGCGTCAGAGCGAGAACGGCCTGGTCGTCCTCCTCGAACTCCGCCGACCAGTGCTCTGCGTCGGCCCGTACGAACGACACGACGTCCTCGGGGTCCGGGGCGCGCTCACCGCCGAAACGCTCCGTGAGCCGCTCGAGCACCGGATAGAACACGCCGTCCGCGTTACGCGCCTCACTCACGCCGTCCGTGTGTACGACGAGCAGTTCGCCGGGCCCCAGCGGATGCACCGTGGTCTCCACGGCCCCGCCGGGGGACAGCCCGCCGAGCCCCAGCGGAAGTGCGGGCGCGGTGTCCAGTCGCCGGGCGCCCTCGGGGCCGACGACGATGGGCGGCGGGTGGCCGCGGTCGACGACGCGTACCTCACCGCCCGCGAGCGGGAACTCCAGCACCAGCGCCGTCACGAAGAGTTCGGGGTCACCCTCGTCGCCGGCCGGGCTGTTGCGGGCGATGCTGAGTTCCAGTCGCTCGGCCAGACTGCTCAGGTTCTCCCACTCGTGCGCGGACACCCGGAAGCTGCCCAGGACCGCCGCGACCGTCTGCACCGCATCCAGCCCCTTGCCGCGTACGTCGCCGATGATGGCCCGTACTCCGAAGGGTGTGGTGCACACGTCGTACAGATCGCCGCCGACAAGGGTGCCGCCCTCACCGGCCGAGTAGAACCCGGCGGCACGTACCGGACCGAGCCGGCGCGGCACCGGGCGCAGCAGGGTCTTCTGCATCGCCTCCGCGACCGAATTCGCCCGGATCAGATGCTGCCTGGCGCGCTCCCGCTGCCAGGAGAGGGCCGTGCTGGCGATCCCGATGAGCAGCGTTGCGCAGTACAGGGCCACATGGTGCTGTTCGTCGAAGTGGCCGGGGCGGCGGGCCGCCAGGAGCATCTGCAACCCCAGACAGACGACGGCGGAGAACGCGGTGCCACGCGGGCCGCGCGTCGCCGCGGCGAGCGGAGGCACGCCCGTGAGCAGGAAGCTCACGGGCTCCCGTCCGTCGAGGGCCAGATCCACGATCAGATCGAGCACGACAGCGGCGAACGGCAGCCACCAGAGCCACCCCTGACGCAGAAGCAGGGTGCGCCAATCCGGGGAAGGACTCCTACGAGGCATAAGGCGCACCCTAAGAGCCCCGCCCACCAGGACCGCTCACGCGGCGAGTCGTGTCGTGCACCACCCTCGATATCGGCGACGTCGGGTGGTGGGGGCTCCGGTCCGGGCGTTGGCACCCCATGCCCCAGCCGGATCTCACGGCCGGCACCTCACCACCGGGGAGGGCCGGGCATGCGGTGCGGTCGGGTCGCTCCGCGACAGGCTCAGCCGCTTCCGCTTCCGCTTCCGCACTCGCCGCGGTTGCTGCGCTCACTGCGCCGTGATGCGACGAGCTGGGCCGATGCGCTGTCCAGCAGCATCTCGAGCGCGGTGGGATACGCACTGTGGTTCATCCGGGCAACCAGCAGGTGCGCGGTCGCCGCGATGTGCGGATGGGTGGTTTCGGGCAGCCGGGCGTACGTGGCCTGCCAGACCTCCTCGTCCGCCTCCCGTGCCGCCGCCGGCAGCGCCAGGGAGGCCGCGTCCAGCGCGGCGAACGCGAGGCTCTGGTCGATGAACGCGTGATAGATCCGGACCGCGGCGGCGTCCGTGAAGCCGGCGGTGCGCAGCAGCCCCAGGATCGTTTCGTCGGCCGCCACCTCGTACGCCTTGCCGGTCACCCGGCTGGCGGTCAGCACCGCTGCCTGCGGATGTCCGAGATACGCGGCATGGATGCGCAGCCCCAGCTCCCGCAGGTCGGCGCGCCAGTCACCGGTGCCTTCCCACCCTGCCAGGGCGCGTCCTACGAGCACGTTCCCGATGGCGAGCGTCAGATCGTCGATGCCGCTGAAGTACCGGTACAGCGTGCTCGGGTCCGCACCCAGGGCGATACCGAGGCGGCGGACGGTCAGGCCCGAGCTCCCGTGCTCCTGCAGCATGCGCAGCGCGGTCTCCACGATCAGCTGCTCCGAGAGCACGGCACCGCTTTTCGTGGGACGACGTCGCCGCCGGGCCTCCTCAGGCACCACGGGCTTGGGCACGACACGCTCCCTCCACAACCACCGCCATGATCCCCCGACCTTATGCCAACATCATTGACGTGAACAGAGGCGTGCGCGTTGGATCGGATTCCGACAGGCGCCGCGCACAGGCAGCGCCCCGCAGGCTGTTTTCCAGGAAACGGAGTTTGGCGATGCGTGTTCTTCTCGTGGGAGCCGGCGGCGTAGGTACCGCCATCACCCGGATCGCGGCCCGCCGGTCCTTCTTCGACCACGTGGTCGTTGCCGACTACGACCTTTCCCGCGCCGAAGCCGCCGTTGCGGCCCTGGCGCCGGACGACCGCTTCAGCGCCGAACGGATCGACGCGAGCGATGAGGGGGCCGTCACCGCCCTGCTGCAGCGGCAGCGCTGCGACGTCCTGCTCAACGCGACCGATCCCCGGTTCGTGATGCCGCTGTTCCAGGCGGCCCTGGCCGCCGGGGCGCACTATCTCGACATGGCGATGTCGCTGTCCCGCCCGCACCCGGAGCACCCGTACGAACTCTGCGGCGTCAAGCTCGGCGACACCCAGTTCGAGCGGGCCGCGGACTGGGAGAAGGCCGGATCCCTCGCCCTCGTCGGCATCGGCGTCGAGCCGGGACTGTCCGACGTCTTCGCCCGGCACGCCGCCGAGGAACTCTTCGACGAGATCGAGGAGATCGGCATCCGCGACGGGGCGAACCTCACGGTCGACGGCTACGACTTCGCGCCCTCATTCAGCATCTGGACCACCATCGAGGAATGCCTCAATCCTCCGGTCGTCTACGAGGCCGACCGCGGCTGGTTCACCACCGCACCCTTCAGTGAGCCCGAGGTCTTCGACTTCCCCGAGGGGATCGGACCCGTCGAGTGCGTCAACGTCGAGCACGAGGAAGTCCTGCTCGTGCCGCGCTGGGTGGACGCGCGGCGCGTCACCTTCAAGTACGGCCTCGGTGAGGACTTCATCCGTACGCTGCAGACGCTGCATCTGCTGGGCCTCGACCGCACCGATCCGGTGCCGGTGCCCGCGGCGGACGGATCGGGCACGGTCCACGTCTCCCCGCGGGACGTGGTCGCTGCCTGCCTGCCGGACCCGGCGACCCTGGGGGAGCGTATGCACGGCAAGACCTGCGCGGGCACCTGGGTCAAGGGCACCAAGGACGGCCGCCCGCGCGAGGTCTACCTGTACCACGTGGTCGACAACCAGTGGTCCATGCGCGAATACGGCTGCCAGGCCGTCGTGTGGCAGACCGCGATCAACCCCGTTGTGGCCCTGGAACTGATCGCCGCCGGCACGTGGTCCGGCAGCGGCATCCTCGGCCCCGAGGCCCTGCCCGCCCGGCCGTTCCTGGACCTGCTGACCGAGTACGGTTCGCCCTGGGGCATGCGCGAGCAGTGACGGCCCACGCCGGAGAAGGGCGGCACTGCTGGGCCACGGAGCACCGGCGGCCGCCGCAGTCTGTTCCGCGGCGCACGGCGTCCGTCCGGCACCATTCGGGGGTGGCTATCCGCAGGCAGCCGGCAACCCGCCCTCCATGAGGTACGGAACCGCCGACTCGGCCCCAGCGTCGTAAGGCCGTGACCGTGAGAGCCGGACGAATCATCTTCACTCTCGTGCTGGCTGCCGGGGTGCTCACCGGCTGTGCCAAGGACGACGAAGGCGCAGAGGCTGTCCGGGCGACGCCGTCCGGCCGGACGATGCCCTTCGACCTCTCCACGCATTGCGGAATCGACGAGGCCCGTGTCGGCTCGACGTATTTCGAAGCGGAGACCCCTCTCTCCGACGGCTCGGGAAACCCGCCCGACGGGTGGGACAACCCCACCCAGAGCGGCACGATGACCGTGAAGTCCGACACGGAGGCCGTCTTCACCGACGACGCGGGGCACGAGGTGAAGTTCCGCGCCCGGCCGGGTGCGACGGCCTACAAGCTCATCTGCCGGTAGAGGTCGCCTCGTTCGGCGTTGCCCGCATGCCGCGGTCCCGGGGCAGGCCGCTTCCTCGACGGCCGGGTCGCCGGGGCGTACGGACACCGGCGACCCGGCCGGCGGAGACCCTCACCGCTGAGTGGCGGCTGAACGTTCGCTTTCGGGTGACCCTACGGCTGGGTGTCGGCCCTGCTCGGCCGAGTGTGTCCGACGATCGCAGGCGGCCGGACCTCTCTCGGCCACGAGCCGCCAGGTCGCCGGGGAGGCTGCCATGCACATCCTGCTTGTCGCGAGCGCGTTCAACAGCCTTACGCAGCGAGTCCACGCCGAATTGAGGGACCGCGGGCACAGCGTGGCAGTGGAGCTCGCACTGGACGGCACCTCGATAGGGGATGCCGTCCGCCGGCACGAGCCCGACCTCGTTGTGGCCCCCATGCTGAAGACCGCCATCCCCCGCGAGGTGTGGGCGGCACACACGTGTCTTGTCGTCCACCCCGGGCCCGTGGGGGACCGCGGACCGTCGTCCCTCGACTGGGCGATCCACGAGCGCGCGACACGGTGGGGCGTGACCGTCCTGCAGGCCAACGCGGACATGGACGCGGGAGACGTGTGGGCGTCGGTCGCCTGCCCGGTACCGCCGGTGGCCAAGAGCGACCTGTACCGGAACGAGGTGTCCGACGCCGCGCTGTCGGCGGTGCTGCTGGCCGTTGAGCGATTCGCTGCGGGTACGTACTCCCCCCGGCCGCAGACGGGCGGTCCCGCGGCGGGTGACGGCCGTGCCCGGCCGTACTTCCGCCAGGTGCTCCGCCGGATCGAGTGGGAGTCGGACTCGACCGAGACGGTTGTCCGCAAGCTGCGCGCCGCCGACTCGCAGCCGGGTGTGCTGGATGAACTGCTCGGTGAGGAGTGGTATCTCCACGGCGGCCATCCCGAGGACGGGCTGCGCGGCCGTCCGGGCGAGCTGCTGGCCACCAGGGCAGGCGCGATCTGCCGGGCGACCACCGACGGTGCCGTGTGGATTCCCGAGCTGAGGCCCCGCCGTAGGCCCGGGGAACCCGCCACCTTCAAACTGCCCGCCGTTCTCGCACTCGCCGGACGGCTGCCCGCCGTGCGTGAGCACCCCGCGCCCCTGCACGCGGACACGGACGCGGACACGGACACGGAAGCGGATACACGCACGCACCTTCGCACCTGGTCCGACATCCGCTACCGGGAGGACGGACACGTCGGCTTCCTGTCGTTCTCCTTCCGCGGCGGCGCGATGAGCACGACGCAGTGCCGCCGACTGCTGGATGCCTACCGGACGGCATGCTCCCGGCCCACCGCGGTCCTGGTTCTGGGCGGCAGCCGGGACTTCTTCTCCAACGGCATCCACCTCAACGTGATCGAGGCGGCCCTCGACCCGAGCGCGGAGTCCTGGGCCAACATCAACGCCATGGACGACCTGGTGGAAGCCGTCCTGACGACGACCGACCGGCTGGTGGTCTGCGCCATCGGCGGTAACGCCGCCGCGGGCGGAGTAATGCTGGCTCTGGCCGCGGACGAGGTGTGGTGCAGGGCGGGCGCGGTGCTGAACCCGCACTACCGCCTGATGGGTCTGTACGGCTCCGAGTACTGGACGTACACGCTGCCCCGCAGAGTGGGCACCGCCGTGGCCGACCGGCTCACCCGGCAGGCGCTGCCGGTGAGCGCGGTGGCCGGGCAGCGGCTCGGCCTGGTGGACCGGGTGGTGGAGTGCGCACCGCAGTACTTCACCGGCGAGGTCGCTCGGTCGGCCGCGCAACTGGCTTCCTCGCCCGCGGTGCAGTCACGGATCGCCGCGAAGAAGGCGGAACGGGACCGCCAGGAGGCCGTCAAGCCGCTGGCCGCCTACCGGGAGGAGGAACTGGCCCGGATGCTGCGTATCTTCTCCGACCCGGGCGAGCCCTACCACGCGCTGCGTCGCGCTTTCGTCCGCAAGGAACCCCCGTCCCGCACTCCGCAGCACCTCGCGGTGTCCGAGCCCGCAAGGCGGGCGGCGGATCTGCCCCGCCCGGACGGCAACGTCACCGGATTGGCCCTGTGTGACGCGTCAGAAGGACCCGGCGGCTGTTACCAAGAGAGCTGAAGGTTGAAATCCAGGCTTTCGTCGCATATCTCCCCGAGGAGACATCCCCATGGATGCAGCAACGCCGACCACGGCCGAAACGACGGGTGCCTCCGCCGCGGCCGACGAGGACAAGCCCCCGATCCACATCCTCTGGATCAACGCGGGACTGAGCTGCGACGGCGACTCGGTCGCGCTGACGGCCGCGATGCAGCCGAGCATCGAGGAAATCGTGCTCGGGGTGCTGCCCGGGCTGCCGAAGATCGCTGTCCACTGGCCGCTGATCGATTTCGAATGTGGTCCCGTGGGCGGCGCCGACACGTTCATCGAATGGTTCTTCAAGGGGGAACGCGGCGAGATCGATCCCTTCGTCCTGGTCGTCGAGGGGTCCATCCCCAACGAGTCGATCAAGGCGGAAGGGTACTGGTGCGGCTTCGGCGACAATCCGGAGACCGGTCAGCCGATCACCACCAGCGAATGGATCGACCGGCTGGCGCCCAAGGCCCTGGCTGTCGTCGCCATCGGGACCTGCGCCACCTACGGCGGCATCCACGCGATGGCAGGAAACCCGACCGGCGCGATGGGTGTGCCCGACTACCTCGGGTGGGACTGGAAGTCCAAGGCCGGAATTCCCATCGTGTGCGTTCCCGGCTGCCCGATCCAGCCCGACAACTTCTCGGAGACCCTGACCTACCTGCTCTATCAGGCAGCGGGGGCCGCCCCGATGATCCCGCTGGACGACAAGCTGCGGCCGACATGGCTGTTCGGCGCCACCGTCCACGAGGGGTGCGACCGGGCCGGCTACTACGAGCAGGGCCAGTTCGCCCTCACGTACGACTCGCCCAAGTGCTTGGTCAAACTCGGCTGCTGGGGCCCCGTCGTCAAATGCAATGTGCCCAAACGGGGCTGGATGAACGGCATCGGCGGCTGCCCGAACGTCGGCGGCATCTGCATCGCCTGCACCATGCCCGGCTTCCCCGACAAGTTCATGCCGTTCATGGACGAACCGCCCGGCGGCAAGGTGTCCAGCGTGGCCAGCGGAGCGTACGGAGCCGTAGTGCGCACACTCCGGTCGATCACGGCCAGAACCGTGGACAAGGAGCCGAAGTGGCGCCACACAGGAGAGCAGCTGACCACCGGATACCGGCCGCCGTGGTGACCGCGTCCTCCTGGCAACACCCCCCTGCGGACCTCCCCGCGTGACGATCCGACCTCCTCATGAAGGGCACGGCACACACACGATGGCACCGACGACGAAGGCGGCCGGCGACGGCAGCGGCCTGGTGGAGATGGCCTGGGATCCGATCACCCGGATCGTGGGCAGTCTCGGAATCCACACAAAAATCGACTTCAAGCAGAAGCGGGTCGCGGAGTGCTACAGCACCTCGTCGGTCTTCCGCGGCTACAGCGTCTTCATGCGCGGCAAGGACCCCCGCGACGCGCACTTCATCACCAGCCGTATCTGCGGTATCTGCGGCGACAACCACGCCACCTGCTCGGTGTACGCGCAGAACATGGCGTACGGCGTGAAGCCGCCCCATCTCGCGGAATGGATCATCAACCTCGGCGAATCCGCTGAGTACATGTTCGACCACAACATCTTCCAGGAGAACCTGGTAGGGGTCGACTACTGCGAAAAGATGGTCCGCGAGACCAACCCGGGCGTCCTGGAGCTGGCCGAGCGCACCGAAGCGCCGCACGCCGGAGACCACGGCTACCGCACGATCGCCGACATCATGCGGTCGCTGAACCCCATCGAGGGCGAGTTCTACCGCGAAGCCCTCCAAGTGAGCCGCTACACCCGGGAGATGTTCTGTCTGATGGAGGGCCGCCATGTGCACCCCTCCACTCTCTACCCGGGCGGCGTGGGCACCATCGCCTCCGTCCAGCTCTTCACGGACTACCTCAGCCGCCTCATGCGCTACGTGGAGTTCATGAAGCGCGTCGTTCCCCTGCACGACGACCTGTTCGACTTCTTCTACGAGGCCCTGCCCGGGTACGAGGAGGTCGGCCGCCGGCGTGTGCTGCTCGGCTGCTGGGGAGCGCTCAACGACCCCGAGTACTGCGACTTCACGTACGCCAACATGACCGACTGGGGACGGCGGATGTTCGTCACCCCCGGCGTCATCGTCGACGGCAAGCTGGTCACCAACGACCTTACGGAGATCAACCTCGGCATCCGGATCCTGCTGGGCAGCTCGTACTACGACGACTGGGAGGGCCAGGAGCAGTTCGTCACCCGCGACCCGCTCGGCAACCCGGTCGATCCTCGGCATCCGTGGAACCAGCACACGATCCCCGCCCCCCAGAAGCGGGACTTCAACGGCAAGTACAGCTGGGTGATGTCTCCCCGCTGGTTCGACGGCAAGGACCACCTGGCGCTGGACACCGGCGGCGGCCCCATCGCCCGCCTGTGGTCCACCGCGCTGTCCGGGCTCGTCGACGTCGGCTACGTCAAGGCCACCGGCCACAGCGTCGTCATCAACCTGCCGCGCACGATGACCAAGCCCGAGACCACCTTCGAGTGGAAGATCCCGCGCTGGAGCAACGCACTGGAGCGCAACCGGGCCCGCACCTACTTCCAGGCCTACACCGCCGCCGTAGCGCTGCACTTCGCGGAGAAGGGGCTGGCGGAGGTCCGTGCCGGACGCACCCAGACCTGGGAGAAGTTCGAGGTTCCGGACGAGAGCATCGGCGTCGGTTTCACGGAGGCCGTCCGCGGTGTGCTCTCGCACCACATGGTCATCCGCGACGGCAAGATCGCCAACTACCACCCCTACCCGCCGACGCCGTGGAACGCCAGTACCCGCGACTCGTTCGGAACACCCGGCCCGTACGAGGACGCCGTACAGAACACGCCGATCTTCGAGGAGAACCCGCCGGAGAACTTCAAGGGCATCGACATCATGCGCGCAGTGCGCAGCTTCGACCCCTGTCTGCCGTGCGGCGTCCACATGTACGTGGGCGGGGGCAAGACCGTGCAGAAGATGCATGTGCCGACCGGCCTGAGCGGCCTGGCCGGATGAGCGCGGCAGCCGCCGCCACCGCTCCGCCCGTCGGCGGGGCGGCGAGGGCGGTCAACGCGGAGGAGGCCGGGCGCCGCGTCGAGGAGGTGCTCGACCGCCTGGCAGCCACTGGTGACCAAGAGGTGTGCGCGGCGGCCGAGGAACTGGTGCGGGTCCTGATGGACTTCTACGGCGCCGGACTGGCCCGCATCGTCACCCTGCTGGACGCCCCCGCGGCCAAGCGGCCCGGGGGCGGAACCCTGGCGGGACTGCTCGGCGACGAACTGGTGTCGAGCCTGCTGGTCCTGCACGACGTACACCCCGAGGACACCGCCACCCGCATCGCGCGCGCCCTGGACAGCGTGCGCAGCCACCCCGCCGAGGTGGTGGACTTCGACGACGCCACCGGCACGCTGCGCCTGCGGTCCTCCGGTGGCGAGGGCGAGGGCTGCGGCTGCCCGAGCACCGGCGCGACGGCCCAGCAGGCAGTCGAGGACGCCCTGTCCTGCTTCGCGCCGGAGGTGACCACAGTGGAACTGGAACCGGCCGCCACCTCCCGGGAGCCGGCTCTGCTCCAGATCGGAACCCGTCCGCCCACCGGCACCGCCGCCCCCGGACCGGCCTCGGCGAAGGCGCTGTGAGCGCGCCTCAGGCGTGGCCGCAGCGGCCGGGGCCCGCCCCGGAACTCCGGGGTCTGCGCCGGTTCACGGCACCCCGCCCGCCGCAACAGGAACGGTGCGAACTGTGCGGGGTGCCGGTGTCCGACGGCAGCCACCGGCATCTCGTGGACACCGAAAAGCGTTCGCTGGCGTGCGCCTGCACCCCGTGTGCCCTGCTGTTCGCGGAGCCGGGCGCCGCCGGCGGCCGCTTCCGGACGGTTCCGGACCGCTACCTGGCCGACCCCGGCCACCATCTCGAAGACAGCGCCTGGGAACTCCTGCAGATCCCGGTCAGCGTCGCCTTCTTCTTCCGCAACTCCGCGCAGGACCGGCTGGTCGCGCTCTACCCCAGCCCGGCCGGCGCGACCGAGAGCGAACTCGAGCCGTCCACCTGGCAGTCCGTACTCGGCGGCAGCCGCCTGGCAGGCCTGCTCGAACCCGACGTGGAGGCACTGCTGCTGCGCCGCTCGGACGGCCGGGCCGAGTGCTATCTGGTGCCCATCGACATCTGTTACGAGCTGGTGGGCCGAATGCGCCTGCTGTGGCAGGGATTTGACGGCGGGGCAGAGGCGCGGACCGATCTGCAGGCGTTCTTCGAGCACGTCGGGCGACGCGCCCAAGCACCCGGGGAGGCGGGCCGGCCGTGACAGAGTTCTCCTTCACCTGCACCGGTGTACGCGCCGACCGGTACGCCGCCGGACCCACCCTGGTCTTCCGGCTGCGCATCACCGCGTCCCAAGACGTTCGGGTGCACGCCCTCGCCCTGCGCTGCCAGATCCGTATCGAACCGGCCCGGCGCAGCTACGACGCCCCGGAGGCCGAACGGCTGGCGGATCTGTTCGGTGAGCGCTCACGCTGGGGCAGCACGCTCCAGCCGGTGCAGTTCGCACAGGTCTCGCTCATGGTCCCCAGCTTCACCGGAGAGACGGAGACCGATCTCGTGGTGCCCTGCACCTACGACATGGACGTCGCCGCGAGCCGGTACTTCGGCGCACTCTCGGACGGAGACGTGCCGCTGCTCATGCTCTTCTCCGGTACGGCGTTCACCGGAGCCGGCGGATTCCGTGTCGAGCCGGTGCCCTGGGACCGGGAGGCCTCCTACCGGATGCCGGTGGAGGTGTGGCAGGAGATGGTCGAGCAGCACTTTCCGGGCTGCGGCTGGATCCGGCTGCCCCGCGACACCATGGACTCGCTGCTCGCCTTCCGCTCACAAAGGGCGCTGCCGTCCTGGGAGGCGACCGTCCGCGCCCTCCTGGACGCGGCGGCCCCGCCGGACCCCCAGCCGCCGGCCCGCGCTCTGGCCGGTGCCCTGCGGCCGCGTGTCACCGAGAGGACGGCGCCGTGACGACAGTCGCGTTCACTGCGGAGACGGAAGCCCGGTTCGCCACCGCCCGGCAGGTTGCCGACGCCGTCCTCTTCGAGGGCTACGTGCTGTACCCCTACCGGGCCTCGGCGGCCAAGAACCGGTTGCGCTGGCAGTTCGGGGTGCTCGTACCGCCTGCCTGGGGCGCCGAGTGCGAAGAACACGACTTCCAGCACACCGAATGCCTGATGGAACCGAAGGCGGGCGCGACGCTGGCGGTCGAGCTGCGGTTTCTGCACGCCCGCCGGAAGACCGTGCAACAGGCCCGCCAGGACGGCACCTTCGAAACCGTGCCCGAACTGCACCTCCACGACCGCGTCCTGGTTCCCTGGGACGAGGGCGCCGAAGAGCGCGTCGAGGTGTCCACCACCGTGGCCGGGCTGACCGGGGACGGTGTCAGCGTCCCCTTCACCCGCCCCGCCCGTGAGGAGACCGAGCCCGTCCTCGACGCGGACGGCCGGCTCGTGGGCCGCCTGGTCCGCCGCTGTGAGGAGATCAACGGCGTCGTACGGCTGTCCGCGCAGGAACTCGAAGGCCCCTACCGGGCGCTGCGGTTGACCGCGGTTGTGGAGAACACCAGCACCTGGACGCCGGACGGCGGCGGCGCCGACCGCGACGCGGCACTGCCGCACTCGCTGGTCGCCACCCACCTCCTGCTGTGCCTCAGCGCCGGCTCGTTTCTTTCGATGACCGACCCGCCCGAGTGGGCCAAGGTCTCGGTCGCCTCCTGCCGCAACCTGCACACCTGGCCGGTACTGGCCGGTGAACCCGGCCGCGCGGACCTGGTGCTGTCCTCCCCGATCATTCTGGAGGACCACCCGGCCATCGCCCCCGAGAGCCCGGGGGCGCTCTACGACGCCACCGAGATCGACGAGATCCTCGCGCTGCGCACGGCGGCCCTCACCGACCAGGAGAAGCGCGAAGCGCGCGGGACCGACGCGAAGGCGGCCGCCGTGATCGACCTGGCCGACTCGATGCCCCCCGAGGTACTGGAGCGCCTGCACGGAGCGGTGCGGGCCCTTCGGGAGGTCACCGAACCCGGCCCGTCGTCCCGTCAGGGCTCGCCGGACGACCTTGAGCTGTCCGACGGACACGATGTCGTCCGGCCGGACACCCCGTGGTGGGATCCGGCCGGTGACGCCACCGTGGACCCGGCCCGCGACCAGGTCCTCGTCGACGGCCGGCAGGTGGGCCCGGGCAGCCGCGTGCTGCTGCAACCGGGCCTGCGCCGGAGCGACGCACAGGACCTGTTCCTGCGGGGCCGCAGCGCGCAGGTCGAAGCCGTACTGCACGATGTGGACGGGGGAGTGCACCTGGCGGTGACCGTCGAGGGTGACCCCGGGGCCGACATCCGCCGCGAGCAGGGACGCTTCCTTTACTTCCAGCCCGACGAAGTCGCACTCCTGGAGGACGTATGAGCCTTCCCCCGCACGAGAGCGCGCGGACTCTGGTCGCCGGCGTGGGCAACATCTTTCTCGGCGACGACGGCTTCGGCGTCGAGACGGTGCGCCGGCTGGCCGAGGAACGGCTGCCCGAGCACGTCGAGGTCGTGGACATCGGCGTACGGGGCGTACACCTGGCGTACCAGCTACTGGACGGATACGACACGCTCGTCCTGGTCGACGCCACCGCACGCGGCGGCGAGCCCGGAACGCTGTATCTGATCGACGCCGGCACGCCCGGCGGAATCGAACCGCAGGACGCAGTGCTCGACGGCCACCGTATGTCCCCCGACGCGGTCCTGGCACTGCTGGACACCCTGTGCGCCGGCACCGGCGGGATCCCGCCCCGGCGCAGGCTGGTGGTGGGATGCGAACCCGCCTGTGTCGAGGAGGGAATCGGTATCAGCCCGCCGGTGGCCGCCGCAGTACCGGAAGCCGTACGACTGGTCCTGGGCATTGTGCGGGACGGCGAGCAGGAAGCGCCCGCGCAGCGGGCTGCGGCCGGACCGGCCGCGAAGTGAGGAGAAGACCATGAACAAGTCCGTCATCGGCGGCGCTGCCGCTGCTGCCGCCGCTCTCGCCGCCGTAGTGAAGCAGGTGCTGCCCGACCTCAGGCGCTACCTGCGTATGCGGCGGATGTGATGCTGCCCCTGCCACGGGCCGCAGGGTTGTCCCCGCCGCGGGTCGCTTGGCTGCACCGAATGGCGTACGCGGGCCGGGGCGTCGGCGAGCCAGAACGGCTGCCCGCGTACCCCGCCGTGTAATGGAGCCGACCGGACAGGCCGCACCGCCCAGCGAGCCCCCCCACAGGGCGGGTGCGGCGTCCACCGGTCCCATGGCGGTCGACGGCGATCGGCCTCTGCCAGAACGGAGACCGATGCACGAGATGTCCATCGCGCTGGCTGTCGTCGGCCAGGTGGAGGAGGCGGCCGCACACGCCGGCGGCGTCACCGCGGTCACGTCCGTACGACTCCAGGTGGGCGAGCTGGCCGGAGTCGTCCCCGACGCACTGTCCTTCTGCTTCGAACTGGCCTGCGCCGGGACCGTGCTGGAAGGCGCCGAACTGGTCGCGGAACCTGTGCCGGGCCGTGCCCGCTGCGAGCCGTGCGCGGACGAATGGGCGGTCGGCATGCCCCCCCAACTGTGCTGCCCCCTGTGCGGGGAGGCGACTGCAGAGCTGCTCTCGGGCCGTGAGCTGCAGATCGTCAGCGTGCGCTGGGAAGACGGCCCGGCGCACACCCGCGAACCGATCTCCGAGGAGTGCTGAACCATGTGCCGTGTGGTCGACCTGCAGCAGGCGGTACTCGCCAAGAACGATGAGACCGCGCAAACGCTGCGCGCCGAACTGGCAGCCCGCGGTACCACGGTGGTCAACCTCCTCTCCAGCCCCGGCAGCGGGAAGACAGCCCTGCTGGAACGCGAACTGCTCCTGGCACGTGAGAGGGGGGTGCCGGTCGCCGCCCTGACCGCCGACCTTGCCACCGAGAACGACGCCGTGCGACTGGCCCGCTCCGGGGTGCCGGTCAAGCAGGTGCTCACCGACGGGCTGTGCCACCTCGAGGCCGGGATGCTGGGCCGGCACCTGGCGGGGTGGCTGCCCGAAGGCACCCGACTGCTGTTCGTGGAGAACGTCGGCAACCTGGTCTGCCCGGCCTCCTACGACCTCGGCGAGGCCCTGAGGGTCGTGCTCGCGTCGGTGACCGAGGGGGAGGACAAGCCGCTGAAGTACCCCACTGCCTTCGGTCTGGCACATCTGGTGGTGGTCACCAAGACCGACATCGCGGGTGCCGTCGAGTTCGACGAAGCGGCGTTCCGGGCGAATGTCGCGCAGGTCAACCCCGGGGTGGAGGTGCTCCTGACCTCCGCGCGCGCAGGTCAGGGAGCGGGTGCGCTGCTCGAGCGGGCGATGGCGGTGGCGGACGGCGGCGCGGTCCACGCGCCGGTCATGGCCCGGCAGCAGCACGATCACCACCACCACGGTCACCACCACCACGAGGACGGTCACCACGAGGACGGTCACGACGAGGACGGTCACCACCGGGACCGTCACGACAGGGACGGTCACGACGGGGACGGTACGCACACTCACGTACATCCCCACCCGGACGAGTCCCGGTCCCGGACCTTCACGGCCACCGCCCCCGGCGCTGTGGCCCAGACTCGCTCGTGATCACACCGCAGTCGGACATCTCCGTCGCCGATGCGAATCAGCGCCGTCGGGTCACCGTCCGGGGTGTCGTACAAGGCGTCGGGTTCCGGCCGTTCCTGTACACCCTCGCCACGGGACTGGACCTGGCCGGGCATGTGACCAACACCGGAGACGGCGTCGTCGCGGAGGTCGAGGGAGCACCCACGGCCGTAGCCCGGTTCTGCGAACGGATCGCCACCGAGGCGCCCCCGCTGGCGTGGGTGGAGTCCGTCGACCAGCAGGAGGTCCCCGCCGCGGGCAGTGCCGGATTCGCCATCGTCGCCTCCCGCTCGGAGGGACCCGCGCGCACGCTGGTCTCCCCGGACATGGCCACCTGCGCCGACTGTCTGACCGAACTGGCCGACCCGGCCGACCGGCGTCACCGCCACCCCTTCATCACCTGCACACACTGCGGCCCGCGCTTCACCATCGTCACCGGCCTGCCGTACGACCGGGCCCACACGACCATGGCCGGCTTCCCGCTGTGTCCCGACTGCGCCCGCGAGTACGCCGATCCGGCCGACCGCCGCTTTCATGCGCAGCCGGTCGCCTGCCCCGCCTGCGGGCCCCGCCTGCGTCTGCTGCACGCGTCCCCCGGCGGGCCGCCCCTACCGGGATCAGCGGCGGACCCGGTCGCCGAAGCCCGCAGGCTGCTGTCCGGTGGCGCGATCCTCGCCGTCAAGGGCCTCGGCGGCTACCACCTCGCCTGCGACGCCTCCAACTCCCGGGCCGTGGCCCTGCTGCGTCGCCGCAAGGCCCGCGGCGACAAGCCCTTCGCCCTGATGGTCCGGGACGTCGCCGACATCGAGCCCCTCGTGCACCTGAGCGCCGGGGAGCACGCACTGCTGACCGGCGGCGTCCGGCCCATCGTTCTCCTGCGTCGCCGCGTCGGCGCCCTGCTGCGGCCCGGGGCTCCACGGTTGTCGGACGTCGTCGCGCCGGGGAGTCCCGACCTCGGCGTCATGCTCCCGTACACCCCCTTGCACCACTTGCTGCTCGGCCTGCCGGGCGACTCGCCGGGGCCGCGCCTGCTCGTCATGACCAGCGGGAATACGGCCGGCGAGCCGATCGTCACCGACGACGCCGAGGCATTGGACCGGCTGGCGCACCTGGCCGACGCCTGGCTCACCCACGACCGCTCGATTCATGTGCCGTGCGACGACTCCGTGGTGCGTATCTGCGACGGCGAGCTGCTCACGGTGCGCCGCGCACGCGGTTACGCGCCCCTGCCGGTTGCCCTGCCCGTTCCCGTACGGCCGGCCCTCGCCGCCGGGGGCGACCTGAAGAACACGTTCTGTCTCGCCGAAGGGCGCAGAGCCTGGCTGTCCGCGCACATCGGGGACATGGACGACCTCGCCACGCTGCGGGCGTTCGGGCGCGCAGAACGGCAGTTGGAGTCGATCACGGGGGTGGCTCCCGAGGTCCTGGCGGCCGACCGGCATCCCGGCTACCGCTCCGCGCAGTGGGCCGAGCGTCATGCGGGTCGCCGTCGGGTCGTGCGTGTCCAGCATCATCACGCACATGTCGCGGCCGCGATGGCCGAGCACGGCCTGGACGGCAGCCGGCCGGTGATCGGCGTCGCGTTCGACGGGACCGGCTACGGCGACGACGGGGCGGTGTGGGGCGGGGAGATCCTGCTGGCGGACTACGACGGGTTCACCCGGTTCGGGCATCTCGCGTACGTCCCACTGCCGGGCGGCGACGCTGCCGTGCGCCGGCCGTACCGCATGGCACTCGCGCATCTGCGCGCGGCAGGCATTGCCCGGACCGAGGACCTTCCCTGTGCGGCCGCCTGCCCTCCTGATGAACGCCGCCTGCTGGAGCGCCAGTTGGAGAGGAACCTCAACTGCGTCCCCACCTCGAGCATGGGTCGGCTGTTCGACGCAGTCTCCTCCCTCGCAGGGGTGTGCCACCTGGCCGGATACGAAGCGCAGGCCGCCATTGAACTGGAGGCCGCCGCGCTGACGGCAGCCGGAGAGGACGGCTCCGGCTACGCGTTCGCACTGCGCCCGGGGGTGGCGGCCGGTCAGGCCGCAATGACCGCCGACCCCGCCCCCGTACTGGCAGCGGTCGTCGACGACCTGCGCGCGGGTGCTGCGCCGGCCCTCATCGCGGCACGCTTCCACACAGCGGTCGCCGGTCTCGTGCACAGGACCTGCGTCATGGCCCGCGAGCAGCACGGACTGGACACCGTCGCCCTGACCGGCGGGGTGTTCGCCAACACCCTGCTCTCCACGGCCTGCGCGGGGGCGCTGCGGAAGGACGGGTTCACCGTCCTGCGCCACCACAAGATCCCCCCGAACGACGGAGGACTGGCACTCGGTCAGCTCGTGATCGCCGCCCGCACCGCGGCCGGGCACGGGCGCGCGGCCACCGACTGATGCCACGCCCGGCAAGGCCGGGCAGACGCACCACCCACATGGCAGACGCACCACCCACAGCGAGGAGAACCCCCATGTGCCTGGCGGTACCCGGCAGAGTTCTGGACATCGAGGAACGGGACGGCACCCGGATGGCCACCGTCGACTTCGGCGGCGTGGTCAAAGAAGTGTGCCTGGAATACCTGCCGGACCTCCAGGTCGGCGAGTACGCCATCGTCCACGTGGGATTCGCCCTGCAGCGACTGGACGAGGAGTCGGCCAAGCAGACGCTCGAGCTGTTCGCGACCCTCGGGATGCTCCAGGAGGAGTTCGGCGACCCGTGGGAACTGGCCGCGGAAGCGAGCGGATCCCCGTCGCCCGGCGGCATCGAAGCATCGCAGGAGGTCCAGCAGTGAAGTACATCGACGAATTCCAGGACCCCGGCCTGGCCCGACGTCTGCTCGATGACATCCACTCCACCGTGACCAGACCATGGGCGTTGATGGAAGTCTGCGGGGGACAGACGCACACCATCATCCGGCACGGCATCGACCAACTTCTGCCGGACCAGGTGGAACTGATCCACGGGCCCGGTTGCCCGGTGTGTGTCACCCCGCTGGAGGTCATCGACAAGGCACTGGAGATCGCCTCCCGGCCCGGGGTGATCTTCTGTTCGTTCGGCGACATGCTCCGCGTCCCCGGTACCGGCCGAGACCTGTTCCAGGTCCGCAGCGAGGGCGGCGACGTGCGGGTGGTCTACTCCCCGCTCGACGCCCTGCGGGTTGCCCAGCAGAACCCGGAACGTGAGGTGGTGTTCTTCGGTATCGGCTTCGAAACCACGGCGCCCCCGAACGCGATGACGGTGTACCAGGCGCGCAAGCTCGGCATCCCGAACTTCAGCCTGCTGGTGTCGCACGTGCGCGTCCCCCCGGCGATCGAGGCGATCATGCAGTCCCCGAACTGCCGGGTGCAGGCCTTCCTCGCAGCCGGACATGTGTGCAGCGTGATGGGCATCGGGGAGTATCCGGAACTGGCCGAACGATTCCGCGTCCCGATCGTCGTGACCGGATTCGAGCCACTGGACATCCTTGAAGGCGTACGCCGGACGGTCCTCCAGCTCGAACGCGGCGAGCACACGGTCGACAACGCCTACCCTCGCGCCGTCAGACCCGAGGGAAACCGCGCCGCCCAGGCCATGCTGGAGGACGTGTTCGAGGTCACCGACCGCGCCTGGCGGGGCATCGGTGTCATTCCCGCCAGCGGCTGGCGGCTGTCCTCGCGTTACCGGGACTACGACGCCGAGCACCGTTTCTCGGTGACCGGCATCGACACCCGGGAACCGGCCGAGTGCCGCAGCGGTGAGGTTCTGCAGGGCCTGCTCAAGCCCCATGAGTGCGAGGCGTTCGGCACCACCTGCACCCCTCGCAATCCGCTCGGAGCCACGATGGTCTCCAGCGAGGGTGCGTGCGCCGCCTACTACCTCTACCGACGGCTGGACATCACGACCGCATCTCTGGAGGCGAGCCCCGTTGTCTGAGACCACCGAGCTCCGTGCACCGGACCTCACGGCGTGGACCTGCCCGGCCCCCTTGCGTGACCAGCCCCGGGTGGTGATGGGCCACGGCGGTGGCGGGGCCATGTCCGCCGAACTGGTCCAGCACGTCTTCGCGCCCGCCTTCGGCGGAGAGGTGCTGTCGCAACTGGGCGATTCCGCGGCGGTTTCGCTCGGGGGTGTCCGGCTGGCCTTCTCCACCGACTCCTTCGTGGTGCGGCCGCTCTTCTTCCCCGGCGGCAGCATCGGCGACCTCGCGGTCAACGGCACCGTCAACGACCTGGCCATGAGCGGCGCCCGGGCCGCCTATCTGTCCTGCGGGTTCATTCTGGAGGAGGGCGTCGAGATCGCGGTTGTGGCACGCGTGGCCGAGCTGATGGGCGCGGCCGCACGCGCCGCGGGCGTCGAAGTGGCCACCGGCGACACCAAGGTCGTCGAAGCAGGCCACGGAGACGGGATCTTCGTCAACACCGCGGGGATCGGCCTCATCCCGGCAGGCGTCGACATGCGTCCCCAGCGCGTCGTCCCCGGCGACGTCGTCATCGTCAGCGGTGCGATCGGCGTGCACGGCGTGGCGATCATGAGTGTCCGCGAGGGCCTGGAGTTCGGCGTGGAGATCGAGAGCGACTGCGCGGCCCTGGGCGGGCTGGTGGAGGCCATGCTCGCGGTGACCCCGGACCTGCACGTACTGCGCGATCCCACCCGCGGTGGGCTGGCCGCCGCACTCAACGAGATCGCGGCGGCCTCCGGCACCGGGGTCGTCATCCAGGAGCGCAGCGTCCCTGTCCCGCCGCCGGTGGCCAATGCCTGCGCCATCCTGGGCCTCGACCCGATGTACGTGGCCAATGAGGGCAAGCTGGTCGCGTTCGTCCCCCGTGAGCACGCCGAGGCGGTTCTGGGCGCGATGCGGGCGCATCCCCTGGGCGCGGACGCGACGGTGATCGGCGAGGCGGTGGAGGCACACCCCGGCATGGTGGTGGCCCGGACCGGACTGGGTGGCACACGGGTGGTCGACCTGCCGATCGGGGAGCAGCTGCCCCGAATCTGCTGACCGGGCCCCTGCCGGGCGGCACTGGTGGCGGCTGCTCCACGGAGCAGCCGCCACTACGCAGTGGCCGCCCGGCACCCCTTGGGCGGCCCCTGGCCCCGGACTCCACCGGGCCCGCCGAAGGGCGAAACCGCGAGGTCTGGGCGGAGCGGGTGAGTACGGCGGCGGGCGAAGCCTTCCTCGTCCAGCGCGCGTATGTGGGCCCTGAGCCAGTCGTTCCCGCCGAGTGGGGAGAACCTGCCGTTTCCCACCCTCACCGTGACGGGCCATGACGATGCGGCCGGGGAGTTGCCGACGCTGTACGCCGACGGCCGCGGCGTCGCACGCGCGTACGGCACGAGCCGGGCACGAGCCTGAGTGACGGCGTGTGGAAGCAGTGGCGTGTGGCTCCAGGCATCCATCAGCGATTCACCGGCGCCTTCACCAACGGGGCGACACGATCACGGGCGGCTGGGTGTGGTCGACCGACGGTGAGGTCTGGGCGCCGGACTTCGACGTGACGTACACCCGGGTCGAGTGAGGGCAGCCGACGCAGGAACCAGCGCCCGCAAAACTGGCCTTTGAACCGCACCTCACTGCGGGTGACTCCGGGGCGTCGCCCTGAAGTCATACAGCTGCATGAGTCCGGCCGTGGCCGGATGCGCTTGCCCCGAGATCGTTTCGCAGGTCGACGCCCCTATGAAGGCGAGCTCCGGCGACATCGGCGGCAGTGCGCGGATATCTAGCCGTTCCTCCGCTTGCCGGGCGGGTCCTGCGGGTCCACGCCGGTGAAGGCCGAGGCGTCCTTCGTGCCGCTGGAGCGCTGTGAGCGGCCCCTGGAACCGGTGTCGTGCATGCCTTCCTCGTCGGCCCTCTTGGCTTGCTCCTCGCCCCGGCGGCCGGTGCTCTTGGCGGTGTCTCCCGGGACTGACTTCGCCTCCTCCCGGGAGACCTTTCTGCCCTTGCCCTTCTCGGGGGCGTGCTCCTCGGGATGGAATGAGCGATGGGCGCTCGGGTTGTCCTGCTGGCGGGTCTCGTCCACGTCCGGTGACCAGCCGTGCTGCTGGCTGCCCTGGTGTCGGCTCGGTCCCTCGCCTTGCGACGGCTGGGATGACTTCGGCTTCTTCGCCATGACCTGGCCTGCCTGTCCTGTGTCTGTGATGGCGCACGGCTGCGCACGCCACCCCGCGGGTGATCGGATCTTCCCATTTACGAGTAAACCACCCATATCGGTCACCGGTCGGGTCGGCGATGACGAGGGGCGGGCGGGGCGCCCGATGAGCGGCCGGGGCATGACCGGCCGGTTTTCTGCGGGATGCGCCGCCGAGGGCGCCCACGGTCGTCCGGGACGAGCAGCGCGGCAGTGGCGGCGCCCTCCTGCTTCCCGGTGCAGCCGACCGTGTGTTCCTTGTGTGCGGGAGCGCGGGCGGGCAAGAGGGGCTCCCGGCGCACAGTGACGTACGCGCGGAAGGCCGGAGTGCCACGCTCATGGCCCTTGCCGGCCTGGTAGCACGGATGCTCGGGGGCCACCCGTCGGCGAGGGCCGCCGCGGGTGGGGGCGCAGGGACGGGTCAGCCGGCCGTTTCGGCCTCGGGGCGGCGGCAGTCAGGGTGTCCCCAGCCCCGCTGGCTCTTCGCGATCAGGTCCTTGGCGGCGTACGGCTGACCGCAGTGGCACCGCCCGGCGAACTTTGCGCGGATGGTCCCCGTAGGGCGCGCCGGGTGGGATTTCGCGGAGGTCTTTTTCGTCGCCCTGGACCGTGGGCCCGTCGTGGCTTCAACGGGAGCAGGGATGGGCATCTCCTGCGCGCCTCGTGAGGTGCCGGCGGCTTTCTGTGTCACCGCGGCCTCGCCGGCCGCCTGGTCGGCGATCGCGTTCAGGTGGTCGCCGCCGACCTGGTGAGCCGGTACGTACAGGAAGTCCACGGTGCGGCCGGTCAGCAACGAATCGATACGCGTGACGAGGTCGCGGTTGGCGACCGGCTGCCCCGCAGCGGTCCTCCAGCCGTTGCGCTTCCAGCCGGCAATCCACTTCGTCACCGCGTTCATCGCGTACTGCGAGTCCATCCGCACCTCGATCGGTACGGCCGGGTCGGTGGACTCCAGCAGCTTCTCCAGGGCGGTCAGTTCGGCGACGTTGTTGGTGGCCTTGCCCAGTGGTCCGGCCTCCCAGCGCTCGGGCCGGCCCTGGGCGTCGGCGACGACCCAGGCCCAGGCGGCAGGCCCCGGATTTCCCTTGGATGCCCCGTCGCAGGCGGCGATGATGCGCTCAGACATCTCTCGATCATGCCAGTACCGGCGGGGAGGGCCGACCGAGGGCCGGTGTCAGCGTTCCGTAGACCGTTGCGCAAAGGTATCCAGTGCTAGAAATGAGGCATGAAGGGACGTTCCTGGCGATCCAGGCTTACGTCAGGCCGCCCACGCGTCGGCCCGCCCCTCCGGGATCGGCCGGGGCGTCCGGATTCGGGACGCGAGCCGAACACTCTGCACGGGAGCCGCCCCGGGAAGGGCCCCGGAGCGGCACGGCGCCCGCCGCGGCGAGGAGTGCGTTCCCTGATGGGTGTGCGCAGCGCCGCCGGTCAGGTGCTCTTCCTGCAGATCGTGGTCGCGGTGCTGCTGATCAGCGCCACGGTGGTGGCTCTCACGCTCCAGACGCGGCACGACAGCGAGCGGAATGCCCAGGACCGGTCCCTCGCCGCCGCCGCGTCCTTCGCGGACGCTCCGGGCATCGTCGCGGCACTGGGATCCCCCGATCCGACCGCCGCGCTGCAACCCCAGGCGGAAAGGGCTCGGCGCGGATCGCGCGTGGACTTCCTCGCCGTGATGACACCGGACGGGATCCGCTACGCCGACACCGATTCCGCGCTGATCGGCCGGCGCGCCGACGGGGTCGAACGTGCCGCGGCCGGACAATCCTTCACGGAGATCTTCGAAGGAGCCCCGACTGACGCGGCGCGGGCCGTCGTCCCCGTGATCGATGCCAGCGGTTCCGTTGTCGGCCTGGTGAGTGCCGGTGTCCGGATCGAGAACGTCGGGGCCGCGGTGGACCGCCAGCTGCCGGTGCTCCTCGCCTGCGCCGCCGCCGCGCTGGCCCTGGCCGCAGGCAGCTCCGCGCTGGTGAGCAAGCGGCTGCGGCGGCAGACGCACGGCCTGGGCCCTACCGAGATGACCCGGATGTACGAACATCATGACGCGGTTCTGCACGCCGTGCGCGAAGGGGTACTCATCTTCGGCAGCGACGACCGGCTGATGCTGGCCAACGATGAGGCGCGCAGGCTCCTCGAGCTGCCTCCTGCGGCGGAAGGACGCCACGTCGCCGATCTCGGGCTCGACGCGGACACCACCGAGCTGCTGGCGTCGGGCCGTACCGTCACCGATGAAGTACACCTGGCCGGGGACAGTCTGCTGGCCGTCAACACGCGGCCCACGACACTGGACGGCGGGCCTTCCGGCACTGTCGTGACACTCCGGGACACCACCGAGCTGCGTGCACTGTCCGGCATGGCCGAGGTGGCCCGAGAGCGCCTGAAGATGCTGTACGAGGCCGGAGTGCGGATCGGCACGACGCTGGACGTGGTGCGCACGACCGAGGAGTTGTCGGAGGTGGTGGTCCCGCGGTTCGCGGACTTCGTCACCGTCGAGCTGCTGGACCCTGTACTGCGCGGCGAGGAGCCGTCGGGCGAACACACGAAGATGCGCCGCACTGCGGTGAGCGGAATCCGCGAGGACGGCCCCTTCCAGCCGATGGGCGACCTGATCAGATTCGTCGTCCCCACGACGCCGATGGCAGCGGCTCTGGCAAGCGGCCATGCGGTGCTCGAGGCCGATCTGACCGTTGCCCACGGCTGGCGGGAGCAGGATCCCGCAGGGGCGGACCGAGCCCTCGCCTTTGGCGTCCACTCGCTGATTGCCGTGCCGTTGCAGGCTCGCGGTGTCGTCCTGGGCATGGCCAACTTCTGGCGTTCGGAGCGTCCCGAACGCTTCGAGGAGGACGATCTGTCCTTCGTCGAGGAACTCGCCGCCCGCGCCGCTGTCGCCATCGACAACGCGCGCCGTTTCACCCGCGAACACGCCATGGCCCTCACTCTCCAGCGCAGCCTGCTGCCACGTGTCCTGCCCGAGCAGAACGCCCTGGATGTCGCCTATCGCTATCTGCCCGCGCAGGCCGGGGTGGGCGGCGACTGGTTCGATGTCATCCCCCTGCCCGGCGCGCGGGTAGCCCTGGTCGTCGGCGACGTCGTCGGCCACGGCCTGCACGCCGCCGCCACCATGGGCCGGCTGCGCACGGCGGTCCACAACTTCTCCACCCTCGACCTGCCGCCGGACGAGATCCTGGGGCATCTCGACGAGCTGGTCTCCCGTATCGATCAGGAAGAGGGCGACAGCGAGGGCGGCGGCATCACGGGAGCCACGTGCCTGTACGCCATCTACGATCCGGTTTCAGGCCTCTGCAATATCGCAAGGGCCGGGCACCTCGCCCCCGTACTGATCCGCCCCGACGGAGCCGTGGACTTTCCCGAGGTGCCCGTCAACCCACCCCTGGGCCTGGGCGCTCTGCCCTTCGAGACCGCCGAACTGCGGCTCCCCGAGGACAGTCGGCTCGTCCTGTACACCGACGGCCTCATCGAGCACCGCGACCGCGACATCGATGCCGGCCTCGGCCTCCTGCGCGACACGCTGGCCGACGACGCGAACCGGACGCCGGAGCAGACGTGCCAGGCCGTGTTCAACGCCATGGTGCCCTCGCACCGCAGAGACGACATCGCGCTGCTGGTGGCCCGCACTCGCCTGCTGGACCCCGCCAGGGTTGCCGAATGGGACGTACCCTTCGACCCCGCGGCCGTTGCCCCTGTCCGCGCCGCGTGCGGCCGTCAGCTGGAGATGTGGGGTCTGGCCGAGATCGGGTTCACCGTCGAGCTGATGCTGAGCGAGCTGATCACCAACGCGATCCGCTACGGCTCCGAGCCGATCCACGTGAGGCTGGTCCACGAGCGCAGTCTGATCTGCGAGGTGTCCGACGGCAGCAGCACCTCCCCGCATCTGCGTCGGGCGGCGACCATGGACGAGGGCGGGCGCGGCCTGTTCCTTGTCTCCCAGCTCGCCGGACGGTGGGGCACCAGGTACACGCTCACCGGGAAGGTCATGTGGACCGAACAGTCCCTGGCCGACGGGCAGCAGGCACCCTGAAGGACAAAGAGCCACCGCACTGAGCCGGCTCGGGAGCGTTCACCGGCCGCCGGAGACCCTCACGATCGTGCCCGTGGCGTACGAGGCGTCCGCCGACAGCAGCCACGCGACGGCGGCGGCGATCTCGGCCGGCTCGCCAGGTCGTCCGAGCGGGATCTGAGCGGCTGCCTTCGCCGGCCGCTCCGGGTCCCCCATCGCGGCATGCATGTCCGTGTTGATGGTGCCGGGGGCGACCGCGTTGACCCTGATGCCGTCCCGGCCGAGTTCCTTGGCCAGGCCGACCGTCAGGGCGTCGGTGGCTGCCTTGGTCGCTGCGTAGTGGACATACTCGCCGGGGCTGCCGAGGGTGGCGGCTGCGGAGGAGATGTTGACGATGGCGCCGCCTCCGAGCGCGGCCATGTCCCGGGCGGCCCGCCGACAGCACAGCAGGTAGCCCAGGAGGTTCACCTCGACCACCCGTCGCAGGTCCCCGGTGCGGGCGTCGGCGAGCCTGCCGAGCGGGCCGGTCACTCCGGCGTTGTTGACCAGGCCGGTGACCTGGCCCAGTTCCGTCACGGCGGTGTCGAACAGCCGCTCCACGTCCGCCTCGTCGGAAGTGTCCACCTGCACCGTGACGCATCGTGCCCCCACCGCACGCACGGCGGCAGCCACTTCCGCGGCGGCCGCGCTGTTGCTGACGTACCCCAGGGCCAGGTCGTGCCCGTCGGCCGCCAGCCGGACGCATGTTGCTGCGCCGATGCCTCGACTGCCGCCTGTGACGATGGTGATCGGGCGTGACACGTGCTGCCTCCTGCGATAGCTGGTATGCGCATGTTTCGACAGCAAGTTCTACCTGACCACGAGGTGCCGCAGGTTCGACGGGCATGTGCCGGTTCGAATGACGCCACCAGCCACCAGCCACCAGCCACCCGCCGGGCCCGGTCACGCAACAGCGTGACCGGGCCTACGCCTTCAGGTTGCCTGTCTGCCTGTCTGCCTGCTGTCAGGGGGCCTTGATCAGGTCATGAGGAGGCACGGTCACCTTACGGGCGCCCGTCTTGCCGCTCAGGACGACCTTGCGGAGCGCGACGTTGTTCTTGAGGTTGCTCTCCTGGAGCCGCTTCTCGGGGTTGGCGATCACCTGGATGTAGTAGGTGCCGTTCGGCAGGTCGGTGACGTCGAAGGACTGGCCGGGACGGTACTGCGTGTACGTGTCGCCGGAGCCGACATCGAGTACTTCCCGCACAGAGATCGAGCTCTCCTGGCCACACGCGGTGGACAGGTCGGTGTTGTTCGGGTGCCAGTTGGCGTTCTTCACCGTGTAGTCGACCGCGTCGGTGTTGGCCAGGCAGAAGGCTTCCTTGCCGCTGCGCACGATCTCCTTCTGGTTGGCGCTGAGCAGGCGATAGCTGGCGAAGTCGGTGAAGTGCCAGTGTTCGTGGCCCACGCGCGCGTCCCACTCCATGGTGCCTGTGGGTGTGTAGCCGACCTGCTTTCCGGCGGCGTCGTAGAAGTACTGGTAGGCGTCCATCAGGGCCTTGCCCGGACTGCGGAAGCCGTCCACGACCAGCGGCGCAGGGCCCGCGTTCCAGACGTTGGCGCTGAAGACCATGTAGTCCTTGCCCGGGACGTCCCCGTCCTCTCCGTCAGAGATGCCGATGTCCCAGGCCGGCAGCGAACGGAGGTCGGGCTTGGGTACGTTCTTCGGTACGTTTGCCCGGCCGGTGGGGCGCTTCGCGCTCGGCTTCAGCGCGGGCGCGATCCGGGAGCCGTCGGTGTGCCCGGGCCCGTCGCCCAGGTGCGGCGCCGTGCGGCCGGCCTTGAGCGCGTACGGCAGTGCGGGCGGTGCGGGGGCGTCGGCTCCGCGGCCCTCCTGGTACGCATGGCCCGTGCCGCTCGTCGCCGCCCCGTGGCCCGAGTGTCCGGCCGCCGCGGACGAGTGTGAGCCGGGGGCCGCCCCGCGCCCACCGCCCTCTTCGGGGCTGCGCTCGCGCACCGTCACGTTGAGCGTCTGCGGCTTGTCCGGGATGCCGAACAGATCGCGGTAGCGCTTCGTCACGGACAGCTTGGCGGTGTACTTGCCGACCGCCAGATTGACCGGCTCGGAGTAGTAGCCGGCGTAGGTGTTGGACGCCCAGCCGTTCTCGACGCCCCACACGGAGCCGAGAGTGAAGGGGTTCGTGGGACAGCTCTCGGGATACTGGGACTTGGCCGGGGCGTCGGGACGGATCCGTCCCGACGCGTTGTTCGGACAGAAGGTCTCCGTCTTGTTCACCACCGTCTTGCCGGCCGCGTCGGTGAGGGTGACCTGGAGGAAGCCCGACAGACCCGAGAAGTCCTTCACCAGGCCCGCCGGGAGGGTCTTGGTCCGCGTCTTCTTCCCCTCGCGGATGATCTGCTTGGCGACGACGGGGTCCTTGTAGGACTTGCGCGTCACGTTGAACTCAAGCGGCCCGCCCTCGGCGGTGATGTACGTACCGAGGTCCAGGTAGACCCCGGAATCGCCTTCCCACCGGTCGAGAGTCACCGAGGTGGAGGCGGCGATCATGCGGAGCTTGGGCGTCGGTGCCGGTGTCGGCGCTTTGGTGACGGGCGCGGCGGCGGCCAGGCCGGCGACGACGGTGAACGCTGCGGAGGCGGCGAGCGCCGAACGCCATAGACGATTGCGATGGTGTCTGATCATCGATCCTCGATTACGAGAGCCACTGGGACATGGGGCTGAACAGACGGCGCACGGCAAGCCGGACGAGGCGGGTAGGACCCGACAGGCTCCGATCGGAACCGTGGCCTACCCGTGAGATCAGGTGGACGCCACCACAGGTTGTCTGCCGACCCAGAAGTCACGGATCGTTGTCCGAAAAT
Organism: Streptomyces sp. NBC_01142; assembly: GCF_026341125.1. NCBI lineage: Bacteria > Bacillati > Actinomycetota > Actinomycetes > Kitasatosporales > Streptomycetaceae > Streptomyces > Streptomyces sp. NBC_01142. Next base: position 905,236 of record NZ_JAPEOR010000003.1, read on the forward strand.
GCATCACAGATCGTAGTTCAAGCCGTCGCAGCACAGTTTGCACCCTGAAGGCCCATCAGTTGTGGTATGGCAGGGCGCTGACGACCTACCGGGGCGCGAGGGGCGGGGACCCCGTCAGCCCGGTCAGGGCTGCGTGCGGATACGGTTGAGCGCGCCCCGCACCTCGGCCGTCTCCGGAGCATCCTTCCCGACGGTTTCCACCAGGAGCGGGTACAGGTCCGCCAGTTCCTCGACGGCGTCGCGGATCCGTCCGGCGGAGTGCAGCAGCAGCCCGATGTGACGGCGTACTTCCAGGAGCAGCACATCGGTGCTCGGCCGGACGGCCCGGAGCTGTTCCGAGAGGGCTTGGAACTCCTTGAGTGCCCCTGTGCCGTCCCCGAGCCGCATTCGGCAGTACGCGGCCTTGCTGCGACACTCGATCGCCCCGTCCGCATGATCTGACCCCGCCGCCTCGAGCTCATCGGCGAGCGCGACATACGCGGGGAGGGCATGTCCGTACCTTCCGTCGTCGAACAGCGCGAGCGCCTGGACGATACGCAGGCGCACGGGCAGAGGCTCCGACGCCGGGACGTCGGTGTCGGTGTGGGTGTCAGTGTCGGTGTCGGTGTCGGTGTCGGTGTCGCGGATGGTGGGCGTGCAGGGTACGCATCTGTTCCGCTGCTGCGGCGGGGACACCTCTTCCGAGTTGTCGATGAATGGCCTGAGCCTGTCGTACACGTCGCGGGCGGAGGCCGGTCGGTCGTCCGGCCTTTTGGCCAGCAGCTCGAGCACGAGAGCATCCAGGACGCTGTCGAGCTCGGGCCGTAACCACCGCAGAGGTACCGGCGGGCGATCATGGTGATCGCGCATGAGCTGAAGCGGCGATTCGGCCGTGAAAGGCGGTTCGCCGGCCAGGAGGTGATAGAGCACGCACCCGAGCGAGTAGAGATCGCAGCGCGGCGTGACGAGGCTGCCGGCATCGAACTGTTCCGGTGCCATGTACGAGACGGTGCCCAGCACGCGCTTGCTGGAGGTCAGCTTCCTGTGGGCGGAGCCGAAGACCGCGGCCACCCCGAAGTCGAGCAGCTTCACCATGCCGTTGCCGGCCAGCATGATGTTGCCGGGCTTGAGATCGCGATGGACCACAGGGTCGGCATGGGTATGGGCGAGGATGTCGCAGATCTGCGCACCGATGGACACCACTTGGCCCGTCGGCAACCGTCCGTTGCGTGTGATGACCTGCGTCAGATCCTCGCCGAGTACCAGCTCCATGACCATGTAGAGCGTTCCGGCGTCACGGTTGAGCTTGGCGTCGTACAGCACCGGTATGCCCGGGTGATGGAACCGGGCGATGATCCTGGCCTCGCGCCGGAAGCGCTCGACCAGTTCCTCCAGTTCCGCCACGTTCGTGCCCGGAGCCACGCGGTGGGGGTGGATGAGTTTGAGTGCCACAGAACGCCGCAGCTCACGGTCGTAGCTCTGCCAGACCTGGCCCATCCCGCCCTCGCCCAGGCGGGTCCGAAGCTCGTAGCGGCCCTCGATGATCCGTACGTCAGACGGCACCGGTGCTGTCGCCCATCCGCATCGTCCGCCAGATCTCTTCGGCGAGCTCCACCAGCGTGCCCTCGTCCGGCAGCGCCCAGTACCGCACCCCCTGTACGGCGACCGGCGCCTCATCCCATTCGGCGCTGCGCCAGATGTGCATGACCAGGCTGCTCGGCGAGTAGCGCTGCCTGTCGGCCGCCCAGATCAGAGGCCGACGGGGATCGTTGACCCAGGTGGCGAGGAAGCGGCTGGGGTCCGCGTTGAGCCACTCTCCGACCGCACGCTCCTCGGCAGCGCTCGGGCGGTACATCAGCCGGGTCCCGTCGGCGATGCGACCGTGCTCGACCAGGAGCTTGACGCTGCTGGGGCGCCGTTGCGGCCGGGGTGCCTCCACCTGCACATGCTGCCGCTGCGGGGCGAGCTCCAGGGCGTCTGCCACCCCGGCGAGCCCGCGCATCACGCCTTCGACCAGCTCGCGGCACTTTCGTTCGTCGGTGAACGTGCTGGACACGAAGATATGGGGGCCGTAGAGCCGGTCCACGAGAGAGATGAGCAGGGAGAGGATTTCCCCGACCCGCTCCAGGACGGTGCCCAGCCCGGCCTCCCAGTCCGAGTCCGGCTCCTCGATGCCTTCGTTGCCGACGGTCTGGAAGAGGATGTGTGCGACCAGGAGACTGCCGCTGTCGGCGATCGCACGGGCGCGTCCGGGAAGGCTGGCGGCCATTTCGTGCAGCGCCTCGCTGACTGTCCTCAGCAACTGGACGGATCGCCAGATCTGACAGGCACCGGGACGCCGGGCGAAGAGCTGGGTGTACGCCCCGTAGGGCGCTTCGTGCCAGAGGAATTCCTTGTCCCCTCTCACCCGTACGACGAGTGAGGCGTCCGGGTGGGCGCACGCCAGCGCGGTGGCCGCTTCCACCACCGAGCATCCCACCGCCGGGGACGGTACGAGCTCTCCTCGCTTGTACACGTACCGCTTGCCGAGTGACAGCGCGAAGTCCTCGCGAATGAGTGCCTGGTTGGCGTCGAGGGCGATGAAGTCCCGGGCCTCCATGTGGTTCTGCGTGTTGGTCGTCTCGGTGATTCGCGCGGCGAGACCCTCCGGGGCGTCCTCCACGGAAATGACGCGGACGGGTACGTACGCCTCGGCGACGGCGTCAGGATTCTGCTCGAAGGCGCGGTACGCGGAGGTGACGGTCTGCGCGCCATTGACGACTCGGGCGTTGGAGAGCTGGAGTCGCACGGGTTGGCCCTCGGCCCGGCGGGCGAAGAACTCGGTGCGGATCGAGTCGCAGAGCACGGTGATGCCGTTGTTGTAGTACCAGAACTCCTGAGGGTTCTTGAGCAGGCTGGTGACGAGGGCTTGATTGACTTTCGTCAGGCCCAGGGAACGGCGCACATTGCGTTCGTACAGCGCCTCGCCGTGCTCCTGGTACCAGCGGGCCAGCTCGTCGGCGGTCACCGCGCCGTCGAACGCCGGGTAGGGGGTGCTGAAGGAGTGCCAGCCCGCGGCCATGGTGGCGCTGACCGAGATCGGTGTCGGAGCCATGTCCTGCCGCACTGCGGAGTGAAAGTCGGCGGTGTTGAGGAAGCGGACGTCGACCACGTCGCCCATGGCCCCGAACTCAGCCATTCCGTCCAGCAGGAGCGACTCGGCCTCCCGTGAGGCCCGGCCGTCTCCCATGACTGCCACGACCAGATGCATCTTGCAGCGGGGTGAGGTGAGAACGTCGTCGACCCGGTTGGCCAGGCGCTGGAACCGGACGTTGAACCGGTCGAACTCCCGCTCGGCGAGCTTTCGCATGCCTTCGACGAGACGGCGCGCGCCGTCGGGGGTGAGCTGCGCAGTGCCCTGGTGACTCCACTTGGCCTGGATCAACCACAGCTCCGGTACGGCGAGCGAGAAAGCGACGGCGTCGATGCCCAGGTCGTCGCGGCCGTCGATGACGGCTTCGGCGGCCTCTTCCGGCCCGCAGCCCGTCAGTATCCGCACGGTCTTGGCCGCGGTGGCCCGGGAGAGGAAGGCCGTGTCCAGGGCCGTCGGCTCGCGATGCGCGTGGTCGCTCATGTCGATGAGGTCGGTGAACTCCCGTGCCAGAGCGTCACGAATGTGTCGAACCTCCAGGGGAGTGCTCTTCTCCGCCCGCATGTCACTGCCCATGGATGCCTCCCTGCTCAGCAGCCGTCCGTACGCCTGCCCCCGGCAACGGAACCGTGCCGATCGCGTACCTCAGCACTGCTGGAACCGGTCGTGCGCGTACTCCACGGAAAGAGGGCTCGCCACCAGGCAAGGAGAGCGCCGGAACCCGGCCCCGGAGGCGGCGGCGCCCGGAGCGAACTGCGCCGACACCCGGGCGTACCCCCGCATCCACGCGGCAGTGCGCATCGGGCCGGGGCCGGCATGGAGTGCGCTGAGCAGGGCACGCACGCCCTCCGAGGCGGTGAACGCCGGCGCGTGGGGGAGAACCCCGTCCGGGGACTCGTCGGCCGTTGGATCGCGCTCGACGGCGAGTGCGCGCACCACGTGCCCGGCGTCGGTGACAAAGGTCTCGCCGTAACTCGCCCCGCCGCCGAAGCTCTCCAGGTCCGGCCCCTCGACCGACTGCGGTGTGTGACCGATCAAGTGGCGGATCGAGCCGTGCATCAGCAGCCGGAAGCCGGCTTCACGGTCGTACCCGGGCTCGTCGTCCGCGAACGGGTCGGCGAACAGCACCATGTGCTGGTACTCGCCTTTGAGGGTGACGCAGCGCAGGGGCGCCTCGAAGCGAACCCACTGACCGGGGCGCAGGTCGGGCTCGGTGAACCAACGCGCCGCCCGGTCCAGATGTTTGACCACACGCCGCAGGTGTCGCAGTCGGGCGTGATCGCTGTCCGCGGCGGGCGGTTCGACGTCGAGACCGCCCAGCGGGGTGGTCACCCGTAACGCGCCCGGCCGGGCGAAGCGGTGCGGCTTGGGCACGAACTGGCCCAATTTGCTGTCCGATAAGTAGATGAACTCGCGCAACGTCGCCCTCGCCCCGTAGACGTTCCTTCCCGCCACATAATGTCACCGGACAGAAGGTGGCATCTGACGCTTCGGCACACTCGTACGGTCCGGGGGCGCAGGGAACCGGTGAGGACTTGGGTGGCCAGGGCCGCAGTCACAATCCCCCGGCCACCCACTCGAGTCGGGGCTCGCTTCAGAGCGGAGGCAGGTGCCGGGCGAAGAACGAGCGCACGTGGCTGCGCACCATGGGAACCGACTCTTCCGGGGCGACGGGGCCGACCAGCGTGATCCGGTTGTCAGCGGTCATCAGCGCGGCGGCCTGCAACTGAGGCGCTATGGCCGCGTAGTCGGTGAACACCCCGTGCGCGGCGCCGTCGAGCTGCCGTCGGCGGGTGCATCCGTGCGAGTGGGCGAGCGCGGCCGACCAGGAACGCTCCAGCACCTTCCTGTGGGGGAAGCCATCGGTTCCCAGCAGGAGCAGCGGCCGGTCCACCCCGTACCGGGCGATCGGGAGCAGCATCCCTTCCTCGCCGGGCTTGTTCGGCGGGTAGTCCAGGTAACCCTCCAGATTGACCGCCGCGCCGACGCGTCGGTCGTCGTACATCGTCTCGGCCGCGGTGGTGCCGCCCGCCGAGTGGCCGTAGACACCCACCCGCCGCAGATCCAGTGCACGCCCGAGGTGCTCCGGCAACGCGTGTCCCTCGACATCCGGGTTCGGCCCTGCCGCCGCCAGCACTTCCAACTGATCCAGCACGAACCGGGTATCCGCAATCCGGGTTGCGATCATGGTGCGGGAGAGCTTCGGATCCAGCCGGGGATCTCCCCGGAAAACGGTCGGACGGACCTTGTCCCTCCCCGTCATCACATGGGGAAACTCGACGGCACTGGCGTCACCGGGGTGATCGATGCTCACCACCACGTAGCCGTGGCTCGCCAGCTCTTCGGCGATCCCGGTGCCCATGGCGCGTGGGTCGCCGCCTCCCGGGCTGTACAGCAGCACCGGTCGACGCACGGCCTGGGCGGGTGCGTCCGCGTGCGAATGCGTCATGGTGGCCGCCCAGTTCACACCCGCCCGCGGCAACTCCGGGTGGCCCATGGGGCCGAGCGTCGTGAACAGCTCCGCGGCACCCTCGGACATGTGTGGTGCGACGGGACAGCCGCGGACGGTGCGGGCCGGATAGAACACCGAAACCATCACTTCCCGCACGGGGATCTCCGGCTCCCACGGGTCGCGCCTGGAGCGATCGACCAGATGCAACGTGGTCACCCCGATCCGGTGCGGGCCGGTCGGCGCCGGCAACCGTACGGTGACGTCGTCCGCGGCCTCTGCCTGCGCGGCCTCTGCCTGCGCGGCCTCTGCCTGCGCGGGCCGTGCCTGCGCGACGCCGCCGCCCGCGAGCAGTGCCGCGGCGGCCGGCACGGCCGACTTGGTGACGGTCCGCCGGTCCACTGCGATGGCGCCCTCACCCTCGGGGACGACATCGAGGCCTCGCTCGAGCCCACAGGCTCGGCCCACCCGCTCATCGTCGCCGAACTTCTTGCGGAACATGGCTCCCCTTATGTGTCTGTGACTTCAGTCCTTGCGCCTTCCGGCGGCCCCCGGGTGAATGAAGGGGCATGACCTGAATGCTGGCGCCCAACGGGGAACGCGGGCGATGGTTGAGGCCCTGGCCGAAACGATGGCGCAGGGCTGCCGACGAGAGTCAGGGAAAGTAGTGATCCGGATCCATTTGACGGCCGCGGACTTCGCGCGGGTCCGGTTCGCGTCCGGGGCGGCCCCGTTGCAGGAGCTGAACGCGGCCCTCCTGAAAATGTGCCGTCCGGACGACGGACTGCTCTTCGGCCGCTGGAGACGACGGTTGCTCCAGTCCTTGCCGGCCGCCGTCGGGCCGCTGAGGGACCTGGTCCCCGCGGACGTGGCCCCCAACTTCATCGACGTGATCAGCGACAGTCTCAAGGAGGGACTGGACACCGTCCGGGCTTCGCCCCCGGACCTGGTCCGCTCCGAAATCGAGCGAGTGTACGCCCAGCGCACGCCCCCGGTTCCGCCGTGGATCCGCGACCTGCACCGAGGTGACGCCGACGCCTGGTAGCTCCTCCGCCGGGCACAGCACGCGGCCTTCGAAACAGTGCTGCGCCCTGTATGGCCCCTCGTGCAGGACCTGCACCAGACGGAGTTCACCCGCCATGCCCTGGCCGTGGCTGAGCACGGTGTCGGCGCCGCACTCGCCGCACTCCTCCCCAGCACCCGACTGCACGAAGGGGTCTGGCAGTTCGAGGCGTCGGGTGAGCGGGACATCAAACTGCGCGGCCACGGCGTGGTGCTACTGCCCACCTTCCACTGGACCGGCCATCCCCTCATCTCCCACCTGCCCGACCGCCCCCTGGTCCTGACCTACCCGGCGGGTCCGGGCCTGCCCCTTTCGCTTCCGCCGACCGGGACCGGTGGAACGGACGATGCGCTGGCCGGGGTGCTCGGGCGAACCCGCGTCGGCATACTGCTCCTGCTCGCGGAGGAACACACCACCAGCGAGCTCGCACGGCGGCTGGGCGTCAGCAATGCCACCGTTTCCGCCCACACCGCCGCGCTGCGCGGCGCAGGCATGATCACCACGGTCCGCGCGGGACGGGCGGTTCTGCACCGGCGCACTGCTCTGGGGAGCCTGCTGGTTCGGCGACGCAGTGGAACGCGGAGCGCGAACGGCTGACAGCCCACGGCCATGGTCCGCCTCAACCGGTACGGGCTGCACACCTGGTCGGCCGATGGCGCGCCGGCTCAGTTCCGCTCGTCACTCCCGGCGCCCGACAGCAGTTTCTCGTGGGACCGCTGTCCGCGGGCGGCGCTCGTGAGGGGGCCGGGGCCCGCGTTCGCCGCCGAGTGCAGAGCACGCAGGGCCAGCAGCAGCACACCGATGTCATCGAGGTAGACGGGGTCGGGAATCAGGTCGACAGGGCAGATGGCATAGACGAGCGCACCCCAGAAGACCGCCTTGTTCTTCAGTGGCACTCCGGCCTCGCGCAGTACCGCACGGGCCCGTGCCACCTTGACGACCAGCACGAGGGTCACCGCCAGCATCGCCAGGACCGCGATCGCGGCGACGATCAGAGCGACCGTCAGTTCGGTACTCATGGTGCGGTCTCCTCGGAGCGACGGTCTGGGCTGTCTTTATCTGTGTTCCCCCCGGGGCGTCGTCCAACGGCGGGCGGCGCCTGCATCTGCGACATGCCGACCGCGTCACCTCTCACCGAGGCCTGCCGGAGTGGCGGTACTCGTGCAGCCCGCAACCGGCCACCCCGCCATGGGGACATCCGTCCCACCAGCGGTATATGTGGCCGGCAGCGTGCGGAAGTACGAGTACGGCCTACTGGGTGCCGGCGAGCTGCTCCGAGAGCTCCTGCTCGTCCTGCTCCGTGAGTGAGGTCTTGAGGAGGGTTCCGCCGTAGCGCTGCATCTCAGCAGCGAACTTGTCTTCGGTGATCTTCGACGCCATGATCACGACGGCTGAGGAGCCGGGCTTGAGGAGGTTCTGGACCTTCGCCCGGAATTTGTCGTCGACCCCCATCTGGCTCAGCTTGCCGATGAGCCCCCCGACAGCGGCGCCCACCACGCCGATTCCGGGGAGGAGTACGAGGATCCCGAAGACCATGCCCCACAGGGCGCCGGCGGTGGCCGACACGGCCACTTTCTCGCTCCTGCCGGGGGTGTCGACGTGGATCTCGCCGTTTTTGTCCACCGAGACGACGGCGAGTCCGGTGAGGTCGACCACGTGGCCCTTCTGCAGCTCCTGAACCGCCTTGAAGGCGTCGCTCGCGACTGATGGGTCGTCGTAGCCGATGACGATGAGTTCGGACATCAATGCCTCCTTGGTCGCCAGATCGGCACTACGAACCATATGTCTGATTTTCCGATGGGGCAGAAGATGTGTGGGGCGCGCTGCGGCGGGCCGTGGCGGCGCCGGGGTCGACGATGGGCTGCCGTGATCGACCGCCCTCCGCGATGTTAAGAATCTTTGACACGATGTCTGAGTTGCTTTACATTCGTGGAATGCCATTCGAAGAGAAGAGCGCATGGGTCATGGGGGTGCTCGCGGTCGGTACGTATGCGGGCTACCTCCTCGTCATTCTTGGGCGCGCGGGAGACGCCCCTCTCGCCGAGGTGCCGTACGTGGCGGCGCTGCTGTGGGCACTGGGCATCTCGATCGCAGCGTCGATCGTGCTCCATATGCTCATCGCGATGTTCTGGCCGAAGGACAAGAAGGATCAGCGCGACCGGGAGATCAATCGGTTCGGCGAATACATCGGCCAGTCATTCGTCGTCATCGGGGGGGTGGCGGCGCTCGGCATGTCGATGGCCGAGCTGGACTACTTCTGGATCGCCAACGCGGTCTACCTGGCGTTCGTGCTGTCGGCGATCCTCGGTTCCACGGCCAAGATCGTCGCGTATCGCCGGGGCTTTCAGCCATGGTGAAGCCCACCAGGGTCACGAACGCGATCCGGGCACTCCGGTTCACGCACGGAGAGATGACACAAGCGGATCTGGCCGAGCGAATCGGCGTATCACGTCAGACCGTCATTGCCATCGAGCAAGGCAGGTATTCGCCTTCCCTCGAAATGGCATTTCAGATCGCCAAGGTGTTCAAGGTCCCGCTCGACACTGTGTTCCAGTACCCGGACAGCGAAGGAAAGACACCATGAAGGCAATAGTCCAGGAGAAGTACGGGTCGCCCGATGACCTGGAACTCAAGGAGATCGACAAGCCGGTGGTCGGCGATGACGACGTGCTCGTACGCGTTCACGCCGCCGGCCTCGACCAGGGCGTCTGGCACCTCGTCACCGGCCTGCCGTACCTGCTTCGCATCATGGGGTTCGGGCTGCGCAGACCCAAAACCCGCGTTCCGGGTCTGGACGTCGCAGGGCGCGTCGAGGCAGTGGGCCGGAACGTGACCCGGTTCCAGCCCGGTGACGAGGTGTTCGGCACCTGCGCGGGCTCCTACGCCGAGTACGCCTGCGCGCGCCAGGACAAGTTCGCGCCCAAGCCGACGAACGTCACCTTCGAGCAGGCGGCGGCAGTCCCCAGCTCCGCTTTCGCCGCCCTCCAGGGTCTTCGCCGCAGCGCACAGGTCCAGGCAGGGCAGAAGGTGCTGGTCATCGGTGCGGGCGGAGGCGTCGGGACGTTCGCGGTGCAGCTGGCCAAGGAGTTCGGAGCGAACGTCACCGGTGTGTGCAGCACGAAGAAGACGGAACTGGTCCGCTCGATCGGCGCCGACGACGTCATCGACTACACACGCGAGGACTTCGCGAACAGGCCGCACCGCTACGACCTGATCCTCGACGCCGCGGGTGGTCGTTCGCTGTCACACCTCCGGCGTGCTCTCGAACCCCGGGGAACTCTCGTCATCGTGGGATCCGAAACGGGAGGACGGTGGATGCGGGGCGTGGACCGCGCGCTCCGGGCGGCGATGCTGTCACCGTTCGTGAATCACACACTGCGGATGCTGGTGTCCACGGAGCGCACGGAGGACCTCCAGTTGCTGGGGGAACTGATCGAGGCCGGCAAGCTCACTCCGATCGTCGACAGGACCTTCTCGCTGAGTGAGGTTCCCAAGGCCATTCAGTACCTGACGGACGGCCACGCCCGCGGCAAGGTCGTCATCACGCTGTGAGGTGAGACGTGACCGGCGGCCGGCGGGTGGATGAGGCCCCGTGGGCGGGGGCGAGCGCCCGCCCCCAAGCCCGGTCGCGGCGGCGGGTCGACGGCATGAAGGTCTGGCCGTACCGGGCGAAGGGGCGCCGGGGCGTTCGGGTCAGGTGGTGGGGGACTGGTAGAGGCCGCGGCCGGCTCGGTGTGCCCTGGAGGTGGCGACGAGGCGGTCGAGGGTACTGCGGACGGCGTTGATGCTGCCTGTGGTGTCGTCACGGCCGAGAGCTTGGGCGACGTCGCGGGCACGGACGGGGCTGCCGTCGGTCGTGGCCAGGAACTCCACGATCTGCTCGGTGAGGCCGCTGCTGTCCTTGGGCGTTGTGACGGGCGCGGTCTTCTTTGCTGTGGTGGAGGCGGTGCGCCTTGCCGCGGTCGTCTTCTTCGCCGGGCGGGACTTCTGCTTTTCCTTCTTGGAGGCCTGTGTGGGCTGCTTCCGGCCGGTGGCGGCAGGCGCCTTGCGGGTCCTGCGGCGGGTGGGGGCCGGGGGAGTGGCCGCTGCCTCCTCCTCCGGTGCTTGGGGGGTGTCTGTCTCGTGGGTAACGGGGGCAGACTCTGTCTGCGCTGTGGACTTGGGGCCTGTGGCGAGTTCGGCCTCGGTGCTGGCAGAGGGCGCGGGCTTGGTTTCGGGGGCGTTGTCGGGAGCGGCCGGCTCCTGAACCTGGGGGGCTGCGGTCAGTGCCTGCAGGGCGGTGAGGGCGTTGCGTACCGATTCCAGACGCTCGGTGACATGAGCGAGCTCCTTCTCCAGGGTCTGCTGGTGTTCTTCCAGTCGGGGAAGTTCCGCCTGCAGGAGTGCAGTTGTCGCTGCGACGCTTCCCGGTGTGCCGGCTGTGGAGGTCATAGTTCTGCCTTTCCATCCGGCCCACCATTGCTGGACGCTGTCGGTGGGCACTGGGGGAGCAGCCTAGGGGGTGTTGCTGTGTTGTTGTGAGGGCCGGGAGCGATAATGCGACGGCAGCGGGTCGTGCTGGTCGCCGGACCGGTGCTGAGATCGTCCGCGTACGGCGCCTGAGCGAGGTCGTAGTGCGCTCCAACGGCATCGACCACCTGGCCGACTTCGGGGTCGCATGCGGACAGGTCGACGCCCTGTAGTCGGTGGCGTTTCGCCGCCGGCGCAGTCGACCGCCGCGGCACACCACGCCGCCGCCGGACACAGCAGCGACGCCCCGGCCATGGCGGTCCATGGCCGTCCATGCGGGCGTGCTGCACGTGCCCGGGCCGCCCGGATCGGTCGGGTCGTGTTTGGTGTTACTGATGGCGGTACTGGTCGTTGTCATCCATCGCCGCTCGCGTACACGGCTTCCCCTTTGAGCGCATGAGCGCAACCTCATGAACGCGCCGTAGGTGTCGGTGTCGAACGTCACTGGCTTCCTCCCGGGCACGGGAGGAAGCCAGTGGTCAGCCGGCGGGCTGCTGCGGTCCCGGGCCGACTTCGCGTACGACCGTGTAGGTGGGGACTCCGCTCATGCGTGGCTCGGCCCTGCCGGCCAGCCCGTCAACCGCCTTCTGGATGGCGGCCATCCGCCCCTCGGTGTCGGACGTCTCGACGAAGTTGCGATAGTCCGCCTCGTCCGCCCAGTGGACGATGTTGTACACCCGGGTCCCATCGGTGCTCACATGGAAGCGGGCCGATCGGTAGCCGGGATAGAAACGCACCCACTGTTCCTGGAGGTTGGCGAACACGTCCACGAGCTCGGCCTGGGTGGCGGGACCGTCGACGGTGTAGTCGATGATCGAGTAGAAGCCGGTGTCGGTGCTCATGAGTCTGCTCTCCTGGTGTGTCGGCAATGCGCGTGGACGGCTGTCCGCTGAGGAAGATCTTTCAACCTCAACCAGACTTGAGGTCAAGCGCGATCCCTCGCCCCGTACGAGACACACTGCGACGACCCTCGCCCTGCGCCCCGCAGGCCACCTGCCCACGGCATGCCACCGAAGTGGAGCTGCGCCGGGCCCGTGACGCGCGCCCGCGCGTCAGCAGAGCATGGTGAGTGCCCCAGGCTGCACCCTTACCGTTACGGGGAGGGTCGCCTCGATCTCGCCGTCCGCGCCGTAGGGGATATCGCGATCGGCCTCGATGCGAACCTCCTTTCCCCGCAGGATCTCCACTTCCGGTCGCCCCAGGTGCGCCCCTGTTTTGAGCTCGTTCATGATCGCGAAAAACAGCCGCTTGGGGGCGTGCCGGATGACGACCACGTCCAGCAGGCCGTCGTCGAGCTCTGCGCCGGGGGCGATTTGACGGCCGAACCCGTAGAAGCGGGAGTTGGCGGCCACGACCGTGTAGCCGCGCCGTTCGTGCTGCACTCCGTCCACGGTGATGCGGTAGTCGACCGGCCGCCAGGTCAGCACCGCGCGGGCGCCGCCCGCGTAGTACGAGGCGGCACCCCTCAGAAACCGGGCCGTGTTGGCGTACTGGTTGGCCACCGCGTCGACGCCCGCGTACACACTGCCGAGCACACACGTCCGGTCGTGCACAGCGGATTCGACCTGGATGGTGTCGATCGCCCGCGGCGAGCCGTTGAGCAGCACTTCGGCCAGCGCCGGTGCCTCGGCCGGCAGCCCGAGCGCGCGGGCGAAGTCGTTGCCGCGGCCGGCCGGGACGATGCCGAACACGGTGTCGGTGCCGCTCAGCGCCCCGCCGACACAGCCGGCGATCCCGTCGCCGCCCACGGCGAGCACGACGTGTCCGCGCTCACCGGCCTGCTGCGCCAGCTCCCGCGCGTGCTCCAGGCTGCGGCTGTACTGGGTGTCGAGCTGTGCCCCGGCCTCCCGTAGGAGGCGGGCCAGCGGAAGCAGGGCCGCCGTACCGCTGGAACCCCCTGCGGTGGGGTTGACGATGGCGGTGAAATCTCGCATGAATGCGCCTCCGGTCGGCACGGGGCAAGTCAGCGGACGGGGATGAGAACGCCGGGGTTGAGTACCCCGGCCGGGTCGATTTCGTTCTTGACGGCCTGCAGGATACGGACGCCGACAGGGCCGATCTCCCGCGTGTACCAGTCGCGGTGGTCGGTGCCCACACCGTGATGGTGGCTGATGGTGCCGCCGGCCGAAAGGATCGCGTCGTTGGCGGCGCGCTTTGCCGGGGCCCAGTGGGCGAGCGGATCGTCTCCCTGTGCCGAGACCACGGTGAAGTACAGGGACGCGCCGTTCTCGTACACGTGGGAGATGTGGCACATCACCAGGGGTGGAGTGCCTGCGTCGGCCAGGGTCGTGGTGAGTGCCTGGCGCACGGCGTCGTACAGAGCCGGCAGGCCGGACCAGAAGGTCGCGGTCTCCAGGGTCTCGGCGAACGCTCCGGCGTCCAGCAGCGCGTCGCGCAGATACGGGGCGTTGTAGCGGCCGTGGGCCCACCGGGTGCCCGGTTCTTCGCCGAGGAATTCACCGCCGCAGGCAAGCAGCACCTCCCGGGCACGGGCTCGCCGGTCCGCAGTGTCCTCGGCGGTGCCCTCATAGCCCGCAATGGCCATGCAGCCGGCCTCCTGCGGGGCGTCGGGCCCTCCGATGGCGTCCGGCTGCGCGAGGCCGACGAAGGTCTCCGTCTCGTCCGACAGCCGTAGCACGGTCGGCTGCGGACCGTCCTGGGCGAGCTTGCGCAGTGCCAGCGCGCCCGCCTCGAAGGACGAGAAACGCCAGCCCTCGTAGACCCTGGTCTGCGGCATGGGCCGGAGCCGCACGGTCACCGATGTGATGACACCCAGCGCGCCCTCGGAGCCGAGGACCAGCTGGCGAAGATCCGGGCCGGCCGCGGACCGGGGCGCGCGCCCCAGTTCCAGGGTGCCCTCGGGGGTGGCCACGGTGAGGCCCAGCACCATCTCGTCGAATCGGCCGTATCCCGCCGATGCCTGGCCGCTGGAACGCGCGGCGGCGAACCCACCGATCGAGGCCCACTCGTACGACTGCGGGAAATGGCCCAGGGTGAACCCCTGCTCGTTGAGGAGCGCCTCGCACTCGGGTGCGCGCAGCCCGGGTTGCACCACAGCGGTGCGGGAGACCTCGTCGAGGGCGATGAGGCTGTCCATCCGGCGCAGGTCCAGCGCGATGAAGCAGCGCTTCGACTCAGGGGTCAGTCCGCCGACGACGGAGGTCCCGCCTCCGAACGGTACGGCGGACACGCCGTGTTCGGCACAGACTCGCAGGACCGCCAGGACCTCGTCGTGGCTGCCCGGCAGCGCGACGGCTGCCGGGATGTCGTCGACCTCGCCGGCGCGGATGCGCAGCAGGTCGGGGGTGGACTTGCCCCGGGTGTGCCGGATACGTGCCTCGGCGTCGATGCGCACGTGCGCAGCGTCACCCAGGCAGTCGATCAGCGCCTGACGGGCCTCGCCGGTGAGGGGCGAGTCCGGGGCGGCGATGCTGTCGATGTGCGCGGGGCCGCTCTCGTTCGGAGTGACGCCGAGCAGGTCACGCAGCAGGCCGATCACTGTGTCGGGCAGCGGGGCTGCCTTGGCCGGGTCTCCCCAGCCGCTCCACAACATGTCCACTTGGATCCTCACCCTCGGTTTTGCGGGTCGTCCTGTTGCACGTCCTGCTCTGGCATTACACTGTGACAGATGACGCCCATTCGTCACAACCGTTCGGACGGAGATGCCGTCCTTGATGCGGCACGCGACTGTGTCCTGGCTGTCGGCGTACGCCGCACCACCCTGACCGACGTGGCCCGGCGCGCCGGCGTGTCCCGCATGACGCTCTACCGCCGATGGCCGGACGTACGGACCCTGGTCGGCGACGTGATGACCCGGGAATGGATCGCGCTCGCTGTCAGCACGATGCCCGGCGAGGAGCCGGGTGTCTCCACGCTGGCCCGGCTCGTCAACGGAATGGTCGCCGGAGTCACCGCCTTCCGCGCCCATCCCCTCTTCCGCAAGATCATCGACGTGGACCCCGAGCTGCTTCTGCCCTACGTGCTCGACCACCGGGGCACCAGTCAGGACGCGCTGCTGGGCCTCATCACCGGTGCCCTGCGGGAGGGCCACGCCGACGGGTCCGTCCGCCGGATGAACCCCGACCTTCAGGCCCGCTCGCTGCTGCTCGTCGCGCAGTCCTTCACGCTCTCGCTGCGCACGATGACCGACGAAACCGACCCTGAACTCAACGAAGCGGCCTTCCTCGAAGAGCTGCGGAACCTTCTGGAGAGGACCCTTACGCCATGAGCCGCTCGAGTGGACGCGCTCCTGCCCCCTCCTCGCTCAACGCGGCACGCCGACGCCGCGAACTCGCCGAACTCGCCGACGGTGCCCAGGTCGACGTGCTTGTCATCGGCCTCGGCGCAACGGGTGCCGGAGCCGCGCTCGACGCCGCCTCACGCGGACTGACCGTCGCCGCCATCGACGCCCATGACCTTGCTTTCGGGACCTCGCGGTGGAGCTCGAAGCTCATCCACGGCGGACTGCGCTACCTCGCCACAGGCCAGCTCGACGTCGCCCACGAAAGCGCCGTCGAACGTGGCGTCCTGATGGAACGCACCGCCCCCCACCTGGTACGCGCCCAGCCTTTCGTCCTGCCGCTCACCCCACTGGTCTCCCGCGGCCAGGCCGCGCTTGCCTGGGCCGGCTTCAAGGCCGGCGACCTCCTGCGTGCCTCCGCCCGCACCTCACGAGCCACCCTGCCCGCCCCCCGCACCCTTTCCGCGGTGGAGACCCAGCACATGGCCCCCGCGCTGCGGTCGACAGGCCTGCGCGGGGGACTGCTGTCCTGGGACGGTCAACTCACCGACGACGCCCGCCTGGTGACCGCGATAGCCCGCACAGCGGCCGCGCACGGCGCCCGCATCCTCACCCGCACGCGCGCGCTGTCACTCACCGGTTCCGGCGCAACCGTCCGCGACGAACTGACCGGAGACGAACTGGACATCCGTGCCCGTACGGTCATCAACGCCACGGGAGTGTGGGCGGGCAGCCTCGTCGACGACATACGGCTGCGCCCCTCTCGCGGTACGCATCTGGTCCTGCGCTCCGAGGAGATCGGCAGCCTCGCCGCCGGTATGCACATCCCGATACCGGGGGAGCCCAACCGGTTCGTGCTCGTTCTGCCGCAGGGCGACGGCCGGGTGTACGTGGGGCTGACCGACGAGCCGATCGACGGCAGCATCCCGGACGTACCGGAGGTGCCCGAGACGGACATCGGCTTTCTCCTCGACGTGCTGGGATCGGCCCTCGACGTATCCCTCAGCCGCGATTCAGTGGTGGGAGCATTCGCCGGCCTGCGTCCGCTCCTGGACACCACGGCTTCGGACACCGGCCGCACCGCCGACATCTCCCGCAAGCACGCCGTGCTGACCTCACCCCAGGGTGTTGTCACAGTCGTCGGCGGCAAGCTCACCACGTACCGGCGGATGGCCCAGGACGCCGTCGATGCCGCCGTCACCGCGAGTGCTCTCACCGCCGGCCGATGCCGCACGACCTCCATCCCGCTCGTCGGCGCCGCCCGGCCCCGTACGCTTGCCACGCTCGCCGTGCCCCGACGTCTGGTCCGCCGCTACGGCTCCGAAGCCCTCGCCGTCCACGCACTCGGCCTCGCCGACCCCTCCCTGGCCCTTCCGGTGGTTCCCGGACACCCGGTCACCAAAGCGGAACTGCTGTGGGCGGTCCGCCACGAGGGAGCCCTCGACGAGTCGGACATCCTCGATCGCCGCACCCGCATCGGCCTGGTCCCGCACGACCGCCGAACGGCGGGCGAAGCAGCACGGGACGCACTTGCTCGCTGAGCTCACACCCGGGCGTCGGGGAAGGACAGCTCTGCGAGGTCGGGGAGCGACTCGGCGGGAGGGCAGTCACCGAATACCCCTGGAACACGGACGACCCGGGCTGCGGCAACAGGGAAGAGGCGGCATCCACTCCTCCCAGTGAGCAGCCCGGGGTAGGCCGTACGCGCACTCGAGCGAGACCCAACTCGTCGACAACAGGTTCGCGAAACGCGTACGCAGCGACCGGGGGACCACTCCCCACGTGGGACGAAGCTGCACAGCAGGCCGCGTACAGTGCCTCCTGTCGGAGCGTTTCCTCCCCATGGCCGCTGATCCGGATCCGTCCATGCGCGGCAGAACACTTCCCTCCCATCGAACGGTCGTATGATTCGCTGGAGTTCTCTCCTTGCATCACCTCTCCACGGGGCGACCAGGTGGGACAGTCACCCATACGTCGGCGGGACGACCACGCCGACGCACCTCAGTTTCGAGAGGCATACATGACTACCGATGCAACCCGGCGCGATGGTGGCAACGAGCCGCCTCGGGCCACCACACCTGCTGCGGCCTATGTCGGGCTGTTTCGCGAACCGCACTTCACCGTCGACCTTCCGCCCCTGGACGACGAGGACGCAGCTCCCGCCCACATCCCGGCCCCGGCCCGGCACCCGCGCGCTCGCGGCTGAACTGCTGGGTGCTGTGACCGGGCACCCGATGGGCGGGAGGCCGTCCCCGCAGTCTCTGCGTCAGGGCTCATCGTCCCTCGTCGGTCTCCCACTGCGAGAGCCGGAGCGGGTCACAGCGGTGTGCGGGCGCTGTGCTCGATGAGTGCGGCGACGGTGGTGCGACAGCCGGGCAGCAGCCAGTGGATGTCGCGCCCGGTCATCGCGGCGAAAAGGCGCTGCCAGGCCTGTTCGCCGGTGCCGAGCAGCTTCGCGGCGAGGTCGGCGACCTCCTCGGTCGCCTCCTGGACGGCGGTACGGACGGGGGCGGAGAGCTCACGTCGCAGGGCGGCCTCGGCGAGATAGTGCAGTACGCCATTGGCACCGGCCGCGTGGTGGATGAGATCCGAGCCGGTGAGCAGACCACGCTCGACAAGAAAGTCGAAATTGTCCGCCCTCCTGACGCGGTTCTCCTCGCGGTCGCGAACGGCCACCGCCGCGCGGGCACAGCGGGGGCTGCGGCCGATGAGGGCGCGCTCGCGCAGGTGGAACCAGCGATTGAGGCCCGCGGCCGCCACCTCGTCGGGAGCGTCGGGCAGCCCGCCCAGTGCGGTCCACACCGCCGGTGGGAACGGTTCCCGGTCATGCGCCGCGATCAGTACGTCCCAGTCGCGGGCGTAGGGGAGTTCGAGGACGCGAAGCTCGTCCTCGTACTCCTTGCACGCCCGGAGCTTCGCCACCAGGCGGTCCGTGCCGAGCTCGCGGTCGAGGCGGGCGGTGAGCACCGCGTCCGGATCGTCCGTGTCCAGAGCCTTGGCCGCGACTTTGGCAGCGCCGGAGCTCAGCAGGTTCCGGTCGATCAGTGAGCGGAGCCGGCCGGGCCCGCCGTGACGGAGCGAGCCGCGTGCGGCGAGCAGATGGTCGAGCAGCGGACGGCGCTTGCCCCAGGAGGAGAGTGCGTGCTCGACGAGGTCGGGGTCGGCCGCTTCGAGCTGGACGCGCCGGCAGTGTGCATAGTCCTTGGAGTAGTACGTCGACTCCGTGAGCCGTTCGCGCAGTTCGGGGGCGAGCGGCACGAGGTCGTCAGGGCCTTGGGGCGTACGGCTGCGGGGGCGGCGGGACAGGATGATCCGGCGTATCTCGACGGAGGCGCCGGTGTAGATGCTGCCGTACAGGGCGGCATTGATCGTCGGGTCGTCCAGGTCGAGGAGGCGCAGCTGCAGCTCGCGGTCGCGACGCGTGCCGTACGACGACCGGATCAGGGCGAGCAGCGCGGCCCGGTCGTCGGAGGCGAACAGGTGGTCGAGCAGAGCGTCCGGAAGGTAGCCGCTCGCGCAGGCGTGCTCGGTCAGCGCGACCGCCGCTCCGGCTCCCAGGCGGGGGAGTACGGCGGTCAGAGCGGCGACGTCTGCGTGCAGCAGGAGCCGCGCTCCGAGCGGTGTGAAGACAGTGGCGTCGCTGCCCACGTCGCCCTGGTCGAGAACCTCGGCGAAGTCACGTTCGGCCCAGCCGTTGTTCATCGCGGCGAGCGCGCGCAGCCAGCGCCCGGTGTCGGTGCCGAGCCGGTCGGCGACCAGGTCACGGGCGGCTCGCAGTTGGGGTTCGGCCGAACTGTGTGCACGCCATCCCTTGGGCAGCGGGTTCATCTCCCGCGCGGGCTGACGGGCGACCATCTCGCTGGGGGCGACGTTCCCGTGCCGGTAGGTGTCCATGCCGGAGAGCGGCTTGCGGTCCTCGCTGCGGGCGGTGAGCCTTTCGACGGTGCCGGACGATCCATGCGCAGCGCAGGCGTCGGCCAGCCATTCGGGGTGGGTCAGGCCGGGGACGAAGACAGCGTGAGTGCGCGCGAGGACGTCGAGGACACCGGGGTCGGTGGGCACCGGTGCGCCGGGTGCGAGCGAACGCAGCAGGTGGGCCGCGGCCAGGGCCGCGGTCGACTCCAGCTCCTTGTGCACACGGCGCTCCTCGCCCGGGGTGAGCGCGGGAGCGGGCGCCGGGGCCTCGACGGCGTCCGACTGCGGTTCCAGGCGGGCCAGTTCCCGTGCGTCCTGGCGGGCCAGCTCATCGGCGCCGGGCCCAGGGCCCGCCACCTGGGCGGCCACCACGATCAGTTCGGCGAGCGTGCCGGCGAAGGTGTCCAGGAGGCGCAGCGCGACGGCCCACGCCTCCGGGTGACCGGCGAGGTGTTCCCGTACGAGGCCGACGGCGTGGCTGCGTGCCGCCGCGGCGGTGTCCTCGTCGAGGTTGCGCAGGCCCGCGAGGACTTCGCGGGCGGGGTGGGCGGTGTCGACGAGCCGCTCGGGGGCGATCAGACCGTTCCCGGCCGCGCGGGCGAACCAACGGCACTGCTCCCTGACATACGGCGCGGCGCGCAGCAGCTCGACCGGCTCGGCGCTGAGGTCCTCGGTTCCGGACGGGAGCGACAGGTTGACTTCGGCCAGAGTGAGCGCGTGCCGGACCGCCTCGTCGACGTCCTCGTGGCGCAGCAGTTCGGCCACGGGCTCGGGCTGGAAGGGCGTCTGGCGATGGGCGGCGACCAGACGCGCGAAGTCGTATGCGTAGGGCTCGTGGACGATGGTGTACATCAGACGGCGGGTGGCGTTGCGCCCGCGCGACTCCGCGAAGATCCGGGGGAGGGTGTCCGGGTCGTCGAACGGCTCGAGGCCCTCCCGGAGTTGGTCCGGACCGTCGGGGTGCTCGAGTGCGGCCGCCGCGCGCACGAGAACGGGGAGCGCATGGGCGTGGGGGAGCAGGTCAAGGAGGCGGCGTACTGCCTGGGGGCCGCGGCGCTCCCAGATCCGGACCACGGCGTAGTGCCGGGCGTTCTCACTCAGGAACTGCCAGGCGTGCTGGACGAGTTCGGGGTCGCCGCTCGTGACGAGGGGCGTGCGCAGGTGCTGGTACGTGTCGCCGAGGAGTTCGGCGCGCAGTCCGGCGTCGAGCGGCAGGGGCTCGATGCGGCCCGGAGTGCGCGGGATGCCGGACACGATGGCGCGGCGCAGCGACAGCGTGGCCTTCTGGTTGCGGAGCACGGCAGCGTTGACGGCCGGTTCGTCGAGCTCCGTCAGGCGCCGCAGATCGCGTATGCCGAGCGCGACGTTGCCGGCGACGGCGGCTGCCACCCGTGGATCGGCTGCCGCGAGGGCGGTGCCCAGAGCATGCGGAGGCAGCGCGCCCTTGCCGAGGAGCGCCTTCAGCAACTCGTCGGGCAGATGGGGCAGCAGCCCGCTGAGATCGGCGGGCTTGGCGGCGTACAGCAGGAACCGGTACGGCTTGGTCAGGGCGGGCGGCTTGGCCGGGCCCGCGGGCGCGGTGCCGTCGGCGATGGCGGCCAGGAGAGCGGCGAGCGTGCCCTTGTACCGGGACAGGGAGGCGCGCAGCGCGGCCCAGCGCCCGGGATCGGCGCCCAGGCGGAGATGGAGGAGGGCGCGCAGGGGCTCGGCGGGGCCGAGTTCCACGAGTGTCGCGGCGGCGATGCGTGCAGGGGCGACGGAGTCGAGCACGAGGGCGCAGAGGGCGTCCTCGACGGGGCCCGACGCCGAGGCGATGCGGATCAGTTCGGGATGGCCCGGAGTCTCGACTGCGGCCCGCAGCAGGGCCGGGCAGGGCCGGGAGACATCGGCGACGGCCCCGGGGTGGGTGCGGTACAGCTCCGCAAGCACCGGCCCAGGGCAGTCCGGGCGTGCGGCGAGGGCACGTACGGCCGGTTCGGGCAGCGGCTCCGCGCGGTGTGCCGCAAGCAGGGCGTCCCAGTCCGGGGTCCGGCGCCAGACAGGTTCCGCCTCGCCCGCGCGTACCCCCGCCACCAGGCCGTCGGCGCCCTCCGCCGTGGCGACGGCGGCGCGCAAGGCCTCTCGGTCGTTGTCGTTGCCGTCGAGTGCGGCGCGGGCGAGTTCCGCCACGGCGGGGCGCAGCGGCGTCGGTCCGCCTGCGCCGTCGAGCAGGGCGCGCAGCCGCTCGGGGTGGGCGAACAGGCCGAGGACGCCACGCAGTTGCTCGGCGGAGGTCAGTGCGGAGCCGCAGGTGCGCAAGGCATGCTCGACCACTTCGGGTACGCCGCTGACCACACCGGCGCCGATGAACCGGTCGAGGCCGGGCGGCTCCGCCTGCGACGCGTGTATCCGCTCGAGCAGGGGTGCCAGTGCGCCGGGCTCCGTGTGCCGGCCGGGGACGAGGATGAGGCGGCGCATCCAGGGGCGGGCTTCCGCGTGCGCATACACGCGTTGGTCCACGACCGGGTCCGACGGTTCGAGGAGCGCGGCCAGGTCGTCGGCGGTCAGCCCGTCGGCCGCGGCAAGGGGACGCCGTACGAACGG
Organism: Streptomyces sp. NBC_01142; assembly: GCF_026341125.1. Classification (NCBI taxonomy): domain Bacteria; kingdom Bacillati; phylum Actinomycetota; class Actinomycetes; order Kitasatosporales; family Streptomycetaceae; genus Streptomyces; species Streptomyces sp. NBC_01142. Next base: position 927,104 of record NZ_JAPEOR010000003.1, read on the forward strand.
GTCGGGGTCGCGGGCCGCGTTCGCGCGTGCCTCGGCGGACAGCGGCACCCAGGTGAGATAGGCGGGTTCCTTCTCGCCGAGCCGACGCCGGATGCGTCCGCCATCGCCGGGGGCGCCCCCGGCCAGGAGCAGTGCGAGCAGATGCGCCCCGCGGTGGTCGTAGCCGGTCGTCGAGCCCGCCGTCACGGAAGATCCCCCTGCACACATCGTCTGCGTACGTCACCGCCTTCACGGCAACGTGCTGGCGTGCACACTTCATCACATGAGAGGGAACCTCTCCGCGGGAGGGCGAGAGTCCCCGGTTGCAGTTCTTGCGAAGGCGCAGGGGCCGCAACTTCGATTCCTGCGCGGGCGACAGCCCCACCCGATGACTACGCAACTGGCACAACCCGCACCGAGCGGAAGGAGTTCCAGATGACACGGCGGAACGTGTTGCGCACCGAGCCCGACGGCAGCCCTCATCGTTGGTTTTGCGCTGAAGGCTACCGGGAGGCTGTTAGGGACTCTCCGAACGGAGCACCTCACCCTGTTCCCGCTCCTGTTCCCGCTCCTGCTCAGCGAGGCCGGCAAGCTGACGTTGGACGTGCTCTGCCTCCCCCAGCCGGTTCTGGGCTTGGTACAGCTCCCACGCCTGCTGCCAGGCGTCACGGGCCTCACCGTGCCGGCCCAGGGCGGCGTAAGCCTGCCCAAGGCCGTCCAGGAGGATGGCCTCGTAGTAGGTGTTGCCGATGTCGCGGAACAGGGCAAGGGCTCGATGGCCGTAGTCCAGGACCTGGGTGTGCCTGCCGGTAAACAGGCCCACATAGGCATGGACGCTCAGCGAGAGGGCCTCGCCGTTGCAGTTGTGGTGACGGCGGTGCAGGAGCAGGGCCCCCTCGCAGTACGTTCGGGCCTGCTCGTAGTGGCCCAGCTGTGCGGAGTACCAGGCTGCCTGGTTGAGCCCACGAGCCTCCCATTCCTGGTCGTCGAGCGACTGGAACAGGCCCAGGGAGTGGGTGGCATGGTCCAACGCCGACTGGATCTCTCCCTGCTGTCCCCAGGTCCATGCGAGAACGCGGTGAGTGTGGGCCTGGCTGGGGAGGTCGCTGCTGCGTTCGGCCAAGGTGAGAGCCTGGTGGAGATGATCCAGGGCCTCGGCGTGCCGGCCCACCAGGGCGCACGCTTCAGCGAGAAGGCGATGTGCTGGCGCCTGGGTGGCCGAGTCGCCAAGATGCTGGGCGGCAGCCAGCCCGGCCCGTGCGACGGCGACCTGGTCGGACAGAAGTCCCCGTCGCCAGTGGTAGGTGTGCAGTGTCGGGGCCAGCTGCCACACCCGTGTGTGCCACCCCCGATCGATGGCGAGGTGTTGGGCGGCCAGCAGACAGCGATGTTCGACGTCCAACCACGCCAACGCCCTCGTCTCGTCCTGCAGAGGGTGGGGATGACAGCCGGGCACGGGCGGGTCGAGCTCGACCGACTCGCGGTGCGGATCCAGCAACTGGTCGCCGGTATAGGCCGTGTGCAGGTAGAAATCCACCAGTCGCCGCAACGCGATATCGCAGCTGTTCCGGGTTTGGTGGTGGTGAGCCTGGTCGGAGGCGTAGAGGCGGATCAGGTCGTGCAGCCGGTAGCGTCCAGGCACCGGTTGGGCCACCAGGTGCGCGGTTTCCAACTCCCGCAGCAGCCCGCGTACCCGAGCCACCGACAGTCCGGCAAGAGAGGCAGCGGCGGGCAGACTGATATCCGAACCCGGTGTCAGGCCCAGCAGCTCGAGCAGAAGAGCCGCCTCGGGGCTCAGGGCATGGTGGGAGGACGAGAAAGCCGCCCGCAGGTTCAACGGAATCTCACCAGCATCCAACCCATCCAGCCGGGTTGCATGATCACGGAGTTCCTCGGCCAGCAGACTCAAGGGAAAGTCGGGGTGGGTGGTGGCACGGGCGGCCACAATGCTCAACGCCAACGGCAACCCCGCACAGCATGCCAGGAATTCGATCACCGCGTCGGGTTCGGCGGCCACCCGCTCGGGACCCAGATGATCGACCAGCAACTGGCGAGCCTCCGCGGCGGGGAGCACATCCAGGTCCAGCGATTGAGCACCGTGGGTGGTGACCAAGCCGGCCAGGTAGCGGCGGCTGGTCACCAGCACCGTACAGGCCGAACTGCCCGGCAACAACGGGGCTACGTGCGTGGTGTCGCGAGCATTGTCCAACACGATCAGCATTCGCCGGTCGGCGACCAGACTGCGGTACAGCCCCACTTGAGCATCCAGATCCGCCGGGATTCCGGCCGACTCCACGCCGAGGGCGTTCAGAAAGCCTCGCACCGCCTCCCCCGCCGGCATCGGCTCCCCACGTGGGGTGAAGCCCCGTAGATCCACAAACAACTGTCCATCGGGGAAACGATCGGCATGCTGATGCGCCCAGTACAGAGCCAGCCAGGTCTTACCGATGCCCCCGGCTCCGCCGATCGCCGAAATCATCACCGTAGCGCCGGTCTCCACCGCCCCGTCCAGTGCAGCGGTGAGTGCAGCCAGTTCTTCGGCCCGACCGGCAAACCACCGCGGTGCAGCCGGCAGCTGCTGCGGCACCACCACGCGATCACGAACAGAGTGAAGGTGAACGTCGCCGTGGATGGCTCCGGCCTGCACCACATGACCGTCAACCGACGCGCGCACCTCGTTGCGGACTCCCGACTTCAGCGGGCCCGAGTCGTGATTGCGCGGCTTGTGTTCCGTCGTCATCGCCTCCAACTCCCGTCACAGCAGTCGGGTTCGTCAACCCCACCCCGTGCCGTGTCCAACGACCCGGCAGCCCGCCAGTCACACGATCCGCCGGACAGAACGGCGTCGAGGATTTCGGCTCCCTGCTGGGTGGACCGATCCAGTCACCCGCCGCACCGCGCCCGCCTCCGAGGGCTCTGCTGCCGGACAGCGCGGCCTGCGTCGAGATCGGCGAATCGTGGCGACACCGGGAGACCGTCGGGGTGCTGGGGGCCCGGGCCGTGCTCGGTCTCGTCGTGGCGCCGATCGTCCTGGGCCGGATGGCGCGGCGGGAGTCGTGCGGACTGCGCCGCGACGAGCGCCGTACCCCGGCCGGCCGCCGGACGGTCCACGCCGAATCCGCACCTGGGCCGATGGACACGCCTGAGCCGGTCTGGTCCAGCTCCTGCCCGAGGGTGCCGGGTACGGCTGCCGCGTTCGCGATGTCGGGGATGCGGCTTCCGTGTCAGGCGCTGGTGGATGCGCGCCGGATCGCGTCGAGCGTACGAGTCACGTCGTCGTCGGTCGTCGACCAGTTGCTCACCGAGATCCGCATGACACGACGGCCGTGCCAGGTGGAGCCACTGATCCACGCCGTGCCGTCGTCGAGCAGCCGGGTGAGTATCTGTTCCGTGCGTTCGTCGTTGCCGAACTCGGCGCAGACCTGGGTGAACACCACGTCGTTGAGGATTGTTGCCCCGTCGATCCCGGCAATACCGGTGGCGAACGAGGAGGCATGTCGGCACAGCCGCTCGACGAGGTCGGCCACCCCCGATCGCCCGAGGGACCGGAGTGCGGCCCACACCGGGAAGGCTCTGCCGCGCCGGGAGAGCTCGGGCACCTTGTCGAACGGGTCGCCCTGTTCGTCCTGGATGAGGTAGTCGCCGCGCAGGCCCATCGCTGCCCGGACCGCGAACGGGTCGCGCACGATGGCGAGCCCGCAGTCATAGGGAACGTTCAGGGTCTTGTGGGCATCCGTCGCCCAGGAATCGGCGTGTGCGCAGCCCGCCGTCAGGTGTGCGTATGTCGGTGAGGCGGCCGCCCACAGTCCGAAGGCGCCGTCGATGTGGACCCATGCGTCAGCCTCGCGAGCGGCGCCGATCGTCTCGACGAAGGGGTCGAAGGCACCGGAGTGGATGTCTCCCGCCTGGAGGATCACGATCCTGGGTCGCTCACCGCCGGCCGCCAGGGCGTGCCGCAGTGCCTCGGGCTCGATGCGTCCCTGATCGTCTGACGTCACCACTTCGGGTTCGCCGAGCCCCAGGTAGCGCAGCGCCAGGTCGATGGCCATGTGGCGGTCCTCGCCGACGATCACGTGTACGGGTGGCCCACCCGCGAGCCCGTCGCGGGCGACGTTCCAGCCCGCGCGCCGCAGCACCGCGTCGCGCCCGGCGGCGAGGCAGGTGAAGTTCGCCATCGTGGCACCGGTGGTGAAGCCAACGGCGCTGTCGGTCGGCAGGCCCAGCAGATCGAGCAGCCACGCACTGGCGATGTCTTCCGCTGCCGTGTGCGCGGGCGTGACGGCGCGCATCACGCAGTTCTGGTCCCAGGCACTGACCAGCCAGTCAGCGGCCAGTGCGGCCGGTTCAGTGCCCCCGATCACGAACCCGTAGAAGCGGCCACCGGGAAACGCGGTGAGCCCCGGCTCGCAGGCGGATACCAGCAGCTCGACGACGTCGGCGGGCGTGCTCGGACCGTCCGGCAGCCCGACACCGAGCGCGTGCACGATCTCGTCGACCGAGGCGCGGGCCGGGACCCGGCGATCGGACAGGCTCGCCAGCCAGCGGACGGCATGGTCGTGTGCCTGTTGAAGCGCTGCCTCGCGCGCGTCCATGCCTTGGACTATGAGACAGTCGCCGCTGCTGCGCAAGCCACAGGTCTTCCGGCTCGATCATGGCCTGCGGCCGTGGTTCGACCACCACCGCCGAATGCCGGCACGAGCGGCGGCACGATCTCGCCGACACTCGTGCACCCGCGTGCTTCATGCCGGACGACAGCCCCCAGGGTTGACGCATCTGCGTGCGGCCCCGCCGAGGGCCCCGCCGAGCGGGGTGGCGACACGCTGCCGAGCGGTGTCCCTCGGCGCGTCGGGCGGGGCCGGGAACCGCATCGCTCTGATGGCCGCGACCGCGGCCGGACAGGGCTGATTCCGCCAGTCCGGTGTACGGGGGCCGGGCCCGGGCGGGGAGCGCCCCTGCGCCTGCCGGGCCCGGGCCGCTGTCAGGTGCCCCTCACGTGCCTCACTCGCCCGCCACCTCGAGGACGAGCTTGCCGTGGTTCTCGCCGCGGAAAAGCCGCAGCAGAGTGTCGTGGAACGCGTCGATCCCACCCTCTACGACGTCCTCCCGCGTTCGCAGCTTCCCCTCCGCCAGCCAGCCGGCCAGTTCGGCTGCGGCGTCGGCGTACCGGTCGGCGTAGTCGAACACCACCATGCCCGTCATGGTGGCGCGATTCACCAGCAGGGACAGGTAGTTGGCGGGGCCCTTGACGGGCTCCACACTGTTGTACTGGGAGATCGCGCCGCAGATGACGATGCGGGCACCGCGCGCCAGCCGGGTCAGCACCGCGTCGAGGATGTCACCGCCGACATTGTCGAAATAGACGTCCACGCCGTCGGGGGCCAGGTCGCGCAGCGACTTCTTCACGTCGTCGGACTGATAGTCGATGGCGGCATCGAAGCCGAACTCCTCCACCAGCATCCGGCACTTGCGCTCACCGCCGGCGATGCCGATGACCCGGCATCCCTTGATCTTGGCGATCTGGCCCACCACGCTGCCCACCGCCCCGGCGGCGCCGGACACCACGACCGTCTGGCCGGCCTCCGGGCGGCCGATGTCGAGCAGTCCGAAGTAGGCAGTCATACCCGTCATGCCCAGGGTGCCGAGGTAGACGGGCAGCGGTGCCAGCTTCGGGTCGATGCCGATGACCCCGCTGCCGTCCGAGATGCAGTACTCCTGGACTCCGAAACCGCCGGACACATAGTCGCCTTCGGCGAAGCCGGGGTGACGGGACGCGATGACCCGCCCGACCGCACCCGCGCGCATCACCTCGCCGATCTTCACGGGCGGAATGTATGATTTGCCCTCATTCATCCAGCCGCGCATCGCCGGGTCGAGCGAGAGCTGGAGCACCCGTACCAGCAGCTCGCCTTCGCCCGGCTCGCCGACCGGCTCCTCGGTCCGTTCCCAGTCGGTGGTCCGGGGCAGCCCCACCGGGCGGGCGGCCAGACGGACTTGGTGGTTGATGGGGCTCATGCGGGCTTCTCCTCGCTAGGGTGACCGACTGGTCGGTATGCCATCCATGAATCTAGCTCCCGCCACCCTTCCCGACAACGCCCCATGGATCCGGATGCCGAAGGCACGCTCGCCGGAGGCCGTTCCGGAGGCGCGCCTCGGCCGGGTCCAGCGCCGTCACCCACGGAGACCGGTGGCGGCCCGACCGCGAAGCGCACATCGGCGAACGCGGTGGTAGGGGTCCTCGGCCGGCTGCCGGCCGGGCAGCGCTCCGCCGGCCGCGGGATCACGGTCCTGGCTCGGTGCGCCAGGTCTCCTGTCGTCGGCCGAGGGCGCGCGCCGGACCCCCTGCCGCCGCACCGGATGAAACACCGTGCAGCGCGCCGTTTGCAGGCAGCCCCGATCGGCTCGTTCCGCGGGATGCCGCACGGTCGACGTGAGCAGGCTGAGCACCGACCCCCGGGGGGAGAGCTTCAGCGTCTGCCTCGACCGGTGTGAGAGGAAACCCGACGTGGTCCCCCCAGTCGGCCTGCCGCTCCACCCCGCCGACGAACCGTGCACAGGCGTCGCTGAGCACGGGAACTCATCCGCCCCCGGCTCCCACCGCGTCCGGGCGAACTCGTCCACGCGGTCACCGCTCTCGGCGCCGAACTTCGCGGAACCTCTGCTGCCGGAGAAAGTTCAAGGCCAGTCCAGTCTCCGGCTTCCCCGGGCCAAGCCGTCTCCGTCGCGATCGCACCGTAGCGCGAGGACGTGCTGTCCGTCGGAGCGTCCGTGCAGACATACGTCGCGTCGCCCCGGCCCACGGGACGCTCAAGGGGTCGGGATACCGCCGGGGCGGGCCGGGCGGCCGAAGCGTACCGGGACGCCCGGCGAATACAACACGCTCACCGGCTCGCCCGCCGGTACGGGCAGTCCTGCCGCTGTCACCAGGTCCTGGTCGCACTCGATGAGATCGGCACGGTGCAGGGGCCAGCGCGGATGGGTGTTCGGCAGGTACATCGGCCGTCCGAAGAAGGTGCTGTGCATGCCCCAGCGGGCCGTCAGGAAATGTTCGAGCTCGCTGGGAGCCTCGACGCGCTCACCGACCCGCAGAGCGATCCGGCTGTACGCGCCTCGTGGTCCTGGCCAGCGCCGCCTGCTGGTGTACGTGAGGATGTCGCCTTCGCGCCGGATCGCCATCCGGGACCACAGGTACGGCAGCCGGAACATCGTTCGCGCGATCGCCACCGGGATCAGCCGGGAGGCATCGAGCGATCGGAAGACCACTCCACGCCGTCCGTGGGCGTCCCTCGAGTAGAGACGGACATTGGTCTCGGGAAAGGTGCCCAAGTAGGGGACGCCGGGGAGGCGGAACCAGCCCACCCGGTGCATCCGGAAGGCGACGAGTCCGATATAGGTGACGCCGTGAAGGGAGTCGGGAACGGTCTCGGCCGGCAGGAGCGGTGCCACGTCGGCCGGATCGGCGGCCCAGTGCACGAAGGCCAGGTCCAGCCAGGACTGGGTCATCAGAGGGCTCACCCCGGGGTGGGGCGAATCAGCCGTGATCGGATGCGGAGTGCGCGGCGTGAGGGTCACCCCGTCAGCATCGCAGAGCCCATTCGGCGGACGTACGGGGCGGGCATCCACCCTGACGGGAAGGGAGCGGCTGCCGAGGAGGCAGATCTGACGTCAGCATTGAGGGCAAGCCGTATCGGCGGCCGGCGCAGCCGGGGGCGTTGTGATGTGAACGCTCCCCGTGCGGTCGGGAGGTGTCGCGGCCGCCGGGAGGGCCTCGCGCAGTCAATGCGGGCAGTACGGCCGGATTTCGGCAGCCGCGGGCGACCGTTCCTACTGGAGTGCCCGGACCGCCGCCCGGAAAAGCGCCGGCGCGTGGTGGGCCGCCGGGACGATCAGGCGGGCTGTGGCGGGGTAGCGGGCTGCCCGCAGCAGGCCCTCGGTGAGCAGCCGGTGACGTCTCGTCAGCCGCGCCCACTGCGCGGGATACGCCTGGGGGCGGCCGGCGGCCAGGCATTTGACCGCCTCCGCGGCCGTCACCATGGCCAGGGCGATGCCTTCACCCGTCAGCGCGTCGATGTAGCCTGCCGCGTCACCGATCAGCAGGGCACGTCCTGCCCGCTGGCTCCGTGCCCGCTGGTGAAGCGGCCCGGCGCCGCGCACGGGACTCGTGCCCCGGCCCCGGAGCAGAGCGGCGAGGGCGGGGAACGCCGTCAGGTGCTCGTCGTAGGAACGGCGGTCGCGGCTGAGTACGGCGACGCCCACCAGGTTGTCCCCGACCGGCGTCACGTACGCCTCGCCATGGCGGGACCAGTGGACTTCAACGAAATCCGTCCACGGGGCGATTCGGAAGTGGCGGCGCAGACCGTAGCGGCGCGGTGCACCCCCGGAACGGTCCAGGCCGAGCTCGCGGCGCAGCGGGGAGTGCAGGCCGTCGGCGCAGATCAGCCAACGCGCCGTCAGCCCTGCCGCGCTGACACGGTCGTGGCCCTGGCGGATCTCCCCCACCCTGCCCGGCACGATCCGTACCCCGAGGTCCACGGCCCGTTGGTGCAGGGCGGCGTGCAGTACGGTCCGCCGTACGCCGATTCCGGGACGGCCCCCGAACGTCGCCTCCGCGCTGCGGCCGGCCTCGAGGTAGCGGATGCCGCGCAAGTCGCGGCCGGCCACCTCGACACCCACCGAACGGAGCGCCGCCACACCGCTGGGCATGATTCCCTCGCCGCAGGCCTTGTCGACGGGAGCGGCGCGAGGTTCGACCACGACCGCTTCCATCCCCAGCCGCGCGGCATGGATCGCCGCCGCCAGGCCCGCCGGGCCTCCGCCCGCCACCAGGAGGTCGATCACCTTCCCGTGCCCGCTGCCGCCGCGGAGGCCAGGGCCCCGTCCTCGCACCGGATGCGGACAGCCATGAGCACCGCGTTGAGCACGGTGAAGACGAGGGCGGTCACCCACGCACCATGGACCAGCGGCAGCGCCAGTCCTTCGGAGGCGACCGCGACATAGTTGGGGTGGCGCAGCCATCGATAGGGCCCGCCGGTCACCAAGGGCAGGCCCGGAACGACGATGACACGGGTGTTCCACTGTCGTCCGAGCGTACGGATGCACCACCAGCGCAACGCCTGCGCGGCGACGACCACGGCCACCATGGTCCAGCCGAGCAGCGGCAGAAACGGGCGGCCGGTCAGCCAGACTTCGGCGAGGCAGCCCGCCAGCAGTCCGGTGTGCAGGGCGACCATCGCCGGATAGTGCCCGCTGCCGGCTTCGGTGCCGCCCCGGGCCAGGCTCCAACGCGTGTTGCGCAACGCCACAGCGAGTTCGGCGAAACGCTCGCCCGCGACAGCCAGCACCAGAGCGGTGTACCAGATCACGCGTCCTCCGACCTACCAGCGCAGCAGCACCAGTTCGCAACAGAAACCCGGGCCCATGGCCATCAGCAGGCCGGGCGTTCCCGGTTCGGGCCGCCTCTGCTCCAGTGTGTCCCGAAGGACGTACAGGACCGAGGACGACGACAGGTTCCCCACCTCGGACAGCGAGCGCCAGGTGACGTCGAGGGCGCCCTCGGGCAGCGAGAGAACCTCGGAGACGGCTTCCAGGACCTTCGGGCCGCCGGGATGGCACACCCAGTGAGCCACATCCTTCGGCTTGAGGCCGTGCTCCTCCAGGAATCCATGGACGTCCTCGGCGAGATACCGGCGGACGACGTCGGGGACGGCCGGGTCGAGCACCACCTTGAAGCCGGAGCTCTGGATGTCCCAGCCCATCACGTGTTCGGTGTCCGGGTACATACGGCTGCGGGTGGCCACCACCTCGGGACCGGCGGTCGACGCCCGGCGGTCGCCGACAGCGACAACGGCGGCTGCCCCGTCGCCGAACAGCCCGGTCGCCACCAGGTTGGCGGGCGTCGCGTCATTGCGCTGGAAGGTGAGCGAGCAGAGTTCGACCGAGAGCAGCACAGCCACGTGGTCGGGCCAGCCGACCAGGTAGTCGTGCAGCCGCGCCACACCGGCGGCCCCGGCGACGCAGCCCAGGCCGAAGACAGGCAGCCGCTTCACATCGGGGCGCAGGCCGAGGCGGCCGACGAGCCGGGCATCGATGGAGGGCGCGGCCAAACCGGTGACGGAGGTGAACATCAGCAGATCCACATCAGTGGGCCGCAGCCCCGCGGTCCGCAGCGCACCGCGCACCGCCTCGGCACCGAGATCGGTAGCGGCGCTGATGAAGACGTCGTTGGAGGTGCCGAGGCCGTCCAGTTCGCAATAGCGCTCCAAAGGGAGTACCACGTGCCGCGTGCGCACCCGAGCGTTCTCGTGGAGCCGATCCAGGACGCGGCGGTCCGCGCCCGATGGCAGGCAGGTGCGAGCCACCATGTCGGTGAGCTCGCGCTGGGTATGGCGGTGCGGTGCCAGGGAGCCGTGAACAGCTGCGATCTGGGTCATCCCGGTTCCCGCTTCGGAGGCATCATGGTCCCATCCCTGCCCCCGCTCGGACACGGGGACACCGCGAGTAGCCCGTGCGGTGGTCACACCCGCTTTTTCGGCACGGACTGCCTACCATCACACGATGGGCACTACGGATCCGTCGCAGGTAAGCGGCCCGGCCGCGTGGCCGCTCCGCCGCGCGGTGGCGCTCGCTCTGTCCTGCCATCCGGGGCCGGTGGTCGCTGTCACCGTCCTCACCACCGCACTGGCCGTCAGCGCCGGCCTCGGCGGCGCCCGTTGCGCGCTGGTCGGCGCGGCCGTGCTGGCCGGCCAGCTCTCGGTGGGCTGGTGCAACGACGCCTTCGACGCCCGGCGTGATGCCGCGGTCGGCCGCCGAGGCAAACCGGTGGTCGACGGTGCGGTGAGCCGGCGCACCGTGTGGGCGGCGGCGTTCGCCGCGCTCCTGCTGTGTGTGCCCTTGTCGCTGGCCTGCGGCCTCTTGGCCGGTACGGTGCACCTGACCGCGGTGGCGGCGGCATGGATGTACAACCTGAAGCTGAAGGCGACGTTGCTGTCCTGGCTCCCGTACGTGGTCGGATTCGGCAGCCTGCCCGCCGTCGTCACCCTGAGCATGCCGGGCCACCCCTGGCCCCAGGGGTGGGCCGTGACGGCCGCAGCACTGCTCGGCGTCGCGGCCCATCTGGGCGACGTACTCCCCGACATCGACGACGATGTGAAGACCGGACTGCGCGGACTGCCGCACCGGCTGGGCGCCACCGGCACCCGGCTGCTGCTGCCGGTCCCCCTGGTGGCGGCATCGGCGGTACTCGTGCTGGGACCCGCGGGTCCGCCGGGCGCGTGGGGTGCGGCCACGCTCGCGGCAGCGCCGCCGACAGCGGTCGCGGGGCTCGCACTCGGCCGGTACTGGCGCAAGGCGGCGTTCGCCGGGACGGTCGTCGTGGCAGCTGCGGACCTGGCACTGCTCCTGGTACGGGGCACCGCCCTTGTGTGACGTGGTATCAACACCGTTGGGCTGCGCCGCTGCACGGCCGGCGCCATGAGTATGTGGTGCTGCGGCGGCTGGGTGACGTAGAAGGCCCGTTCGCCAAGGTCTTCAGTGCGGCGTCCCTCGGTCACCCGGCCACGTAGGCGCAGCGTGATCCGGTCGCCACCACGAACCAGCCGGGGCGGGAGGCGAATTCACGTGATGGACAGCGGGATTCGTGAGGAACACCGCATCCAGGAGACGTTCGATGTCTGCCGCTTCGGTGTGCCCACAGGCCGCAGCCTTTTCGGGGCGTGCACCCGTGGCAGAACCTCCCGAGGCGTGAGGACGCCGCTGCGGGGCAGGCGAGGGGAATGGCAGACCTTGGAGAACTTCTGCAAGTGACCATGCGCCGTCGTCACCTGACCGCACAAGCCCTTGCGGAGCGGACCGGTATCCGGACCCCCCGTATCAGGGTCTTCGCCGAGGACGGCGCCGATGGTCCGATCCAGCCGACCGAGCAGGAGCTGGCCGAACTCGCCGCCGCCCTCGGTCTGCCGTTGCACGACGTCCTGGGCGCCGCGCACGTTCCTGCCCGGGCACCCGCCTCGTGATACGCGGCGTGGCAGGCCCCATCGTGGCGGTGACCGCCGTGCTTCTGCCCGCCGCGCTTCTCGTCCTCGTCGTCGCGCTGGCCCGGTACGAGGAACACCTGCTCACGCCCCGGCCCGCCCGTCGGCACCGTCGCTCCCGCGCTGCTCGACATGCCCGCCGACGACGCTGACCCACCCTGCTCCCTGCCGGGTACCGGTCGCGCAACCGGCAGGCCGAGAGCAACACACCAATGGCGCACAGTGCTGTTGAAATCAGTGAAACTCAGGACGGTGTCTCCCATGCATGACAGGGAGTTTGCGGGTTACCCGTACGTCATGGCACCGATGTGGCAGCGAAAGCACGGGGACAACCGGGACCCGCGGGCAGGCCGCGGGGCGGATGCGGAGCCCGACAGCGCTGCTGTGGGGCCGGATCCCCAGGTGGACCGTGATGCTCCGGACGAGCCGACCGCGCTGGGCAAGAAGTCGTGGGGGGCGGTTCTGAAGCGGACGGCGGCGGAGTTCGAGGATGATGAGCTGGCCGACCGGGCGGCGGCGCTGACCTACTACGGGGTCCTGGCGCTGTTCCCTGCTCTGCTGGTGCTGGTCTCCCTGCTGGGCATCGCCGGCGAGTCGGCAACCAAGAGCATCCTGGACAACCTCACCAAGCTCACGCCCGGATCCGCACGCGACATCATCACCAATGCGGTCGAGCAGCTGCAGTCCAGTGGCGGCACCGGATCCGTCCTGGCGATCGTCGGTCTGCTGGTTGCGCTGTGGTCGGCGTCCGGCTATGTGGCCGCGTTCATCCGCACCTCCAACGCCGTCTACGACGTCCCCGAGGGACGCCCGGTCTGGAAACTCACCCCGTTGCGGGTGGCTCTGACGCTGGTACTGATGATCCTGGCGTGCGTCAGCGCACTGATCGTGGTGTTCACCGGCGGCCTTGCCCGGCAGGTCGGCGCCGCCCTGGGCATCGGCGACACCGCCTTGACGGTCTGGTCGATCGCCAAGTGGCCCGTCCTGGTCCTGCTGGTCACCATCATGATCGCCATCCTGTACTGGGCGTCGCCGAATGCGAGGGGCCGCGGGTTCAAGTGGGTCACCCCGGGGAGCTTCCTGGCCTTGGTGATCTGGATGATCGCCTCGGCGGGCTTCGCGCTGTATGTGGCGAACTTTGCCTCCTACAACAAGATGTACGGCACCCTGGCCGGCGTGATCATCTTCCTGGTGTGGCTGTGGATCACGAATCTGGCGATTCTGCTGGGCCTGGAGTTCGACGCGGAAATGATGCGTGAACGCGCGATCATCGGTGGCCACCCGACCGATGAGGAGCCGTACGTCGAACCGCGTGACACGCGCAAGTGGAGTGAGAAGGAGCGCGAGGAGATGGGCAGCGACTGATCGCGGCCCCGTCGCCCGGGTCGGCGCGTGCGCCGGCAGATGGCGGGTACCCGAGAAACGCGCGCACACGAGGCGAATCGTGCACCACGGAACCGTGCAAAAAAAGAACCATGCACAACAATGGAAGAGAGGCATTCGTGGCGGCAGGCCATGAGGTCGGGTCCAAGCCCGCTGCGGGCTGCTGCTTCGTACTGATCGCTACCGTGGGGCAGGTCATCGCCACCAACGAGCACGAACCATGCCTGCCTGGGCGGCATCGGCTCAGTCAAACGCAACGCTGACGCGCCCGTCCAGGACATTGCTCCCGTCACCCACACGGAAAGCCGGAGCCGCCCATGGTCCTTGCCACCCACTCGGGACCGACCCACTGCCGGCCCGGGACGTGCGACGAAAGGCAGGTCGCGACAACGATGAACTCACTGGACCACCGGCCGCAACAGAACACCGAGGAATCGGTGGGCGAGCTGGTCAAGCAGGCATCTGAGCAGATCTCCCAGCTGATGCGGCAGGAGCTGCGGCTGGCGCAGGCGGAGATGCGGCAAAAGGGCAAGCGGTTCGGGATCGGCGGCGGTCTGTTCGGCGGAGCCGGCGTGATCGGCTTCCTTGCGCTGCAGGCACTTGCGGCCACCGCGATCGTGGCCCTGGACCTGATCTGGCCGCTTTGGGCCTCGGCACTGACCGTGACCGCAGTCCTGCTCGCGGTGGCCGGCGTGCTCGCCGCCGTGGGCAAGAAGCAGGTCGGCCAGGCAGGCCCGCCCGCCCCCGAGCAGGCCATCGACAGCGTCAAGGCCGATGTGGCCGAGATCAAGGAGAGGGCACACCGATGACGGACAAGTCGCAGAGCAACGGCTCCACCCCCACCCCCGAGGAACTGCGCGAGCAGGTGGAGGAAACCCGCGAGGAGCTCGGCAGGACGGTCGAAGCGCTGGCCGCCAAGGCCGACGTCAAAACCCAAGCTCAGCAGAAGGCGGCGAAGGTCAGGAGCCAGGTGCAGGACAAGGCGGCTCACGCTCTCCATGTCGCGCAGGACAAGACTCCCCAGCCGGTGCGTGACAAGGCCGCCCACGCCAAGGAGCAGCTGACAGAGACCGCCCACATCGTGGGAGAGAAGATCCAGGACAGGGCCCCGGATCCAGTCCGCGAGAAGGCCTATCAGGTAGCGGAGTCCGCTCGCAGCAGCCGAGGTTGGCTCATCGCCGGAGGCGTGGCCGCCCTCGCCGTGATCGCCCTTGTCTGGCGCAGCAGGCGGTGCTGAAACCGTTCGCGACGGTCACCGCTTTCGCGCGGTGCCTGCCGTGCTGCGGTGCCTGCCGTGCCTGCGGTGTCGGTGACTTCCTTGATGTCGACGGTGAAGCTGACGGCGATGATGTCGTCGTCGAGCATTTCGGCGCGCCGAAGCGTTCGGCATGCCGCCGGCGAATACGAGGGGCTAGAGGGCGGCGCGGGCGGTGGGGACGGCGGCGGTGTATCCGGCGGGGCCGGAGCCGACGACGTTCCGGATCTTGCCGTTCACTTGGCGGCCTCGGCCTCGGCCTCGGCGTCGATCTCGGCGATGAGGCCCTCGACGAGCTTTTTGATCTCGTCGCGGACGGGGCGGACGGCCGCGACGCTCTGACCGGCCGGGTCCTCGAGCTGCCAGTCGAGATACCGCTTGCCGGGGAAGACCGGGCAGGTGTCGCCGCAGCCCATGGTGATGCAGACGTCGGACTCGCGGACGGCGTCGACGGTGAGGATCTTCGGGGTCTCGGCGGAAATGTCGATGCCGACCTCACGCATGGCCTCGACCGCGGCCGGGTTCACGGCGTCGCCGGGGTTGGAGCCCGCGGACCGGACTTCGATGCGGTCCCCGGCGAGGTGGGTCAGCCAGGCGGCGGCCATCTGCGAGCGCCCGGCGTTGTGGACACAGACGAAGAGCACGCACGCGCGCGGGTTGAGGGACATCAGTTCTCTTTCCTTCGTGACATCGGGCCTTCGTGACATCGGGAAGGACGAGGAGCGGGGAGGCGGAGAGGAGAACCCCTTCGGCGGACCCTCAGGGAGCCTACGGTTCAGCCCGCGCCGGTATCAGCCCCGGGTGATGTGAAAATATCAGCCCATGATGACGTCAGTCGACACTGATCTGATCCGGGTGCTGGCCGACCCGCTCAGGCTCCGGATCGTGACCCTGCTCGCCCACGAGGCGCTCTGCACCACGCACCTGGTCGAAGAGACCGGGGCGCGGCAGACGAACCTCTCCAACCATCTGAAGGTGTTGCGCGAGGCCGGGGTCGTGGAGACGGAGCCGTGCGGCCGCTTCACGTACTACACGTTGCGGCCCGAGGTCATCGAGGCACTCGCCGGCTCCTTCGGTGAGCTGGCGGCCGCAGCCCGTACGACCGCCGAGTCCAACCGAAAGCGAGCCTGCTGACGGCCACGACCGCACCCGTCCATGAGGACGAGTCGGTCGTCGCCGGGCCTTCCGTGCTGGACCGTCTCCTGGCGGTCCGGATCCTCGTCGCGCCTCACGCGCCCAGCGCGGCGTCGACCGTTCTTCGCGTACGCACAAGGCCCGCTCGCCCTTGCCTGGAGCGGGCCTTCGGTGTTGTGCGAGTACAGGTCAGGCTGAGGTGGCGGTGGTCAGGAGTTGACCCATTGCGGCGAGTACGGACGGCTCGACGCGGTAGTACACCCAGGTGCCGCGCCGCTCGGACGTGAGCAGCCCCGCTTCTTTGAGCTTCTTCAAGTGATGGGAGACGGTGGGCTGGGAGACGCCGACGTCGGAGATGTCGCACACGCACGCCTCGCCGCCCGCATGGGAGGCCACCGCGGAGAAGAGGCGCAGCCGGACCGGGTCGCCGAGCGCCTTGAACATCCTGGCGGCCCGCTCGGCCTCTTCGGCATTGAACGGGCGCTCGGTCAGCGGCGGGCAGCAAGCCTCGACGTCTGACTCGATCAGCGGCAGCAGCACCTTCGCGTTCGACATATGTCTATGTTGACACATGTCGAACCAGGCGCCCCGGGGTGTGCCCTCGCCCCCGTAGCCGGGCGAGGGGAGTCGAGGCCAGGGCGGTAGCCGGCGGCCGACGTGATGGCGTCGACGTCCTCGGCCGTTTCGTTCTGCCGCACAGCAACGTCGAGAGCTCCCTTGCGCCGTCGACTGATTCGATAAATATCTATGTTGACGTCTGTCGAAACAGGTGTCATGGTGATTCCGTAAGCCATCGACGGATGTCGAAACAGCAGGGGAGTCATTGTGAACGCGCCCACCGCCGCACTGCCCACCGTGGTGATCGGAGCCGGCCCCATCGGCCTGGCGGCCGCCGCCCACCTGATCGAGCGCGGCATCGAACCGCTGGTCCTCGAAGCGGGCGACGGAGCGGGCCACGCCGTACGGGAATGGAGCCACGTACGACTCTTCTCCACCTGGGCCGAGGTCGTCGACCCGGCCGCCGAGAAGCTCCTGGCTCCCACCGGCTGGGTGACGCCGGAGGGGACGGCCTGTCCGACCGGCGGCGACTGGGCCGGGCAGTACCTGCAGCCGCTGGCCGATGCCCTGGGCGACAGGGTCCGCTTCGGTGCCCGTGTCACCGGTGTCTCCCGTGCCGGCCGCGACCGTGTCGTGGACGCCGATCGCGAGCGGCAGCCTTTCACCGTCCACATCCTCCACGCCGACGGCAGTGGAGAGCGCGTCACCGCACGGGCCGTCATCGATGCCTCCGGTACCTGGTCCGTCCCTGGCCCGATCGGCGGCGACGGTCTGCCTGCGCTCGGCGAGCGGGCAGCCGGGACGCGAATCTCCTACCGCGTGCCCGACCTCAAGGACCCGGCCGTCCGCGCACGTTACGCAGGCAGGCGCACGGCGGTGGCCGGCTCCGGTGCCTCGGCGTTCACTGCCTTGGCGACGCTCGCCGATCTGGCGAAGGACGAAGCCGGCACGCATGCGGTGTGGATCCTGCGCCGTGGCATCGGGGGGTCCACCTTCGGTGGAGGGGAAGCCGACCAGTTGCCTGCCCGTGGCGCGCTGGGCCTGCGGGCCAAGGCAGCCGTCGACGACGGCTACGCCAGCGCCGTCACCGGCTTCCGCGCTGCGTCGATCGAGAAGATCGGCGAGCACCTGGTCCTCGTCGGTGAGGACGGCCGCCGCCTCGACGGGGTCGACGAAGTCATCGTGCTGACCGGCTTCCGTCCCGACCTGTCCTTCCTCGACGAACTGCGACTCGGCCTGGACGAGCGCCTCCAGGCACCCGTCGAGCTGGCTCCGCTCATCGACCCCAACGTCCACTCCTGCGGCACCGTCTACCCGCACGGCGTGAACGAGCTCTCCCACCCGGAGAAGGACGTCTACCTGGTCGGCATGAAGTCCTACGGCCGCGCGCCGACGTTCCTCGCCATGACTGGCTACGAGCAGGTCCGTTCCATCGCCGCGGCCATCGCCGGCGACCGAGAGGCAGCCGAGCGCATCGAGTTGACCCTCCCGGAGACGGGCGTGTGCGGTGGCGCAGGCCTGTTCGACGAGCCCGGCGCCACCAAGACCGACGGCGCAAGCGGTGGCTGCTGCGCAACGCCCAGCACCCTCCAGATCGGCGCCCCCGCTGCTTCCGGCGGCTGCTGAGTCCCCGTCCCAACCCTGCAGGAGGTTCGTCATGTCCCGCGTACAGCTCGCTCTGCGCGTCCCCGACCTTGAGGCGTCGATCGCCTTCTACTCCATGCTCTTCGGCACGGAGCCCGCGAAACTCCGCGACGGCTACGCCAACTTCGCCATCGCCGAGCCTCCGCTCAAGCTCGTCCTCATCGAGGGCAATGGGGGAGAGGACACTCGCATGGACCACCTCGGCGTCGAGGTCGACACCACGGAAGCCGTGCACGCCGCGACCACCCGCCTGGCCGACGCGGGCCTGGCCACAGACGTGGAGAACGACACCACCTGTTGCTATGCCCTTCAGGACAAGGTCTGGGTCCACGGCCCCGGCCGGGAGCCCTGGGAGGTGTACGTCGTCAAGGCCGACGCCGACACCCTGATCAAGCAGCAGGGCAGCACCTGCTGCAGCAATCCGGACACCGCCGCATCCGGCGGCGGTGCGGGCGAGCCGGTCCCCGCGTCCGGCGGCTGCTGCTGACCGCGGGATGACCGACCCTCGTACCCACGAGGCCGCCCAGGCGTGCTGTGTGCGGCGAGGATCCCGAAGGCCACCAGGCCGGCGTCTCCCGGGCTGGAGGCCTCACACCCCTGAGCAATGGGCCTGTTGGCCCGCGCAAGCGCGTTGTTCCTCCTTGATGGGAGTCCGCCGTGCCTGCTGCGGGAAGTAGCCGCGCCCGCGGAACGTGTTGGAGGCGGTGAAGGCGGCGGCAGCCTGGTGCCGAGTGGGTGTGCTGCCACGTCTCCCGCGGTGCGCCTGCGATCGGCGGATCGACTCGAGTGGGAGTTAACATTTCACTGTTCGTTCGAACATTGCTGTGTTAGAAATGGGGCATGGGAGTAGCGAATCGTCTGGATCTGACGTTGCGGCTGGTGCAGGGCACGGGCCGGGTCTCCGTTGCGGAGTTGTCGCGACGTCTGGGTGTGTCGGAGATGACGGTGCGGCGTGATCTGGACGAGTTGGAGCGCCAGGGGCTGGCCAAGCGGGTACGGGGAGGGGCGATCGCCACCCGCTCGCGTGAGGAGGAAGCCGGGTTCGCGGCGCGGGAGGGGTGGCAGGCGGCGACGAAGGACTGGCTGGGGTGCGCGGTAGCGGAGTTGGTGGAGCCAGGGTCGACTGTGCTGCTCGACGCGGGTACCACGACGGTGCATGTTGCCGAGCACCTGGTCGCCCGCGCGCCGTTGACGGTGGCGGTGCTCAGTCTGCAGGCGGCAGTGCGGCTGGCGGACCGGCCCGGAATCCGGTTGCTGGTGATCGGCGGCCACTCCCGCCCGGGTGAGCGTTCCCTGGTCGGCCCGCTCGCGATGCGGGCCCTGCAAGCGATGGCGTTCGACGTGTTCGTGATGTCGATCGGGGGCGTGCAGGCCCAGCACGGCTGGTCGGAGTTCTCCCTCGACGACGCCGCCGTGAAGCAAGCCGGACTCGCCCAGGCCGCCCGGACGATCACGGTGGCCGACGCCACCAAGCTCGGAGTGCGCGCCTTCAGTCAGGTCGCCGGCCTGGGCGCGGTGGACACCTTCGTCACCGACGCCGCCGCCGATGATGTGGCCACTCACCCCAAAGGCCCCGAGACACTGTTCGCCCTGCGCGACGCGGGTGTCGACATCGTGCTGGCCTGACCGGCCGTGATCCCCGTCCTGGCGCTGTCGCCCAGGGCCCCCGACTGTTGTACGGAGTGACGCCATGACTGTTGCCCCACATCCGCTGATGATCCTGGTTGCCGGCCCTTACCGGTCGGGCACGGGGGACGACCCGGCCAGACTCGCCGCACATGTGCGGGCGATGAACGAAACCGCACTCAGCCTCTTCCGTGCCGGACACCTGCCCGTGACCGGTGAAGCCCTCGCCCTCCCACTGCTGGAAGTCGCCGGCAGCGCTCGGCCGGGGGACGCCGCCTTCGAGGAGATCTTCCACCCCGTAGCGGAGCGGCTGTTGGCGCGCTGCGACGCGGTGCTGCGGATCGGCGGCACGTCAGCCGGGGCCGACATGATGGTGGAACAGGCCCGCGCCGCGGAAAAGGACGTCTACACCGCCCTCGCCGAGATACCGGCGGCACGATGACCACGGGCGTCGACACCCCCGACCCCCGTGGCCGCACCGGACTGGACCGCCATGGCCGTGACCTGACCGCGAACCCGCGGGTGCGCGTGCGCGACGTGGAGGTGCTGTCCTGCGACTGGTACGTACTGCGCAAGACGACCTTCGACTTCCAGCACAGCGACGGCCACTGGAGCCGCCAGCAGCGTGAAACCTACGACCGGGGTGACGGCGCCGCGATCCTGCTCTACGATCCCGGCCGCCGCACGGTACTGCTGACCCGGCAGTTCCGCTTTCCCGCCTACGCCAACGGTCACCCGGACGGGATACTGATCGAGGCCGCGGCCGGGCTGCTGGACGGCGACAGCCCCAGCGAAGCGATCCGCCGGGAAGTGGCCGAGGAGACCGGGCACGTCATCGGCGAGGTCCGCCGTGTTTTCGACGTCTATATGAGCCCCGGCTCGGTCACGGAGCGGCTGCACTTCTTCGCCGCCCCCTACAGTCCAGCCGGTTCCACCTCCGTCGGCGGCGGAATCGCCGCCGACGGCGAGGACATCATCGTCGTCGAACTGCCGTTCACCGAAGCGCTCGCCATGATCCGCGACGGGGCCATCGCCGACGCCAAAACCATCATGCTGCTGCAATGGGCCGCCTTGGAAGGCCCCTTCCGGTCGGTGCCCCCTCGCCAGGAACCCGCCCCCCGGACCGGTGGTGTGCCATGACGTCGATGCCCTCGCCTTCGTCGGCCCCGCCTTCACCCTGCACGGTGTCGGGCGACGCCGCGCCGATCGCATGCGGTCAGGCCGCGTCACATTCGGTCCGCAGCAGCCGAGGACGCCTGTGTCGAAGCGCAGTGCGGCCGACGACGCCGCGGGCGGACTGAGTTCCATCGGGTGTTGCGTTATGACGAGATGCTATTGGGGTCGTTCGGGTGGTAGTTGGCCACACATGCAACTGGACTCCGCTTCCAGGGACTCCTGTCGGTCAGTGACAACACCCAGGAGGCCCCGATGAACGCCACACAGGTTTCTGCACTCACGCAGCCGACCACGCCGCAGTGGGCACGCGACGTCTACCGCTGCCCCCTCCTGCAGGACTTCGAGCAGCAGGATGCGGCGGGAGCCGTCGAGGAGGCAGGCGACTATTTCCTGCCGGCTCCCGACCCCAAGCAGCGGCTGTCCTTCACTCTGGCGGCCCCCGACAAGCGCCGCCTGGACCTGCACGCCGCACTGACCACGACAGGGATCGCACCGCTTCCCGGCGACCTCCACGCAATCCATGCCCTCTGCACTCTCGACGACACCACCATCAGGACCGTCCTGCGATGGATCACCAGCCCCCGCTAGCAGACCGCTCGTACGCCTGGACGCGCGACCGGGTCCAACGGAACACCGCTGTGACGACCCCGCGACCTATCGGTGTTCCGTAACCGGATCTGCGGCGCGTCGCTGCCCGCAGGAGGCTCCTTCGGCCTCCCGCAGCGGGCCTGTACACGGCTGCGCGGTCGCATCGGGTGGCCACCGGCCCCCGCAGCGGCGTCAGGCGCCGGAGCTGCGGAAGGCGGTGGCCCGGACCTTGCCGTCGCAGAGGGCGAAGTCACCGCCGTCCTCCAACCCCAGTTGCAGCCCCCCGCCGCCTGCACCCAGCACGATCGAGGGTGCGACGGAAGGCTTGGCCTTGGAGGCGCAGTAGCCGTCGGCCTCACCGAGCACCGGCGTGAAGGTGAGCTGCGTCGAGGCCCTGCCGCCAACCGCGAGCTTCACCGGCCGTGCGTCGCCCTGGCGCACGACCTTGAGAGGTTTGTTGTTGCTGGGCGACCCCTGACCCGCAAGGGCCACGGTGGGGAAGCCCTTCAGCACGCACGGCTTCGGGCCATCGTTGATCAGCGTGATTCGCACCCGGTCGGCCCCCACTTGCTGCGCGCTGTCCGCAATGAGCTGGGTGTGCTTACAGGCAGCGACCGGGGCACGCGGGATGTACGCCCCGTCTGCCGCCGCTTGCGTCACTGCACCAACCGTGAGGAGCATGGACGAGACCATAACCGCTCCCAGTCTCCCTGTGGGCCTCATCGCTTCTCCTCTCACGGCCCTATGTGACGGCTACAGCCTGACGCAGCACCCGTGACCGCAGCGTGAACGAGGCGTGACGTGGCAACGGGCAGCGCGGCCTCCCGGCCACGTCGGGGTCACGCTGTCGTGACGGGAACCGCGGAACGGTCCCGCGTCGGTGACCCATCGGCCGGGGGCGTTCCCGGTCGACGACGAGGTCCGATCCGTGGTGCGGGCTCGTGCTCCGACCGATGGGGCCGCCGCGAATGTCCCCGGGGTACGGATGAGGAATCCGTCTGACTGCGTGGGCCGGCCAACACAGCAGTCATCTCCTTCAGCTCCACTCCGCGGTCGGCCGTACGCCGCCGCCCGCGCCACGCAGGCGATCCGGCATCGACGCGGGCGCCGTCCCCAGGGTCGTCGTGCCGGGGGCCGCGCGGTCGCCGAGGCCCGTGCGGTACGCGTCGAGTGCCGCCTCGGTGCGGCCCGTGCGGCGCAGCAGGTCGCCCAGTAGTCGGCACAGGTCGGCGAGGTCTCCTGTCGCCCCGCTCCTCTCCAGGAGGCCGAGTGCCATGACGTAGTGCTCCTCTGCGGCCTCGGTCGCCCCCTTCTCCTCCGCGATCAGGCCGAGCAGCCGGTGTGCCCCGCCTGCGTGTACGGCGCCGTGCTGGTCGCCGAGTTCGAGCAGTGCCGAAAGGAGTCCGGACGCCTCGTCGTGTCGGCCGAGGCGGCGCAGGACGTCCGCGAGCTCGACCTCCACCTGGGCGGTGTAGAGGGCGGCGCGCTTGGCCGCCAGCATGTCCCGGGCGGTACGCAACTGCCTTTCGGCCGAGTCGA
Source organism: Streptomyces sp. NBC_01142 (assembly GCF_026341125.1). Classification (NCBI taxonomy): domain Bacteria; kingdom Bacillati; phylum Actinomycetota; class Actinomycetes; order Kitasatosporales; family Streptomycetaceae; genus Streptomyces; species Streptomyces sp. NBC_01142. The sequence goes on from NZ_JAPEOR010000003.1 coordinate 950,012, forward strand.
GTTCGCCGTTCTGGGCTTGAACGTAGCCGCGCATCCAGTGGCAGTGCGCCAGGTCGGTGTTCAGTCGCAGCTGGTGGTAGATCGTCTGGGCCTTGGCCAGGGAGGCGTCGGCGTCGGCCGTGCGCCCTTCGGCGAGGAAGGTGCGGGCGACCTGTCGGTGCATGCCCGCCACCAGCGCCGGGTCGCTGACCTGCGGGGCCAGGGCGAGGGCGAGCTCCGCGGCGTGCGCTGCGCGGGCGTGGGCGCCCATGTCGATGTACGGGCCGATGACGGCGGCGTACAGCAGGACCAGCGCCTCCGGGTCGGCCAGCCCGCTCGTGCCGAGCTCGTCGATGGTGGATTCGAGGAGGTAACAGGCGTACCGCAGCTCCCCCGCGAGCAGATGTGCGATGGCGCGGCCGCGGATCGCGCGGGCGCGGCGGGGGAGCGGTTCGCCGGACAGGAGCCGCTCGGCCGCCTGGAAGTGGCGTCCGGCGTCGCCCAGTTCGCCGGTCTCCAGCGCGCAGTCACCCAGCCCGAGCAGCGCCTCGGCCTGCTCGGGAGCGAGGTCGAGGTGTTCGGCGTCGGTGAGGAGGCGGCGGTAGCGGACCGCCGCCTCGTCGGCGGCGCCGGTGGCGAGCATCTGCTGGGCGTCGGTGAGGGCGAGCCGTAGTTCGGTGGCCAGGTGGGCAGGGCGTCCGGTGGCCAGTTCCTCGTACGACGTGCCGAGGCGCTCGGCCAGAAAGCGCAGCGCGGTCTCGGAGGGCCGCACCTTGCCGGACTCCAGCGTCGAGACGTAGGCGGCGGTGTACGAGGGTTCCGCCAATTGCCGTTGGGTCAGGCCGCGTTCGGTACGCAGACGCTGAACCCGGCGGCCGATTTCGGCCGGTTCGTCCATGGAGACCCCCTGGTCGCTCGAACTCCCCAGTATTCAGGGGCCACTGGCCATTGCGCACCTCCCGCGCACGCCCCTAATTTAAGCAACTCGTTCAACACACTTATCCATGCACTTAACTTCCGTACAGGGGGAGGACTCCGTGCGCTCAACCCTGCGCAGGGCCATGGCAGCGGCCGGTGTCGCCGCAGCCGTCACCGCCGCACTGGCCGCCGGAGCAGGGCCGGCAGCCGCCGGCCCGGCTCCGGCGGCCGAGGCGAGCCGGGCCGAGGCCAAGACGGTGGAGGTCGAGATACCGGGGCCGGAGCACGGCACAGCCGCCGGATCCGGCCACACGTACATACCGGCCGACGGGCGGGACCGGCCCGCGCCCCGGCTCTCCGCCCGCGAGGCGGCGGCCGACGGCGAGGTCACCAAGGTGATCGACAACGGCTCCACCGCGGACCGGCTGGACGTGGTCGTCGTCGGCGACGGCTACACCGCCGCCGAGCTGGCCCAGTTCCACACCGACGCCAAGGAGAAGTGGGCCGAGGTCGGGGCCGTCGAGCCGTACACGACCTATCAGAACCTCTTCAACCTCTGGACGGTCGACGCGGTCTCCCACTCGTCCGGCGTCTCGGGCGACCCCGACCAGGCCACTGTGCGGGACACCGCCCTCGGCTCGTACTTCTGGTGCGACGACATCGAGCGGCTGCTCTGCATCGACCAGACCAAGGTCGACTCGTACGTGGCCAGGGTCCCGGAGGCCGACCTCGTGATCGTCCTCGCCAACAGCACCAAGTACGGCGGCGCGGGCTACAACGAGCCCAGCGAGACCCTCGGCTATGAAGGCATATCGACCGCCTCGGCCGCCAACGACCGGTCGGGCCAGGTCGCCATCCACGAGACGGGCCACTCCCTCGGCAAGCTCGCCGACGAATACTTCTACCCCGGATACCCGGGCTACGAGCAGTACACGGGCCCGGAGCCCGGCGACTCCAACATCTCGACCCTGACGGCCGACCGGATGGCAGCCCAGCGCGCAAAGTGGCACCGCTGGCTGGGCGAGGAGTCGCCCGACGGCGGCACGATCGGCGCGTACGAGGGCGGCGGTTACTTTGTGAAGGGGCTGTACCGCCCCACCGACAATTCGCTCATGCGCGTCCTCGGCAAGCCGTTCAACCTCCCCGGCACCGAGGCGATGATCGCCGGCTTCTACCGTCACGCGACGGTCGCCACCGCCGTCACCCCCACCGACCGCACGCTGCGCGCACGCCATACCGCGAAGGTCTCCGTGCCCCGGCTGGCGGGCGTGGATGCGACGCAGCTCGCGGTCCGCTGGTCGTTGGACGGCAAGGAGCTGAAGCGCTTCGCCGGGCGGACCGAGGTACGCGTGTCCGAACTGGGGCTGAAGCTGTGGGACTTCAGGAAGCACCGGCTGTCGGTCACCGTCGTCGACCGGACGGCCTCGGTACGCGACCCGGAGATCGCCGGCAACTTGCGTGCGACGGTCGTCTGGGCCGTCCGGCTCTGATCCCTGATCTGCCCGCGTGGATCTCCGGGCGGCGATTGTTGGACCGCCGCTGCCCGGAGCGCTCGACTTCGGTCACCACCTTGTCGACCTGCTGAGGCATGAGGGCGACTCAGTCCCCGCCAGGCTGTCGTAGGAGACCTCGTGGAGTTCTTCCTCTGGGCGGCGTGAGGGCACAAATGTGGCGTGCCGCGGCTGGGGGCCGCGGCACGCCGTGCGGGTGGGGCGGCGACCGTGCCTCTGTGAGTCAAGGGCAAGGCCGCCGGTTATGGAGATCAGGGGCGGCCGTTGTTGTGGTGGTCACGGCCCCAGAAGTCGGTGCCGTCGGTACGGCCGTTGTTGTGGTGGTCACGGCCCCAGAAGTCGGTGCCGTCGGTACGGCCGTTGTTGTGGTGGTCACGGCCCCAGAAGTCGGTGCCGTCGGTACGGCCGTTGTTGTGGTGGCCACGGCCCCAGGAGTCGGTGTCGACGGTGCGGCCGTTGTCGTTGCGGAGGGTGGCGGTGTCGGAGCGGTCGTCCCAGACGTAGTCGCTGCGGTCCTGGTAGACATCGCGGCGGGTGTCGCGGCCGTGGCCGGTGTGGACGCGAACGGTGGAGTGGCCGGCCAGGCGCAGGTTGTCGAAGTGGTAGCGGTCGCCGTCGCGGTTGGTGAGGGTCCAGCCGTCGAGGTCGACCGCGCGGCGGCCGTTGTTGGTGACGTCGACCCATTCGGCGTTCAGGCTGCGGTTGGAGCGGGTGTCGCGTCCGGGGCTGTCGTACTGGATGTCACCGAGTACGACGGCGGAACGGGCTTGCTGGTGCCGGCCGTGGTCACGTCGGTCGTCGGCCGAGGCCGGCAGCGCCGCAGCGCCCACCAGGGCACCGGTGGCCAGAAGAGCGGCGACAAGGCGGCGAGTGGTACGAGAAGCAGACATGATGTCCCCTCAACTAAGTGCGCCTAGCCCCCTGAACTGGGGTGTTGACGCGATGCGGGTTCCCGGCCGGAGCCGAGGACCACAGATTGGCGTAATCGCGCCACCAAGAGCGGAGGCGCCGATTCGCGTTACCAAATACGGACATGTCCGTAACTCTCCCTTGCGTAAGGCATCGATCCGTCAGGCCCGATTGCCCGGTTCGCATGGCCACTGCACCGATCGGTACAAGGATCAACAACAACCGCTTTCCGCCTCCCCGCGCCACCCGGACGCCACCCCGGGTGTTCGCACTCGAGAGCCGCAGAATTGTGTAACACCTTCATCCTCGCGCTCTTCGTACAGGCCATCGTGCCCCGGTTTCACTTTCGATTTCCGAGCAGGTCGCTCCCGGCGCGGAGATCTTCCGGAGCGACCGCAGGTTCCACCCCTGTGCCCACGGCGCCAGTCACAGCCGACTGCTGTTGCGCAGCGACGGCCGCCCGGGGGTGCCAGTCCGGGCCGGCGACCGAATCGCGGACATCTCGATATCTCGTCTGCGGTGCGGCCACGGTAAGTTCCTCTCCGTGCCCGGCGATCGGCGTCCCCACGACCCGGGTCAGGTACTTCGAGCCGATATCGGGGTGGAGCACGTCGTGATCACAGGAATGGACAGCGTCTTCCTGGCGCAGCTGCCCGTCTCCGTCGCGATGGAGCGTTTCCTGGACCGCTGGCTGGAGCGCTGGCCCGGGCTCCGGGTCGCGTCCGGTGACGAGGGAGCCGACGGAGTCTTCTCACCGTGGGTTCCTGGCGCAGTGAAGCTCCCCGCGGACGCAGTCCATCTTCTCGTCGCCCGTGATGAGCAGATGGAAGCGGGCTGGGACGACTTTGGCTATGTGCTCGACGAGCGCGGAGAAGGACCCTTCTCCCTCGCCTGCGAGCCGGTGGGCTGGCGGTCACTGCGCTTGACGGCTCAGGAGGATCCTTACGGCCGCACCGGGTTCCGGTACGAGCCGTACGACATCGCGGTGGTGGGCGCGGGTCTCCAGCTGGTCACCGTGGTGACCCCTCCGGAGAGCGACTGGTCGCGCACTGTCCTCGAGACGCTGGTGAACTCCTTCGTCCCGGCCACGCCCGGCCACTGATCGGACCAGCGGCAACCCACCTGGCACTGAGCCGTGCGGCTGCCCCAGGAGTTCGGAGCGCCGCGCGGCTCCCTCGTCGCTCAGCCCCGTACGCTGCCGGGCCGTAGCGACATCGACGCAGGCCGGGGCGCGGCCCCGTTCGGGGTTCGCCTCCGAACCGTCCTTGACCGGCACTGCCTCTGCAGGATCCGCCTCGTGGGGGAGAGCGGTTGTTGCCGCCACTGCTCGGCCGATCACTGCAGGCCAGGAGAACCGCTGCTCCCGTTTCGACCTCGTGCGCCGGTCCTGGTGGTGCAGGGGGGTCTGTCAGGAGCAGTGGTAGGTAAGGTGTGTGGTCGCTGTGTGTGAGGAGGGCGTCAGGATGTGCAGTTGTGCACGGGCCTCGTAGGTTCCCCGGCCGTGAAGGGTCCACAGCAGGTGGAGACGGGCCTGTTTCTGGCCGTGTGTCAGTTTCTCGCGCAGAAGGCCGGAGGAGGTGCCGTCGCTTCGTGTCCAGCGGTAGGTCAGGGTTCCGGGCTGTCCGTTGGTCGTGACCAGGCCGGTGACGTCGGTCGTGCTGTCACACGCGGGCTCCTGTGCGGTGGTGTGCAGGGTCACGGTTGACACGGCCAGGGCCGGTCCGTGTCGTTGCCACGTGAGGTAGGCCAGAACGGCGAGCAGGACAGTGGCAGCCAGGGCGTAACGGCGGAGTCCGCGGCGCTGTCGGCGGGGCTGCTGCCGGGACGGGTTTCCGTGCCAGAGGGCCGCGGCGGTAGTGACGGGGTTGTCGTGGTTGCGCCGTTGTCGTTGGAGGACGGCGGTGACTCCTGGACCGAAGCGAAGGACTTCGCCTTCCACGCGGTCGGGTGCCGCGCTCGTCGGCTGCCTGGTGCAGAGGCGGGTGGCGGTGTCCGGCGCGGGCTGCGAGTCCGGACGCTCGAACCAGTGGCTGCCGAGCGCGGTCGCGCTGTACCCGTCCCTGCCGCCCGCGTCGTGAACGCCGTGAGCCGCGTGTGGCGATGGGGTGTCACTGGAGGGACCGCCCGCGGGCAGGCGTGCGGTGGTGCAGTCCGGTGCCTGCTGCGGGTCCGGGCGCGGAGGGCAGTGCCGGTCCTTCGCGCTGTCGTGGGGGATGCGTGGATCGTTCACTGGACGCTGCACCTTCGAGTGAGGATCTGCTGCGAGGAACTGCCGTTCGCGGCGGCCGGGTGCGTCGTTGCGTGGACGGTCCAGTAGCAGCCCCCAGTGCGGAAGGCGTGATCGAGGGTGATCGTGTACTGCGTCGCACCGCTGCGCCGAAGGGTCTGCGAGCTGTCCTGCGGGCCCGGTTCGCCCTTGGTGTCGCCGGCGAACCATACGACGTCGAGGGTCACCGGATCGGTTCCGTCCGTGGTGACGGCGAGGGTGACGGTGGCGCCTGTCGGGCTGGTCTGGCGCAGGCCGGTGATGGAGAGGGACTTCACGCGCACGGATGCTGTGGGCGTGGGGGCGGGCGCGGAGGGGCTGGGCGATGCGGACGTCGCTGACGGATCCGGCGGGTCGGCCGCGGTCGGTGACATCGCCGGTGAGGGCCCGGCGGGAATGGCCGCCGTGCTCTCGGAAGGAGGACCGGAAGGGGAACCGGGAGGAGAGGGGGAGGGGACGGCGGTGGTGCTGGCGGCCGGTGACCGGCTCGCGGACGCGGTCGGGCCGTGGGGCGCGCCGGTGGCCGGGTGCGGCAGTGCGCTGGTGGTGGCGACGGTCCGGGCCGTGGTCCGGTGCGGAGTTTCTGCGGAGGGGCCTGCGGCGGCAACGGCGGCCACTACGGCCAGGATCAGCGCGGCGGCGCCTGCCAGTGCCCCCGGCAGGCTCGGCGTCCAGCCGCGGCCTTCGGCGCCTCCCAGCGCGGTGGTGGCCAGTTCGGTCGTTCCCGCGGCCTGGCCCGTGGGGGAGGGGAGGAGCAGCGGCAGGAGCGCGGCGAGCGCGGCGAGTTTGCGCTGGCCGCGTTCCTCCCAGTGGGGGCCGTAGGCCGCGTTGGCGATCTCTTCCAGCTCCGCCACGAATGCCGCCGCGTTCTCGGGCCGCTCCTGCGGAGCCTTGGCCAGCCCGCGCCGGATCAGCGGGCGCACCGGATCCGGTGCCTGCTCCTCGGGTACCGGCGCGCTGATGTGCTGCAGCGCCAGCTCGGCGAAGTTGTCGCCGGTGTACGGTTTGCGGCCGGTCAGGCATTCGTAGAACGTCGCGGTTGCGGCGTAGACGTCGGCTGCCGGTGAGGCGGGCTCCCCGTTCCACTGCTCCGGGGCCATGTACGCGGGGGTGCCGGCCACACCAGGCGTGTCGCCGCGGCCCGCGGCGATGCCGAAGTCGACGAGTTTGGACGAGCCGTCCGCGGCCAGTCGGCTGACGATGGCGCGGAACTGATGGGGGCGGTTGAAGCTCCTTCCGGCCACGATGTGTTCACGGTGGGGGCTCCACCGAAGGCCGGGCGGGCGCCCAAGGGGTGTGTGCCGGCAAGTCACATCCGCCTGCGAACCTGACCATCGGGCAGCATGCTGGCGGAGAAATGCTCTTCCTGTCGCCGGTCCACACTGTGAGCGTGGTCCCGGGCCACCGCAGCGTCGGCTTCGGGCGTGAAGTCGCCACCCTGAGCCATATCTGACGCAACGAAACAAGTGGCCCGCCGAAGCGGGCCACTGCGTGAGGGCGAGGAGCGAGGAGCGAGGGGTGAGGGATGAAGGGTGAGAGTGTGACGTCCCGGCTGCTCCTGCACGCGGAACGCGGGCTCGGGGCCCAACGGGCAGCAGCGCAGGCACCGATGACGTAGGTGCAGGTCAGAGGGGCTATAGTAAAAAACTCGACGAGTTCGTCGGCCTGGCTTGTGTCCTCCGCACGCGCATATTGCGGGCGCAGCGGGGCGTTACTCGACTCCCGGTCGGAGAGACGGGGCCGGACGGTGGGCGACGTGGAGTCGCCCACGTTTCAGGACTCGTCGGCCGCGCGGTCCAGGTGCGGAAGGTGATGGCCGAGGCGTTCCCGCTTGGTCCGCAGATAGAAGATGTTCTCCTCGCAGGGGGGGATCAGCAGCGGAACCTGTTCGGTGAGCTTGATGCCGTGCTCCAGAAGCGCCGCGCGCTTGCGCGGGTTGTTGGACAGCAGCCGTACGGATCGCACACCGAGGTCGTGCAGGATATCCGCCGCAACCCGGTAGCTGCGGGCGTCGTCCGGGAGCCCGAGCGCGAGATTGGCCTCGACGGTGTCCAGTCCTTCGGCCTGGAGCTGCATTGCCTGCAGCTTGGCCAACAGGCCGATCCCCCGCCCCTCGTGTCCGCGGAGGTAGACGAGAATGCCGCGTCCCTCGTTCGCGATAGCGCGCAGCGCCGCGGACAACTGCTCTCCGCACTCACAGTGCTTGGACCCGAAGGCGTCTCCGGTCAGGCACTCCGAATGTACGCGGGTAAGCGTTCCTTCCCCCTCGACATCGCCGTATACCAGCGCTATTTGTTCGTCTCCGCGAATGCGGTCCAGGTAGCCGACAGCGAGGAAATCGCCATGCTCCGTGGACAGTCGGACATTTGCCACGCGTTCGACGCCCGACGTACGGGCGCTGTCGCGCTGCGTGTCATTGTTATCTATCATGATCCGATCATATCGGCTAACCTGCGGCGGTAGGCTCAAAATCGGTGAGTGGATATCAACTGGTCTGCCGATTCAACGAGTTCGGTCGATAGGTGAACCATCCACGCCACCTCTCGTAGCAGAAGAAGGGAAGGGTCGGAAAGCATGAGCGGTCCGCAAGCGCGACTTCCGGTATGCGGCCTGTTGCCGCTGGACACGACGACGGAGGATGTGAGGGCCGGGCAGAGTGACGTCGCTGTCCTTCCCGTCGGGAGTTTCGAGCAGCATGGGCCGTTTCTCCCCCTGATGACCGATACTGTCATCGCCTGCGCCATCGCCCGGGAGGTCGCTGCCGCGTATCCGGTTCACCTTCTTCCTCCGGTGACGGTCTCCTGCTCGCACGAGCATGCCGCCTGGCCGGGAACCGTCAGCATTTCCGCCGCGACCCTCTATGCCGTCGTGCGGGACATCGCCGAATCGCTTCGCCGCTCCGGTATCAGTAACTTGGTTCTGATCAATGGGCACGGTGGAAACTACGTACTGCGCAACATTGTTCAGGAGTCCGCCGGCAGCGGGACTCGCATGGCGCTTTTCCCGGGGTCCACCGACTGGACCGCGGCGAGGGACAGGGCCGGTGTGCGGACGCCGTCTCACAGTGATATGCATGCGGGCGAAGTGGAGACGTCCATCTTGCTGCACGACAGTCCAGAACTGGTACGCCCCGGTTACGAGACCGCCGATTGGACGGCCGACGAGCGGGAGCATCTGCTTACTCTCGGTATGCAGGCCTACACGGAATCAGGCGTGATCGGCTGCCCGTCATTGGCGTCGTCCCGGAAGGGTAAGGAATTGCTGGCAGGCCTTGTTGATTCTTTCTCCGAATACTTCTCGCTCATGGCACCGGCCAACGTCCGGCAGGAGACACGATGACCGGCAGCGCCGCCGAGCAGGGTGTCGGCATGGTCGACGCATCGGAAGCCTGGGAGCGGCTGCGCGGCATCCGATCCGAGGCGGACGCCGACGCCGCCGGGCTGTTCCGGGGCGCGGACGGAAAGCGCCGGTGGCGGGACGCCTCGCCCGAGGCGGATGTCCTCGCCGACCGCTATCTGTCGCTGTGCCTGGCCGGTCCGCGCTTCACGTTCGCGCAGCTGGGGCAGAGTCTGGACGGTTTCATCGCAAGCCGTACCGGCGACGCCAACTACGTCACCGGCGAAGAGGATCGCGAGCACCTGCACCGCGTGCGGGCGCTCGCCGACGCGGTGATCGTCGGAGCCGGCACCGCGGTCGCCGACGATCCCCAACTGACAGTCCGTGCCTGCACGGGAGCCAACCCGGTGCGCGTCGTCCTCGATCCGCACTGCCGGGTACCGCTGCGCCACCGGGTGTTCACCGACGGGGCGGCGCCGACCCTGTGGGTGGTGGGCGCCGACAGCGAGCGCGGGCAGGCCACTACGAGAATCGACGGCGTTGACGTACTGACCCTGCCCGACAGCGCTGCGTTCGCCCCTCGACGCCTGGTACGCGAGCTCGCAGCACGCGGCCTGGGCCGCGTGCTCGTCGAGGGCGGCGGCGTGACCGTGTCGCGCTTCCTCCATGCGCGGGCGCTGCACCGGCTCTACGTCACCGTGGCACCGGTCCTGCTCGGCGACGGCGTCCCGGGGCTCGGCTTCCCCGGTCCGGAGCTGATGCGGGACGCGCTCCGTCCGCCGACGCGACGCGCCGTCCTCGGCGAGGACACCCTCTTCGAACTCGACCTGCGGATGGCGCATTCCGGCGAACCACTGGGTGAGGAGCACACCGATACCGGGCAGGCTCGCGGCGAAGGTGAGTAGTCCGTACACCACGGCAACGGTCAGCCCCTGGGCAGCGCCCATGCCCGCGGCTGCGAAGGCCCAGGCGGTGACTCCTTCCCTGGGCCCCCAGCCGCCGATGTTCAGCGGCAGCGCCATGGCGAGCAGCGCCAGCACCATCAGGGGCAGCAACTCGGCCGCCGGCGCCGTCGACCCCGCGGCTCGGGCAGCGAGGAGGAACGTACCGAGATGCCCCGCCAGCACCGCAACGGAGGAGATCAACACCCCCGGCCAGCTCCCGCGGGCGAGCAGTCCGAGCCGTGCTTCGGCCAGCGTGGTGCGGAGCGACCGGCGCCATCGCGATGTGTCCGGCGTCCGGCGGAGCCGGACGACTCCCACGATCACAAGACCGGACACCACGGCAAGGGCTGTCGCGGCGCCCGGCGTCGCGACACGGTGACCGATCTCCGCCAGGGCCAGGGAGGGTTGCGTGATCAGGAGCGCCACCCCGACCGCGACCAGGACCGCCTGCCCCGCGATCCGTTCGAGGACGACCGCGCGGATGCCCCGGCCGACGTCACCGGCGCTCTGCCCGTGCCGTACCGCGCGGTGCACGTCGCCGAGGACGCCGCCGGGCAGCGCCGCGTTCAGGAACAGAGCGCGGTAGTAGTCGGCGACGGCCCGGCCCAGCGGCAGCCGGATGCCCAGCCCCCGAGCCACCAGGCACCAGCGCCACGCGCTGAACACGGTGGTGAACAGCCCGAGGGCGAGAGCCGCCAGGAGGGTGGGTCCGTCGATCCCGTGCAGGCCGTCCAGGAAAGCGCCGGTGCCCTGCCACCACAGCATCGCCGCGACGATGGCGGCTCCGACGAGCATGCCGAGGCGGGCCCGGACCGCCCGCAGGATCATGCGGTGCCGCCCGTCGGCCCGGGCAGGGCCAGCACATCGCTGTGGTGCACCACGGCCCGCAACTCACCCGCTTCGCACGCTGCCAGGCGGCGTTGCAGATACGAATCGGCATCCGGCGCGAGGTCCGGCCGCTGGTCACGGGCGGCGCCGACCCAGCCCCGTAGCCACTCCGCCGTCAGCGCGGACTCGTCGGCGCCCAGCCGCCACGGGCTGGCCTGCACCTGCACCGTCAGGCCGTGGCGTGCGAAGGCATCGGAGGCCGCCGTGGCGGCATCGGGTCCCAGGAGCCGGCGGCCGTGATCGACGCGGCGCTGGTGGGCGTTGAACGCGTCGGCGATCTCGGCGTCCAGCGGGTCGGCAGGCGTGAGACCGACCCGCCCCGCCACGGAGAGCGCCAGCAGCGCAGGGCAGCCGGCCACGGCACAGGCCGCGGCGAGCGCGTCCAACTCGTCGCGGGTGAGCAGGTCCAGGAGAGCGGAGGCCGTCACCAGCGAGGTGCCGGTGAGGCCGTCCGCGGTCAGGCGGGTGATGTCACCGCGTTCCGTCGTCACCGTGACGCGGCTGCCGTCGGCGGCCGTACGGGGCATCTGCGCGGCGGCCAGAGCGAGCAGGCCGGGGTCGTGGTCGTGCAGGATCCAGTGCTGGGGACCGTTCAGCCGGGGGGCCAGCCAGCGCCCCATGGAACCGCTGCCGCAGCCGAGATCGCGGATTGTCAGCCCCGCGTCCCGCCGCGCCGGACCCGCCGGATTCATGGGGGCTGCCGGATCCACCTGGTCCGCCAGGTGTTCCCGCAGCGGGTCGAGGAGTTCTGCTGCGCGGGCGGCGGCGTCGGCGCCCTCCCGCAGTGCCAGCCACTCCGGGGCGTATCGAGGTGCGTCGGTCTCGCTCATGCGGCTCTCCGTGGTTCTTGCCGGAGTTGTTCCAGCGCCTTGGCCAGGCTCCGTGAGGTCGCTTCCCAGCCGTCCAGCGCGGTGCGCCGGCGTCGCGCGGCCGCCTTGGCACGGTGGCGTTCGCCGGGGTCGCTCAGCCAGCGGCGCAACGCCGCGGTGAGAGCCGCCGGGTCCTTCGGCGGTACAAGGACGCCCGGCACACTGCCGTCGGGCGCGCGCCCGACCGCCTCCGGGAGCCCGCCGACGGCCGTCGCCAGTACGGGAACCCCGCGCGCGAGCGCCTCCGTCACGGCCATGCCGTACGTCTCGGCGTGCGAGGTGAGCACCAGAAGGTCGGCGGCGGCGTAGCTCGCGTTCAGCTCGGCGCCGGACCGGGGGCCGACGAGGTGGACCCGGTCGCCGAGGCCCCGTTCACCGATCAGCTCCCTGAGCAGGGCTACGTACTCCGGATCCTGGCCCAGCCCGCCGACGCAGAGGCAGCTCCACGGCAGGTCGGCGACGGCGGCGAGGGCCTGCACCAACTGGTCCTGGGCCTTACGCGGGGTCACCGAGGCGACGCACAGCAGCCGCAGGGGGCTGCCGGTGCCGGTCGCCAGGGGGGCTATGTCGGCTCCCGGGGCGGCGACATGGACCCGGCCGGGGGCGAGCCCGTGGTGGTCCACGAGCCTGTCGGCCGCCCACTCACTGGTTGCCACGACTGCCGCCACGGCCCGCAGTGTCCTGCGCTCCGCGGCGTCCAGAGTGGCCGCCGGGCCCGGTGCCAGTCCTGTCTCGTCGCCCAGCGGCAGGTGCACCAGTACCGCCAGGCGCAGCCGTTCGGCCTCGGGGACGATGATGTCGGGTACGGCGCAGGCGACGAGTCCGTCGAGGAGGACGAGGGTGCCGTCCGCCGACTCCCGGAGGATCCGCGCCAGCTCCGCCCGCGCGTCGGCTCCCGGCTGTGGCCAGTCGCCCGCGACAGCATGCTCACGGACCTGCCAGCCGACCCGGGGGAGGTCCCGGCACACCCTGCGGTCGTAGATGTTTCCGCCGCTCGGCGCGGCCGGATCGTCGACGCCACCGGGCATCACCACACGCACTGAGCGCTGGGGCATGGCGGTGGCGGCTGCGTGGCTCACAGAGCCCGCTCGTAACTCGCCCACGCGATGTGCGATTCGTGCAGGGTGACTGTGATGCCGGCGAGACCGCGGGCTCCCTCGCCCAGCGCCCCGGCGTGCACCCGGTCGGCCAGACGGTCGGCGATGACCTTGGCCAGGAATTCCGTCGAGGTGTTGGTGCCGGCGAATTCGGATTCGTCATCGAGGTTGCGGTAGTTGAACTCGCCCACCACGCTGCCGAGTTCACTGGTGGCCAGTCCGATGTCGACGACGATGTTGTCGGCGTCGAGCTCGGGACGGCGGAAGGTGGCGTCCACAAGGAACGTCGCTCCATGCAGACGCTGCGCGGGTCCGAAGACCTCCCCGCGGAAGCTGTGAGCGATCATGAGGTGCTCGCGGACGGTGACGCTGAACAACGGTTGTGACCTCCCGGTCCGACGCATATGGCCGCTGGCGGCCCTATGCCCATCAGTACGGCCGGAGCGTACTGCGTGTTCAAAGGCCCAGGTCGTTCGGAGTTCAGGCGCAGGACGTCGCGGTGGTCGTGTCGTACAGAACGCGGTGGCACAACCCGGGAAGATCACCGGCGGCGATCCCGTTCATCACCGACGGCAGCTCCTCGAAGGCGCATTCACCGGTGACCAGTGCGTCGAAGGCGGGGTCGGCGAGCAGATCGAGCGAGAGCGCGAGCCGGTCGGCGAAGGTCCGGCTGGAGCGCCGGGCCGGAGACACCCTCCCCACCTGGCTGCCGCGCAGGACCAGACGGCCGGAGTGGAAGGCCTCCCCCAGCGGCAGACTGATCCGCCGGTCGCCGTACCAGCTCAGTTCCAGGACCGTTCCCTCCGCAGCCAGGAGCTCCAGTGAGCGTGCGAGTCCGCCCTCCGTGGCGCTGGCGTGGACGGCGAGGTCACAGTCGCCCAAGGCGTCCTCGGGGAGCGCGAAGTCGACGCCCAGCGCCTCGGCGACGGCGGCGCGGGCGGGGTCGGAGTCGACCAGCTGGACGCGCACGCCCGGGTACCGGGCGAGAAGACCGGCGACAGAACAGCCGATCATGCCGGCTCCGACAACGGCGATCCGGTCACCGATCAGCGGTGCGGCGTCCCACAGGGCGTTCACCGCGGTCTCCACCGCCCCTGCCAGCACGGCCCGCCCGGCGGGGACGGTGTCCGGCACCGGGGTCACTGCACTCGCCGGGACGACGTACCGGCTCTGGTGCGGGTAGAGGCAGAAGACCGTACGGCCGACGAGGTGCCGCGGACCTTCCTCGACAAGGCCGACGTTGAGATAGCCGTACTTGACGGGCCCGGGGAACTCGCCGTCCTGGAACGGCGCCCGCATGGCGGTGTGCTGGCTCTGCGGTACGCCGCCGCGAAAGACGAGGCTCTCCGTACCCCGGCTCACACCGGAACACAGGGTGCGCACCACGACGTCGTCGTCGGCCGGTTCCGGCAGCGAAACATCCCGTATCTCGCCGTGACCGGGGGATCGGAGCCAGAAGGCGCGTGCGGCGCGGTCCATTCGGCGACCTCCTGTTTTGAACGCTGGGGTGACGGTTTACGTTCTGATCATCGTGAGACCGCGCACACGGTACGCGGCACTCAGCGAATCTGTCACATGGCCTGAGGATGGTGCGCGGTGGCCCTGAGCGGCACATACGACACGAGGCTGGTGCGCCCGGCGCCGGCGGCAGGGGCGGGCGCGCAGACGCTTCTGCTGGTTCTTCTCGGTGCGGTGATCGGACTGGGGCCCGCGGGATGGCTGACGGGCCTGACGTTCACGGTCGCCACCTGGGCTGTGCTCACCCGTGCCCTTCGCCGGTCGCGGCGCGGGCCCTTCGGCCCGGCCAACGGCGTCACCCTGGCCCGCACAACGCTCGTCGGGGGTGTGACCGCTCTGGTCGCGGATTCCTTCGTGAGCCGGCCGCCGGTGGTGGTCCTCGTCGTCCTCACCACGGTGGCGCTGGTCCTTGACGCGGTCGACGGCCAGGTCGCCCGGCGCACCGGTACGGAGTCCGCCTTGGGGGCACGCTTCGACATGGAGGTCGACGCCTTCCTCATCCTGGTGCTCAGCATCTACGTCGCCATGTCGCTGGGCGCGTGGGTGGTGTTGATCGGCGCCATGCGCTACGTCTTCGTCGTGGCGGCCCGGGTGCTTCCGTGGCTGCACGGGCCGCTTCCTCCGAGCACGGCCCGTAAGACGGTGGCCGCGCTCCAGGGAATCGTCCTTCTTGTGGTCGGCGCCGGGATCATCCCGCGGGTGTCCGCGTACGCGGTGGTTGTGGCGGCGCTGGCGCTGCTCGTCTGGTCCTTCGCGCGTGACATCAGGTGGCTGTGGCGGGTGAGGGTCCGTGAAGACGCTCCGGGGGTCCCGGCCCCGACGCACGAAAGCGTGTGACCCGCTCCGCGTGAGCGGGCGGGGGATCGCGGACGTGTCCGTGGACGCCGAAAGCCGGGCCCGGTCCGGTCCTATGCTCCGTCAGGCCGTAGAACGGGTTCCAAGGGTCCGAGAGCGCCGTGGCCTCCGCTGCCTTCAGTGTTCAGTGCCTTCAGGGATCAGCTTGCGCCTTCAGTCTCAGGACGCTGCCCGGCGGTAGATCGTGATCGAGTGGCCGATCTCGTCGAGGGGCCTGCTGCTTTCGATCAGCGCCCTCAGCCGGCCGTCGGCCTTGGCGATCGAGGAGTCCGACACGACGAGCAGTCCCTGAACCTCGCTCGGGGGTGCTGTGCGCGGGTCGGACGCATCGATGCCGTAGGAGGACGGCACACCGCTGCCCTTGTAGACGAGCCAGATCCTCTCGCCCGGGTACCGCTGCCGGAGGTGGTCGGCCAGCCGGCCCAGGTCCTGGCCCCAGTCGACGTTCGAGTCGTGCAGGCGCAGATGGGTCTTCGCCGGACCGCCGAACGCCTCGTTGGAGTACGGCAGGTAGTACGGGAACGTCCGCACCGAGCTGACCGCGACGAACAGGAGGAGCGCCGCCGTCACGACATGTGCCCACCGCCGCCGGAAGGCGACCACACCGGCCGCCGCGACCGCGAGGAACATCGGTACGAAGACGGCGTACCGCACGCCGAGATCGCGGGATCCGGTCACGGCCGCGGCCAGCAGCACGGCCGTGGGGACGAGCACGTACGGTGCCGCGGGCCGCAGCCGCGGAACCGTCACGGCAGCGACGGCACCGGCCGGCCACAGCGCGAGCATGCCGAGCGGGGTCTTTATCAGCAGCGCGGCCGGCAGGTAGTACCACAGCGAACCGTGGTAGTGGCGGCCCAGCAGGAAGCCGCTCCAGGTCGCGTTCTCGAAGCCGAACTGAATGCGCATACCGTCCCGGTACGGTTCCGGGAAGGGGAGCCGGTCGACGACATACGCGCGCAGTCCATGGGTCACCGGCAGGTTGTCGGGCGCAGCCCAGCGCAGCCGCGGGTCGACGGCGAGGTAGGTGGCCCACACCGTGGCGATCGCGACCAGCGCCACGACGACCGCTGCCGCCAGGCCATGCGCGAGAAGCCGTGCCCGCCCGCGCGGGCCGGGGCCGTCCGTCCGTCCGGCGTACCAGACCGACAGGACGACCAGGAGCAGCAGTACCGGCACCGTCGCCAACGCGTTCATTTTCGTGGCCATGGCCGCGCCGAGCGCCACTCCGGCGAGCGGCAGGTGGAGGCGCGGCCGCCGCCGTGCCCGCCACAGCAACCAGACCGCGGTCAGCAGGAAGCCGGCCGTCAGTACGTCGAGCGTGGCCAACGACCCGTGCGCGATGACGTCGGGCGAGAACGCGTACAGGGCG
This sequence comes from Streptomyces sp. NBC_01142, assembly GCF_026341125.1. Taxonomy (NCBI): domain Bacteria; kingdom Bacillati; phylum Actinomycetota; class Actinomycetes; order Kitasatosporales; family Streptomycetaceae; genus Streptomyces; species Streptomyces sp. NBC_01142. The sequence goes on from NZ_JAPEOR010000003.1 coordinate 966,471, forward strand.
AGCGCCACCAACCCGCCCACCGGGCCGGCGAGGTCACGGGCGAACGCGAAGACGACCACACCGAACAGCAGTGTCAGCACGATCACCGGCAGGCGCGCCCACAGCATCAGGCGCCACGGATCGTTGCCCGCTTCGTACAGGACGTGCCGCCCGAGCTGCGTCTGATTGCCGACGAAGGCGGGGTCGAGGCGTGCGTCGGCGAACGCCGTCCCCGCCGCGATGATCAGCTTGCCCAGCGGCGGATGCTCGGGGTTGTACCGCAGGCTGTGCTGCTGCTGGTAGACCTCCGCCGCGCCCACGTACACGGGCTCGTCGATGGTCGGGGTCTGCTCCACGGCCGTCGTGACCATCGCGACCGCCATCTCGGCGAGGAGCGCGACCACGGCGAGCGCGATCAGCCACCGCCGGTGCCGCCGCAGCCCTTCGGAAATCCGGCCCGGGTGCCGGCGCAGCCCTTCGAGCAGGCGCGGCAGCCTTCCGCCGGCCGGGACGGGCCGGCGGGGCACAGCGGGCGTTGCGGTGTGCTCGCCGCCCCCGCGGTCGAGGAGCACGTGGTGTTCTTGGCTCGTCGTCCCCGCAACCCGCTCCCGGTGTCCCTCGGTGGTCACCGGGCCGACGGGGACGACTTGGGGCCGGGCTGCGGACCGTAGGCGGTCAGGAAGCGGTCGCGGAAGGTGTCCATCCGCCAGGCCGGAGCCTGCGGGCCGGGCTTCAGGCCGTCCTGCCAGCCCCAGCCGGAGATCCTGTCCATCACGGCCGGGTCGCGGGCGACGATCGCGATCGGTACGTCCCGGCCGAGCTTGCCTTCGGTGACGGTCGGGTTGGGCTGATGGTCGCCGAGGAAGACGAGCACAGTGTCGTCGTCGCCGTACTTCTCCACGTAGGAAATGAGGCTGCTCAGTGAGTACTCGATGGCGCGCCGGTATTCGGTGCGCACCTGGGCGGGGTCCTTCCACACGTCCTTGGGGTCCTTGCCCGCCTCTTTGATGGCGTGGTAGACCGAGCCGTCACCGACCTCGTCCCAGCCGATCATCTTGGGTATGGGGGCCCAGGGATTGTGGCTGGAGGCGAGAATGATCTCCGCCATCAAGGGCTTGTGGCCCTGCTTGCCGTGCTCCAGGCGTTCAAAGGCCGACAGGCTGTACTGGTCGGGTACGGGCGTCCAGCTGAACTTCGGCCCCTCGTATCCGAGATCCCGGGAGTCGTAGACGTTGTCGAGACCATAGAACTCCCCTTCCGGCCAGGACCGGGTGACGCCTGGCATGATGCCGACCGTCCGCCAGGCACCCGTGTGCTGAAAGGCGCTGGTGAGGGTCAGGCGGTCGCTCGAGGTGAGATTGCGGTACCGCTGCTGGTTCTTGATCCACAGGCCTGACGCGAAGGTGGAGTGGGCCAGCCAGCTGCCGGCGCCCGTCGTCGGGGAGGTGAGGAAGGCGCTTTGGGAGGTGAACCCGGCCGCGCGCAGCCGACTGGTCCCGTCCGCGAGCACCGCGCCGACCTGCGGCGCCATCTCCGGGTCCTCGACCGCGCTGCGGCCGTAGCTCTCGATGAAGGCGAAGATGACGTTCTTGCCGCGCAGTCCGGTCAGCAGCTGGTCGGTCGGGGTGTCGCGGAAGGCGTCGACGGCGGATTCCCTGGCGAACGTCTGCTTGTCCTCCAGGCCCGCATTCACCTGCTCCACACGGCTCTGGACCAGCCCGGCCGTGTTCCTGGAAGCGACCGGCCCGCCGGCGATCTGCACGCCGAGAGCAGCACAGGTGATCCAGACGGTCCCGAGGACCAACGTGGTCCGGGTCGCCGCGACGCTGTGCCGGACCACGAGGTGGCTCAGCCGGACGACCGCCAGTGCCATGAGAACGAGCAGGGCGAGGACGAGGACCACGACCCCGACCAGGGCCACGATCGTGCCGGCCTGGCCGACGGAGTCCCTGAGGAACGCCTCGGCGTCGTCGAACAGGATCCAGTCGAGCACCAGGTCGAACGGCCGGTCGAGAACCGAGTAGAAGCCCATGTCGAGGAATTTCAGAATGGTCAGCAGGCCCAACACCGCCCCGGCGAGCACCGCCACCACCCGCCTCGCCTTCGGCCGCAGGACGAGAAGCACGGCGGCACCGAAGATCCCCTCCACCGGGATGCGCGCGAACTCACCGGGCGTGAGGCGGGTGAGCTCGTTCGGCACGAGGAGACCGAAGAGCACGAGCACGGCGGCCAGGCCGGTGGTCACCCTTGCTCCGGCCTGTGCCGCGGCCGGGTGCCTGTCCCGCCAGCCTCCTGGTACGGCCTCGCCCGGGGCGTCACTGCTGCCGTCCTCACCCGCGGCGGTGTCGTCCGCCGCGTGCTCCGGGGAGGGGGAGGCGTCCGGCGGCAGGCCCTCGTCCCTGCTTGCGTCATCCGTGGTCGGCAGCTGACGAGAGCGTGTGAAGATCGACAAACCAAAGGTCCTTCCGTGCGAAGCCCGGTGATGACACGGCGGACCAGGCTCGGGACGTGCAAGGCCGCGACTAGCTGTACGGCTGGCCGGCGGCTTCAGTTCAGGCTCAGGGGCAACGGGGTGGTAACAGGCGTGGTCGAGCGCGCCGCCGGCCCAGGCAGCCACCTCCCGTACCGCTCCGGACAGAGCCCGCCCCCATCGTCCACCGCCGGTTCCAGGACCATCTGCGGGCCCTTCCCGCTGAGCGGCGGGGCACGATGGGGGCGGGCAGTGGCGAGCGAGCGCCGGTGGCCGGGGAGGCCACCGGCGCGTCGTTCTGTCGTCGTTCCGTCGTGGTGCTGCTGTCGTCGTGCCGCTGTCGCGCGGGGACGGTCAGCGGCCGGGCGGGGAGATCATCGCGGCCAGCACGGAGCGCCGGTCCTCGCCCGCCCGGGCGCGCAGGGACGCAGCCAGGCGGCCGGAATGGTAGTGCCAGTGGTGGTCGAGGTCCGGGTGGACCTCGTCCGTATCGCGGATCTCGCTGTCGCTGGCGAGCAGTTCGGTCAGGTCGGTGGCGAGATCCCGCCAGGTGACGTGCCCGCTCAGAGCATTGGCGATGCCGTGCACAGGTGAGTCCAGGCACGAGGTCACGGCCCGCGCCAGGGCAGCGGCATGCACCCAGGGTGCGCCGTACCAGGTCTGACCACGGGCGCCCGGTTGCGGCAGGGCGATCGGCCTGCCCTCCAGCGCAGCCTGGTAGAGCAGGCCGGTGGCGCCCCAGCGCAATTGGTCGCGCAGCCGGTCGTGCGGGCCCCACACGATGGGTGAGCGTACGACGCTCGCCCCACCCCGGTCCTGGGTGCCGGCCGCGCGCAGCAGCAGTCCCTCGCAGTCGAGCTTCGCCCGGCCGTACCCGCTCAACGGCTCCTGCGAGGCCGACTCCTCCGCCACCCACTCCGCGGCGGGGTGTCCATAGGCGTCCACGCTGCTGACAAAGACGAACGGGCCGCGCCGCCAAGCGTCGACCATCGCTTCCATCGCCGCCACATCGACCTCGGGACGGGTGAAGGTACAGGCCGCGTGGATGACGGCATCCGCGCTCTCGACCGCCTTGCGCAGGCCGGCCAGGTCGGCGAGGTCGCCCTCGACGACGTCCACGCCCTCCCCGGCGACCAGGTGCGAGGATTCGGGACGGGCCAGGGCCAGTACCGGACGCCCCTGGGCAACCAGTTCGCGCAGTACGAACGCGCCCACCCCGCCCGTGCCGCCGGTGACCAGAACCGTCCCCTCGCGCGAGCGCCGCGGGCGTGAGGATGTGGCCGGGGCTGCTGCGGCACGTTCCGCCTCGCGCGCCTCCAGCAGGGCGGTGATCGCCCGCGGGGTGCGCGCCTGCATGATGTCCAGGCCGGTCAGCGGCAGCTTCAGCGCGCCGCGCAGCCGCTCGGCGAGCTGGACGGCGGCCAGCGAGTGACCGCCGAGGACGAAGAAGTCGTCGTCCGGCCCCGGCCTGCTGCCCAGCACAGCCGTGAAGCCATCGACAACGGCGTCCGCACGGGGGCCTTCCGGCACGGGGACGGACGGCATCCCGGGCAGCCGCGCCGGGTCGAGAGCGCCCTCGGCCGTACGCGGCATGGCGTCCAGCAGGGTGACGGCGACGGGAACCAACTCCGGTGCCAGCCCGGCCCGGAGACAGGAGCGCAGCTCAGCAGGGGAAGGGCCACCGATCTCGCGCAGCACGGCGTACGCCAGAAGGGAACCGGGGACCGGTTCGAGTACAGCGGCATCGGCCACCTGGGGGTGTGACCGCAACGCCACCTCGGCCGGATGCCCGCCCCGGTCGTGCTCACGCGCCGGCGCCGTACCGGGCAGCTGCGACAGCCTCAGGCCCGGATCGGCCGCCACCGCGGCGAGCAGAGCGGCGTAGTTCCCGCCGAGGGCCGCCACCGCTTCCTCGTCCATGGCGGTGGGGCTGTACTGGACGAGACCGGCAGGGCTTTCGGTGTCCACCAGGCCGAACGAGAGGTCGAACTTGGCCTCACCGACGCCGACTTCCACGGACTCCCCGACCGTGCCCGGCAGACGCAGTGCCGTAGGGGAACCCAGGACGTCCGCGGTCACCCGTACCAGTGCCGTCCCGTCGGTGTCGCGGGCGGCGGCCCCGAGCTGCTCCAGAATGAGGTCGAACGGCACATCGCGGTACTGCTGGGCCTCCAGGAGCGCGTCCCTCACCCGCTCCACGAGCGCAGTGAAGGACGGGTCGCCGGACGCGTCCACGCGGACCGGGAGAGTGTTGACACACAGCCCGACCAGACCGCGCATGGCCGCGCCTTGCCGGTGCGTGGCAGCGACCCCGATCACCAGGTCGTCCTCGCCGGTGAACCGGTGCAGGGCGGCGAAGGCCGCGGCGAGTGCCACGGTGAACAGGGTGGCCCGGTGCTGTCGGCCCAGCTCGCGCAGGGCGGTCGGCACCTGCCGGCCGAGCGGAGCGGTGTGCGTGCAGGCGGGCCGTGTGCTCGCCTCGGCCGGCGGGGTCGCGGGGCGGGGCAGACGCAGGGGAGCGGCGCCTTCGAGCCGCTCGGTCCAGTGACGCAGCCCCTGGTCCAGACCGTGGGCGTTCGCGTGCTCGCGCCGTGCGAAGTCCGCGTACTGCGGCGGCTGCGCCTGGATCTCGGGAACGGTTCCCTGCGCGGCGGCCGTGTACAGCTGGGCCAGTTCCTCCGCAACTGTCTCCAGCGATCCGCCGTCGAGGCTGATGTGATGGAACGTCAGCTGAACGGTGTGGTCCTGCTTCCCGTGCCTGAGGACCAGGGCGCGCGGTACGGCCCCGGCGGACAGGTCGAAGGGGCGGCGCGCCTCCTCGGCCAGCAGGGCGTGCGCATCGTCCTCGTCCGTCTCGACGACGGGCACGGCGATCGCATCGGGCGCGGGGAACGCCTCCTGGTACGGCTCGCCGTCCCTCTGCCCGTACCGGGTGCGCAGAATCTCGTGGCGACGTACCAGCGAGGTCAGCGCGGCGGCCAGGGCGTCCACGTCGAGCGGGCCGCGCAGCCGGGTGGCGAAGGGCACGCTGTAGGAGGCGCCGCCGCGGCCGAGCTGGTCCATCAGCCACATACGGCGCTGGGCGCGGGAGAGCGGAGCGGGTCCCTGCTGGACGGCGTCCGGGGCGGGGGCGGGAGCGGGACGGCCGGAGGCGCGGGCGCGCGCCCGTCGCAGCAGTTCTTCCTGGAGGGCCAGGGCTGCGGGTGTGTCAGTGGCCATCGGTGTCCTCCGGGGCATCGGGGCGCAGATCGCTGTGTGCGGCGAGCAGCGCGTGCTCGACCAGAGCGGCCTGTCCGGCCACCGTCGGGGCGGCGAAGAAGTCGGCGAGAGCGAGCTCGACGCCGAGTTCCTCGCGGAGGTCGTCGGTGACACCGAGCGCGAGCAGGGAGTGACCGCCCATGGCGATGAAGTCGGCGTCCGGGCGGGTGACTTCACAGCCCAGCGAACGGCTCCACACATCGGCAACAGCCTGCTGCAGCGGCGTCAGCGGCTGGGCCGGGGCTTCGGGCGTGTCAGCGGCGACGAGGTCCGCGAGTGCGCGGCGGTCGACCTTGCGGGACGGGGTGAGCGGCAGATGGTCGACGACGGTCAGCTCGTCCGGGACCAGGTGGGCGGGCAGCACACCGGCGAGCCGCTCGCGCAGGGTGGCGGCGCGGGGCACGGGCCCGGGGGCGGCCACGACGAAGGCGACCAGACGGGCGTCGTCGGGAGCGGGGCGGTGCACGGTGACGGCCGCTTCATCAACGTCGGGCTGCTCCCGCAGGGCGTGCTCGATCTCCCCGGGTTCGATCCGGAAGCCGCGTATCTTCACCTGGTCGTCCCTGCGACCGTGGAACTCCAGGACCCCGTCCGGACGGGCGGAGGCGAGGTCGCCGGTGCGGTAGAGGCGCCCCAGCTCGCGATGGTCGGTGAAACACTCGGCGGTCAGCTGCGGCTGTCCGGTGTAGCCGTGGGCCAGCCGGCTGCCGCCGATCCACAACTCGCCGCGCTCGCCGGGCGCGACCGGCCGGCCGGAGGCGTCCAGCAGGTGCACGGTCGCGCCCGCGATCGGCCGGCCGATCGGCACGTGGCCGTCGCAGTCCGAGTCGGTGACGCGATGTGCCGTGGCGAATGTCGTCGCCTCCGTCGGCCCGTAGCCGTTGACCAGTTCCAGCCAGGGGAACGCCCGCAGTACCTGACGGGCGTGCTGGGCGGCCAGTGCCTCCCCGCCCACCACGACCGTGCGCAGCAGCGAGAACACCCGGGAGCGACGGACGGCCAACTGGTGGAAGAGCGCCGTGGTGAAGAAGGCGACGGTGGCTCCGTGGCGTTCCACCTGCTGGGCCAGGTCCTCGAACGAAGGCCGCTCGACGGCGCACACCACCACGGCGGCACCGTTGGCGAGCGCTCCCCACACTTCGAACGTCGACGCGTCGAACGTCATCGGCGAGTGGAACAGCACCCGGTCGCGGCGCGTGAGCGTGACGTAGGCGGGATCGAGAACCAGCTCGGCGATCGCACTGTGCGGTATCGACACACCCTTGGGCCGGCCGGTGGAGCCGGAGGTGAACATGATGAACGCCGCCGCGTCCACGCCGAGTTCCGCCGGGGGAATCGGTTTGTCGGTCAGCAGCGGATCGCCGGGCAGCGCGAGGGTGGCGACGGAGAGTCCCGCGGATTCGAGCAGCTTGCTGTCGCCCACGGTCAGCGTCACGCCCGCGTCGGCGGCCATGGCTTCGGTACGGGGACGAGGATGTGCCGGATCGAGCGGTACGCACACGGCGCCCGCCCACCACAGCGCGAGCTGGGCGACGACCGTGCGGGCGGAGCGCGGCATCAACAGAGCCACGGAGTCGCCCCGGTGGACTCCGTGCTCGTGCAGATGGGCGGCGAGAGCGCGGGCGGCGGCCACGAGCTGCGCATAGGTGAGCGTGGTGTCGCCGTCCGCCACGGCCAGGGCGTCCGGGGTCCGTTCGGCCTGCCACGCCACGAGTGCGGGCAGCCCGTCCGCGGGCGAGGGCCGTCCGGCCTCGGGGGCGTGCGGAGCTGCCGGGGTGCGCTCGCCGGGCAGAGTGCGGTCGGTGAGCATGGAGCCTTCCTTCAGGGTGTCGTGACTGTGCGGGGTCGAAAGGGTCATCTCAGGCTCCCGCCGGTCGCAGGGCGTTGCGGCGCTTGTCGACGAGGGCCGCGACGGCCCGCAGGTCCGGCTGGCGCAGCAGTTCGGGGGCGCGCAGCCGTACGCCACTCTCCTGCTCGATGACGGTCAGCAGCCGTGCGGCGACGAGAGAGGTGCCGCCGGCTTCGGTGAAGTTCTCCGTCAGCGTGGCCCGGGGCCGGGCGAGGAGGTCGCGTACCGCTCTCAGCACGAGCCGTTCACCGGGAGTGGCGCCGTCGGGCAGCTCGCCCTCCGGGCCGGCGGTGTCGCCGGCGGTGTCTTCCGAACCGGCCGCCTGTCGTGCCAGCTCGACGCGGTCCACCTTGCCGTTGGCGTCCAGCGGGAAGACGTCCACGATCCGCAGGGCCGAGGGTACGGCCTGCTCGGGCAGCCAGGCCCGGACCGCCGACAGAAGTCCGGCCGGGGTGGGGGCGGCCCCGGTGACCGGCCGTACGTGCGCCACCAGACGGGCGCGACCGTCGGGCGTACGCGGCGCGGTGACGACGGCGCCGGCGACGGCCGGGTCCTTCTCCAGCGCGGCCTCGACCTCCCCCGGTTCGATCCGCACACCGCTGATCTTCACCTGGTCGTCGAGGCGGCCGAGAAACTCCAGTCGCCCGTCGGCCAGCATCCGCACCCGGTCTCCGGTGCGGTACAGACGGTCCACTCCCGGCAGCTCGAGTCCCTCGGGAGGGGTGGTGAAGCGGAGCGCGGTCAGTTCGGGGTCCAGATAGCCGAGCGCCAGACAGCTTCCGCCGATGCGGAGCTCGCCCTCCTCACCGCGTCCTACGGGGCGGCCGTCCTCGCCGGTGACGACAACGGTCACGCCCGGTACGGGGTCGCCGATCGGCGGCCCGGACTGCTCGCCCGCCTCACGGTCCGTGCCGTTCATGGCGTACGTGGTGGTGACGACGGTGGCTTCGGCCGGTCCGTAGGCGTTGTGGACGGTCGCGGTGACGTCGGCGCCGGGACGCCGGCGCATCCGGTCACCGCCGACGATCAGGTGACGCAGATTCAGGTTCTCGGGCCAGGGCCGGTCCAGCAGCGGCTCGATCATCGGGGTGGCCGCGACGCTCACCGACACGGCGGCCTCGCGCCACCATCCGGCGAGCACGGCGGGGTCCCAGCGGACCTCGTCCGGAGCGGGTACGAGAGCGGCCCCGGACGTCAGTCCGGCCCACAACTCCAGCAGATGCGGGTCGAACGCGACGCCGATGAGCAGGGACTGCCGGTCACCAGGGACCAGGCCGGTCTCGGCGCGGTACCAGTCGAGCAGCGTGGCGAGCGCAGGTTCGGCGACGGCAACCGCCTTGGGCCGGCCGGTGGAGCCGGAGGTCAGTACGGCGTAGAACGCCTCGGGGGGTGCACAACGCGCGTCAGAACCGGGCGCGGCGAACGCCGCCACGACCCCGGCGGTGGCATTGACGCCCTCGCCGGGCAGCGCCAGGTCCACAAGGTCGGACGCCTGATGCCGGGACGGCAGAATCTCGGGGTCACCGATCAGGCAGACGACGTTCAGGTCCTCGGTGACGGCGTCGGTGCGGCGCTCACCGGGCCGGGGGCCCAGCGGCAGATACACCGCCCCGATTCTGGCGAGCGCGACGGCTGTCACCACCAGTGCGGCAGAACGGTCGAGGCAGACGCCCACGAGATCCCCCGGGCCGACTCGGTCGCGCAGTGCGCGTGCGACCTCGTCGGCGGCGGCGTCGATCTGCTGGTACGTCCAGCTGTGGCTCCCGTCGATCACGGCGGGGGCATGGGGGGAGCGGCGTGTCCACTCCTCGAAGCGGGAGAGCACTCCGGTCGCGCTGCCTCCGGCGGGCGCAGCGCCGTGGGCAACGCTGAGCGGGCTGCCCTGCGGATCGGGCCGCCGGGTGACGGCGGTCGTCGAGGCTGTCTTCGGCTGGGTCATCACGACTCCGTCGGCGTGGTCGTAGCTGCAGGTACGGGTACGGGTACGGGTACGGGTACGGGGTCGGGGACGCCTCCGACGCCGGTGCCGACGGCCGCGAGAGCACCGGCCTGGTCGGCCAGCACCGGGTTCTGGAAGAGCAGCCGGATGGGCGGACGCTCTCCCAGCCGCGGTTCGAGCCAGGCAGCCAGCTGCGCGGCGAGCAGCGAGTGGCCGCCGGTTCGGAAGAAGTGCGAGGCCGCGTCGAAGTCGCTGTGGCCCAGTACCTCGCGCCAGCCCTCGGCGAGCAGCGTCGTCATCGCGTCGGTCGGCATCGCCGGTCGCGCGCCGGTCTCCTCGGACGGCGCGACCGGCTCCAGCGCGGCGGCCCGGCGGGCGAGCGCCCCCCGGTCCGGCTTGCCACCTGCCAGTGTCGGCATGGAGTCCAGCCGCGCCCAGCGTCCCGGCACGAGCGCGCTCGGCAGCCGCCGGCTCATCTCCGCGTGCAGCGTTTGCTCGTCCCAGGCCTCACTCGCGTCCGCGCTCTCCAGGAAGCCGACCAGCCTCGGTCCGCCGGGGGCTTCGCGGTCCAGTACGACGGCGCAGGACCGGCCGCCCAGCGCGGCCGATGCGGCCGCCTCCACCTCTTCCAGTTCGATGCGGTAGCCCCGCAGTTTGATCTGGTTGTCCCGGCGCCCCAGGAAATACAGCAGCCCGTCGCGGCCGCGGTAGCCGAGGTCGCCGGTGAGGTAGACCCGCTCACCGCCCAGGGCCTCTACGTGTACGAACCGTGCGGCGGTGGTCTCGGGGTTGCCGACGTATCCCTCGGCCAGCCCGGCTCCGGCGATGGCCAGTTCGCCGACCGCGCCCGCCGGAAGCGGCCGGTGATGGGCGTCCAGTACATGGACCCGCTCACCGGGCAGCTCGGTGCCGAGCGGTATCTCCGCCCCGTCGGCGAGGTTGTCCCGGGTGATCTCGTGGACGGTGGAGCTGATGGCCGCTTCCGTGACGCCGTAGACATTGAGAACGGTGGCGTCGGTGTCGGCCAGGAAGGTGCGCATGACGTCCGCCGGGAGGCGTTCACCACCCAGGACCAGCAACCGCGGCGCCCAGCGGCCGTCGCGGAGCGCGGGGCGCACATCCTCCCGGGTGGCGAGGAAGTAGCTGGTGGGCAGGTTGGCCACGGTGACCCGTGCGGCGACCAGCATGTCGGCCAGCTCGGCGCCGGTGGGAACCTCGCGCTCGGGCAGGACGAGGCACGCCCCGGCGTACAGCGACGGAAGCACCTCTTCGAGCGCCACGTCGAACGACGGCTGGGCGAACAGCAGCACCCGGTCACCGGGTGCCAGGCCGAACCGGCCGGCCGCGCCGGTCAGATGGTTCTCCAGCGCCGCGTGACCCACGGCGACGGGTTTGGGTATGCCCGTCGAGCCGGAGGTGTGAATGACGTACGCGGCGCCGGGCACGACCTCGGCCGCCCGTGCCGAGGGCAGGACCGGGGCGTCGACGGTGGCTGTCGGCAGGCCGTCGGGAACGGTGACGGCGGTGTCGGCGGATGTCAGGACCAGTGCCGGATTCAGGCGGGTCAGCAGCAGTTCCAGCCGGGCCGGAGGGTCGGACGGCGAGAGCGGACAGTACACCGCTCCGGTACGGAGGCAGGCCAGTAGCGTCACGACGGAGTCGGCGCCGCGGGGCAGCACGGCGGCGACCGGCTGACCGGCTGTCACTCCCGCGGCCAGCATCCGCTGTGCGAGAGAGGACACCTGCACGTCGAGTTCGCCGTAGGTGATCCGTCGGGCGCCGATGAGCAGCGCGGCCAGGGACGGGTCATGGGCGGCGGCGGGGTCGAGCGGCTCGCGAACCTGGCCCTGGGCGGCAGCGGCCGGGACGGCCGGCGCCTGCGGCAGTGCGAGGTCGGCCGATGTCTGCGGCAGCGCCAGGTCGGCGAGGACGGTGCCCGGGGCGTCGAGATAGGCCCGCAACAGGTCCAGGAACCGCTCGGCGAGCAGCTTCGCCACGTCCTCGCCGAACATGTCGGCGTCGTAGTCCCAGACCAGGGTCATACCGGGAGCACCGTGCCGGGGGCCGACGCCGCGCCGGTCGTCCGGCAGCAGCACCACGTCCAGGTCGAACCGGGTGGTGCCGGTGTTGAACCCCTCGAACAGGGTGATGTCCAGGCCCGGGACGTCGATCTCGGGCAGTTCGGCGTCGTGTGCACTGAACATGACGCTGAACAGTGGGTTGTCCGCGCCCGATGTGTGCAGCCCCAGCGCGCGGGTCAGTTCCTGGACCGGCACCTCCTGGTGCGGCAGGGCGCGGATGAGCGTGTCGGTCACCTCGTCCATCGACTCCTCGGCCGGGGCGGCCGGGTCCAGCCGGAGCGAGAGCGGAATGGTGTTCACGAACATGCCCACGGCGTCCTCGAAACCTCGTGGGCGGTTGCCGACCGCGGTGCCGACGACCATCTGCGAGCGGCCGCTGTGGCGGCGCAGCAGTTCGGCGAAGAGCCCGAGGAGCGTGGCGAACGGTGTCAGGCCGCGGAGGCGGGCGTGGTGGCGAAGGCGTTCCGCCAGATCCGCGCCGATCGACTGGCGCAGCTGGCCGCCGTGGTGCCTGCGCAGCGAGCCGGGCCGGGTCAGTCCGGGCAGCGGCATGTCGTACGACACGTCGCGCAGTTCACCGGTCCAGAATTCCAGACCGGCCTGCCGCTCCTCGGCCCGTACGTCCCCGGACTGTGCACGGACATGGTCGGCGTAGGAGGGCGCGGGAGACAGCTCGGCCGGCTCGCCCAGGACGTGGCCCCGATAGACGGAGAACACGTCCCGCAGCAGGATCGCGAACGAGTGACCGTCGTGGATCAGATGGTGCTCGACATGGATGAGCCGGTGGCTGTCGTCCGCCATCCGGACCAGCGTCCAGCGCAGCAGCGGCGCCTCGTACGTGTCGAGCGGGGTTTCCGCCTCGGTGCGCAGCAGCGCCTGGAACGCGGCCTCCGGGTCTGCTTCCCCGCCCAGGTCCACCGTGCGCAGCCGCGGCACGCAGGCATCGGCGACCCGCTGTCCGGGCATCGCTCCGGCGACGGAGACGAGTTCCAGCCGCAGACCGGGGTGGCGGTCGAGTGCGGCGGCGAGCCCCTGGTGCAGGGCGGCTGTGTCGAGCGGGCCCCACAGGTCGAGTGCGGCGGTGAAGTTGTAGGCGCGGCTGCCCGGTTGCACCTGCTCGTGCAGCCAGACGATCTCCTGCGAGGAGGAGAGCGGAAGCATGGGCGATCCCTGAGGTAGTCGGGTCGGGTGTTCGAAAGGGCCGGATCGAGGTCGGACCGGCCGTGATACACAGGCCGGTCCGCGGATCGCGCGGCCAGGCCTGGTGGTGTGGGTGCTCGGGTACGGGGGCGAAGGGCCGTGGTGGATCAGCCGGCCGTCGGCGCCGGTGCCCGGAGCGCGTCGGCGAGTGCGGCGAAGGCACTCTCGGCGATGTGGTCGCCGAGGACCGAGCGGTCCCACACCATGCGCAGGTGCAGCTCGTGCCCCTGGGTGACGGAAACCGCGAAGGGACCGCGCACAGGTCTGCCATCGATGTGGACCTCGCGGCCTCCCACACCGCCCAGGTGGAGCGGGGGGCGTCGCCGCGCCTCGTCCACGGTCAGCATGCCGTCGAGCCGACCGGACCAGTCGGAGCCGGCCGCCCGAGCTGCGTGCACCACGGCGTCGAAGGGTGTGTCGGCCCGGTCCAGGTCGTCCCACCAGGCGTTGGCGGTCGCCTCTGCGGCGGCGGGCGCCTGCCCTGTCGCGGCCGGGAAGACCACGGTGTTGAGGAAGCAGCCGAGCACCGGTGCGGCACCGGGCGGCCGACCGCCCCACGGGTAGCCGAGTGGCACGACCTGGCCCGGTCCGTACAGGGCCCGCGCGGCGGGACGGCAGGCGTCGAGCAGTTCGGGGAAGGGCACACCGCCCGGCGGCGTGGGCATCCGCAACTCGGCCGAGCCGCTCGGCAGCGTGCCGGGTGCGGCAGGTTTTGGCCGGAGCACAGGGGACTGTTCGCGGACCGCGCGGAGCCGGTCGCCCCAGTACGCCATCGCCGCGGGCGAACTCGCGCGCTCCTCCGCGTCGAGCTGCAGCAGGACGGCTTCCCGGTAGGCCGCCAGCTCGGCTGCGGTGTCAGCGGGATCCGGCCCGTCGGCCCCGGCCGTTTCGTCGTAGGCGGCACCGAGTTCCTCGACGATCCGGGCAAGCGACTGGCCGTCGCACGCGGTGTGGTCCAGTACGACAGCGAGCATCTCCTCCGCGGCCTCGGGCTCCCGCGCCAGGAACAGCCGCAGCGGCGAGCCCTGCGGGGTCCAGTCGCTCAGCGCCCGGCGCAGGACGTCGGCCGCGTCCTGGCCGGGCGCGCAGGGCACGCGCGTCACGGGCACATCCGGCTGCTCCAGGCACAACACGGGCGTGCCGCGCAGCACGGCCGGCCGGCCGCGCAGTACCGGATGCAGGGCAGCGAGGTGGTTCGCGGCTGCCGCCAGGCGTACGGGATCCACTGCGCCGCGCGGGAAGGCGAAGAACATCGGAACGAGGTCCGGCCGCCCGGCGCGGTCCAGGGAACGCACCAGCACGAAGCGACGCTGGGCGCCGGTGACGGGCAGCAGGGCCGGTGCCCCGTCGCCGGAGTCGAGCCGTCGGAAGCGGGCCAGGTACTGGCTCGTGATGCTGAGCACGTGATCCTCTCTGTCGTTGCTGTGCTGCGCTGCCCGGGCAGATGCGGGCGGTGCGGCAGCGAGTGGTGGCCGGCGGGCACGGGCCGGCTGAGGTGGGGTCGGCCGGCTCGGTCAGCCGATGGACGCGGGCTCGGCCCGGTCGTCGGTGCCGGATACGGCGGCGTCCTTGTCCTCCACCGGTTCCGTGTCCGGCAGTTCGCGCATCCGGCGCAGCGGGGAGAGCAGCAGCGGCAGCGGTACGGCGAGGAAGCCGGCCGCGCACCACACCAGCGCCACACGTGCGCCGAAGGCGTCGGCCAACGCGCCGCCGGCCAGGGCCCCGAGCGGCAGGGTGCCCCACATCAGGAACCGCAGAGTGGCGTTCATCCGGCCGAGCAGCCGGGGCGGGCACAGGGTCTGCCGGAAGCTCACCTGCGCGACGTTGTAGACGACAGCTCCGAAGAAGACCACACCGGAGCCAACTGCGAACAGTGCCGCCCCCGCGCCGCGTCCGGACAGCGGCCACAGCAGCGCGAACGGTCCGGTGGCCAGGGCTGACAGCCAGATGATCCGGGCCTGGCCGAGCTTGCGGGCGATGGTTCCCGCGCAGAGCGCGCCGGCGAGCCCGCCCAGGGCGGCGGCGGACAGCACGAGGCCGACCGCTCCGGGCTTCAGTTCAAGCACGCGGACCAGGAAGACGGTCTGCGTGGCCATCAGCATGGCGGCGAAGAAGTTTCCCAGACCGGTCGCAGCGGCGATCACGCGCAACAGCGGCTGGCCGAACACGAACCGCAGCCCCTCGCCGATGTCCTGACGCAGGGATGTACCCGGTACGGGTTCCGGGCGGCTCTCCGGTTGTCTGATGCCCAGCAGGAACAACGCGGAGAGGGCGTAGCCGACCGCGTCGGCCACGATGGCCAGGTGCGCCCCGAGCAGCTGGACGAGACCGCCGCCGACACCGGGACCTGCGACCTGTGCCGAGGAGCGGACCGTCTCCAGTGCTCCGTTGCCCGAGACCAGGTGCTCCTTGGGCAGTAGTTGGGGCAGGAAGCTCTGGTGGGCCACGTCGAAGAAGACGGTCGCCACACCGGTGACCAGGGCGACGACGTACAGCTGGGCCATCGTCAGTACGCCGGCGACAGCGGCCAGGGGGATGCTCGCCATGGCCACGGCCCGTACCGCATCGGCCCGGATCATCAGCGGCAGCTTGCGCATCCGGTCGACCCAAGCCCCGGCCGGCAGCCCGATCAGCAGAAACGCGGCGGTCTCTGCGGCCGTGAGCAGACCCACCTGGAAGGCGGGCGCTTCGAGGATGAGTACGGCTACGAGGGGCAGGGCGACCAGGGTGACGTGGGCGCCGAGCTGCCCAGCCGCGGCTCCGGCAAGCAGAAGACGGAAGTCGCGCATGCGCAGTGGACCTGGGGTTGCGGCCCGGGGTGTGACGAACATGTGAACGACCTTCACTGAACAGGTGATTAGTAGTCAAAAGCCAAAGAGCACTTTCGGTCGTTTCTTTCGCTGTTTGTGTGCGAGGGCAGGAAATATTTCGCCAGATCGCGGCAACTTCCGCATGAATGACGGATGCTGCACTCGCCGGGAGGCAGGAAACGCGCGGCCGTGACGGTGTGAGGTCGGGCGACTGCGCCACGGATTGCACTCTGACCGAAAACAGTCACTCCTGACCCCTTGTTGGCGGAAGCGGTCATTCCACCCGCTATGAACCACATAGGGCCAGCGGCGAGGCCGGCCCCTCTCGCCACGAACAGGCGGCACAGGGGAGAGTCCACCGCGGCCCGGGGGATCCTGAACCACCATCCGGTGGAGGCGAGCCCCAGCTCGGTCCCTGTTCACAACGTGAAGGGTGGGTGGACCGTCCGCCGTCGAGGGCTGGAACACCGGCGGGAGCTGCCGCCACGTGCAGCCGGAAGCTGCATGAGTACGATCGCCGCCCGACCTAGTGGGCTCAGGAGTTCCACGTCGCGTCTGCCACCGCGATATAGCGTGTGGCCATGTCCGCGTTCATACAACAACTTCCCGCCCTGATCGGCGTGGTGGTCGGCGCTCTCGGATCGTACTTGGCGATTATGCGGGCCGATCAAGCCCGCTTTCGCCGTGAGCAGGCGGCCCGTTGGGAGGAACGCCGGCTGGCGACCTACGCCAACTACGCCAGGTCGCTGAAGCAGTCCGTCACCCTGACGTACCGGACGCGGCCCACCTGGGCAACGACCCTCACCCGCACCCCTTGTCGCCCGAGGAGGCAGCGCCTCACCTGGCCGATGCCACTGATGCCAGGGATCCGGCCGGGGAGGCGCTGTTGATGCTCGGCACCCCGGAGGTGGTGGAGAGAGCCCGCGAATGGGTCGTCGCGGTCATGGACATGGAACGATTCCTGCGCGACCGGGGACCCATGACCCGGAGGCATGGTCAGCCATGCTCGAACGCCAGCGTGCCGCACGTGAGAGGTACTACGCGGCCGTCCGACGCGACCTGGCCCTCCCACCCGGCCATTCCGGGGAATGGCCGCTCCCGACTTCCTCGGGGACCGGGTGACTGCGTTCGAAACGGTCTCCTGCCCGGACGAGTGCGACGAGACGGGGTGCGCTGACTGCGCGCCATCGGAGCCGGATCGGTCATCACGCGGGGCAGATGGACGTGGAGGTGCTCGACCTCGACTTCGTAGGCGCGTTCGCGCAGTGCTCAGCCTGACGTTTGACCACTCCCCAGCGGTTGAGGCATCGTGCCAGGGTGGTGGCCATGTCGACACTTGATCACCACGACTGGTCATTCACCACTGCACGCGAGCCGGCCTCCTTTGCCGCGTGCCAGGAGACGGACTCACCGTCCGTGGAGCACGCATTGGCGGGGAGCGCCACGCTCTGCGGTATCCGGCAGGATCAGGTGACCGTGTACCGGCATCCGTTCTTTGCCGAGAGGGCAGAGGCGTGTTCGGAGTGCAGGAAGGCGGCTGCTGACGCTCCTACTGAACCCGGAGTCCAAGAACGCCTTCACGGAAGGGTTGAAGTCGCAGTGCCGGGCAGCTTGCGGGACGAACTGCTTGAGGCGCTCCGGAAGGGCGCCGACGTCCGGCTCTGGGTCAATGGACCGGCGGACCGGATGGTGCGTCACTACGCGGAACTCGACCGGATCGTCGACGGCGGCGAACCGATCGAAGCCGTGTTGCGCGGGGGCGGCCGACTTGGGTTGGCGCGCGTGGTCCACGGTGCTCGTGAGTTCGTCGTGTTCCTTCCTGAGGACGGCGCCACGTTCGTCGCCCGCGCAAAGCCAGGGTCGTGACTGTCGGGGTTGCTACTCCGAGCTTGTGCTCCAGGCCGTTTCGTTTGGATCACCGGGCGGACCGGAGGTGCACGGGGGCGGCGTCTCGGCAGTGGTCCTGAACTGCGTGCTGGTGCTCGGTCCCGCAGCGCGGGCAGGGGAGACGCACGTCACATTCGTTCATGTCACATCGTGCCGAGCCGTTCCGTCAGAAGTGTGTAGCCACCGACAACGGCAGAGGAGCACACCATGGATGCCCGTTTGAACGTCTTCGGCAGCCCGACCGCAGGCAAGGTCCTGAAGTACTTCACCTCCGCAGGCAAGGTGGTCTCGGACTCGGCACTGCCGGAGGCAACGCAGGAACTGGTGAAGATCCGCTCGAGTCAGATCAACGGCTGCGGTTTCTGCCTCGACATGCATACCAAGGACGCTGCCGCCGCCGGTGAGACCTCGGCGCGCCTCAACCTGGTCGCGGCATGGCGGGAGGCCACGGTCTTCACCGAGGCCGAGCGCGCCGCGCTGGAGCTGACGGAGCAGGGCACCCGCATCGCGGATGCGGCCGGTGGCGTCACGGACGAGGCCTGGGCGAACGCCGCCAAGCACTATGACGAGGAGCAGCTCACCGCCCTGGTGTCCCTGATCGCCCTCATCAACGCCTTCAACCGGATAAACGTCATCGTCCAGCAGCCCGCCGGCGACTACCAGCCCGGCCAGTTCGGATAACCGGGAGTGCCTGGCCGCGGGGCTGGTGCCGTTCCGCGCCGGCAGCAGCCCCGCCCTCCGGCACCGCCGGCCGGGCCCGGGGGCGTTCCCCCGGGCCCTCCAGTGGTCCGGCTGACCAAGCGGGATCAGGGCGTGGCTGTCGTGGACGTTGGTGCCGGAGATTGCGACGGACCGGGGCAGACCGGTCCACTCGGTATCAGATGGATCTTCGATCCGTACGCGCCCCGGCTGACAGGATTCTGACCTGTCAGGTCCCCCTTTCTTACGGGCCCTGCGCGCGGATCTCCTCGATGGCCACCTGGGCGGCGTCCTGCGAAGCGCGCATGGGCATGCTGCCGAAGCCCACGTGCACCGGTGGTGTGCCGGCGTCCAGGAACGCCACCAACTCCGCAGGGAGTGGGCGTTCGTCCGGCCCGACGTCAGGAGCTCGTGAGGATGACGAGTTGCTGGGTCGCTCGGGTCATCGCGACATAGCGGTCGACCGCTCCTTCGATGCCCTTGCCGAACGCCTCTGGGTCGATGAGGACGACCAGGTCGAACTCGAGCCCCTTCGACAGCTCCGGGGTCAGCGACCGGACACGGGACGTCGTACGGAATGTGGGATCACCGATGACGCAGGCGATCCCGTCGGTATGTGCGGCGAGCCAGGTGTCGAGGATCGAGCTCAGATCCGAAGCAGATCCGTGTACGACGGGTACGTTGCTGCTGCGGATGGACGTCGGCACGTTGGCGTCCGGGAGCACGGCCCGGATGACCGGCTCGGCTTCCGCCATGATTTCTTCCGGCGTCCGGTAGTTGATGCTCAGGGAGGCCAGGTTGATCCGGTCGAGCCCGACCCGCTCGAGCCTTTCCTGCCACGACTCCGTGAATCCGTGCCTGGCCTGGGCACGATCGCCGACGATGGTGAAGCTCCGGGACGGGCATCGGAGCAGCAACATCTGCCACTCTGCGTCGGTCAGTTCCTGAGCCTCGTCCACGACGATGTGCGCGAACGGGCCGGCGAGCAGGTCCGGTTCGGTGCCGGGCGATGCGGTCTCGTCGACCAGGGTGTCCTGCAGGTCCTGTCCGCGCAGCATCGTCACCGCACCTTCACCGTCGGCATCGGCCTCGAGCAGGGCGTCGATGACGTAGGCCATGTGCTCGCGTTCGGCGGCGACAGAGGCGTTGTGCCGACGCTTACGTCGCGACGCCTCCGGGTCGCCGAGCCGCTGCCGTGCTGCGTCCAGGAGTGGCAGGTCGGATACCGTCCAGGCCTGGGCGTTTTCGCGCTGCAGCTTCCGAACGTCATCAGGGCCGAGCCAGGGAGCACACTTGCGCAGGTAGGCAGGTACCGACCACAGGTCTCCGACGAGGTCGGCCGCTTCGAGCAGCGGCCACGCGCGGTTGAAGGTAGTGAGCAGCTCCCTGTTCTGCAGCAGCGACTTGCGGAGCAGGTCGGCCGGGGCGTCGCTGTCGTGCTTGTCCACCAGGATCGTGACCAGCTCCTCCCAGATCTGGTCGCGCGCCTCGTTGTGCGGAGCACCAGGGTCTGCTGCTTCGAACGCCGCGGCCCAATCGTCGGCGCTCAGCCAGATGTCGGACCAGTGGGTCGTGACCGTCATCCCCCTGGTGGGCGGCTCCTCGTAGAACCTGACGGCCGGCTCGATCGCCTTCACCAGGTTCGCGGACGACTTCAGGAGGGCCACGTTCGGGTCGGTCTCGATCGCTGCTGCGGATCCCTCGGCGACGAGGTCCCGCAGGGTGCAGGTCTGCACGCCCTCCTCTCCGAGGCTGGGGAGGACGTCGGCGACGTAGCCCAGGTAGGGCTGGTGCGGACCGACGAACAGCACGTCGCCCCGGCGGGGACCGAGGCGCGGGTCGGAGTAGAGGAGGTAGGCGGAGCGGTGCAGAGCGACGACGGTCTTCCCCGTACCCGGACCGCCGTCGACGACGAGAGCGCCGCGGGATCCCGCGCGGATGATGGCGTCCTGGTCTGCCTGGATGGTGCCGAGCACGTCTCGCATCCGTGTCGACCGGTTGCTGCCCAGGCTGGCTATGAAGGCGGACTGGTCGTCGAGCGCGGCGTGCCCGACAAACCCGTCCGAGGTGAACACCTCGTCCCAGTAGTCGCTGATCCGGCCGCGGTTCCAGCGATATCTGCGGCGGCTTGCCAGACCCATCGGGTTGGCGTGGGTGGCTCCGAAGAACGGCTCCACTGCGGGGGAGCGCCAGTCGAGCAGCAGCCGACGACCCGTGCTGTCCGTAAGGCCAAGTCGTCCGACGTACACGGGCTCGGCGCTGTCTGCGCTGACCATGCGCCCGAGGCACAGGTCCAAACCGAAGCGACGCAGTGTGCGCAGGCGAGCGGTCAGCCGGTGGATCTCCATGTCCCGGTCCATCGCCTGCCGGCCTACGCCGCCGGGCGTCCTGCGCTCGGCATCGAGGCGGTCGGACAGGTCGGCGATCGACTCTTCGAGGCACTCCGCGATGGCCGCGAAGTGCTGCTCATCGCCGGCGATCAGCGTTGGGTCGGCCTTCGGGGAGAGGCGGTCGGGAAGTTCAAACGCGCTGGTAGTCAGGGGGTTCACAGCATCAGCTCCGATTCTGAGGTCGCTTGCGACCATTGCGCGCAGCAAGGCGTCCGGACCGGCGTGACGAACCTGGTGGCCATGACGAGCAACGCTCCGCCTGACGCGACCCCCTGGCCGTTGCCGGTTCAGGCCGCCAGATTTTGCACGTTCTCGTGTTCTGGGTCCTGGCTCGACGATCCCGCGTGGTTCACGCAGTCATGGGCGGCCTTTCTTGGCTGACGGCGCCGAGCAACAGTTTCGCGGCCACCGTCGTCCCGTCGGTGCGGATCGTGCCGGCCACGGCGCTCGCTCGTGTGCGGGTCTCCGGTGTCAGGGCCGTCCTGAGGGCGGCCGAGAGGGACTCGAAGGTCGGAGTCGGACCGTCGTGTGCCGCGCCGATGCCCAGCTCGGCCACCCGGCCGGCCCAGTACGGCTGGTCCACGAACTGGGGGACCACCACCTGAGGTGCGCCGGCCCGGGCGGCCGTCGTCGTGGTGCCCGCGCCACCGTGGTGCACAACGGCGGCCACCCGGCGGAACAGTGCCTGATGGTTGACCTCGCCGACGGCGAAGCAGTCGTCCCGGTCGTCGATCAGGGTCAGATCGGCCCAGCCGCGGGAGACGAGTACGCGGCGGCCGTGCGCGCGAATCGCCTCGATGGCTACCTGGGCGGCGTCCTTCGGGGCGCGCATGGGCATGCTGCCGAAGCCCACGTACACCGGCGGTGTGCCGGCGTCCAGGAACGCCTCCAACTCTTCCGGGAGCGGGCGTTCGTCCGGCAGGATCCACGCGCCGGTCTGTACGAGGTCGAGGTCCGTCAGCTCCTGCCACGGGCCCAGGACCGGGTCCGCCGCCATCCAGGGCTGGTCGGTGAAGACGTGGTCGCGGACGTTGTCCACCGGTGGCAGGCCGATCGACGCCCGGTGGGTGTTGAGCGCCTCGCCGTACAGAGCGTTCACCTTCTCGGCGTCCAGGTCCCACAGCACCCGGTTGTCGGTCACCTCCGGCGGGAACGGCCGGCCCGGCCGCGGCGACGGCAGGTAGTGCGGCGACGGCAGTTCGAACGGGTGGAAGCACGCGTACACGTAGCGGATGCCCAGTTTCTCGGCCACCGACCGCACACCGGCCGGCATCAAACCGGTCGCCACCAGCACATCACACCCCTCGGCCGCCGCGGCGACCGTGTCGAAGTGCGCGGCGACCAACTCGGCCGCGATCCGGAACGGGTCCGGCGGCGACGCCGGCGTCGCCCCGGTCACCAGCGCGCGCACCGACTGGCCGAAGGGCACCAGCGGCACGCCGACACCGGCCAGCAGCGCCGCGAACTCCTCGTCCGGCGGCGCGCACACCCGCACCTCCGCGCCGAGTGCCCGCAATTGGACCGCGAGTCCCGCCAGTGGTTCGACGTCCCCCCGCGACCCATACGACATCAACAACACACGCACTTCGCGACTCCCGTTTCCGCAGGTTCTGGCCTCGGCCAGCGATTCTGCGGTACGACGGGGGCCTTGCCGCAAGGCCCCCCATGCGCTATATGTTGAGAGTGGAAAGGAGTGGGTACTCCTCCTTCCCTCCTATCGTCCGCTGTGGACGGACAACCTCCTCGCGAAGCGGCGGCGCGCCGCGTACGGCCGTACGTCGGCCCAGGTCCGCAGATCTTCGCCCTGCTCCACCGGTTCAAACGACTCGCCGTTCGTCGGGAACGCCGCACCGAACTCCACGACGCCTTCATCTCCCTCGCCTGCAGCCTCATCTGCCGGCGACGCCCAGAACGAGCCCGACGCGGGTGGCCGCAGGGGTGGTGTAGCGCTCCAGCAGACGGCAGTGACCGACGGACTGATCAGGGAGCGCGTCCCGTAGGAGAAGACCCCGACAACTACCCCTACCCATCAAGATGTTGACCCTCAGGAGCATCCGGGTTCGTTCCATCCGTTGCGACGACCCGGCCGTACCGTGTGAGCGCCAGGATGGGAGTCGCTCACACAACGCGAGCCCGACCGCTGCCCCTGGAGCCTCACCTTGAACGTTCGTACGCGCACCGCGCTGGCTGCCTCCCTCGTGCTCGCCGTCACAGCCGGCCCGATCGCTGCCTCCCCAGCCTTCGCCGCTTCAACCTCCGCTACCTCCGCCACGGCTTCGGCTTCGCTCCCCGACGCCAAGGCGCTGCGCGCGGCGATCGCCGGCCTGCCGGACGCTGACGCCACCGCAGCGCTCGTCCGCGTCGCCGGTACGGACGGCAGCTGGCGTGGCTCCAGCGGCGTCGCCGAGATCGGCAGCGGCCGAAAGGCGCTGGAGCAGGCCCGTTTCCGGATCGGCTCCACAACCAAGGTGTTCACCGCGGCGGTGGTGCTGCAACTCGCCGCCGAGCACCGGATCGACCTCGGTGCGCCAGTCCAGGACTATCTGCCCGGCCTGCTGCCCGGCCATCCGCCCATCACCGTCCGTCAGCTCCTCAACCACACCAGCGGACTTCAGGAGGCCCATGACGACAGGACCTTCGACGAGGCGTACCAGCACCGCTTCGACACCGTCACCCCACGGCAGCTGGTCGCGGCGTCTGCTGCCAAGCCCCTCGAATTTACCCCCGGCACACAGCAGCACTACGTCGGCGTCAACTACACGCTGCTGGGCCTGCTGATCGAGAAGACGACTGGCTGCTCGTACGAACAGCAGGTCTCCCAGCGCATCCTGCGGCCGCTCGGTCTGCGTCAGTCCTCGTTCCCCGGCGCCAACCCACGCATCGACGGCCCGCACAACCACGGTTACCAGGCCGTCAAGCGCTCCGACGGCACGACCGAGCTGCGCGATGTCACGATGTGGAATGTCACGGACGTCTGGGCCACCGGCAATCTGATCTCCACGACAGCGGATCTGGAGCGCTTCCTGAACGCGCTCTTCCGCGGTGAAGTGGTCCCCAAGGCCCAACTGGAGGAGATGTTCACTGTGCCGGAGGGCATCCCCCTGTACGGCAGCGACAGGCCCGCCGAATACAGTGCCGGCCTGACCCGCTTCACCTTGCGGGACGGCACCGTGGGCTGGGGCAAGACCGGCGGTCTCTACGGTTGCAACACTGCCGTCCTCGCCGCCCGCGATCTGAGCCGCAGCCTCGTCTACTCGGTCAACTCCACGAACGCCAGGGACCGGGATATGAACAAGGTCGTCGGGCGCATCATCACGGCTGCGTTCACCCGCTGAGCCGCGCGCTCCGGCCCGCACTGCGCCGCGCCGACCGTCGGCGGCAACAGGCCGGCCCACGGCCGATGCCCGCTCCGACACGTGATCGTCCGGCCAGGATCTCCACCTGCCGCCAAGGACAACTGTGAACCGTAGTGCATGAGTTGGCCCCTGCAAGATCACTCTGAAGACGGACTCTCATTGACAGGCTCAGAGTTCGCTCAGCGAGTGCAGTTGGGCGAACTCATCAGCGAGCATGCCCATCATGACGAGATCGTGATGCCGACCGGCGAGGAACACGTGATCGCGTAGGCGCCCCTCCTCGGTGAACCCGAGCCGACGTTGAAGTGCCAGCGATGCCTCGTTGTGTGCGAATATCCGCGCTCCGCACTTGTGAAAGCGCCGCTCGGCGAACATGAAGCGCAGCAGCATCACCACGGCTTCTGCCGCGTAGCCTTTGCGCCGATGATCCGCGCCCATGGTGACGCCGTACTCGAACCAGCCCGCACGTGGATCAGCGTGGTGCGAGCCGACAGCACCGACTATCTCTCCCGTGTCGACGGCTTCGATTGCCAACTGGAAGCAGTCGTCATCGGATTTGGCAGCGGCCTGCTCCTTCGCCCAGGCGCGGTAGCCCTCGGCGGAACGGGGTGGGTGCAGCAGGTCTCCCAACCGCTGCTCGTCATCGGCGAAACGCATGAACGCGGCCCAGTCGTCGGGCTCGATACCACGCAGGCGTACCCGTTTGCCGGTCCAGAACGATGTCATCCCCTATTTGATCACGCTGTATCACGCGGGGCCGGGACGGGGATGCCTCTGAACTGCCACGCTGCTCCAGGGGCGTGCTCAGCCGTATCCGATTGCCCAAGGCCCGGGCGCCGTGGCACCCATGGCGCACGTTCGCACGGCGTATGGCGACGCCGCGTCGCGGGCTGTGCCGCCTTACCCCGTGACCGGTCGGGCCGCCGGCTGGCCCGCACCGCGCGGGGGGTGTTTCATCGAAGAGTGACCCATCTGCGTATCGATGTGCACGCTCACCTGTGGACCACGGGGTACCTGGACCGCCTCGAACGGCTGGGGAAGACCGATACCGGCACCCAGCGCGGGATCGGCGCCGACGCGACCGAGGCCGATCTGGACCGCCGTTTCGCACTGATGGACCGGGCAGGCATCGACCTTCAGGTGCTCTCCGTGGCACCGCAGTCCCCACACCTGACGGGGGAGCCCGACGCCGTGGCGCTGGCGGGCGCGGCGAACGAGTCGTACGCAGAGCTGGTGGCCCGTTTCCCCGGGCGCTTCCGGGCCTTCGCCGCGCTGCCCCTCCCTCATGTCGACGCGGCCCTGCGTGAGGTCGTCCACGCCCTGGACGACCTCGGTGCGGTCGGTGTCGGCGTGACCACGACCGTACTCGGCCGCACACTCGCCGATCCGCTTTTCGCCCCCCTCTACGAGGAGCTCGATCGGCGCGGTGCCGTCCTGTATATCCACCCGGCCGGCGAAGGGGCGGCCAGCCCGCTGATCACCGGGCACGGCATGACGTGGATGGTCGGGGCGCTGGTCGAGGACACGGTGGCGGTCATGCACCTGATCCTCGCGGGCATCCCGGTGCGCTATCCGCGGATGCGTATCCTGGCCTCGCACCTGGGCGGGGCGCTGCCCTTGTTGCCGCGCCGGCTTGACGACCATCTGGCGTTCGAGTCCCCTGAGACGCCCGAGCTGCCTTCGGTGGCCGTCGGCCGCCTCTGGTACGACACGGTCAGCCACGTGCATTCGCCGGCGCTGGTCGCCGCCGCGGCGTCATTCGGGGCGGACCGCCTCGTACTCGGCACGGATTTTCCGTACGAGGACGGAGAGGTCTTCGTGCGGGCCGTGGACTACATCGCTGACTCGGGGCTCGCCCCGGAGGAGGTCACGATGATCCTCGACACCAATGCGGCAGACCTGCTCGGCCTGTCCGGGCCGTGATCCTTCGCCCACCACAAGGCGAGCGGTGTTTCGGTGCCGGTTGCCACACCCGGTAGACGCCACCATCCACCTGGCCGGACTCCGCGGCCGGGCGGGCGTCTCCTGCCAACACCGGCCGCGGCGGGCGCGCGCCCCGGTCCCGCGGCGTGTGGCTTCCTTTACCACGGGCGGGTAATTCTGTTGGTGTCCAGAGTTACAGAGCCGTCGATGGCCAATACCTGGCCGTTGACCGTCACGCCGGCGTTCACGGTGATCGATGTCTGGGCCAGGATCCTGCCTGCGAAGTCGGTGTCGGTACCCAGAGTGGCTGAACTTCCGATCAGCCAGATGACATTGCGGGCCGTGGCGCCGTTGGTGAGGAGCACGTGGCTCGCGGTTGCCGTCGTCAGGGTCGATCCGACTTGGAAGATCCAGTCGGCGTTGCGGTCGCCCTGGGCATCCAGCGTGAGGGTGCCACTGAGCGCGATGGAGGACGCGGCGTTGTAGACGCCGGGGGGCAGTGTCAAGCCGCCGATGTCTCCGGCGATGCTGGCGTCCGGGATCTGGCCGACGGCGTTGTTGTACGTCGTGATCAGGTCGGCATGGGCTGCGACGGCGTCCGCGTCCGAGTTGTGGATGCTGCCGTCGACCTGGCCGGGTGGGAAGCCAGTAAGGGACACTCCCGGGCATACTCCGAGGTCTCCGGTGATGCTCGAGAGGCCGGTGTTGGTGACCGACTGTCCGCCCAGCACCGCGAAGCGTCCCAGATAAGTGTAGGCGTCCGAGGCGGTTGTGGTGCCACCGAGAGTGGTGACCGAGACATCGGCAGGGCCGAGCTCTCCAACTGGCAGCAGGGCGTCGATCTCAGTGTCGGAGGCTATCCGGTAGGAGATGGCGGGTGTGCCGTCGAAAGTGACACCGGTGGTGTAGGAGAACGCGGTCCCGGTGATGACGACGAGATTGTTGCCGTCCACCGGTCCTGAGTCGAGGGTGACGACGGTGATGGAAGGCGAGTCGAGGTAGGTATAGGTGACTCCGCTGGCGATTCCGCCCCTGGCTCTTACGGTGACCCCCACCGGGCCCGCGGAGGTCACCGCTGGGACCACCACGGTGAGCTGGCCGTCGGAGTCGACGGTGAACACGGCGGCCTGCGTACCGAATCGGACCTCGCTCGTGGTGTAGAGGCCGACACCTGTGAGTGTCACCGTATTGCCGCCTCCCAAGGGACCCGCGGGAGGCGGGTCGAGACGAAAGGAGGGCGGCGGCAGGTAGTAGAAGGTGCCGACAGTTCCCGTTCCCCCGGGGGTTGTTACGGAGACCGGAACGGGCCCGTGGCCGGAGGGGGTGATGGTGTCGGTGGTGGTGTCGCTGACGACCGTGAAGCTCGTAGCCTGGCGCGAGCCGTAGCGCACGGTGGTGGTGCCGGTGAAGTGGCTCCCGGTGAGGGTCACCGCGTCGCCCCCGCCGGTGGATCCCTGGTTCGGTGAGACTGGCATAGGGCGCTCCCTGAGTCCATCACCGACGGACGGGGCGCGTCTCGAACCAGCCCCTCGTTCGGCGACACAGCGGTTCGACTACACCAAGTAGCCCACCGGTGCAAACCAGTGTCAATGGCCAAGGACTCATGCCGCCCGCAATGGAGGCGCGTTGAGCGCTTCGTGTCATACGGTGACCACCGGCGCACCCAACAGCGCCGTCGGCTCACGAGTTCCCACGCACCATCCGCGAGCACCTGCGGCACGCGGCATCCGAACGGTCGCCCCCCGCCCCCAGCAGGCCCACCGCAGGCGCCGTGGCGGCCACCGCCTCCGGCGACGGCTTGAAGTAGCGGCGGACATTCTCCGGCTTCTCGTGCCGGGACTTGACCATCAGCATCAGCAGCGACGCACCCTGCTCGCTGAGGTGAGTCAGGGAGGAGTGACGGTACTTGTGCAGGTCCCATCCGGTGTGCCCGGCCCTCCTACGGCGGTGTGCTCTTCCAGCAGGGCGCGGGCCTGTCCATCCGGGCGTCCTTGGCCTTGGCCGCGGCGCTCGGCGAAGTCCAGCTCTCCTCGATGTTCACGCCCAGGATCTCCTCTGCTCGCCCAGCGGTCTCGTACCTGTTGACTGGGTGCCGATGGACGGCGTCGTACGCACGGACTGGCGCGAGGCCGTGGTCGACGACAACGGCAGGTCGACGACAACGGCAGGATCGAGCGCATCCCCTACGAGCTGTGCGTGCTGGTCGCGCTGCGGGACGCCATCCGGCGCCGCGAGATCTACGTCGAGGGCGCGGCCCGCTGGCGTAGTCCGGAGGACGACCTGCCCGGCCGGCTTGGCTCGCGAGTCCGGCGTCGTTCGCCTCGTTTGCTCTCATCCGCTCTACGGCCGCCTCTACAGTGCTTGCCATGGGCAGGCGGGTTCGGGGGCGATATGGCGCGTGTGGTAGGGGTCCATGGGATCGCAAGCAGCTCCTGGGAGAGGACCCCGGTCGCGGTTACCACCAGCTCCGACCAGACAGTGCGGGTATGGAACCTGTATACCGGCGAGCTCGCAGGGCTCCTGGCGGCGACCGATCCGCGTGCTGTTTCCCTCACCCCTGAGGGAGATCTCGTAGTAGGCATGGGTGACGATGTAGCGGTTTTCAGCCGACGCTCTCTTCGCAGGCCCCACTGATCGGCAGACAGCAACGGCGCTACTCGGGCAGGAGCGTCAGCTCCACCGCCGAGTGCCGGCTTCAGGCAACAGACTCACCCTCACGGCCTTCGTCTTGATTCAGTGCACCTTGGTCGGAGCACATGACTCAGACGAAGGCCGCCTCAGTGTCCGGCGAACGCCCAGGTCAGCGACCTGGTTCGAGGCACACTTCGAGGGTGCGCAACGCTGTTCCGCAGCACCGGCGAGCGCCGCGCCGAGCTCACCGCCCACCGCGACGACGCCTCCGCTCACGGGGTGCTGGGGCCCCCGGCGCACAGTGCGTGGTCGATCAGGGCGCTGGCCGCGTTCTCCTGGTCCAGTATGTGCTCCGGGGTGTCGCCGCGTGCCTCGGACATGGAGACCACGGCGCTTCGCCTGCCGTTGTCGGTGACGCCGTTGAGGGTGATGTAGCCGCCGTCCCCGCCCTCGTGGCTCCAGTAGGTTCCTCCGCAGCTCAGGGGGCGTTCGACCAGGCCGAGCCCGTATCGGCCGCCGGGCCACAGCTGTTGGACCTCCGCGCTCACCGGGACGGTCTGCTTCATCTCGGCCAGCTGCCGCGTCGGGAGCAGGCGGCCCGCGAGCAGCGCGCGGAGGAAGCGGTTCTCGTCCCGCGTGGTCGTGGCGAACGATGTCTCGTAGTCCACCGGTATCTGGTCGGTGACGTCCACCACGGCGCCGGGGCCGAAGAGCTGGTAGGCCTTGGCGTGCGGCCGGGGCAGGGTGGGCGAGGTGCCCATCCACCGGGTCTGGTCGAGGCCGAGCGGGCGCAGGATGCGGTCTTCGATCTCCTGGTGGGCGGGTTGATCGGTGGCCTTCTGGATGATCATGGCGAGCAGGAGGTAGCCGGTGTTGGAGTACTCCCAGCCCTCGCCGGGCGGGAAGTCCGGCGCGTGGGCCATGGCGCGGGCAACCAGCTGCTCGGGGCTGTAGACGTTGTGGCGCTGCTGGTAGTACTCCTCCGGCGTCGTGTATCCGGGCAGGTCGTCGTGGATGCCGCTGGTGTGCTGGAGCAGTTGGCGGATGGTGATCCGGCTGCCGTCGTTGCCGTTACCCTGCACCGCTCCTGGCAGCCAGTGGTCGACCGTGTCGTCCAGGGACAGCTCGCCCTCGGCCTCCAGTTGGAGGATCACGGTGGCGACCAGAGTCTTGGACGTGCTGGCCATGCGGAAGTAGCCGTCGGAAGGGACCGGGCGGCCGGTGTTCAGGTCGGCGGTGCCGCTGGTGGCGACCGACTGCCGACCGTCAGGCGCGATCACGCGGGCCTGCACACCGCTGATACCGAGGGCGTGGATCGCCTCGGTGTCCTGGCGCAACTGCTCCACAGGGGAGGGAGCGGCGGGCTGGGCGACGGCGGTGGCCACCTCGGCGGCGAGCAGCGCAGCGACACCGGCTGCCACGGCGAGGTGCTTTCGCAGAGTCGAAGTCATGACTGAACGCTATTTTCGCCCCCCAACGGGCCGCGATCCGGCGCACCCCAGGATGGGAAGGGGGGATATCCCCCCAGCACGGGCCGTCACCAGTCTGGCGTCGACCTGCCGGGCGCGGTGTGACGGTTCTCGACCGAGCCGGCACCGTCGGGGCGTGCTGGACGGCGCTGTATCCGAGCGCGACGGCTTGGGTGACGTCCGGGCCGACTCCTCCGCCGAGCACCGGCTTGTTCGAGGGGCCCGCCGACCATGGAGGCCGCTGTCCATCAACGGCCGAAAGGTGACAGAACAAGCTAAGCGCTCGGCTTCTGCCCCGGCTGTCTCCACCGCTCAGCTCAGCGCCTGGTGATATTGATCCGAGGAGCCCTCGAGCCGATAGCCGATCACGGGAGTGACTCCCCGGAATCGGCCCAGGGTTCTTGGGGCAACTGCCGTAACGCAGCGACACCTTGTCGCTCCGGCCAAGACTCTTGACGGCAGTCTTGGCCGCGCTGTCTCCGTGGCGGCTTCACGCTCGGCCGGCGCCGTCAGGGAGTGAGGGGGGCGGAGCAGCCGTGGGCCTTCGCCGAGCGCTCGGCGAAAGCCTTGAGGACGGCGCGTTCGTGGGCGAGGTCCGCGTGGCGCCTGGGGCTCTTGCCGTTGTCGTCCTGCTCGGCGGCCGGATACAGGGTGAACAGGGCCAGGCCGTCGGGGCACTTGGCCGTCGTCCAGCTCATCCGGCCGTCACGGTCGCGGTAGTGCGCGGGTGTGTCGGCGGACGGTGCGACCTCATAGCCCTCCTCCTCGTAGCCGAGCAACCGCTCTTGTGCATAGGGGCCGTAGTCCCCTTCGAGTACGTAGCGTTTCCTGAGGCCGGCGTCAGCGAGCCGGCAGGTCTCGTGCGGGGCGCCCCCGCGGGCGGTCTCGGTGGCGATCGCCACACCGCGCGCGGAGGGAATGCCGGAGCAGGTTCCGCCGGCGGTGCCGAGCGGCTTGTACTCGTCCTCGTTCACCGGCAGGTCGAGGCTGCGGACGGGCTTTCCGAGCTTGGCCCCGCAGTGCTGGGCCTTCGAGGCCTTCGCCGCGGTGGAGGTAGCGATCTTGGCGAACTGCGGCCGGTTCGACGGGTCGTCGAGTGTCTTGTCGAGCGTGGTCTCGACGGTGACGGACAGACCCTTGATACTGCTCGCCCCGGTGCACTTCAGGACCAGGCTCGCGGTCACCTCGTCGTCTTCGTCGGCCTTGAACGGGTCCGTGCCGGCCCCGTGTTTGTCCGGGTCGGCCCCGAAGAGCCCCGTCCATCCGTGGCCGATCGGTACGGAGAGCGCGCTCGCTCCGGGCGAGCCTTCGTAGAGGGAGTCCCAGGACTGCCCGAGGCGTGCGGTGTCGGCGATACGGATCTCGGCGGTGCCGCCGTCGTGGACGTGCACCTCGCAGCCCACGAGGCCCGCATCGCGCCTTTCGTGCTCGACCTCGACGGCCCCTGGCCCCAGGACGCCGCGCACCGTGTTCCGGTCGAGCAGGCCGTCGCAGGCGCCGTCGAGCGCCGACTCGTCGCTCCAGCGCTGGAAGTCTCCGTGCACCAGAAGGTATCCGGCGATGGCAACGGCCACTGCGACCAGGGCCGCGACCGCCCGTAGGACGATCCGCCTCACTGCCATCCCTCCACCTCTCCGAGGATCTTGGTGTGATGACAGTCCTGCTGCCGGGGCCAGCCCTCGGGGTCGGCGAGATAGCTGTCCATCAGCTTGCGGGCATCCTTCGAGAACTTGGTCCGCTGAGCCTCGCTGAGCGTGGGTCCGCTGAATTGGGATGTCTCCATGTGAACGGTGACACGGTGGTACGTGCTGCCCGCGGCGCACTCCGCACCAGCCCACAGGGCGAGTTCGGCCGGCTCCGACTCGGGGATGACCTTCGTCCTCGTCCCCTCGCGGAAGGTGAAGCTGTCACCGGTGTAGTGGTACTTGCCGTTGGCGGACTCGCTGAGCGGCCCCGCCCAACTCGCCGCCGAGACATTGACGACCGCACCGTCCGGTGGTGTCGGCTCGGTGTACGTCGGGTCCTTGCGGTCCAGGATGGTGGCGTGGCAGACGCTCAGCAGCCGTGAGTCCTGCAGATCTCCGCTGGCGGTCCACTTGCCGGGGAAGCCCGCGCGCTTGCCGAGCCCACGGCACTTCTTCACGCCCAGGCCCGGCTCGTCGATCCTGACGACCCTCATGTTGCCCCCGTCCGCGTCCTGGGTGACGTGGGCCTCATAGGTGTCGATGACCCGCGTGGGCATCTTCAGCGGGGTGCCGCCGCATTTCTGCGCCGCGGTGATCCCGTTGGCGACCTGCACGGCGGTACGGAAGTCGGCGAGGTGCTCGGCCCGCTCACCCTCGCCGGGAACGGGCAGATCGACATCTGCGGTGACATACATCCCGGACACCTCGCGGACCCGGCCCTCGAGCCCGCCGGGGCACTCGGCGACGACCCACGTCCGCCCGTCCTCGCCGACCCTGCCGGTGACGCCGGGCGCCTCGTACCCCTCGGAGTCACCGCCGGGCAGGATGTCCTCGGCCCGCACCGTCATCGGCAGCGGGGATATGAGCGCGACGGCCCGCACCTGCACCGACCCGTGCCCCGGCCAGGTGACGGAGCAGTTCACCAGGGAGCGGCTGTCCTTATCGGGCTCGAGCATGGTGCCGTACTGGCTCACCTCGCCGGCAATGTCATCGGGCACGAGGCCCCGCAGCTCCTTGTACGGCAGCAGCCCTGCACAGGCACGCTTCAACTGCACCTGATTCGCCGCCGAATGGCCACTACCGTCAGAATTGCCGGTACTGAAGAAGAACACCGCACCGGTGACGAACAATACGAGCGACAGCCCTGTCATCAGCGGCTTGCGCAACCATGACGGCACCCGGCCCACCGAGTTCCCTCCCCAGTACTACCGGCAGATCACGTCACCACCGGCGGATCAAGGCCTGGAACCTATCAGAGCCGTAGCTCCCTGCATTTCGCAGATCGAACGGGCCTGTTTTCCTCGATCTTGGTTGCACTTCCATCTGGCGGCCGGATCTTCGTGGGGGTGGGGCGGCCGGCCACTCCAGTAACGGACGGCAGCCAACTGATTGACCGCCCGGCACCCCCGGGCGGTCCACCCTGCGACTGGCTCGACCATCCCGTCCCAGGAGCGTAAGGCCAATTGAAACGCGAAGTCACAACAACAAAGGTGACTGGGCGCCCCAGTTGGTTGTGGCCGCTTGTCCGTGATGGATACGACTGCCGAACCCGCGTTCTGAGCACGGCCACACCCACTTCGGTGGACGGCGAGCGGCCGAACCAAGCCTTTCGCGAAGCAGAGCCTAGGGTTCGGTAGTCCAGCTCTGCTCCGGACTGGTGCCGTCGTCATCGACCGACGAGTCCATGAATACGGCCAGACCGAAGCCCAGCGCGGCGAAGAAGAGCCCTATACATGTGAAGACCACCAGCACTGCGCCGGTCAGATACGACATGACCCCGAGCCCGGGCGGCGCAGCGGCTGGTACCGCCTGCTCGGGGCGATGCGGCAGATATCGCACGGGCACGATGTCCCCCACCACATAGAGCTGGTCCGAGGCGACCTGGGCCCGCACATCCCGTCCGTCGGACGTCCGGAACCCGAGGATCTGACGCCGCTGGCTGTGCCCGTGCCCGTTCGAGGAACGGTGCATCACGAACGTCTCCAGACAGCGAGCCTCGGCGACCAGTCCCTCCCGCAAAGTCCGCTTGTACGCCGAGGTCCTCCGCACCATCCAGATGAGCATCCCGATCCCGAAGGCAGCAAACAGCAACCCGAACGCCCCGAACACAAAACCGAACGCCCCACCCACAGCAGACATCCCGTATCCCCCCTGATGGACCGGCCCCAGATCTCTCCACGCTGGGCCGACGACGTCCGTGACGATACCCAGCAGGGGGCCAGCGGTTCCCATTCCCCATGGCCAGAGGTGGCGAACGGGCCTTGCTTTCGTGCCCGGACCTGGATCCTGATCCGGCCGTAGCCGTCACGGAAGAGCGGACACAACCCGCCAGTTCGGTCTCGCCGACGACGGCCCGGCGCGGTGGGCTGAGCAATGCCGGCTGTTCGGTGAGGCGGGCATGGCGGACCGTTCAAGCGTGCACCGTGTGCTGACCCCGCTTCGGCCTGGCCCGCCTCGCCCACTGCACATCAGTCAACGGCGCCCTGAGAAGCCGTTGTTGTACCGAACGGCTCGCTCGGCCCTCGCGAAGGGCAGGTTCTCTGCCGGCTGCGCCAGAGCCTGCCGGCGGAGTTCCACGATCGGCTGTGCTGTCGGGTGCGACAGCTTGAGGACCGATCAGCGGAGGCCGACAGCTGCCGTGATGACCGACTCGCAGACCGTGCGCTCCACTTCCCCTGTTGGTGCCCGGGTGGCGCTCCGACCGGGGGCACCTGGCAGATCAGGGTCAGGAGCGATATGCTCCCCGCGATGATGACTCATTCTGTTGGCAGATTGGGGGTCCCATCCGCGCAAGGTGAGTGCTGATGCTCACTCAGACCGCGAATGAGGATTCCCGCCTTTCCTTCTGGCTGCGCGTGCGTGAGTTCGCCGTGCCGCCTTCCATGATCGAGACTGCGACTGCCCGCCGTTGTGCCGGGGACTGGGCAGGGGCGTGCTCCGCCGCAGGCATCGATGTCGATCTCAACCTGCGTGCCGTGGCGCGCACTCATGGCCGCGACCTCGCAGCCCAAGTCCGGGCCGACCTCCGCCATCTGGCTCCTGACCTGTTGCGCTGGCACATGCCGAGGATCGCTCCTGAGGGGCTGCTGCGCCCAGGTCTGACCATCGCTCTGGCTCGGTACGACGCTGCGGGGCATGAGGGCGCATACCCGGTGCACCTCATGGTCCGGACTCCGCCGGCCTGGGCGGACGGCGGTCAGCGGATCAGCCTCACCCTGTGGAACGGATCCCACTTCGAGACCGGCGCCTGTCGGCATCCGCATCCCCAACCCGACCGGCGGTTCCGCCTCGACCTGCACCGCCACCTGTGGGACGCGCGCAGGACCGATGAGCTGCGGGTCCGGTCCGGGGCCGATCGGCTGCCCGCCGACGGCCGTCCAGTGAACCCGGATCTGCTGGGGATGGTGCCGCAGGGGCGCAGCTGTGCCGTTGACCGGTGGGCGGCCGAGGCGGCGATTCTGCTCCACGCCGAGGGGCGGACGACCCGTACCGTCACGGTGCGGCTCGGGGCCCGGCACCGGCTGGTCCTGGACCTGGTCGCGGACAGAGACTGCGACGGACCGCCCGCTGTGCGGATCGCCTCGGCGCCCACGGACGGCAGCGCCTCCGCACTGCCGGTCCTGCCCGACGCGGCGACCTGGGTGCTACCCGACCTGGAACTGATCCGCACCGGTTCGATCGAGGTCGATCGGCTGCACCCGCTGGTCGCCTCGGCACTGGTACCGGATCATTCGCCGACCGGTTCCTCCCGGATTCCGGACCGGACAGGACAACCGCGCCTCGTGGAATGCCGGGGAGCCCAGCACCGCATCGGCCTGGTCAACGGGGTACTGACGCCTCTGGACCACGATCCGGCCGAGATCCGTCGGGAGGAACTGCTGGTCGCACTGACCGGTCATCCGCTTCCCTGCCTCCAGGCCATCGATGAGGCACACCGTCATCCGGACTGCCTCGTCGGCGTCCGCGAACGCCTGGACCACGGCGACACCGCCGGCGCGCTGGCCGTCGTCGAGGGCCTGCTGGGTCCCGACGCGATGCTGCGCACAGGCGCTCTGCGGGACGAACTGGAGACGGCCGTGCTGCGGCGGATCACCTACGGACTGTTCAGGGCAGGCCTGGCCGGCCCCGGACCCGACCGTATCCCTCCAGGCCTCCGCCGCCCCCGTGACCACCGCTCGCACCCGCGCCACGCGACCCGCTGACCCGGGGACCTCCGTCCCCCGCACCCACTCGGCCCACCACGAACCCATAGGTGATCGAGCATGCCCACATACACCCCGTTCGCTGCAACCGGCACCCTCTCCGAACCAGCCCACGCCTCCCAGCTCGACGTCGCCGGCGAGTTGCTGGCCCTGCTGCGCGACGCAACCACTGAACCGCGCCCCGACACACAACTGGAGGCCCTGACTCTGGCGGTGGCCGCCGACCTGCCCGTGCTTCTGTGGGGTGAGCCGGGGATCGGCAAGACCGCGGCCCTGACACAGCTTGCCGCGGCCCTGGACCTTCCCCTGACCACAGTGATCGCCAGCGTGCACGAGCCGTCCGACTTCTCTGGGCTGCCCATAGTCGGAGACGATCCCGCGGAACAAGGTGTCCCGATGGCCCCGCCGGACTGGGCGGTGCGACTGGTGCGGTCCGGCCGGGGGCTGTTGTTCCTGGATGAGCTGTCCACCGCGGCACCAGCCGTTCAAGCCGCCCTGCTCCGCCTCGTGCTCGAGCGGCGGATCGGCGCCCTGCAATTGCCGCCCGGGATCCGGATCGTGGCTGCCGCCAATCCGCGATCCTCGGCGGCCGACGGCTGGGAGCTGAGCCCGCCTCTGGCCAACCGGTTCGTTCATCTTCAGTGGACCCACGACCACGAGGTCGTGGTACGCGGCCTCGGTGGGACTTGGCCCCGGGCAACACTTCCGCGGCTCGACCCGGAGGGGTTGTCAGAGGCCGTGGACTTCGCCCGCCGTGCGGTGTGCGGGCTCCTCTCCGCCCGCCCCGGGCTCGTGCACCGGCTGCCCAGCAACGAAACTCGCCGGGGCGGCCCCTGGCCGTCACCCCGAAGCTGGGAGATGACACTGTGTCTGATTGCCTTCGCGTCCGCGGCCGGTTCCTCCCGGGAAGTCCTTTCCTTGCTGGTCAGGGGCACAGTGGGGGACGGTCCGGGGCTGGAGCTGCTGGCAAGCCTGGACCGGATGGACCTCCCGGACCCCGAGGTGCTCCTCGCCGACCCGGCGGGTGCCGCCCTGCCCGAGCGGGGGGATCTACGCCAAGCAGTGCTTGACGGTGTGGTGGACGCGGTCCGTAAGCGCCCGGAGAAGTCCCGCTGGGACGCGGCGTGGGCGCTCCTGGCCCGGGCGGTGGAGACCGGAGCCCCGGACCTGGTGGTCGTTCCCGCGACCACACTCGCCGCGCTGCGCAACGAGGACTGGGACGTTCCGGAATCGATCGAGCGGCTCGCCGGAGCGGTGTCCCTGTCCCGGCGAGCAGACCACGCGGCGGCCCGGGCCGCGGTCGCCGCGAAGGCCGGCCGATGATCCCGGGCGCACCCGGAACTCTGGACCTCGACAAGCTCTTCGCTGCCCGACTGCACGCCGCTCGGGTCCGGCCCTACTTGGCGACGGCGCTGTTCGCCCTGCACGTCGTGGAGTCGCGGCGGGTCCCGACGATGGCCGTCGACCGGAACTGGCGGTGCTACGTCTCGCCGGGGTTCGTGGACCGGACGCCGGTGGAGGACCTTGCCGGGGTGTGGGTGCACGAGTTGTCGCACCTCCTTCGCGACCATCACGGGCGCAGTGACCGGGTCGCGCGGGAACGCGGGCTGGTAGGCCCGGGGGAACGGCTGCGCATGAACATCGCCGCAGACTGCGAGATCAACGACGACGCGTTCGGTGACGGGTTGGTCCGGCCTGAAGGCGCTGTCAATCCGGGGTCTTTGGGGCTGCCCGAGGGGGAGCTCATGGAGGACTACCTGCGCCAGTTCCGCCTCGGGCCGCATACACAGAGCTTGGCCTGGCTGGACTGCGGCAGTGGCGCCGACGGACTGGAACGGGAGTGGGACCTGGGACCGGACGGCGCGCACGGCCTCAGCGCGCAGGAACGGGACGCGGTTCGGTTCCGGGTGGCGCAGGGCATCACCGCCCGTCCGGGGAACGCCCCGAAGGGGTGGCAGCGGTGGGCGGAGGAGGCGTTCCACCCGCCGCAGCCGTGGCGGGAGTTGCTGAGAGCGGCGGTCCGCTCGGCAGCCTCCGGCCCCGGCGCAGGCGAGGACTACACCTACGGCCGGCCGTCGCGTCGCTCGGCCGGGGTGCCCGGCGTTGTTCTGCCGAGCCTGCGGCGCAGGCCGCCTCGGGTCGCCGTCGTCATCGACACATCCGGGTCAGTCAGTGACGCCGAACTGGGCAGCGCACTCCTCGAGGTTGCCGCGATCTCCCGTGCCGTGGGCGGCCGTCGTGACCTGATCACCGTGCTCTCGTGCGACGCGGCGGCCCGGTTCGTGCACCCGCTGTGCCGTGCGGAGGGAATTCCGCTGGTAGGCGGTGGGGGTACGGATCTACGCACGGGCTTCGCAAAGGCGCTCCGGGCGCGGCCCCGACCAGACGTCATCGTGGTCCTGACCGACGGGCAGACGCCCTGGCCGGGCACGCGACCACCGTGCCGGACGGTGGTGGGTCTGTTTCCCCGGCAGCAGGCATCCCGGTCATGGGACGAGGACGATCCCGATTACGTACCGGACTCGCCGCCCGAGTGGGCACGAGTGGTGGTCATCGGCTCGGCTCCCGCTGCTCGGTGAGCCCCCTCAGGAGGGCGCGGAAGAATCCCTGCCGACGTGTCACTGAGCAGCCAGTCGGGTTCACGATGTAACGGAGCATCATCGACGCGCAGTCGGTGAAGGCGGCCGCGTCGGTGCCTGCCGCGACCAGGGCTTCGACGCGGGCAAGCGCGGGCAAGCGCGGGTAGGCGGGGGCAAGCGCGGGCAAGAAGGCCGTCCGCCGTCCGCTCGCCAGTGGTCGGCCAGGGTGTCCATGGTCCGTCCGTAGTCCGGTGCCGGCGCCGGCACCGGCACCGGCACCGCAGCGTCGAGTCCCTCCCGCCAGATGATCCGAACGAACGGCCCAAGCGGGTCTGGCAACGGGGGCTGGTAGGCGTGGTGCGCGGCCACGACAACAGGCTGCTGCCAAGCCGCCTCGAACGCGGGGACTCATGGACGTCCGGGGGCGGTGATCACGGGCGTCCCCGTCCTGGACAGTCTGCTGGAGTGGCGCCCAAGGAGCCCGTGATCGTCATTCCGGAGGTTCGAAAGCACTCACTCAGCCCTGCGAGGTTTTCCAAGGACGCCGGCGCCGGCGCGTCCCGCCCGGGAGTCCGGGTGGCGGCCATCAGAAGGCGCCACCCGGACAAACCGGCTTACAGGCCCTTGCAGATCCGACGGGCCTCGTCCAGGTCCTTCTTCACCATCTCGTCGAAGTCGAAAACTTGGGCATGGCGGTCCTGTGACCGACGTATGGCCTGCGCGAGCGGCTTGAATTTCGCGTCCCCCGCGGCCGCCGAGGCGGAGAGCACCCCTGCTGCGGCATAGCGGTTGAGAGCGATGTCGCCGTCCGCCCCCTTCGCGCCGTACTTCGCCTCGTCAAATCCGTCGAGCGCCTGACACGCGGCGCGAGCGTCACCTGCCGGACCGGATTCCGTGACGGGGGCGCTGCCGCTGTCGTCGCTGAGTGCCCAAGCCGCGCCCACGCCACCACCGCCGACCAGGAGCCCCAGCATCAGCAAAGCAACCACGGTCCCAGTACGGCGACGTGGGGGTGGCGTGGATGCTGCGGGAGTGGTCGGGGAGAGGGGGGCGGCGTCGGGCTGCTGTGGTTGCATCCCGCCAAAGATAGTGAGAGCGGTGGTCGGGCTTCTCAGAGGGCTGGTACTCAAAGACAAGGCCGGCGAGGCGGCCAGGCGTGAACGCCGCGGCGCTGGGCTGGACCCGCACCGACCAACTGTGCCGGCCGAGCATGTACGCAAGAGCGACGACGGGTGTTCGTCGCCCCTGCCACAGGGCGGCCAAGGGCCGCCGAGCCGGCCCGTGTCGCGGGCTCACGCCGGGCCGTCGAGGAGTGTTGCCAGGCTGCGAAGAACGAATGCGGCCTGGATGAATACGAGGTCCGCCGCCACGACAGTGAACAGATCCGTGTCCTGGCCGCCGACCTCGCTCGACGAGTGCTTCGATGACGTAGTGCGATGTCCGGAAGGAAGGTGAGTCCGATGGAGCGGCCCCTGGTCGTGGGCGTGGACGGCTCCGAACCGAGCCTGCGGGCCGTGGACTGGGCGGCCGATGAGGCCGGTCTGCGCGGAGCCCCCCTACGCCTGGTGAACGCCTCGCTGTGGGAGCGATACGAAGGCGCGGCGCTCGCCGACGATCTGGGTGAGCCGTCGGAGCGCGTGCTCGCCGAGCAGATCGTCGCCTCGGCCGCGGAACGCGCCGGCCGCCGCAACCCGGATCTGAGTATTTCCACCGACATTCTGCCCGAGGAGGCGGTGACCGCCCTCCTGCACGAGGGCGGCAGCGCCTCCGCGCTGGTGATCGGCTCACGCGGTCGCGGCGGAATCTCCGAGCTGCTTGTCGGCTCGGTCAGCCTTGCCGTCGCCGCGCGCGCCGACTGCCCGGTGATCGTGCTGCGCGGCAGCCATGAGAACCGGCCCGGCCGCGGAATCCATCAGCGCATCGTCCTCGGCGTCGACGAACCGCCGGAAGGATCGGCCGCCGTACGCTTCGCCTTCCACGCGGCAGAGGTGCGGCATGCCGAACTGCACGCCGTACGGGCCTGGCGCCGCCACGAGCCCACCGACCACCCTCTGCTCGTGGGGGAGTCTGCCCGCTCCTACGAGAACCGGGCAGTGGAGACCGTGGACAAGGCGCTGCGCGAGGCCGTGGCGGAGCATCCGTCTGTCGAGTTGCACCGCCGAACCGTCGAAGGTTCCGCCCGCAAGGTCCTGATGGACGCCTCGACCACCGCCGATCTGCTGGTCGTCGGCGCTCAGCGACGCCACGGGCACATCGGGCTTCAGCTCGGCCGGGTCGCCCACGCGGTGCTGCACCGTGCCGTCTGCCCGGTGGCCGTCGTGCCGCAGCGGGCGTAACCGCGATGGCCGCCGACTCACTCCGTCAGACCGGCTGCGTGGTCGGGGACGTACGTCTGCAGATCACGGGGCGGGCGGACATAGCCGGTGGACGGCGGTCTCGCCGGAAGTTCGAGCACCCTCGGCGGCACCTCGTGGTACGGAACGGAGCCGAGCAGATGGGCCATCATGTTGAGCCGTGCCCGGCGCTTGTCGTCACTCTCCACGACGTACCACGGAGCCTGCGCGATGTCCGTGTGCACCAGCATCGTGTCCTTGGCCCGCGAGTAGGCCTCCCACCGGGTGATCGACTCGAGGTCCATCGGCGACAGCTTCCAGCGTCGTGTCGGGTCCTGGAGCCGGCGAAGGAACCGCTGCTCCTGCACGGCGTCGCTCACCGAGAACCAGTACTTGCGCAGCAGGACCCCGTCCTCGACCAGCATCCGCTCGAAGATGGGGCACTGATGCAGGAACCGCTGGTGCTCCTCCTTCGTGCAGAAGCCCATCACATGCTCGACACCGGCGCGGTTGTACCAGCTCCGGTCGAACAGGACGATCTCTCCCGCGGCCGGCAGCTGCTCGACGTACCGCTGGAAGTACCACTGGGTGCGCTCGCGCTCCGTGGGCTTGGGCAGGGCCACGGTCCGCGCGACGCGCGGGTTGAGGTGTTCCGCGACCCGTTTGACGGTGCCGCCC
Source organism: Streptomyces sp. NBC_01142 (assembly GCF_026341125.1). Lineage (NCBI taxonomy): Bacteria > Bacillati > Actinomycetota > Actinomycetes > Kitasatosporales > Streptomycetaceae > Streptomyces > Streptomyces sp. NBC_01142. The sequence goes on from NZ_JAPEOR010000003.1 coordinate 1,007,889, forward strand.
TTGCCGGCTGCGTCCCGGCCCTCGAACACCACCACCAGCCGGGCACTCTCCGACCTCACCCACTCCTGGAGCTTCACCAGCTCCGTCTGCAGCCTCAGCAGCTCCCGCTTGTACACGCCACGAGGAAGCGTCGCCACCGGCCGCTCCTTCTTGCCGGCCATGCCGCCTCCCCAGGTCGATGACATCACGGAGTCACTGGTGCCCGAGGCCAAGGACCAGGACAGCGCAGCGCAGTACGGACGAAACCGACCGTACTGACCGACGGGGAACTGCGCACCCTGGACGCCCGCCGGCAGCTGCCGGCTCTGGCCGAGCCGACGCCACAGGCCAAGGGCAGGTGGACCGCGCCCGGCAGCGCCCTGCGGTGGAACCGTCCGAAGTGACGCCCCAGAGTGGGGTGTGTCCGGAAGGCGGTGACACCGTGGACAGGCCGCTGTGTGTAGGAGTCGACGGCTCGGAGCCGAGCCTGCGCGCACTCGACTGGGCGGTTGACCAGGCGGTGGCGCATGGCACGCCGCTGACCGTCGTGCACTCCTGGCGCTGGGAGCAGTACGAGAGCCATCAGCCGTCCTTCGGAGTGACGCGGGGTTCGTCCCAGGTTTTCGCGGAGAACATCGCCGGCTCGGCCCTGGTACGCGCGGTACGGCGCAGCGCCGCATTGAAGGTGACGAGCGAACTGACGGCCGATGACCCGGTGACCGCGCTGATCGAGGCGAGTCGGGGTGCCTCGGCCGTCGTGGTCGGCAGCCGCGGACGCGGAGAGCTGGCTGGTCTGCTGCTCGGTTCGGTGGGCCTGGCGGTTGCCGCGCGCGCCGGCTCGCCGGTGATTGTCGTGCGCGGCGAGGAGGTGAACCTGCGGCGTGGCTTTCACCGGATCGTTGTCGGCATCGATGAGCCCGAGAAGTCCCGTGCGGCCCTTGAGTTCGCGTTGCGGGAGGCGGAGATGCACGGTGCCACGCTGTGCGTGGTGCATGCGTGGCGCTGCCCGGCCCGCGAGATTCCTGACCATCCGGACCACCGGGCCGACACCGAGCAGCACACGCGGCATGCCGAAGAGCTGCTGGCCGCTGCTCTGCGCCTGGTCGGCCGGACCGATCGCGTCGCTGACATCCAGCGTGAGGCCGTAGAGGGCCAGGCCCGGCCGGTCCTGCTGGACACGTCACTCACCGCGGACCTGTTGGTCGTCGGGGCTCGCCGCCGTACCGGGCGCCTCGGCATGCAACTCGGCCCGGTCAACCACGGCGTACTGCACCACGCAGCCTGCCCGGTGGCCGTCGTCCCGCACGAATGACCGCAGCCGCGGACCGGCTCACGCCCCGATTCCGCCGTGCGTATGGAGATTCATCACGCGACGACATCCGTGAAGCCTTCCTCGGCCTTGCCACCTGCCTCATCACCCACCGACACGTCCCTCGCCTCTGTCAGGGCCTCTCACGCGACGGCTTGCTGAAGTAGGTGACCGGACGCTGCTGCCGTTCTCCGTCGACGACGATGTCGACGGCCTCGTTGTAAAAGGCCACCCGGTCCTTGATGATCCGCACGGAGGGCAGAGGATCGGGATAGCTCCAGGCGATGTCCGGCTGCACGTCGGCGCCGCCCGCCCACGACCAGTAGTCGGTCGCCACACCCTTGTACGGGCAGCGGGTTCGCACACTGGTTGGAGTGAGAAGATCGAGGCGGACGTCCTCCCGCGGAATGTAATAGCGGACCGGCAGACGCGTCTCGAACAGCAGAACCGGCGTACGCGTGTCCGCGACGACGGTGCCCTCGACCTCGACCTGGACGTGCCGGGTGCTGGGCAGCGCGTCCACTCGGCTGTACGGGTCACGCGGGTGCACGAAGATCTCCTCGTCCTCTTCGTACCAATGGTCGAGAACCTCGTGCCCGAACCATTCGAAGCTGATGTAGCCGGCCAGCTCCTCGCTGGGATAGGTCCAGGCCGCTGCCCGGACGGTCCGGTCGGCGAGCACAAGGTCGTAGAAGGCTGTCGCTCCCGCGTGACGCCGCGGGTTGGTGGGCCGCTCGGTCCTTCGCAGCAGATCCATCCGGATGTCTCCGGCCGGGAAGGCGTACAGGGGTACGGGACGACCGGGCTCCCACACAAGAACCGCCCGGCGGCTGTCCACGACCGTGACCTCTCCCTTCGTCGCACGCACCCAGCGTTCGCTCGGCTCCCAGACAACGCTGTGGATCGAATCCGGCCGCCGGCGTACGACCGGCACGGCTTCCGGGTCCCCATTCGATGTGGTCATCGGTCTCCCTCCTCGCTCCGGCAGCTGTCTCTGCACTCAGTACCCCTGATGCCGCGGCCGCGGGGCCGCGTCGGCATCCATGTCCACGCTGCTCCGGATCACAGCTCGACGCAAACGCCGCTGTGGACTGCACGGCGGCCTCGGTGTCAGCGCTGGAGACGCAGCCTCGCTTTCGATGGCACCTCCGCCCCGGGACAGGGCGGAGGTGCGGAGGCAGGCGACGTTCGAATGGGCTTTGGCCGGCTGTCCGGCATGAGGAGGTCCGCGAGTCTCCCGCGATCTCTCCTTCACGCACCTCATACATTGTGACTCGCTTGAGGGGTTCTTCTTCAGGGTGGTGCAAGACGGTCTTCTGCGCGTTGCCGTCGAGTAACTGGTCGATATCGCGGGCGCGTTGGGCGCTGGGCGGCGGCATGTAGTCTTCACCCTCCCGGCTATCGACGACGAGGGCGGCGCGCTCGTCGATCGGCAGGACCCAGGGCACAGCGAAGGGCCGCGTGCTGCACCGACAGTGTGAAGGGGCCGCTCAGCATGCCGACGGCTGTCGGGGTGCGGACCGACGTGCAGGTGTGACCGGTCATGGCGGTGGCCTCTTGCAGACCGGCCCCACAGCAGAGTCACTTGAGATAGCCGAGAGCACTCTTCGGGGCGGCTCGTACGATATTGACTGGACACCAGGAACCGGCATGACACCGAGATGGATCCGCCCGTGACCGTTTGCTTCCTCATCTCCAAGTATGGCGAAGCCGAACGTTCCGGGGCGGTCGACGCCTGGACGTCTCACGAGGACATTGGCAGGTCGTTCAACGGTCGATCCTTGACGGCCGAGGAGTACCACCGAGTGGAGGACGTGTACGTCTCGGCCGTGGAGTCCGTGGCCAACGCGGTGGGCGTGGATCGTCTGGAATTGAGAAACGTCATCCTCAATCAGCCCGCGCCGTGCTGGCTCGGCCATATCTACGACGGCCGGGTTGTCGACCTGAAGACCGCCCTGCTGCTGGTAAGGGCCATGCTTCGGGATGGTTGGATCTCGTGCTCTCTTGAGAGCAGTGACATCCTGCGGGTGGGGGTTGTGACGGACTTCTATCTGTCGGTGGAGATTCAGCCGGGCGCGATTGGATCCTTGGCGAACGTGGAGCGGCTGGGGTTGTACCCGGTGCAGGTGGACTGCTGGTCGGAGGATTGTGGTGACATTCCACTCGTGTCCCGCCTTGCGGATGAGGGGTTCTGGGAAGAGGTGGCAGCCGGTGCCGCGGTTGCGCGATCCGCGATGGTTGTCCTTGAGCGCTGGGCGGAGGGGTCCTGCGGTCACCGGTGGTTTCTCGTTGAGGATGAGAACCTCGCGGCGGTCGCCAGATCGGTTCGGTCGCAGTCCTTGGTCACGGCATTCTTCGATCCGAGGATTCGGCGGGCTTCCAGAAGTCACTTCCGTCGGGCAGTGAGTTCGTCCGTGGTCGACGACTCGCCTGTCGTGATCTTCGCTCGATCTGCCGGAGGCGACGCGCTCGACGTTCTGACGTGGGGTGAAGGTGATGCCCTGCCGAGCGAGGCCGAGTTGCCTGCGGGTGATGAGCTCGGGTTTTTCGTGTGGCCGAACGAAGATGCGCTGTTCGTCCGGGCGGTGGTGCCGGGCGAGGACGGTCGTATTGTTGCCCGCTGGCCGGATCCCCGGACCGGGTGAGCGCCCTCGACGGGTCCGTTGTCCTGTCAACCCCGTACGTGACGGAGGATGATTGGCCTGGACGCGACGACAACACCGGGGCCGGAGGCGCCAACGTCTGGACCCACGGCCTGCTCAGCGCGCTCCTGGAGGGGGAATCCGGCCTCCCCTATGCCGAGCTGCCCAAGGGAGCGGGCATGCGTGTCTCGATCCGCCGCACGCTCCGCGTCGACGCTCTGTCGGGAACGCCCGTGGAGGACCTGGGTGTTGTCGCCGACGTGCGCCACAGAATGACCCGCCGAGACCTGCTGGAGGACAACGTCGACCTGCTGGCCCGGGCGGGCGAGCTGTTGGGGACCCGGCCTCCGCGCACGCTCACGATCACCGAAGCCTCGCGCGCCAACGGCTCCCTGCGGCTCAAGCTGAAGACGACCAATGTGGACCGGGTGGACGTCTACATCGACGAACGGCCGCGGGATTCGGTGGACGTCGCCGACGGCCAGGTCGACGTCACGGTGGACAACGCGAGTGCGGCGGAAGCGGTGAGGGTGGACGGGTTCGCGAACCGGGATCTCGTCGCGAGCTGCCGGAAGCGGCTCGGCTGAGCCCGGCGGGGCGCGGGGCCGAGGATTCCGACAACGTCGGGGCGCGAAGTCCCATACGTCGAGTTCCGCGTACGTGGCGGGCGTGCCGCCTCCCGTCGTCGAGGTAGTCCAACCGTCGTCGTCAGTCGCCTGCTTGGGGCGGTATCACCGAAGTCCACGGTCGGCCTGTACTCGGCGGTCCGCTGTGATGCTCGGGCAGGTGTGTCCGAGCGGATGTGCAGCGCCCCGCGCGCGGGTGGGCTTCCGTACGGTGCAGGCAGCGGGGGTGTCGCTCCGGCCTTACCCGGACGGGGTGATGGATCCGGCTCGAAGTAGTTCCTCGCTGCGTCCACGCCCGCTGCCCCTCATGTCCCCGGCAGGTATTGTCGGCTATCGCTGCCCGGACACTTCCTCGTAGGGGAACCGGGCGGGCAGGGCCTCACGCTGGAAGAAGGTCTTGGCGCGGATCGCGGCCCGCTCGTCGTCCCGCACCTGGCCCGGCCGAGAACCGTTGCCGAACAGCACTCCGCCGAATCGCATCCGCATGTACGCCGCCGTGTGGTTGAGGGTGGTCACCAGCCCGTCGGCGACGGCCTCGTCGCGGTCCGACATGACCGTCACCCCCCACAGGGTCCGGCCCGTCATCCGTTCCTTGAAGTCCGAGCCGGGCACTGTCAGCCAGCCCGACCAGTAGTCGAGGTAGCGCTTGGTGTGCGCGGAGAGGGTGTACCAGTACAGAGGTGAGGCGATGACGATGTCGGTGGCATTCACAGTGGCCTGTCGCAGCATCTCCTCGTTCTCCCCGGCCGGCCACGTGTCGGTCTCGTGCCGTCCGTCTTGGAAGTCGGGCAACGGCAGTTGGGCCAGGTCCACCCAACGCTGTGAGGTTCCGGCGGGCAACTGCTCGGCGGCGGCCTGTGTGAGGATCTTGGTGTTGCTGTCATGGCGGGAGCTGCCGAGGACGAAGAGGAACGAGCGGTCGGTCGCCGCCCGACTGTTGTGTGAGGCAACAGAAGAGGTCATGTATCACTCCAGGAGTACGGAATCGAGTGGATGCAACAGGCCACCCCGGCCACGACGATGGCGACCGGCTGTTCGGATGGCGGGCTACCGGAGCCGGGGTGGTGCGACCTGAACGGTGTGCGTGCGGGGCGGTTCATCGATGACTTTGCCGAGGCCGTCGTCGATGCTGCCGCCGTCACCGCGGACGACGTGCACGGAATGCCTTCTCATGGGGGTGACGTTAAAGCTTCACACCAATGGGAAGGTCAACCTTGGAACGGGGCGAGTCACCCAGTACGGCCGTCAGGGCATCGAGCAGGGCGCGGTCGTCCGCGCCCAGCCTGCGCCCCGCTGCCACATGGCGGCGGGCTGCTTCGGCCAGGCGGGCCACGCTGTCCGGGCGGGGTGTCTCGGGCGGCCGGGCGACTCGGGTGCCCGCGCCCGGCGCGAGTGGACCAGTCCGGCACTCTCCAGCTCGCGGTAGGTACGGGCCACGGTGCCCGGGCGCGAGACCGAGGTCCGCGGCGAGTCGACGCACGGAGGGCAGCCGGGTCGCTGGAGGGAGGTGTCCGCCGAGGATGAGCTCGGACAGACTGATCCGGATCTGTTCGTAGGGTGGGATGGGGCTGTCAGCCTCCACGCAGAGGAATGGCTCGCTCATGCCGCGTCCGGTGTCAGCCGGGCGTACGGGCGAGCTGGACCGCGGAGCAGCCCAGTGCCGCCACTCCGGTGATCCCGGTGGCGAGGAGGGCCAGGCTTCCCGCGTCGGTCACGCCGCCGGTGCAGACACCGTTCAGAAGTCCTTTGGAGGCGGGGGTCGCGGCTGTATCTTCAGCTGCCGGCCCTGCGGCGAGGCCGCGTTTTCCTGGCAGCGCTGAACACAGACCATGGCCATCACACCCGGGCAGTGGGCGGACTGCACCCAGTCCGAGCTGGTCATGGACAGGATCCGCGTCCCTCGCAGGGGGCGTGGCCGTCCGCGCCGGACCCCGGACAACGTGGGTGCGAACCGGGCGTACAGCAACCGCAAGATCCGCGCGTACCTGCGCAGGCGCGGCATCGTGCATGTGATCCCCGAGAAGAAGGATCACAAGGCCGCCCGCCTGCACGGAAGTTCACGCGGCGGACGGACCTCGGGCTTGGACACGGACCGGTACGAGGAGCGCGACACCGTCGATCGGGCGATCAACAAGCTGAAACAGTTCAGAGCCGTCGCTACTCGTTATGACGAATGCGGATATGTTTTCAAGGGCACTGTCACCGCCGCCTCACTCCTCATCTGGTTCAGATCATGACCGACGAGGCTGAGCCCTATGCCAACTCGGGCAGACGGTTGAGTCGGTCGCGGTGGGCCTGGGTCAGGTGAAGACGTTCCGCAGCAAGGTTCTCCTCCAGGTGGTCGATCCGGGCAGTGCCCGGGATCGGGAGGATGACCGGCGAACGGCCGAGGAGCCAGGCCAGCGCGACCTGCGTGGGAGTGGTGTCGACTTCGGCCGCGACGGCAGCGACCTCGGCCCTCGTCCCGGACTTCCCCCAGGCGACAGGGCGCCACGGCAGGAATGCGATGCCTGCCGCTTCGCAGGCCGCGAGCACGGGCTCGTGCTCGCGGTCGAGCAGGTTGTAGCGGTTCTGCACGCTCGCGACGTCGACGATGTCCTGTGCTTGGTTGAGTTCGTCGACGGTGACCTCGGACAGCCCGATCCGGCCGATCTTGCCCTCGGTCCTCAGGTCCAGCAGCGTGCCCATCTGGTCGGCGAGCGGCGTCCCCGGATCGATACGGTGCAGCTGCAGCAGCTCGATCCTCTCAACGCGCAGTCGGCGCAGCGCCTGCTCGACCTGATCGCGCAGAACAGCCGGCCGCCCGTCGAGCTTCCACTCGTCTGAGGAACCCGATCGAGCAACGCCAACCTTGGTGGTGATCAGCAGCTCCGCCGGGTAGGGGTACAGCGCCTCAGCAAGGAGTTCCTCGTTGGCGCCCCCACCATACAGATACGCGGTGTCGATCAGAGTGACGCCCAGTTCGACGGCTCGCCGGGCGATCGCGAGAGAGGTTTTGCGGGCCGGGCCCGGATCCGTTGGCAACTGCATGGCCCCGAACCCGAGCCGCCGCACTTTCAGATCCCCGCCGATACGAAACGTAGTCGATGTCACGTGTTGCCTTCTCCCCTTCGCTCAAGAGGCAACGCTAACAGCACAGTTGGCCACAACAACGGCCCCAGCAACGGTTGTCCACCGGCCAGAAACAAACAGCTACCTGATCGAAGAGGTACTGCCTAGTAGGGCTTTGTTACGTGGGTCTTGCCTCGTTGGGTGTCTGGTAGTTCGCTGCTGGTATGAGGGTCGGGGAACTCGCTTCGTGTCGTGCCCGGTTGGAGGAGTTCGGCGGGGAGGTGTTCGCGCCGCTGGTGCGGCGGGATCAGCGTGAGAAGGGCGCCTTGTATCTGCGGGGCTGCTGCTGGACGGCCGACGTAAGTCGATGCAGCCGATGGCCGGGCGCTTGGGCGGACGGCCCGTCCCGCTTTACGGCTCCGACCCCGCCCAGCCCTACACCCCACCACAAAGCAGACCTGTGGGCCTGGGCCGGCGGCCAGTCCACCGCCGAACTTCGCCGAGCACTTCGCCTGCAGCTCGCCCTCGGGCTCGGATGCGGCCTCGACACCCACGAGATCATCCCCCTGCGCAGCCTGGACGTCCGCATCCTGGAGGACACCAACATCGCCGTCCCAACACACCGCGCGGGCACTCGTTCGCGGACGGGCCGGCCGACCCCCGCCCCTCACCCGGCACCACCCCAGTACACTCCCCACCACCCGGTGGCTGACCAGGCAGGACATCAAAGTCCGGCTGGAGTACCAGCCGTGGACTTCGCGGCCGGAAGCGCGGGAGTAGTCGCGCCCCTGTCGTCCAACCCCGCGGATGCGCTGCTTCCTCGGCCCGCTTGAGGAGACGTTCGTGCTGGATTCCGCTACCGCGCAGTTCATCGAGGCTGTCGGGAAGCTGCCGCCCGACACGCTCGTCGCAGTGTTCGATCACGCACTGCGGCTGCACCGCAGCGGCGGCCGTGAGGCGAGCCGCGCGCTCCGGCTGTCCGCATCGGAGCTCTCCGAGATCGACCACGCGGTCCGTTCGACGCTGCTTCCGCGCGCGGATCAGCTCGATGCGTTCCGCACCGGGCTGCACTCGGACGCCAAAGCTGTGTGCTGCATCGCGGCAAGGGCGATCCGCACACGCGCAAAGTGTGCCGAGGCGCACTACCGCGTACTGATCGAGCCGTTCGCAGCCGCCGGCGTCGACACCCCTGCTCACCCGGCGACCCCACCGTCCTGATCACCGGTCGTCCCCGCCGGCGGGGTCAGTGCCAGTTCTCGGCCGTGTGGACGAACCAGAGTGCCTCCCGTCCCTCGTTCCGGGAGGCCTCGGCCGCCAGCTCGAACGCGGCAGCGCGATCGTAGGCATCCTCAGAGCTCGTCGCCGGACCAGCTGGACTCTTGACCAGATATCCGCATACGCTGCGCAGCCACGTGGCGTGCGACGACGCCAGCTCGCGAAGCGTCGCGGCGTGGGGCGACGCCGTGCGCGCCGGCGTCTCCGGCGGATCGACGCGCGGGGCGCGGTGGAGCCCCGGCCATTCGCGCGCCACCTCACCGTGACTGAAGACAGCCACTTTCTGCGCATGCCGAAGGATCATGTAGCCCATCGGGATCCATTCCGCCAGATGCCCGTCGTACTTCTTCGCGGGGTCGGCGAACGCATAGGTGGATCGAGAGCCGCCGAAGATCACGTACTGCGACCCGGCCTGCCCGCTGTCGAACGGGTCGATGCGGTCCGCCTCGACCGGCGGGTACTGGTAGTGCTCCATACCCACGATGGTGTCAGAGCGCTCGGAGGGGGTGTTTCAGCAGGGGCCTGGTGTTCCGAGTCTTGGCGCGTGCGGCGGCCCGTCTTGAGCGCGCTGCGCCGACGCCGTGGTCGCGGGCAGGGAAGGGCTGTTCCGAGCTCGGTCGGCCTCGGTCCCGGGCGGGGGCCCGCCCGGCACTCGGCCCGCACTGTCACGCCGCCCCGTCATACCCTTCCGCCATGAGCGTCTCTCTCTACTACAGCGCGCACCGCACGACACCGCCGACCGAGGCCGAGTCGGCCTGCGTCGCGCGCGTCGTCCCCGCGCACATGGCGTCGTTTCCGTACGACGACGAGGAAAGCCTGTACGTGTACGTCCGGCGTGCGGCCGAGCCGGAGGAGATCGTCGCCGGGTCCACCAAGATGCCGCTCGATCCCGGTCGTCTGATGCCGGTGATCGCCCATGTGCTGGATTCCGTGACGGAGTTGCGCCGGGCCATGCCGGATGCCGAGTGGCGCGTGCACATGGACGACCTCGACGTCCCGTGGGACGAGGCCGAGGGGTACGCCCTGCCCGGGATGCGCGACGCGGACCTGATTGCGGAGCTCGCGGCGGTCCACGACGGTGACGGGGCAGCGGGATGAGGGAGGAGAGCGCGGGGAAGGCCGCGGACGCCGTGGCGCCCACGCCGGATCAGTGGCGCCTCATCGAGTTCGGCGAGGCGCTGTACCGCCGCATCGCTGCGGACGCCGAGATCGGTCACGTGCTGCTGCCCGAGGACGGTGCGGTGGCTGTCGTGCACCGCGTGCGGGGCGGTGGGACGATCCTCGTGGCGGCCGACCGGTCGGTGCTCTTCTTCGGCTCGGCGCTCGACATCAGTGCCGCCCTGATCGAGTTCCGGGCCGGCCGACGCACGCCTGTGGAGCTGTTCCAGTAGCGGGAGACGCGGGGCAGGGACGGCCCGCCGAGGGCCCGCTTCCGATCAGGCCTGGCGGCCGATCGGCGCGATGGTGTCACCGAGCTGCTCCTGCGTCACTCGGACCCCCGTCCGGAGCCTCACCACCGGAACGGCTAGTAGGGCTTTGTTACGTGGTGTCGTAGTGCTGCCATGGGGTGGGTTGTCGACAGATGGGGCAGGTGCCGGTCCAGGTGGCCAGCAGGTGTTGGAGGAGGTCCAGGGCCTGGTAGAGGGTCAGGCCCTGGCAGGGGCGTTTGGGCACGACCGCTGTTCGGTCAGGAACAGGTGGGCTGCCGTGACCAGGGTGACGTGCCGGTGCCAGCCGGTGAAAGAGCGGCCTTCGAAGTGGTCGAGTCCGAGGGCCGTCTTGAGTTCGCGGTAGTCGTGCTCGATGCGCCACCGCAGTTTCGCGATGCGGACGAGGTCGCGGGCGGGGATGTCTGCGGGCAGGTTGGATATCCAGTACTTGACCGGCTTGTCCTCGCCTTCGGGTCACTGGGCGATGAGCCAGGTCGGCGGGATCGTTCCGTCGGTGGCGGGTTTGGGCCGCCGCCCCGCGAGACGGATCCGCACAAGAACGAAGTGCGAGCTCATCGCGGCTTTGGAGCCCTTGCGCCAGGTCAGGGTTCGTCCCTGGCGTCGTCCGGCGGCCAGCACGTGATCCCGTAAGGACACTGGACGGGTGCGGTAACGCGGACGGGGCCTGGGCCCGAGACCGCCATAGGCAGGCTGGTGGGGTTGGGCATCCTCACCGTGGGCGGTCATTTCGGCCTTGGCCTGCAGGACGTAGGCCATGCCGCGGCCGCGGAACCTGGGCCGCGGACGGCGGACGGCACTGCAGTTCGATCGCGGCGGCGAGGGCGGAGGCGTCCAGCGAAGACCAGCCTGCTTGATATGTCCCAGCGTCCGCGCGCGCTTTTCGGGAGTCTGGGTCTCCCAGATCCAGCTCACGGCAACGGCAACGGCATGGCGATCAGCGGCATGCTGTGACTGAGATCTGCCAGGAAGTTGATGCGGGCCAACAGGCCCGCATCAGAGGCGCACGGTGATGTCGAGAAGGCTCGCACCACGCGGCGAGGGCTTGACAGCTGTAGCGGTGACATCGTTGACGAAGTAGGACCCCATCTCGATGTCTTCGGCATCGAGGAAGGCCAGATCTGCCTTCCCTCCCAAAGCTCGGCGGTCGCCGAGATGGTCGAGGCAGGCCGGCGCCCGCCTTGCGGCGCACGCCCCAGGGGTTCAACCTGCCGAAGACCGTCCTTCAACGGAGTGAACAAACCTCTGGCCTCGTGCGCGAAGCCCCAGAAGTCGCTCTTTCTAGGCTCTCATCCCGCGGATCTCAACTCCGTAGTACTTCAGCATCTTGACGGTGCGCTTCCGGGTCCGCTCCTTCATGTACGGGAAGGAGTCTTCGATCAGATTTTCGGGGTTCAGGAACTGCTCGAGAACCTGAGATACACGGCACCTCTCAGGGATTCATCAGGGCTTTCCATGAGCCTTTCCACCAAGTCGAAGCATCGCTGCATGAGTGCTGCCGTCAGAACAGCCTGGTCCGCAGGCATGCCGTACTTCTCTGAGATGAACTCCGCGGACTCCGGGACCATTCGAAGCACCAACAGGGGGACTTCGGCGGTACGGATCTCACTCATGCTTTCCCTGGATCGTCTCATCGTCATGACCGTGCGGTGGGGGAGCAGGCTATGTTCTGCGCCGTGCGAGCTCCTGCTTGCGCAGTGGGTCTGCCCGCCGGCGCGACAGACCCACTTCCGCCTCGGGTGTTACACCTGGGTGGGGACAGCCGTATCAGGCACACCGCCCAGGTGGGGATGCGGCTGAAGACGGCGCTGCCGGCCCCGTACGAGCCGGCATTGGTCAGGGCGACGGTCTCGTCGGAGTCGGTGATCTTGGTGACGGCCGGCGTCGGCCCGAATGTCTCCTCGGTTCGCCGCGGGGGCGCCGGGGGCGACGCCGACGAGAATGGTCGGCTGGACGTAACGGCCGTCGGCCGCACGGGAGGTCGAGCCGGGGTGTCCCGCGCGGCTTCCCTCAGCCAGGGCTTTCACCACCCCCGCGCTCAATCTCGCCCCCACTGGCCCAGGCAATCCGGCGCAGGGGCAGGCGTGCTATCCCAGCGTCACACTCTGAGGGCCTCCAGGCGTCGGTGCTGTCATCGGCTCCGAGGCGGAGCGCTGGTGGGGAAACGGCAACTCTCCCTGCTGCACGGCAATGGTCCGTGTCGGCGCGGGAACGCTGATGCCCTCGGCACGGTAGCGCTGGTGCAGACGCTTGATGAACTCATGCTTGATCCGGTACTGGTCACTGAACTCGCCGACCCCCAGGATCACCGTAAAACTGATCCTGGAGTCGCCGAACGTGTGGAAACGAACGGCCGGTTCATGGTCGGGTACGCCGCCATCAACGTCCGCCATCACGCTCTCCACGACCTCCGTGGTGACCCGCTCGACATGCTCCAGATCACTGTCGTAGCCGACTCCCACCTGGACGTTCAGCGTCATCTGCTGTTCCGGCCGGTGGTAGTTGGTCATGTTGGTGCCGGACAGCTTCGCATTGGGGATGATCACCAGGTTGTTGGAGAGCTGACGCACCACAGTGTTACGCCAGTTGATGTCGACGACGTAGCCCTCCTCGCCGCTGCTGAGCCGGATGTAGTCACCGGGCTGCACCGTTCTGGAAGCAAGGATGTGCACACCTGCGAAGAGGTTGGCCAGAGTGTCCTGCAAGGCCAGGGCGACTGCCAGACCTCCCACGCCCAGCGCGGTGAGCAGCGGGGCGATAGAGACGCCCAGGCTTTCCAGTACGACAAGAAAGCCCATTGCCAGCACCACGACGCGCGTGATGTTCACGAATATGGTGGCCGACCCGGCGACACCGGACTTGGACTGTGCCAGCGCCTGTACCAGTCCGGCGACGAACCTCGCGGCCGTGACGGTCGCAGCCATGATGAGCACGGCGGTGAGCGTCATGGTGACGTTGCGTCCGACCCCGGCGTTGAGCGGCAGCACCGACGCCGCGATCGCCGCGCCGCCGGTGATCGCGGCCCACGGGGCCAGTGCCCGCAGGGCGTCGACGATGATGTCGTCGCCGCTCCAACGCGTTCTGTCCGCCCGTACGCCGAGCCATTTGAGGATCATGCGCAGAAGCAGGGCGGCCGCTATGCCTGCGGCCACCGCGATTCCGGCGACGATCACGTCGTGCATGGTGAGGTCCCGGTTCACAGCTCCCCTCCAGTTGCACAGGGAAGAGCGCCAGCGGCGGTGATTGCCGCCGGGATCCAAATGTGATACATCGTCACCTTTTCACCTGTGCATTCTGGGAGTGCGGTTGTGCGGTCGCGTCCGGGCGACGTATGAAGTCGACTCGGCGCGAACTGTCATCCTGCCGCACGCCGCAGGCACTGCTGCTGATGGGCCCCACCCCCCGGCATCGCGCGCTGGGCCACCAGTGAGCTGAGGAGTCCCGGAACGCTCGTACAGGGGCGCTGCGTCAGGGCAGCTGCTGGGACGGCACCAACCAGCATTGGCTGCTCATCCCGGTGAACCAGACCCTGATTCGGGAGTCGTCATCCTTCGAGCATGCGAGCGCAGATCAATTGAGTACGCGTACCCACTCCTTGCCGGGTAGCCGCGCCCATCCGCCGCGCTCCCCCGCCGGCATACCGTCCCCGTATGCCCGAGGAGACCGTACCAACCAACACCACCCCCGCCCCGACCGAGTCCAGGTCCCTCTCTTCCGTCCTCGGGGCCCTCGGATGCGGCTGCGCCGCGCTCGTCGTCGTACTCGTCGTCGTACTCGTTCTGGTCGTCCAGCTCGCATGGGGCTCATGGGGGTCGACGGACTTTCCCCGCGTCGCGCCCCAGGACATGGCGAGCCGCGCCTTTCAGCGTTCCCAGGAGGCATACGACGTCGTGGGGTTCAAGCGCTCCGTAGAACCAGGGGTCGAGGACATCGGCATCAGCACGGAGAACACGTTCGGCTCCGGCTTCTGCTATGACGGGGGTCTGCTGGGGCTGGAGGACAAGACCGTCGACGGCGCCTACCGGATGAGCCACAGCTGGGCGCTGGACCACGTGCCCGCGAACCGGGCCGTCTCCGGCCTCCGCCGACTGCACCAGCACCTCAAGGACAACGGCTGGGAGGTCACGTCCTACCGTGAGGGCGGGAAGGGCAGGGACTGGTACCTGTTCGTCCAGCGGGACGACGGGGCCGAGCGGATGTCCTTCACCTGGTTCCCGGACCGGGAGTACTTCACCGGCGACGCCACCGGGCCCTGCGCCTACGACCCGGAGTGGGAGAACGGCGACGTCGGCCCCTCCGGGGACAACCAGTCGCCACCCGTCCTCGGGCCCGCACAGCGGGACTAAGGTGCGTTCCAGAAGTGGATCTTGATGTGTCGAGATCCACTTCGCGGGCAGCAGGATCTGACGAATGCGCAGTGGGCGAAGCTGGAGCCGCTGCTCCCGGTCGGGAAGACGCGGGCGTGGCTCTGTTCACAAGAGAGGACGGAGATTCGACGGCGGTTCGGGAAGCACCTGATGGTCAGGACCGGATCGAGATGTTCAGGAGTTTGGACAGCAGCCGGCCTCGCACGGGCCGGTGTGGTGTCGTGCGTGTGGTCGCAGGGCCGAAGCCGGGTGAGCCTGGGTTCTGGGGTTGAAGTTGTCGCTACGGCAGCTTCTACCGTCATGACCAGGGCCGGAGAGACCGGCCCGGTGACGCACTCGTGAGGGAGCGGCAATGGACTGGCCGATCGCGGAGGTTGCCCGGATGTCGGGCGTGACCGCCCGGACCCTGCGGCACTACGACGAGATCGGCCTGCTGCCGCCGGCTCGGATCGGCGCCAACGGCCACCGTTACTACGAGGAGCACCAGCTCCTGCTGTTGCAGCAGATCCTCGTACTGCGAGCGCTGGGCGTCGGGCTGCCCGAGATCGGGCGAGTCCTGGCCGAGCAGGTCGACGAGGTGGAAGCCCTGCGCGGGCACCACCGGCGGCTGCTCGCCGAGCGGGACCGGCTCGACGCCCTGGCCGGCACCGTCTCCCGCACGATCGCGGAACTGGAACAGTCCAGGAAGGACGGCCAACCCATGACCGCCATCAACCGCCCGGAGAACCTGTTCGAGGGCGTGCAGCCCTCCCAGTACGAAGAGAACCTGCGCGACTTCCCCGTGCTTGCCGAGGCAGTCGGCCGACGGGCCGCCACGATGAGCCCTGCCGAGGCCGAGGCCGGGCACCGCGAGCGCACGGCGCAGATGATCCGGCTGGCCGAGCTGATGGCCGCCGGCACCCCGGCCGACGCCGAACCCGTGCAGGCCGAGATCGATGCCCAGTACCGGGCGCTCACGGAACTGCGGGCCGTGTCCGCCGATGAGTACCGCACGATCGGACGCTCCTGCGTGGACAACGAGCAGTGGCGTGCCGCGTACGAGGCAATCGCCCCGGGCCTGGCCGCGTACCAGCGGGACGCCATGGAGGCGTACGCCACGACCCGGCTCGGCTGAGCCGCAACGGGGGCCGCCGCACCAGCGGCGGCCCTCTACGGTGCGCCACCGCTGGGACCGGAGCACGAGCAATCGACTTCGGCCCGGAACGAGTGCCTCCCAACGAGCTGAACAATCGCTGTCGGAATCCGGTTCCGGTACAGATCTTGGGGAGTGATCACGGAGCGCGACCTTGCTGTTCGATTGCGCGGGCTCATCACGAGCCCTGGCAGTCCGGCCTACACGCCCACCCATAGCCTCCGTACAAGACTGGTGATCCATTCAAGTGCCGCTGTGTCCTCTGCCATGACTACGGGGACCGAGATGAAGCAGACCGGGCTGATCTGACGATCATCGAGAATGTGCAGCAGCATGGATGGCACGTCGTCATGGTTCCCGAGGACGATATCGGCCCGGGATTCGCCTACACGATCGGCCTGTCACACATCCACGGTGCACCTGAACTCGCGATGTTCGGGCTCGATGTCCACGCCATGCACCGCATGCTCAACACGCTTGGAGAGAAGCTAGCGCCGGGCGCCGTCAGGATGACGGCCAAAGCGCCAAGGCGTTATCGATGGCCACCAAGTCGCGCTCAGGCACGTCGACCTCCGCTGGTACCGGACCTTCTTCGGGCGAGCCATCGGGTTCTACCGGCGGCCTCCCTTCCCTGTCCTGCAAGTTGCGTGGCCCGATGCGGGAGGCCGCTTTCACTGGGAAGAACAGGTTGAACAGTGGCATCGGGAGTCACAGCCTCAGCTGTGGCTGCTACCGAGTGAACACCCTGTCGGAATCTGGGCGACCGAAGTCTGACGCCAGATAGCGCCGACCAGTCGCAGATCAGCACACAAGCGCACGTGAGCCGTATCAAGGCTCGGTTTGCACATCTTGCGACAGCGGCCGCGGAGGGTTACTGGAGCAGGATCATCTTGTAGTAGTTCGAATCGAGCTCGACCGGCGCCGTACAGTCGGGTGACGCTGGTGCATCCTGCCGCGGCAGACAGCGTGAGCCAGGCGGTGACGGGACTCCTGGACCGTGAGCTGCCTCCTCAGCTCTCTGCCGGGTTCACGATTGCGTGCCCTTCAGCCGTGGGTGGTCGCCCGGACCTACGGCGGAGTGGGCGAGCGGGGTGGGGGAGAGGTCGCTGGCATCCTCGCCCGGTTCCAGGAGGGTGTCGGCGGCTCCCACAACCAAGGGGTCGGGTTTGCCAACTGCTTCCTCGTTCCTGCTGGTGTAGTCGAAGCGCCGCAGCAGGCTGCGCATCGCCTCGAGTCTGCCCCTGCGCTTGTCGTTTGCCTTGACCACGGTCCAGGGAGCTTCGGCTGTGTCCGTGGCGCGGAACATGTCGACCTTGGCTGCGGTGTAGTCGTCCCAGCGGTCCAGTGAGGCGAGGTCGGTGGGGGAGAGTTTCCACTGCCGGACGGGATCGACCTGGCGAATGGCAAAGCGAGTGCGCTGCTCGGCCCGCGACACCGAGAACCAGAACTTCACCAGCAGGAATCCGTCCTGAACCAGCATGCGCTCGAACACGGGGCACTGCTCCAGGAACAGTTCGTACTCGTCCTTGGAGCAAAAGCCCATGACGCGTTCGACGCCTGCCCGGTTGTACCAGGAGCGGTCGAAGAACACGATCTCGCCCGCCGAGGGCAGATGGGCCACATACCGCTGGAAGTACCACTGGCCGGCCTCGCGCTCCGTGGGCTTCTCCAGGGCCACGACCAGGGCACCACGCGGATTGAGACGTTCGGTGAAACGCTGGATCGTGCCGCCCTTGCCTGCGGCGTCCCGGCCCTCGCAGACCACGATGAGTCGTTGACCGGTGTCCTTGACCCAGCGTTGCAGCTTCAGCAACTCGATCTGCAGTACCCGCTTCTGCCGTTCGTACGCGTTGCGCCCCACCCTGCGTTCGTACGGATAGTTCTCCCTCCACGTCTGGATCGCCCCGCCGGTGGCATCGAGCAGCACCGGCTGTTCCGGTCTGCTCGCGTCCACCGTCAGGCCGTCCAGTAGCTCCCGGGCCTCTTTGTCTCGGGCGTCGCTGTTCACCATGGCCTTCTTCCCGCCTCTGTCCTGTTCACCGTAGTTGTCTTCGGTGAAATGTGCGACGGCCTTCATGCAGCATTACTGATGAGTAGCTCGCACGCTGAAGGGAGGGAAATCAAATGTGCGGCAGCGTGTACCTGCAATGCACCCGAAAGGGCAGAGGGCAATCTGGATTTCCTGAACCGCAGAAGGGCGATAGAGGCTGGATATGAAGGTGACGGGCCCGGGAACGGAGGCGCCGGACCCTGGAGCTGACCAGTGGCCCTGGTGGGCCGCGCGGGCTGTTTCGCCAGCGCTCGCCGCCAGTGTTTGTCCGCGACGTCTGATTCCCTCGCGGCGTGGTGAACCTCCCCGAGGTTATTGATCTCCTCCAGGCTCATCGGAAGCGTGCGGCATGAGTCGCCGAACTGCCCAGGAGGATGGCGCGGCGAAGCCCGACGACGTCGCGTTGTGCAGGCCTGGATTCGTGCAGCTATCACGCCAAAGGCGGCGGAAAAGTATGGCAAGGCTAGGGGGGGTGCCTCTATGTCCTTCGTCAAGCCTGAGCAGGTCATGCGGTGGCTGTCTCGGGGGTGCGGGATTCGTAGAAGGTGCCGTCGCGGAGCATGGCGAACAGCACGCTGATGCGGTGGCGGGCGAGGCGGAGCAAGGCCTGTGTGTGGGTCTTGCCGCGGGCTCTTTGCCGTTCGTAGTAGGTGCGGGAGGCGGGGTCGTGCAGGGCGGCGAACGCGGAGAGGAACATGGCCCGTTTCAGGAGCCGGTTGCCTGTTCTGGGGGCGTGTTCGCCGTGGATGGAGGATCCGGAGGACCTCGTTGCCGGGGCGAGGCCGGCGTAGGAGGCAAGGTGGGCGGCAGTGGGGAACGAGGTGCCGTCGCCGATGGTGACCAGCAAGGTGGCGGCGGTCCTGACACCGACTCCGGGCATCGAGGTCAGGACCTGGGAAAGAGGGTGCGACTCAAGCAGCTCGCCGATCTGGGCTTCCAGAGCGCGTCGTTGTTCGTGGACGGCGGCCAGCGAGCGGGCCAGCGAGGGCACGACCACGTCCAGGGTGCCGGTGCCCGGGACCACGACGGTCTGTTCGTCGAGCGCGTCGAAGATGTCGTCCACCAGGCGTTCGGCCATGCGCGGGGCCTTGGGCCGTATCAGGTTCACGAGCCTGCGGCGTCCGGCCTTACGCAGGGCGGCGGGCGAGCCGAAGCGTTCCAGCAGGTGCGTCACAGCCTGGTGGTCCAGGCGGGGCCCCAGTACTCGCTCCAGGCTCGGGTGGAACTGGGTGAGCAGGCCGCGGAGCCGGTTGCTGGTGCGGGTAGCCTCGGCGGCGAGGTCCTGGTCGAAGCCGGTCAGGACGGTAAGCTGGGCCGCGGTCTCGTCGGCCAGTTCCAGGGCCCGCAGGGTGTGAGGCATGGTGCGGGCGGCGTCCGCGATCACGTGCGCGTCGCGGGCATCGGTCTTGGCCTCACCGGGATACAAATCGGCGATCCGCCGCATCGCCAGCCCTGGCAGGTAGGCCACGTGGCAGCCGGCGTCCCGGGCCACCGCGAGCGGCAGGGCGCCGATCGATGCGGGCTGGTCCACGATGACCAGCACGCGGCCGAACCTGGCCGTGAGCTTGTCGAACACGGCCCGCAGTTTCGGCTCGCTGTTGGGCAGCCGCTTGTCGTAGACGGTCTTGCCGCCCGCTGTCAGGCCGTGGCCGTGGTGGTCGCCCTTGCCGACGTCCAGGCCGAGGAAGACCGCGATTTCACCGGTGTCGAGCACCGCACCCCCCGAGGGTGGTCGTTCCGTCCCGGCCTCACCCACCGGCACCGAGCGCGCGCATCCACGTTACGCAGACCTGCCACCCTTCAACGGCCGGGCGTTGCGCTCGGCCGGGTGACGGTCGGGCCTCTCATCAGCGGTCAGACGGTGCCCCGGACCCGGTGACACCACCCCCCAGGTCATCGCTTCGACAGGGGGCAACAGTCATGCCGGGCCCGGAGGCCAGGAGCCCCGTTTCAGGGCCACGAAGAAAGTAACGGGGGCAACAGTCATGCCGGGCCCGGAGGCCAGGAGCCCCGTTTCAGGGCCACGAAGAAAGTAACGGGGGGCCGTAACTGCTGGTCGTCACGTATGGCGCTTCATGAAAACGGCCACCCCCTGCTTGGACTGGCCTCGAGTTGCTCGCCCTGATGCCCCACATGGACGAGGGTTGTGAGACGTTGCGGCGGCCGCGGGTTCACCACGTGGGGGGCTGCAGGCGAAATCCTCTGGTCCGTAGGCCCCTTGGGGTGATCGGATAGGCGCATGAGTCTTCCTCGTACCGGGGTGGCCGAGGTTGTCGTGCCAGTCCTCGTCCGTGACCTGACGCCCACTGATCTGCCGGCCTGTACGTGGTCCGGCTCGACCGCCCATCTGATGCAGGTGGAACGGGAGTTGGTACGCGCGGCAGCGGGGGATGTGGACTATCTGGCGGTGTGCACCCCGGCCGATGTTCCGGTGGCGATCGGAGGCATCGACTACCGGGTCACGGCCGGCGTAGGCACACTCTGGCAGCTCGGGGTACTCCCGGCCCTGCAGTCGTGTGGTCTGGGCACCATGCTCATCCGGGCCGCGGAGGACCGCATCAGCTCACGCGGCCTGCACAGGGCCGAGCTCGCGGTGGAGGAGAGCAATCCACGAGCCCGGGCCCTGTACGAGCGACTGGGCTACCTGGCCCACGGTCGCCGACCGGACGCCTGGGACGTCCAGGCGCCGGACGACTCACTGCTCCGGTACGAGACCATGTGCACGCTGATGCACAAGGACTTGTCGTAGGGGGCGCCGCGTGGCGATGGAAGTGTGGGCGCCGATCTTTTCACTCGCAGGCGTCGCCCTCGGCGGCGGCCTGACGGCGCTCTCCCAGCGCGCCACTCAGCGCTCCGCCGAACGGCTGGAGGAACGCCGCCAGGCAGCGGCCACCAGCGAGGCGCGCCGAGCGGAGCAGATGCAGGCGATCAAGGACTTCATCGCCTGCGCCCAGGATGCCGAACGGGCGGCCTACAGCCGTCCCGAGGCTTGGGGTGATGACGAAGACTGGAACAGTGCCGCTTCGGGCGCCATGACCAGGCTCTGGATCGCTGAACGGCACCTCGTGCTGCTCAGCGACGCGGACCTGCACGCCCCTGTGCACACATACGGTCGGGCACTCAACCAGGCGGTGTGGCGAGAGATCGGCGACGTCGAGGTCAATGAGCACCTCGAGGAACACAAGATCGCCTTCATGGCCGCGGCACGCGCGAGCCTTGCCTCCTCTCGAGTCCAAGCAACCTAGGTGGGACTCCTCCGTTCAGGAGCCGCCAGGACGGGCGGCCTCCGACGCCCGTCTCGAATCCCTGAGCAGTTGGGGAACGAAGAGCCGCACTGGCGGGATTTCACAGGTTCCCCTCATCACTGGAGAGCGACGCGCAGGCCCCGGATGTACCAGTGGAACCGTGAGCCGTCCTTGCTGTGCGGCTGCTTGCCGGGGGTGAATCCTGCCCGCCGCGCGACGGCGGCGGATGCGGGATTCTCCGGCTCTACCTGGATCACCGCCTCCTGCCCACCCTCACTGGCTGCGTACCGGGACGCCAGGACGACCGCGCGGGTAGCCAGGCCACGCCCTCTCCAGGACGGATAGAGGCCGTAGGCGACATTCACCTGGCCGGGAGCCAAGCCCTCCCCTGTGAACCGCAAGTCGATCGTCCCTGCGAGTGCCTCGTCGGCGCCTACCCGGATGCCAAAAGCACGGAGCGGCCCGGCATGTCCCACTGTTCCCAGCAGTGCTGGAAGTACGCTTCAACGCCCTCGCGCGTGCCGGGACCACCGTTGAGCCAGCGAACCAGCAGCTCATCCTCCCCCGTGAGATGCGCCTTCACATCGTCCAGGCGCAGCGGCGACAGAGTGATGATCCCGTCGGACAGCTTCACTTCATGCATCCGCCGATTCTTGACGTCGAAGCTGCGTCGCACCAGCGGATTCCGGCGGAACGTCGCGCAGAGCTACCCCGCCACAGGAGATGATCTTGGTGTGGCTGGTGTGATCACGGCGTCGGAGCCGTCTTGGACAGCCCCCGTTCACCGGGCTGAATCCGCGCTGCATCGGCAACTTGCTGACCGTACTACGGCGCGAAGGCGCCGGATGCGGTCCGCAAGGGGCGACCGTGGAGCCTCCCGTTGGAGGGCCGGGTCCTGCTGGTCACTGCGTACTGGCGCACCAACCTGACGCTGCGGCAGCTCGCCCCTCCGTTCGGCATCTCGAAGTCCGCGGCCGACCGCATCATCGACCATCTCGGGCCGGTACTCGCACTCCAGCCCTGCAAGCGGTTTCGCGGGGACACCGTCCTGATCGTGGACGGCACCCTGGTCCCCACCCGCGACCATGCTGTGGCGGCAGAGTCGAACAATTACCGGTACTCCACCAACCATCAGGTGGTCATCGACGCCGACACCTGCCTCGTCGTCGCTATCGGTCGACCGCTGCCCGGCAAGCGCAACGACTGCAAGGCATGGGAGGAATCCGGAGCCAAAGCCGCCGCCGGTAAGACGATCACGATTGAGGATGGCGGAGTCCGCGCCCGAGTCGAACGCGTCTTCGCCCGGATGAAGAGCTGGAAGATCCTGCGCGACTGCCGCCTGAAAGGCGACGGTGTTCACTACGTCGTGGGGGGCATCGCCCGTCTGCGCAACCTCGCCCGCGCCGGATGAGCGAGCAGGCCGCACATCACGCGGTCACGTGCGGGCCGACTCAGAGATCATTTACGGGACAACCCCATAGGGGAGGAGGAATAGAGCCGGCGCAGGTGCGGCTGTCATCAGCATGAGCACTCTTGGACTGATCGGCAGTGGACACATCGGCAGTACCCTCGCGAGGCTCGGCGTAGCCGCCGGACTCGATGTCGTCCTCAGCAACTCACGCGGACCTGAGACCCTCGCGGACCTGGTGGCGGAGCTGGGCCCGCGCGCCCGGGCCGCGACATCCGCCGAGGCTGCGGCCGTCGGCGACTGGGTCGTGGTCACCGTCCCGCTGAAGAACTACCGCCAGGTGCCGGTGGCGCCGCTGGCGGGGAAGGTCGTTCTCGACACGAACAACTACTACCCGGAGCGCGACGGAGAGATCGCCGAACTGGACGCGGAGGAGACCACCACCAGCGAACTCCTCCAGCGGCATCTGCCGGACGCCAAGGTCGTCAAGGCGTTCAACAACATCTTCTTCACGCATCTCGCCGCGCTGGCCCGGCGCTCGGGCGCCGTGGACCGTTCGGCGTTGCCGATCGCCGGCGATGATCCCGAGGCGAAGGCCGCCGCCACCCGGCTGCTCGATCTCCTCGGCTATGACGCAGTGGACGCGGGGCCCCTCGCCGACAGTTGGCGTTTCCAGCGTGACACGCCCGCTTATGTCGTTCCGTACGCGAAGAACCCGCAGGGCCGCGGCATTTCCATGGATGACCCGGGAGTGAGCGCGGACGCCGCGACGGTGCGCGTGGCCCTGGCTGCGGCCCAGCGCGGCTGAGCCGCGACCGAGGTGGGCTGAGCTTGTCCGGCGTTCTTTGCGCGGGGCGGGCCTGCTCAGTAGGGCCCGGCTCCTTTGCGGGGCCCTCCGCCGGCGGCAGCGGAGACGGAGCCGGGAGCCGGGCAGATGCCAGGCGAGGATTCGCCACACTCACGGCTGGAGTAGGGCCTGTGGATCGGTGCTCGGCAGCCACCTGGTCCACTCGATTCCGCTTGGCAGAAACCGTCCGTTAGATATCATCAATTCACACGCGAGGTGCGTGACTACTGCTGTGGCAAGGGAGGTTGATGAATATGGCCCGGCACACGCTTCATCAACATGCCCTTGTCCGGGTCGCGCGAGGTTGGAGAGCGGCCCGGTCGTTTGAATCGACCAGGAGTGTTGCGTGTCTGCTTTTTCATTGACCGGTACGGACCTGACCACTGACCGCCTCGTGCTGCGGCCTTGGTCCGCAGGTGAGATCACCGCTGTCCTCGGTGACGCGCGGTTGGAGCACTGGGCTGAGGACTTTCCCGCCGAGGGCGACCGCGTCATCGCCGGTTTCATCGCCGAGCAGTCGGAACCGCTGAGCGAGTACGGTCACCGTCAGATCATCGAGCGGGAGAGCGGCCTGGTGGTCGGCTCCATCAGTCTGCTCTGGCCGCCGAGTGACGGCGCTCTCGAAGTCGGATACGGCATCGTGGACTCGCGGCGCGGCCGTGGCTACGCCTCCGAGGCCACCCGGGCCTTCGTGGAGTTCGCCCTGACATCGCCGGACGTCACCACGGTGTACGCCGATGTGGAACTGTCGAACCCGGCCTCGGTACGCGTACTGGAGAAGGCCGGACTGCAATGCTGGAGCAGTGACGCAACGGCAGCTCGGTTCCGCACGACAGCACCAGACCTGTCCCAGCGGTAGTTCCGCGGGATCGGCAGCGGCGCAACCTGCCGCTGCCGATCCCGGCCGTGCCCTCACCCGTCCAGCGAAATCGACGGGGTGGGGGTGAGGGCGGACTGTTCGTCGCCCAGTCGATGCTGTGGGCGTCGGCGACCAGGTCCCGCTACACGTTGAGGTTGTCGAGGTCGAGGATCTGGGTCAGCAGACTTCGCGGCGCGGCGTCTGGACGCCGGGCACGGGGGAGTGGTCCTCGCTAGCGGCACAGTGACGCACGCGGTGCTCACCGCGCAGCGGCTCCTTGCCGATGCCGGGCGCTGGAACCGCCTCCCTTCCCGGCGGACAGGCGAAAGCTGAGACCGGCCGCGACGCGCTGGAGTTCTTCTCGCCGCTGGGCTCCGCCAACGAGCTGATCAACCGCGTACTGGCCCCCCATCCGGACGACCTGGCCATCTCCAGCCGGACGCCGGCCGACGTTGAATTGCTCGTCCAGTGCAGCTCAAGGCTGCCAATGCCTGGGGAGGAACTGGCAGGGCGGTGATGCGCCGAGGAACCGGGGATGCTGGTGGAGCATCATCACTGTTCGGGTCCGCATACCTGTGTGGGCGTTATCGGATGAATCGGGGGAGCCATTTCGCTTTGTAGTCTGGGTGCCAGGCGTATTCGGCGGCCAGTTGGCGTACTGCGAAGCCGAGTCCGACGGCACGGCCCGAGGTGTAGTCGTCGTTCGGGCGGTCGATGTCGTGGTCAGCCACTTCGGTGTACTCACCCAGGAGGACGCGGCTGGTTTCGATGCGGGTCAGCGTGCGAGCCGGGTCCTGGAGCGCGATGTGCCGGTCGTAGCCGGCTCCTCTGACCGTGAACGCGATACCGGAGGTCCTGTCGTGGACCTCTCCGGGCACTTCGGCCGGGCACCTCCAGCTCGCGCCGCCGGCGTCCCGCGCGACTTGCTCCTCCTCGGTGAGCCGCGCCTCGATGAAGGTCACCATGTCTGTGTTGCCGGCCATGCGTCGCTGCTTCCTCTCGTGATGTGCTGTGCGATGACTGCCGGGTCATTGTGGGGGACCTCGGACCTGGCGATCCAGTTGTCTCCTGACACGTCGACGGCGTCCTTTCCCACCGGCACCCGGTGCTTCCCTGCCTGGCGCTGCGTCGGCCGGCGCTGAGCCAGTGAGCCGCGGATCGGGCTGCGGCAACGGAGGTTGGCGTCGCTGATGACCATCTCGAATTTTGAATTTCCCTCAGTGCTGCTCTTCGCCCCAGTTGGTTCACGGGGTGAACCAACTGGGGGGATGTGAGGAGCGGGAAGCAGAAGGACTCACCGGTCACGCGCTCGGTGAGTCCTTCGGTGGGGTGAGTCAGTGGGAGGAGAGGAAGCCCTCTGACTGGTCGAGATGGAATGGGGAGCCTGGTCTCTCGGGTGTCCATCCGTTGGCGTGAGCGGTGCGAATGCTGTCAGCGACGTCGGAGGGCAGCACAGGGTTGGCCCGGGTGCCGAACCAGTTGCTGGGGTGCGGCTGGTTGGTAGCGATCACCAGTGTGGTGCCCGGAGTCTCGGCGTGCTCGACCGCATAAGTAAGGGGCGACCAGACCAGTCCCTGGTCGTAGGTCGGCCTTCCCCGAAGCCGCCATCGGTAGGTGGTGCCGTCCACGGTTATGCGCCGCGACCCCTTCTTCAGCAGTGCCATGCCCACGTCCTTTCTCAAGGCGACGATAGTGAACGGCTCCCGTTCATGTCGCACGGGTTTCCCTCGGGCGGGCTGGGCGCTGTCCGACGGGTTGTATGACCAGGTCGACGATTGCATCGTTCTGACCGGTGTGGGGCGGGGGGATCTGTCGGATCAGGAGTGGGCTCGGCTGGAGTCGCGCTTGCCGAAGTATGCGGGACGGGGCGGGCGTTGGAAGAGCCGTCGCAGGGTGATCAACGGCGCGCCGCAACGAAGTCGAGCGGACGGTCAACGCCCTCAGGGGCTTCCGCGCAGTAGCCACCCGATCCAACAAGAGGGCGTACATCTTCCACGGCACCGAGACCGTCGCTGCCATTCGCCTCTGGCTTCGCTCGTGACCGCCGGACAGTCCTTAGGTGTGCTGTCCGGCAGGTCTACCGAAGTCGGCCTGCTCCCACGGCACTCCACCATGCGGTGGATCTCCATAGCGGCGCCCTCCGCCGCATGGGGGAAGCGGATCATGCGCCGGTCTGATCCCTGCGCGCCGCGGATCCAGAACAGTGATCCCATGGCAATCAGCGAGACGAGTCCAACGACGGCGGCCGAGGGGCCCGAGCGGCCTGTGCCGCTCTGGGCGGAGCGCATTGCCCGCGAGATTGGGAGCCACCCCTATCGGGGCGCGTGCGACGCTGCCGGGATGGGTGCCGGAGTGTCCGTGCGAGCGGTCCACGCGCGGACCGATGTCTGGGGCCCCGAGTTCTCCCAGTCCGCACGTCCGATGAGAACGACACCCGACCCCTCCGTCGTTTCCCGGCAGTCAACTGTGTTGGGGACGATGGGGGGCCATCTGTGACGATTTGGCTGATGTCGTTCCCGGCGTTCTTGTGTCTGCTGGTTTTGTTCGCCCTGGTGGAGAGCGCGTGGCGATGGTTCACGGGGCTGGGCTTGATCCCGTGGCTACACAGGCGCACGGGGCGGTCGTTGTCGAACATTGCCTTCGATGAATTCACGGCGGTCGTGAACGGAAACAAGACGGTGGAGCTGGAGCAGCGGCGGGTGGAGCTGCTGCGGCGGGACGACGAGAGCGACGGTGCGCCGCCCCGCTCCAGCATTGACCTGACCAAGGGCACGGCGTTCATCGTGTTGCCACAGGGAGCGGACGACACGTGCGCTGACAGGCGCGATGTCCTTGAGGGCCGGCGGTGAGACGCGAACCGGAGGGAACAGGTGCAGAACCGTCCACGCTGTGGGGGCGTATCGCGTGCTTGTGGGCGGCCGCGTTCGCCGGGCTGCATTTCTACTGGGCCGTCGGTGGTGATGTGGGGCTGAGCATCTCCGCCGGTCCGCTGGCCACCGAGCGCCCGCTGTGGTTCGTCGTAGCCGGTTTGTGGGGTGTGGGCACGCTCTGCCTCCTCGGCGCCTTGCTGGCATGGCTGCTTGCCCGGTCCAGGCTCCGGGGTGTTCCCGCTCTGCTGGCAAGGTGGCTGGGGTGGGGCGTCAGTGCCCTCCTACTGGTCCGGGGCATCGGTATCGAGGTGCTGCTGTTGACCAACACGACGCACCTGGACACCTCGGTGAGCGTGGGGCAGCGGGCCTGGACGCTGGCCCTCTGGAACCCCTGGTTCATCGCCGGAGGACTGGCCTTCGGCCTCGCCGCCCTTCGGTCCCGCAGGCATACCGACGCAGAACCGCCACCCCCGTCGGGAGGTTGATTGCTCCGCCGGCCAGCCCGCAGCTCCGGCGCGGACCTGGCCCATGTGTGCGAGTCGGCCGCCGAGAGCGCGCTGCTCGAGTCGGCTCGCACCGGCACCATCCGCATGATCGGCACGAAGGACCTGCTCGATGCGGCGAAGTCTGTGGTGCCGTCGAGCGAGCCGTGGTTTGCGGCGGCACGGAACGTGGCGATGTTCGCGAACGAGGGTGGGATGTACGACGACCTGGTGACGTACCTGAAGAAGAGGCGGAAGCTGTGACGGCGGTACATCCGGATCTGGAGCGTGCCGAGGCCCTCCACGAGATCGGGCGCTACGACGACGCGGCGCTCCTCCTGGCCGAGCGGCTCGCGGAGGACCCCGACGACGCCCGCGCCTGGACCGCCCTGGCCCGCTGCCACCTGAAAACTGGGCGGCCCAAGGAGGCGGTCGAGGCCACCGGCGAAGCACTCGAGCGCGCTCCCGAGTACGTCGACGCGCTCCTGGTGCGGTCTCAAGCGCTGCGGGCGGCGGGCGGCGGGCGGTGGGCTGGACGAGGCCGAGGCCGTACTGCGCGAAGCGGTCCGCGTGACTCCGCAGTTCTGGGGCAGCTACGCGATGCTCGCCGACGTTGTGTTCAGGCGGAGCGTGGTCCGGTTCGCGCAGGAGCAGGGGAAGAAGGAGATCAAGCCCGAGGAGATGCCGGCCCTTGCCGAGGAGGCGACCGCCCTGGCCAGGGAGGCGATCCGGCTCGGTCCGGAGGAGATCTACGCGTACGAAACCGCATTGTTGATCGCCGGATTCTCGGGCGCCAAGGAAGACGCCGACCAGTTCGAGCGCGCCATCCTCCGGCTCGACCCCAGCCACCCGGGCGCCCTCGAACGTCAGACCGCGAAGGCGGCCAAGGCCCCGGAGACCGGCGCGACCCAGGCGCCACCCTGTACGCCGACGGGCTGGCCGTCGCACCCGACAACGCTTCCCTGCGCAGCGGCCTCGACAAAGCCACCTTCCGGCTGCTGCGCGGCACCCGCTGGCTCGCCCTTGCCTGCCTCGCCGCAGCAGGCGTGATGATCGACCTGTTCGCCACGGCGAAGCACCCGACCCTGCGGGAGCTGCCCGTGCCGTTGGGCAATCGGCTCTGGCTGCTGGTGGTCATGGGGGCGATCTGGGGGCTCGGGGCCTGGCGGCGCTATCGCAGGCTCCGCACGGGGGTGCAGCTGAACGTGCGTTCGCTGATCCGCCGCGAACTGTGGGCTCGTATCGTCCTCGGCCAGGCGGCCTTCACCATGCTCTGCGCCCTGCTGATCACCCAGGTGCCATGGACGGACCGCTCCGTGCCGCAGATCCTGTTCTTGGCGGGCCTGGTGGTGCCCTGGTTCACGATCTCCTACGATCACCGGAAGACGCGGTGACCATTGGATCCAGCGCGAGTCCCAGCTCGTGGATCAGACGCGGCAGGTAGAGGTGACGGTCGTCCGCTGAGTCCCACCGCCAGTCCGTCCGCAGGCTTCGGAGCACCGGCCGGGAGGTGCGGCGCCAGGCTCAGAGCACGCCTCCCGCCTCGTCGTGGAACACCTCCGGCCAGTAGCGGAAGTCGTCCTCGCCCGTCGAGGGGAGGCAGGCGACCGGGTCCACCGACGCGAGGACCTCGGCCATCGTGTCAGCGAGCTGGTGGTAGAAGTCCTGGGTGAAGTCGTGCTCCTCGTCGAGCCGTTGCTCCAGGCTGTACATCCACATCGTGAACGCCAGCGTGGATATGTCGGCGTTGACCGGAGTCGTCGTGTCGTCACCGTAGAGGTGGTACGAGAGGAGGCCTGTGCGGCCGTCGATCACGACCTCGAAGTCATGGATCAGGCTGCCCAGACAGACCAGGTTGTCCGCGTCGGCCGGCATCCGGCAGGGATCTTCGTCCGTGGGGGTCTCGGACTCCGCGAGTGTCCGGAGCAAGGATTCGTCGCGCCACAGGCCGAACATGAGCTCCACCTTCGGTAGCCCGACCTCCGTGAGGAACCGTCGAGTCGGCTCGTGGACCAGGGCCGCAGGCAGCGCAGAGGGTTCGATGCGCACCATCTCTTCCGGGCCGAACTCCTCGTCCAACAACCCCGTCGGCAGCTCCAGCCGAAGGCCCGCGCCCGGTGCGGCGACCAGAGCCAGCGGTCGGACGACGGCGGCGATCCGCCAGAACGCAGGGAGGGGATGCTCCCATGCGGACGGCGTGCCTGCACTGCCCCAGCCGTCGTCGCCCCAGTCCTCGTCGGCGAAGACCGACATCAGCAGCGCCGATGCCTCCGCCACCACAGCGGTCCCGGTCCGCCCCGCCAGCGCGGCGAACCTGCCCCGCATCAAACGGAAGTCGTCCACCTGCGCGAGGAATCGCGCCAGGGCGTCGACGGAGGGTGCGAGAGGGATCACGTCGATCAGGCCGGGCGAGTTCTCGAGGAGGTACATGCTGAAGACCCGGCCCGTGGCCCCGTCAAGGACGACCTCCTGGGCGTCGTTCTCCTCGCAGCGAAGGTGTCCGATCAGCAGCAGGTCCGCGATGTACGGATCGAGCTTGCCCGGGTCCGCCCCTTTGGCGAGCAGATCCGGGACGGGCACCACCCGGGACTCGGCAAGCGGCACGAACCGGATCAGGCCGTGCTCCGCGGGCAGCCCGGGTCCGGTCAGGCGGCGGCGGGTCGCCTCGTGCGTGATGGACGGATGGAGTGCGTGCGCGGGTACGACGATGCTGTTCGCGGACATGGATCCCCCTGGTGCTGTGCCGTGATCTCTCTACGACCACCACGATAGGAGGCACCACTGACAGCGGGTCAGCTGCGAGCTGCGCACGCGACGAAGTGCGTCCAGGAGGCGGGGGAGAGCGCGGGCTGCGGGCGCCGGAGCGCGGACCCGACGGTGTCCCGCAGGAATGGCCCTAGGCTCGGGTGATGGGCAGCTTCACCACACATCGCCTGCGGGCGCACGACCGTACGCGTTCGCCGGTGCAGCGCTTCGGCGCGCTGCGCACGTGCATCGCGGAGTTCGCTCCGTACGGCTTCCGCGCGACCTACCATCACGTGTGCCGCAGCGCCGGGATTCCGGCCGAGCCCGAGGTGGACTCGGAGGCTGTGGTGCGGGCAGTCGAGGAGCTGCACGCCGCGCGGGAGATCTGGCTGGCGGAATTCCGTGTGTGGCAGGTCCGTCGCCGTACGCAGAAGGCCGTCGGCGTACGCATTCCCGACCCGCCCGAACCACGACGCCTGCTCTGGTACCCCGACCCGGAGTTCCACCCGGCCGAACCGCTCGCGGCGGTGATGCCGCGCATCCTGCGCGCCCCCGCCGGGGATCTGGCCGAATGCCCGGTGTGCGAAGCGGGCCGCGGCAGGAAATCCTGGCACGACGGGTTCACGGAGCACCAGCTCTGCGCGGGATGCGGGGTGAGCCTCGCCGGACGGCCCACCGAGCCCGCTCCCGGGGTCGAGGCCGCCCGCGCGGAGCGCTGGAGGCTGGTCTGGAGGCGTCGGGTATGAGAACGGGCCGTCGCTGTGCTGTCCGCGCGTGGGCGGCCCGTGGTCACGGGTCCGGAGGGTACGGGAGCCCGGCCATGATGCGCCGGCCCCGAGACAGGCTTGGGGTCTGTCGTCAAATGATCTTGGTGCTGGATCGCGGTTGGGTGATGAGTCGCCACGAACTGCCGGATGCCGAGTGGGTGTTCGTCCGTCCGCTGCTGCCCCGTTCGGAGCGGGGCAGATCTGCAAACGGCGCAGTGTCGTCGAACGGTGTTTCAACAGGTTGAAGCAGTGGCGCGGCATCGCGACGATACGACAAGACCGCCGGGTCCCTACCGAGCAGCTGTCACCCTCGCATCGCTGCCTATGTGAGGGTGACACGTTGACGACAACTCCTGGGCTGCCTTTCGGGTCATTCCCCGGCCCCGGCGTGGATGTTGCGGCGGCGCGGTCGGCCCCGGTTCCGGCCGCGGCTGGTCCGCATCCGGCTGGTCCGCATCCGGCTGGTCCACAGCCGGGCTGCGGCCTCCGGGTCCCGCGCGGCCAGTTCGGCGAGCGCCGGGTGCAGGTCCGCCTGGGCCAGCCGTTCGGCGAGCGGATCGCGGCGGTCGGCCTCGTCGCGCTGACTGCTGTACCGGTCGAGCCAGGCGATCTGCCCGATCAGCGCGAGGCTGGTGGTGGCGGCAGCAGCCATTGGACCGGTCCGCGGGGTGAGCTGTCCAGCAACGCGCTGCCGGTGAACGCAATCTCCGCCAGGAGCAGCGACACCCCGGCGCAGGCCAGGCAGCAGGGGCTGTTCACTTGGGCCGGCAGCCCGGACAGCAGACGGGCGCGGCAGGCGGCGTGGAAGTCCTCCCGGATGGTGCCGAAGGCAGTGTCGCGGAGCACGATGTTGCCGAGGGCGGCGGGCGCGGTGCGGCGGCGCAGCGCTGCGAGCAGGGCGTCCGGCAGCGTGTGCCCGGCGGCGCGCGCGGGGTCGGCACCGGCCGCGGTGAGGCTCAGGTTGCCGCGGTGGTTGACGGTGACCAGCCCGTCGAGCAGCAGTTGGGATGCGGCTGCCTGGGTGTCGTCCTCGGGCCACCAGCGGTCGGCGGCGACATGGTACGGGTCGAGCACGGCGCAGCGCTCGCTCGCCGCCCGGTAGCGCTGGCCGTCCCAGTGGCGACGCAGGCCGAGCAACCCGTCCGTCGCGGATCAGAGCCTGTAGTGCGTTGACGCGGCGGCGGGCGAGGGCGAGGACCGCCTGGACGTGTCGCTTGCCTTCGCCGCGCTCGCGGTCGTGGAGGGCCCGGTCACCGGTCCTGGCAGCAGCACCGAACCCGAGCTGACGGACCGGCTCCAGCACCAGGTTCTCGACCAATGGACCGACGCGTCCCCCTGCCCCCACACAGCATGGAGAGCCCCGGCGGCGCCGGACCTTCGGCGGCCGGGCCGACACAAAGAGGAGGAGGCACAGGGCGACACCGACCGGCAGGAGTCGTCGCTGGTGTACGAACCTGGAGACGTGGCCCAACGGGCATCAACGGGTGCCCGGCCGCAGCCTGACGTGGCGTGATGTACCGCGGTCACTCCGGAGGCAGTAGGCCGCCGAAGTGACCGCAGTGCACGGATCGTTGGCGTCAGCCGACGATCCGCTCCACGACCCAGTCGGCCAGCGTCTCGGTGACCTGGCTGTGCTCGGTGTTCTCCGTGTCGCACTTGAACTCGTCGAGCATGCTCTTCTCGACGGGCAGCGACTCGATGTCCTCGTAAGGGCTTACGTTCCATGCGACCGGGTCGAAGTCCAGCGCTACCGCGCTCACCGCCGGGACGAAGCAACTGCTGCGGTACTCCTGTGGGATCTCGGCCTTGAGCGCGTCGGCGATCATGCCGAAGGAGGCGAGACCGCCGCCGGGGGCGCCGTCGAGGGCAGGTACGTGGGAGGTGTTGCTGCGGCGTACCTGACCCAGCGCCTTCATCTCGCCGACCGGCTGGTGCTCGCCGCCGTTGGGCTGGAAGCGGGCCGTCGCGGCGGCAATCAGCGGCAGTCGCCAGTCGAACACCGTCTCGCCGGGCGGCAGGTCGCGGCCTGTGCCGTCTCCGGTGCCGTTGGCCACGCCCAGCTTGCGGGGGCGCATCGGGAACTGGCCGTACTGCTTCAGCTCCGCCAGGAACTGCTTACGCAGTTCGCTGGTAGTGGCGACCGGGCCGGAGTACTTGGCATTTTCGACCCAGGCCCACAGCAGTTGCTGGGCTGCGGGGCTCCTGATCAGGTCGGCCTGCTTGGGCGCGTCGGGGTTGCCGGTGGGGAAGGACTCGAAGAAGTAGGCCATCTGCTGGAGCACCAGCGGGATCCACGCTCCGTTGTGGGGGGTGTCCCAGGAGATGTAGGTCTCCGTCTGGTGGTCCATGCCGTGGTGCTCCATCTCGGCGAGGGCATAGCGGGTGATCATGCCGCCCATGCTCACTCCGCCCACGATCAGCGGGGCATCGCCCTGCCGCTCGCTGATGGCCTGCTGGATGGCGCTGATCACCACACCGGCGTTCGCCTGGATGTAGGTGTGACGCTGCTCGAAGCCGACCAGGATGACGTCGACGCCCGCGGCGAGCAGTTGGTCGAGGAGGCCGGGCTTGCCCTTCTTGTAGGGCGCGTTGAAGTGCCCCCACAGTCCTGGCAGATCGCTGGGGCCGTAGTTGAAGCCGTCCGCGAAGATGAAGGGCCGCTTCAGGCTCTTGTGTCCGTTGGCCAAGTAGACCTCCGCCGATCCGGTCGCCACCTCGCGTCGGTAGGGCCGGGCGGACCGCAGCTCCCAGGTCCTTGGCTTCCGATCCTCGGGATGGGCCGCACGGGCCGGGCTCGCGAACCAGACGCCCGGCTTCAGCGCCCCGGCGAGCGTCGCCGACGCCTCGGCCGAGGGCTTCTCTTCAGCCTGCTTCGCCGTCAACTCGACGTCGATCCTGGCTTCCTGCGCCATGACTACCGCCTCTGCTTGGGTGCTTTTCATGGATATGCCACTGGATGTGTGCGGCGGTCTGCACCGCGCCCGCATGCGATTGGGCAGGGCAGCGCCTTGGGGTTGCCGCCAATCCCCGGCACATACGCAGGGCTCCGTCCCCGCATGGTCACCGAGTGTAACAGATTGGTAACCTAGCGTGTCATCGGGCGAGTGAGTCGTCGGGAGTCCCCGGGCCGGACACCGGTTCGGGGACTCCCGGGACTGCCGACACCGCGGTCCCCGGCAGACCCAGCTTGTGTCGGCTGCCCCCGACCGGCGTTCACCCCCCACGCGTGAGGGCAGAGCAGAGGGGGATACGCGTCGGCGGACACCGCTTCCCTCTTGCCGCAGATGAACGGCGTCTCGGGCCTGGAGGGCGTCTTTCCCCGCGCCCTCCAGCAGACCCATGTCGCCAGGCCGATGCGACCGGTGACATCGACTGGCCGGTCCAGATCGACTGCACCATCGTCCGCGCCCACCAGCGCGCCGCCGTAACCGGCCGAAAGAGGAGAAGCATCAGCTGGATGAACCGGACGATCGCGCCGTCGGCCTGTCCCGAGAAGACCTGACCACCGAACTCCACCTCGCCTGCGACGGTCGCGGCAGACCTCCCGGCCATCCTCCTCACCGCAGGCCAACAACGCGACAGCGTCTGCGCCGAGCCCTGAGGACGTACGCCGCAAGCCTGATCCGCGACGGCTCGGGCTGGCCGGCTGCGGCCCCGCCCGGGGATGTCGCCACGTACCTTCGCGGTACCACGGCCGGCATCGTCTCCAGACCGACCCGACCCGGCCGGACCCGTCCGGCAGTGAAGGGTTCAATAGTGCCGGGCGGTGGGCCGCGGCGGGTTCAGGATCGAGCCGGGCGCGGTCCGGTGACCGCCTCGGCGAGCAGGCTGCGCCCGGCCGGGGTGGTGAGGACGCCGCGCAGAGCTGTGTCCTGTACGGCGCGAGCGGGTGCCGAGCGCAGCGTCCAGGCGCGGGTGGCGAAGTCGGTGCGGGCGAGCACGCGCAGGGCGTCGGCGCGGCGGGCGCGGCGCCAGGCCGTGAGCCCGTCGGCCGCACGGCCGCCGCGGGCGGTCGCACCCGGCAGCGCGGCGGCGAGTGAGACGGCGTCCCGCAGGCCGAGGTTGAGTCCCTGCCCGCCGACCGGGCTGCACACATGGGCGGCGTCGCCGATCAGCAGCACCCGCCGGCTCCCGTGGCGTGCGGCGAGGCGCCGGTGGGTGCGGAAGGTACTCGTCCAGCGGCATTCGCGTACGGCCGCCGTCCACCCCCGGGCCGCCGCCTCGGCGGCGAGCATCCCCGGGCCGTCCGCACCGTTCGGTGCGGGGCCGTGCGGCAGGTGCAGCACCACCGGGGCCCAGCCGTCGAGGTGCATCGGAACCACCACGAGAAGGCCGCGCGGCCCGCCGATCATATGCACTCGCGCCGGGTCCAGCGAGGGATCCTCGACCCGCAGGTCGGCGAGCTGCCACGTGCCGGCATAGGTCCGGCCGCGAAACGCCGTACCGGCCAGGGCGCGCAGTGTGCTCGACGCGCCGTCGGCCGCCACTACCCAGCGGGCGCGCAGTGGGTCGAGGGCGTCCGACAGCACGGTGACGCCATCGGCGTTCTCCTCGACCGACCGGACGGCCGCCGAGCGGTGCACGCGCACACCCGCGCGTTCGGCCTCCGTGGCGAGCATGCCCTCGGTCGCACATTGCGGGACGGTCAGGATGTACGGGTACGGGGAGCGCAGGCGTGTCAGGTCGAAGCCGCCGAGCCTGTGCCCTTGCGACCACATCTCCACCGTGTCCACGCGCCGGCCCAGCGGGTGTAGTGACTCGGCCAGCCCGCTCGGGGCCAGGGCCTCCAGGGTCCGCGCGTGCAGGTCCGTCGCCCGGGACTCGGTGACCGGACCGGGACGGCGTTCCAGCGCCACCGCACCGAGCCCCGACCGGGCGAGCAGCAGTGCGGCGCTCAGGCCGACCGGCCCTGCCCCCACCACCACATCCGCGTCGATCGCCACGTCCGGCACTCTAGTCGGGCCCGGTGGTGCGCGGACCGCGGACCGTGGGCCCGGAACACGGTCGGCCGTGCGGTCCTGACGGACGTGACAGACAGGTGGCGAGCATCACGCACGCCTCCTCGACGCCTCGTAGGCGAGCCGCGTGCGCTCGCCTACGAGGTGGTCCCTCACCGGAGCGACGTGTTGCCCGGACCTTCGTGTCCGATGGCGCCCGTTCACATTGCCACGCCACCCCGTTACTGAACCGCCACCCGCGTCGGGTTGAACAGCCCGGCTGCGGGCGGCGGCGAGTCAGGGCCGGGCGGCGACGGCCTCGACCTCGAACAGCACGTCAGGCGCAGCCAGGCTCGCGACACCGATGAGGGTTTGCGTGGGCGGTTTCGTGCCCCAGCCCTCCTGCACGGCCCCGGCGATTGGCCCAAGCTTGCTGACGTCATGGTTCACCACATACGTCCTGAGCTGGACGACGTGGCTGAGGTCTAGCCCATGGGCGGCAAGAGCGACGCCGATGTTGTGGAACGTCTGCTTCACCTGCTCGGTGAAGTCGGTCGAGACAACCGCGCCGTCTGGGCCCGATCCGTACTGACCCGCGATAAGCACCAGTTCCGTACCTGCGGGGACGGTGGCGGTGTGGCTGTAGCCGAACGGGACCGGGTCGTGCAAACCGTCCGGATTGACAATGGCGTGTGCCATGTGGGTCACCTCTCGTGTGCGATGGGGCGTTGTCATGCTGGTAAGCCTCCCAACGAATCACGACATCTCATGTCGTGTATTCCTGTAGTGTTTTCGTATGCGCGCCGATCGGTTGGTATCGCTGGTCCTGCTGCTGCGGCAGCACGGTCGGCTGTCCGCGACCGCGCTGGCCCGCGAGCTGGAGGTATCCACCCGCACCGTGCTGCGCGACATCGAGGCGCTGTCCGCAGCCGGCGTCCCGGTCTACGCCGAACGCGGTCGGCACGGCGGCTTCGCTTTGCTGCCCGGTTTCCAGACCGAGCTCACCGGACTGAACCACGACGAGGCACTTGCCCTGCTGGTCGCCGGATCGCGGCGCGGCGCGCAGGCATTCGGACTCGGCTCGGCGCTCGCTTCGGCCATGCGCAAGGTGGTTGACGCGCTGCCCGAACGCTCTCGGGCCACCGCGGCCGGCGCGGCTCAGCGATTGCTCATCGACCCGGAGACCGACCTCCTCTCGCGTCGGCCGGTTGTCGAGGAGGTGC
Organism: Streptomyces sp. NBC_01142; assembly: GCF_026341125.1. NCBI lineage: Bacteria > Bacillati > Actinomycetota > Actinomycetes > Kitasatosporales > Streptomycetaceae > Streptomyces > Streptomyces sp. NBC_01142. Next base: position 1,045,151 of record NZ_JAPEOR010000003.1, read on the forward strand.
CTGACACCATCGTGGCCGAGGTGCGGCGCGCGGTGTTCGCCGGACACAAGCTGCGCATCCACTACGCGGCTGTGGATCAGACCCCGAAGTGGCGCACGGTGGACCCGATCGGCCTGGTCACCGTGCGCGACCAGGGCTACTTGCTGGCCACGCGGTCCGGCGCGGACCGCACCTACCGGCTGTCCCGCATCTTGGCCGCCGAGGAACTCGCCGAACCGGCACAGCGACCAGAACGGGTCGATCTGGACCGGGCCTGGCAGGAACGCAGCACACGGTTTCGGACCGGCGGCGACCAAGTCACCGTGCTGGTACGGGTGAACCCGGCGCGGCGGGAGGATCTGGTGGGCACCGCGCTGGCCGTCCTCGCCGAGGAAGCCGACGCAGACGGCTGGCTGCGGCTGGAGGTGACCTTCCAAGATTCGAGACATGCCGAATGGGCGCTGTGGCAGCTCGCCACGAGCGCGGAGGCCCTGGCCCCGCCGTGGTTGCGCAACTCCCTGCGCAACCGCGCCGCCGCGATCGCCACCTGCTACGGAGTGTCATCCTGAGAGTTGCCGCCTTCTGCGAGCCGCCGCCGAAGCCGACAAGCGCCGGCCGAGCTCGTCGGAGTTCGACCTCACCCCGCGGCACCTGTCACCGTTCGCGGAGGCCCCCACCTGTTCCGCGGCCCTGTCGTGCAGTTCGGCGAGCCGGAAGAGGGCCAGGGTCCCGCCGGCGTCGACGGCCTGCCCGGCGAGCTGTTCGGCCTCCTCACGATCCCCGGCTCTTTCCCGCAGCTCAGCGAGCCGGTGCAATGCGTCGGTGTTGCCTGCCTCTTTGGCTTGCCGATACAGGATCTCCGCGCTTTCGTAGTTCCCGGCCGCCCTCGTCCTCTGGCGAGCTGGTACAAGGCCCACGTGTGGCCGGCCTCGGCGGCTTGCCGGGCGAGTTGTTCGGCTCCCCCGTGATCCCCAGCCGGATCCGGATCAGGCCCACCACGGCCTGGGCGTCGTAGCGCCGATATCCCGAAGCGTCACGTTCGGGTTCGGCGAGCAGGCCGCGCCGGTGATAGGGGCGCACGGCCCGAACTGTGACCCCCGTCTGGGCAGCGAGCTGGCCAATGGCGAGCGCCGGACACGATCTCCCCAGTGTGTGCTCGGTCGGTGCGATGCTCGTCGGGCCGGGGCGAGGTGCAACGGGCCGCGCCCCGGCCGACCGCTTCACGCCCTCTCAGCCGCGAGGGCACACCGGACCTGCTGTCAGGGGCAGTTGACCATCGAGTCGCCGGTGTCGCGGTTGCAGGAGTCGAAGGCGAGGCCGCCGTCGAGGCTGTCGTTGGCGTTGACGCCGTCGGTGGCGTTGAGGGTGTCGTTGCCCTCGTCGCCGCTCAGGGTGTCGTTGCCGCTTCCTCCGGCCAGAGTGTCGTTTCCGGTGTTCCCGTTGAGGGTGTCGTTGCCCTCGTCCCCGTTGAGGGTGTCGTTTCCGGCATTGCCGTTAATGGTGTCGTTCCCTCCCAGTCCGGAGATGGTGTCGTTTCCGGGCCCACCGTTGATGGTGTCGTTGCCCGGAGTCGCTGCTGTGAGGCCGAGGACCCCGGTCGGGTCGTCGCCGACGAGACGATCCGCGCGGGGGCCGCCGTTGAGCTGATCCTTGCCGTCGCCCCCGTAGAGAGTGGCGGGAACATCCAGATTCGGGGAGACCGTGATGTCGTCGTCGGCGTCCTGGCCGTTGACCTGCACGGCCGTGGGGAGCGGGCACGCCGCGGTGTTCTCCGACCGTGTCTCGCAGGGGGCTACGGCGCGCACTTCGTCCGTGTTGTCCGACACGAGGACGACGCTGCCCTGACGGCGGATGGTGATGTCATTGGCCACGCCCTGATCCGCCGTGACGAGCAGGGTGCCGCCGGCCATCTCGACCACCGTGGCGCCCGCGAGTTGCCGGGGCTCGGCGGTGAGCGGGGCCGCTGAGGCCGAGGTGCCGGCCAGTGCAGCGCAGAGGAGCGCTCCGGCCGACAGGATCACGTAGATACGTCGTGCTGTCATGGTTGTGCGTCTCCTTCGTCGTGTAGCTGGCACTGGGGGCCTGTCTCCGTGCCGTTCGCGCGCGCCGGTCATGGGCACTCTGTGACGCTGTCGCCCAGGTCGGCCGGGCAGCTGTCGGCCTGGGTGCCCCCCTGGACGTAGTCGTTGCCGCTGACATCATCGACGGCGTTGAGACTGTCGCGGCCCGGGCCCCCCTCCACGAAGTCGTTGCCGGTGCCGGCGACCACCTGGTCGTCACCGTCGCCACCGCTCACCACGTCGTTGCCGGCGCCTGCGTTGATGACGTCGGAGCTGGCCCGGCCCTCGATCGAGTCGTTGCCGGCGCCGCCGAAGATCCGGTCCGGGCCGCTGGCGCCGGTGAGCGTGTCGTTGCCGCCTCCACCGGAGAGGAAGTCGGAGCCTTCGTCGCCTTCCAGGGTGTCGTTGGCGCTGCCGCCCTGGAGGCTGTCGTCACCCGCGCCACCGACCAGGGTTACCCCCGGACTCGCCAGGGAGGACGTGACGTTGTCGGCCTGGTCACCGGCGTTGACGACGAACTCGGTGAGGCTGTTGGCCCCCGGGCAGACGGCCTCTGTGGCGCTGATCGCGGTGCACCCGCCGAAAGCCACGATGGTGTCACCGGTGTCCCTCACCCGGATCGTGTTGCCGACCTGCCACACGGAGATGGTGTTGCCCAGGCCCACAGCGGCGGTGACGGTGACCGACGTGCCGTTCTTGCTCACCAGCGTGCCGGCCACGGCGGAGCCGGGCGGCTGGGTACCGGGGGTCGCACTCGCCGGGCCGGTGAGGCACAGCGTGAAGCCGAACACCGTTGTCAGGAGCGCAACGGTGCGATAAAGCGCCTTGTCCATGACCTGCCTCCTGGAAAGCGTGCGGGATCGTTGTTCGGCACGAAATACTTTCGTGGCCCATCCAGTGGTGACATGGCGCAGCAACGCCACCCGCATGCCTGGAATGGCGTTTGCCGTTTGGGTGCGTGAGGCCGTTCCACGGGCCCGCGAATCTTTGCCTCGTCACCTTGGTACGGGACAGCAGAATTTTGCCCGCCGGAAACGGCCGCTTACGGTGTGCTCGCCTTCCCGGCCTATGACGGCAGTACGGCGGTGCGTGATGGCTTACAGCAGAACTGATCGCGCATTGTCGGAAACGGTTGCCACACATCGGATGATGCCAGGCGCCCTCAGCTGCCGGGCCTGAGTATGCCGTGTGGAGACCTTGTGGAGGAGAGGGTTTAGCGCCATTGAAGGGATAATTCCCTGAGTCTCTGACGTGCGGTGCAGGCCGTGCCGATGGCAGGAGTGCTGCGGAAAGGAACGCGTGCAGAGTGGCGGAAACACCACCTCATGGCTTCCGGACTGCAGGCATGTGTCGTTCCCCCAGCCGCGTACGAACGGCTGCGGGCCAGTGCGGAATCGTTCGCCGGCGATCCCGCGGCTGCACCCTTTCGTGGCTGCGCTCTGTTCGAAGCCCCTCGCACCGGGCCGGGGAGGTGCACGTGCAGACGTCCATCGACTTGCCCGACGGTTGGACGCCCGCGCTCATCAACGTACGCATCCCGTTCTTCTGCGACGGCAAGCACTGGGCCGACGTGGCTGCCACGGAGGCCGGCTGGTCCGGCAGCGGGAACACCTTCTCGGTGGATGTCTCAACAGCCGTACGGGCTACTTCCGCGCACACCTCCGTGCCACTTCCACGTTCCAGTCGGCCACGTCGGCGCCGGTCCAGGCGGGGCGATAGCCAGTCGGCACACGCAAAGCCCCCGGTCGCGAAGACCGGGGGACCTTGGTCTGTGTCCACGCGGTGGCCCGTTGGCGGGTGTCGAGTTCCCGTTGTGCCTCGGAGGCGGCATCGATATCGGGTGGTCGCGGCCACGCCCGCCAGCGGGCACCGGGCCTCTCGTCTCGACCGTGGCCAATCCGATGGGCCCGTATGGACGGTCTCGCTGCTCTCGCAGCCCGGCCCCAGGCCATCGGGTCGTGGATGCCGGGCGGCCGAGCGAGTGGAAGGCTCTGTTCCGCCGTGGGTGAGGTGTGGACTGTTTCCACGCCGCTGTGCGGGTTGTTGGAAGCGACGATGCCCGAGGGCCTGGTCCGCAACGCGATCTCGCTGCCCCGGCCTGGCCGGACTGCGCCTGCCGCGCGGCCCGCCCAGTCCGCAGCCTGTACCCGCCTCCACCCCGGCCCTCTCACCCCGAGACGGGAAGAGCCCCGCACCGGCCCGCACACTCGTGTTGAGTGCCGACGCACGCCGTTCCTGCAGGCCGCTGACCGAAGGCCTCGAATGTCCAGGGCGATAGCCGGGTGCGGGGTGCCGTTGCCCGGGCCGGACCGCGGGAACCGGACATCAGGCGTACATCAGAGCTGAAACTCGGCGGGAGACACTCCCAGCGCCGTGCAGGCCTCCCGGATGATCACCTGCTCGGCCTGCGAGAAGTCGCCGTCGGCACCCGCGATGACGATGCCGGTCTGGATCACCGCCCTCGCCTCGGTCGGCTTCTTGGCGGCCTTGGCGATGTCCTGCATCGCCTCGGCCTTGCCCTGCTGGAAGTTGTGGGTCAGCTGGTCCACGTGCTTGTTGAAGCGCTGGCGCAACTGCTCCGGCGGGAAGTTCTGCAGCACCTCATTGCTGAGGATCATCGACTCGACGTGCTGCCGCTCGGCCGGGTCCACCTGCCCGTCCGCAGCCGCGACCAGTGCGCACATCGCCATGCTTGCGTCTCGGTACGCACCGCTCTTCAGCTCGGTCTTGAGGGAGCCGAGCTGCGTCTTGAGCGCGCTGACCAACTGGGCGCGTGAACCACCGCCGGACCCCGCGCCGCGGCTGTGTCCGCCGGTCGTGCCGCGCCCGCCCTGGGACTGCTGCAGAGTCCTGGCCTGGTCCTTGAGCCGGTCCCACACTGCCATTGACGTCACCTCGGTATTCGTCTGAGTCATCGCTCGCGGACCCGCGCGCGCTCACCTGACCAACGGCCGCTCCCGGGCAAAGGTTCCGCAAAGCGCGCCGACCCTGCCCTCGTTCGCTGAAGTTCACTGTCCCGAGGTTCCCGGTCCCGGAGTATTGAGGGTCCCGGGGACATTCGGTCCCGGGATTCTCGGTGTCCTCGCCCCCGGCCCGGCCCGGTCCACGACTGGTTCGTCATGCCGCTGGCCAGCGATGACTCAGAGGCCACCGTCGAGGACAAGAGGACCGAACTGCATGATGCGGCCCAGCTGCGGCCCAGGTGGATGCCGTGACCGCCGCCCTGGCCGAGGCGCATCGGCACGGCTGGATCCACCGGGACATCACCCGCCGCTCGCGGGACGCTGGAGTGCCCGGCGACCGGCCGGGGCATACGGAGGGCAGACAACCAGGCGTAGGCCGAGGCTGAGGTGGATCCCAGCCGAGTACCTCGCGAACCAGCACTCAATCGCCGACACGCCGCGGTTATCCTGCGCAGCATGCTGATCATGAACACGGAGACTGACGCGCAACTGGCCGTGACGGCAGCCGAAGCGGGAGCGGCTGTGGTCCGCGACATGTACGGGGAATCGCTGGCGCGGTTCGAGAAATCTGCTGGTGACTTCGCGACAGCCGCAGACCTTGCGGCAGAGAAGGCCATCCTCGACATTCTGGGAACCGCCCGACCCGACGATGCCGTGACGGGCGAGGAGAGCGGACACACCGGAGCGGACGGCGCGGATCGCAGGTGGCTGGTCGATCCCTTGTGCGGCACGCTGAACTACGCCGTGCACAACATGCTGGTCGCGGTGAACGTCGCTCTGCGGGTGGGGCCTGACATCACAGCGGCCGCAGCAGCCGACCCGTTCAACGGCGAGGTGTTCTGGACTGACGGCGAACGCGCCCATCTCCGAAAAGGCGGCGTAGATGAGGAACTGACGCCTTCGCCCGGTTCCCGGCTGGTAGACATCAACCTCGACCCACCGTTCCCCAACTCACCGGCCTTCCGGGCGGCTCGCATCCTCACCGCCCCAGGATTCACCGAGCACTTCCGGCCTCGCGTCGTCTCCACCACCCTGGCGGTGGCCTGGGTCGCCGCAGGCCGAAGGGCCGCTTACGTCACCGACGGCCACCTGCGCGACAGTGTGCATTTCGCCGCCGGGATCGCCTTGTGCAAAGCCGCTGGCTGCGTGGTGACCGGCATCCACGGCCAACCGCTGCACACCGGCGCAGGTGGACTGGTCGTGGCGGCTGACCAGCAGACGCACGCCGCGTTGCTGGAGATGGTCAGCAACCAGCTCTCAGCTGACCGATAGGTCAACCGTGCGCGGCCGTGCAGCAATTGCGTACGGACGGCGCTCCGCGAAGTGCCACGCATGCTGCGGCATGCTCATCTGTCAGAAACTCGACCGGCATCCCGGATCTCCCAACAGTCGATCGACAACGACTGCCGAAGGCTCCGGTGCCACAGAACCCGAAGTTCAAAACCTCTCTTGAGTACCGCCAGGGCTTAGCGCCGTTTTCCTTTCCGATGTTCCTACCGGGGCACATGGGCATCAGATGCGAGCAGGCGAAGCTCGTCCTGAGGGGTCTTCTCCGAAACAGCGAGCGGGCGGCCCACCAGGGACGTTGACGTTGACCTCGGCTTCGCGCGGAACTCAGGTAGCGCTCGGTGGGGCTCCTCCTCTCCGGCTGCGTAACTCCATATGGGATGGCCGCGAGGTGGAGTCCGGCGCCGGGGTCGCCACGGCGGCAGGCGAGCACCGCACGCGCAACACCAAAGCGGGGTGTGACCGAGATACGCGGCAAAGGGGCAACGGGATGATCTTGAACCTCGGACGGGTCTTCTACGGTGCCGACACCACGGCGGTGTGTTCGTCGTGCTCGCGCAGCATCCTCATCACGGTCGCCGGGGAGGGATGCTGGCCCTTCTTCTTGCCGGTGGTGATGACGACCCGCTTCGCGATGTCGCGCAGGCTCATCTCCTGCTCGCGCAGGTGGAGGGCCATGGACAGCATGGATTCGTCGGTGACGCCGGCGCCGCCGATGGTCTTGCCGCGTTTGCGGGCGGACTCGTGGCCTTCGAGGGTGCGGTCGCGGATGTACTCGCGTTCCATGCCGGACATGGCCGCTAGTACGGTGAACACGATGCCGGACGGGTCGTGCGAGCCCTTCAGTTCCCCGGTGAGGAACTCCAGGCCGACGTCGCTCGCCTTCAGCTCCTCGGCGAGCGTGGCCAGTTCGATACCGCGGCCGAGTCGCTTGTGTTCGTGGACAACGATGGTGACGTGCACGCCGGAGGAGCGGATCTCCCCGGCGAGCTTGACGGCGGCCTCCAGCTCGGGGCGTCGGGTGGCGCGGGTGGAGATCTTCTCCGAGAAGACCCGGGTCACCCCGGCTTCGGCGAGGGAGTCGAGCTGTGCGTCGAGGGATTGCCGCGCGGTCGAGGCGCGGGCGTACCCGAGACGGACGTGTCCGACCGGCTCGGCGCCGGCGCTCGCGGGCCGGGGCAGCTCGGTCCAGAGCGAGCCCGGCTTGCGTACGGCGGGGGTCGGCACGCTGAGCACCTTGGTGAGTTGGGGCACGAGGCGGAAGCGGGCAGTGTGGTACTGGATCGCCACCTTGTTCTTGCCGGTGCGGCAGGGCGAGCCCGCGGGGGCGGCGCAGGTGGACATGGGGCAGTCGTGCGATTCCACGCGCTTGAAGTCGTCGCTCACACCCCAGACCGTTTCATGAGGGTGTTTCAGACGTCCAGCCGTTTGCAACAACTCATGAAACATGATCGCCGCAGATGAGTCGCCGCGCGGTGCGGTGTTTCATGAGCGACCACCTATGAAACGCCGAACGCAAGAAGGGGTCGTTTTTCTAAGCCGCCCCCGTGCCTGCTTCCCCACCGACGATCCCGAAGAGCTCCTCGCAGCCCGTGAGCCCGCTCACCGTCACGGGTGGACGCTCGCGCAAGTGCCAATCTTCACGGGAGAGACGGAACCGCTGGGACTCGATGACCTTGCCGTGCAGGACGTCACGCGTGATGCCGTCGGGGCGGTAGCCGAGTTTCAGCGACACGGAAACCGAGGAGAAGTTGTCAGTGAAGGACATCGATGTCGCCGACACGGCACCCAGTTCCGCGAACGCGAGGTGCAGCATGGCAACGCGCATCTCGGTCCCAAGTCCCCGACCCTGATGGTTCAGCCCGATCCACGAGCCCGAGACGATCTCTTGGCGGATGCCGAAATCCACGGCTCGCATGTCCTGAACGCCGACAGGGCGGCCCTCGAAGAAGGCGACGAGTTCCAGCGCCCAGTTCTGCGGCGTCCACCGTCCCAGCCGACTCCAGTGCAGCTGCATGACATGCCGTGCGCGCTCGGCTGGCGGCAGATCGGTCCAGGGCGTCAAGAAGGGCCTGGCGCTCGGCTCGTGGACGCCCCGCGCGGCGACATCGGCAAGCTCCGCCAACTCGTCCTCGGATGGAAGTCGCAACTCCAGACGCGGAGACCGTACGCGTAGGCCTTTCAACGGCCAATGATCGATAAGCACGCGCGCCAGTCTGCACAGATCGTGCCCGGACCGCACCACCTTTTCCCCCTCCCCGGGAAATGGTCCTCAGAAGCAAAAACCTGTCGAACCAGCGCCCTTTGCTCCAAACGAAGCAGCCCCATCGGTAGCTGAGGGCGCGCCGTGACCACGGACGCGCTGGCGGCGTTGCCTGCCGCCCTGGTACCCGCCCGCGCCTGCGCCGGGCGGGTGCCGAGCACCCCGACACCCCGGTCCGCTACATCACGCTCCGCCAGTCCATCCGGCCCGCCCCCGACGAGGACCACGGGGCCCGCGATACCGCTGGCCGTATCTACCGGCACCAGTGGTTCGTATGGCCGCACCGCCACACCTACCCTGACCACGACGACCCGACGGGCTACTCCCGCAAGTGGGTCGACCCCTACCTCGTTACTCCCGAAGGATGCGAGGACGCCCCGATCCTGGGCAGGGAGCGCGTCGTCAGCGTCCTGCGCCGCTGAAGGCACGTCACCAGGTGGGCACCCTGTTGGTTCAGGCGGCCTGGCCGAGGCCGGCGGCGGTCAGGTCCTGCTCGCGTAGAGGGGTGAAGTCGAGCTCGAGCTTCGGGTCGTACGCGTCGGGCTGGATGTCGAGCTCGTGGGTGCTGTACTCGCCGAACCGGTTGATGTGCTCGGTCAGGTACGGCGAGATGTGCGCCAGGTCTTCCGGATCAATCTCCCAACCCTCCTCCAGCAGCTGTCGCACGATCTCCGCGATGTCCAGGGCGTTGTGGAAGATCACTGCGTTCGTGAGCAGGGCGTTGAACTTCATCGCCTTCTCCTGCTCGATCGGGTCGTTGTCCGCGATGACCCCGCGGTTGCCGAAGCCGATCCACTGGGAGAACCGGTTGAACGACTCCACCTTGTTCGTCGCCGCAGTCACCCGCCGCCGCAGCGGCGCGTCCGAGAGGTAGCGCAGCAGCTGCACGGTGCGGATCACGCGGCCGACCTCGCGGAAGGCGGCGTAGGTGGCGTTCTTCCGCGACCCGGAGCGCAGCCGCTTGAGCAGCGTGGAGGAGGAGATCGCCCCCTCCCTCACGGAGACGGCCACGCGCATCAGGTGCCGGAACTGGGACTCGATCAGGTCGAAGGCGATGACGTGCTTGCCCGGCTCCCCGAACAGCGAGTCGATGTGCACGTACTCGCTCTGCTTGGAGGGCCGGTAGAAGGTCAGTTCCTTCCAGTTCCTAATCCTGGGCATCAGGTGGAAGCCCAGCAGGTGGGCGAGCGCAAAGACCGGGAAGCTCTGGCCCTGCGTATCTGCGTGCACGGTAGTCGGCTGCACCTCGCTCGTGTTCTTCAGGAGGCCCTCGATGATGTAGACGGCCTCCCACACTCCGCACGGGATGAAGTGCGTGAACAGCGCGATGTACGTGTCCGAGACGTGGTGGTAGGCGATCCCGCCCGGCTTGCCGTACCTGACGCTCGTCTCGGAGAGCAGGTTGTCGAGATAGGTGTCCATGTGGGTGCCGTCCGCCGCGACGGCGGTCCCGTCGCCCCACGCCTGCGAGATGTCCAGGCGTGCGTGCGCGTTGACCAGGTCGAGCTGCGCCTGCAGAAGACCGCTGGCTCGGGTTCTCGATGGAGGACGACCGCGGCGTTAGGTGGGGGCATCGGGCACTAGGCTCGGCCACCAGCCACCGTGACAGGAGTCCCAATGCCCTCGGACAGACCGGCAGACCGCCGCCAAGCACATGGTGCGCCGTTGGCCGACACCCTCACCTACGCTCCGCCCGGCGTGACGTGTCCCGGCGACGACATGTGGTCGACCGGGATCCGGGGCTACCGCCGTTACGAGCGGACCGTGGTCATCGGGCACGGCGACAGCGACTGGCGCGCCGCCTCCGAGGCCGTCCTGCATTGGGGCATCAAGCGTCGTAGCGGCTTCAGCGTCGCACCGCTGGCGGGCGCCGGCGAACGGGTCACCGAGGGGGCCGAATACACCATCACGGCGGCGTGGGGACCGCTGGCTGTTCGGGAACCGGTCCGAGTAGTCGCCGTCGTCGACACCCCCGACAAATGCGGCTTCGCCTACGGCACACTGCCCGGTCACCCAGTGTCCGGTGAGGAGGCGTTCATCGTGTGCAACGCCCCCGACGGCCACGTCACCCTGACCCTGCGTTCGTTGACCAGCCGCGCCCCCAAGGGTGCATGGCGGCCGCTGTTCCCACTGCTTCTGCTCGCACAACGCTCGTACCGCCGCCGATACCAGCGCGCCCTCCGACACCCGATGCCGCGGCAGGGCTGAAGGTGCGACCGGCACCCATCGCGGAACGACGCCGATCACGCCCCATGCCCCCGCTTGAGCGAGCCTGCGGATGGACTGCGGATCGACTGCTGATCGGCGCCCCGGGCGTCGTAGTGGGCTATGGGTGGGCCATGAGGAGGCAGGACTCGCCGGTCCTTGCCGTCCTGGCAGGTCAGCAGTGGTAGAGGCGCCTATGAGGCGAGGCGGCTGCCGGCCTCGACGACGGCCTGGTGGTTGGTGGAGTACCAGTAGTTCTTGGACTGCTCGGCGACGTGTGCCAGTAGACCGCGACCAGCAGTAGCCGGTCCTCCAGCGGCAGACCGCACGGCCGTCCCGGCCGCACCGTGTCGGCTCCCGCGCGCCGCAGCGCGGTCCCCGGCTTGCCCGACTGGCGTGGGCTCAGCCCGGTGAACGGGGGAACCAGGACGGCTCCGACGCCGTGATCAGTCCAGGTGATCAGTCCAGCCACGCCGGGATCACCGCATCGGGTCAGGGCGTCAGTCAGCAAGCCTCCCTGTCTTGGCGGAACTCGTGGATCACTTGGATCGCGCCGACAATGTGGGCGTTGAAGTCGTCCAGCTCCTCGGCCGGAACCCAGAGCTCGAGGATTGTCTGCCCGCCGGCCTGCTGGACGGGATACCGACTCAAGAACTCCGAGTCGACCTCGAATCGGGTGACAAAGCCGGCACCGCTGTGCTTCACGTTCCAGTCCCGCGCGATCCTGATCGCGTAGTCCTCGTTGAGGACCGGGTAGAAGATCGGCTGCTCGGGGAGGCGGGGCGGCCACGCACGCCAGTTCAGCTCGCGGACCAGGTCCAGTTCCTCGGGGCCGGTGGGGCGCCACAGGGTTGTTGTTGCGTGCTGGCTGGTCATGTGAATTGCTCTCTGGACGGGGAATCGGATGCTACGGCCGGCCGGGAGACCGGACGATACCGGCACCGCGAACCCAGCGGCTACGCAGTTTCCGCCCCGGCCACCGACGCGACGAGCACTTACGGGACGGCCTTCAGGTTGGATCACGAAATCCCGCGCAACGTCCGAGACTGCGAACGGCTTCCCCGACGCTCCGAAGAGCACCTGACCGGGGACTCATCACACTGATGACCAGGCGCCTGACCCGCGAAGGCCCCCAGACCGGATGGTCGAAGAAGCCCGCCAACGGCAGCTGAAGGGAGGCTCCCTCGAGTACCACAGTCGGGTTCCGAGGCGGCCACCCCGGCCTTGGGGACACGTCCGGCGGGCGATCGGAGGCCTTGGGGTGAACCTGGGCGGCTCGCCGTGGGCGGCCCCCAGGCCCGAACCCTCGTGCGGCAGTCCCACTCCGGCTTCCGGAGCCTGTAGGGCGTGCCTCCCCGCTCGTACTCGATCCCGTTGGAGCCGCGGAAGCCGCTTCCCGAGCCGTCAGTCGAAGACGCAACTGCTGATGCCGGCCGGCAACTGCCGGTAGGAACTCACCTGGTTCCGCCAGGAGACAGGGAGGTTTACCCGGCCGTTGGGGGAAATGCGCACGTAGTTGCCCGAGTAATCCTTGTCCCAATAGACGCAGATATACCTGGTGGTCATGTTCGCGACGGAGTTGGCCCGGTCGTTCCATCCATAGCCCGGGGCCGCCAGGTTCGCGCTGTACTTCACCGCGGTCGTGTCGAAGTACACGTCGCTACCAGCGTTGTTGTTGTCCCACATGCACCAGTCGCCAGACTCGCACTGAGCCCAGCTGTCCGCACCGGCAGGAGAGTGCCGGTCTGCCGAGGCGGCCGCGGCGGCGCCGATCGTGAAAGTGCCGGCCAGCACGATTGCACTGAGCGCCCGAGTAACTTTGATCATCAGTTTCCCTCCCTGAGTGCGGGCAGGACCCTGGCGACAAGCTTCGGCACAGGCCGAACCTGCACGGACTCAAGCCGGAGCCAGAATCTCCACATACGACTGATGCGGCGCGGGTTACATCGAGCGTGAGTCAGCTCGCGTTACGCATTGTTGGAGACTGTCACACGATTGAGTGGACGCCGCCGCTTCGCGATCAGCTTCCGGTCGTCATCGAAGAAGTGGAACCGTTCCAACTCAGGTCCTGTCGGCTCCTGCGCCAACGTCGGTACGGATGGTCCCCAAGGCCGTAGACGAAGCCATCAGTCCGGGATCTCAAACACTCACGCATGTGTCCTACGCTTCGAGACAACCCCCAACCGCGCCGCCTTCAAGCGGGGTTACCGGAAGCGGCTGGCTGAGATGCGGGCGTACGACCTGGAGACAGCGGATCATCGCGGAGTGCAAGCGGGCGTTCGTGGCGCTGACGGGCGGGCGAGCAGTGCCGGTGGCGTGTCAGAGCGTGCTGACGGCTGCTTTGGGCTCTGCGGTCCGAACGCCCCAGTGGGCGGTCGGACCGCTCCCGTGGTCGGGGTCCGTGTTGCGCGGCGGACGTCAGCCGGTGAAGCGGCGCACCGCGGGGATCAGGTCCCCGTTCTTGGCGATGCCGACGGTCCAGAGGCCGGCGGTGCCTGGGATCGTGCTGAACCCCCTGACCACGACGGCCGGGTCAGCGGCCTGCTCCCAGCGCTGCCGCGTCGGGTCCCACCGCAGGGCTACGGAGACTGCGCCTTTGCCGCCTGCGGCCCACAGCGTGCCGTCTCCGGCCTTGCCGACGGCGCGAAGCCGCCCGTCCGGGATATCGGGCACCGTGGCGTCGGTCCACTTTTTGCCGTCCCAGTGTGCGGCGTAGGGGTGTTCCACTCCGTTCGAGGTCCTTCCGCCGACCGCCCACACGTCGTCCGCGGACAGTGCCGTGATACCGCCGAACCAGCGGTGCTCACCGCTCTTGCCCGCCGGGGCGGACATCCGCTGCCAGGAGGTGCCGTCCCAGTGCAGGAGCAGGCCGCTCTGGTCGGTGGAAACGGTGGCGAAGGTCGTACCGGCCGCCCAGATGTCGTTGGGGGCGACGGTGGTCAGGCTGGTGAGTTCGCCCTTGCCGACGTCGGCCGGGAGTGCCTGGTGACGCCAGGCGGTGCCGTCCCAGGCCTGGATGGCGGGCACTCCGCTCTTGACGGACTGAGGCACGGCCCGGCCGACCGTCCAGGCCTTCCCGTCCGGCGTGATGGCCACCGCGTCGGGCAGGACCCGGCCGGCCGGGTCTCGTTCGAAGGTGCGCACGGTCCACGCCGTACCGTCCCAGTGCTCCGCCGTGGCGCCGACGGCCCAGATGTCGCCGGCGGAACGTACGGCGAGCGCTCCGGGGAAGGATCCGTTGGGCAGAGTCGATTCCTGTGCCCAGGACGTGCCGTTCCAGCGCAGGGCAAGGGCCTCGACCTCGCTGTCGCTCTTCAGCCGGTATCCGACGGCCCACGCCTGCCGGCCGTCGAGCGCGGCCACGGCGGTCAGATCGCCCTTGGCCACCGGCACGGGTGTCTGCTGCCATCGTCCCGCGACCCGCGCGGTGTCGGAGGAGAGGTTCGACTCGGCCGCGGCCGGGGCGGGACCGGCCCAACCGGTACCCGCGAGCACCAGGCCGGCGGTTGCGATGGCGCCGGCAGCCAGTGTGGCCACAGCGGGTGCGCGACCGATGCGGGGGCGTCGGGAAGTTGACGTGTCTTTGTACATCGGGAACCTCCTCGGGGGCCGACGGCCGGTCACTGGACGGTGGTCTTGACGACGAAGTCGAACGCGCCGGTGTAGGCGCCGTCCTCGGGGCCGGAAAGCGTGATCGTGCAGGACCGGTTGATGATCCCGTCGCCGGCGTTGAGCGCGGCGAAGTCGCGGCCGTACGCCTGGGTGTCGTCCGGGAAGTACAGCTGCGTGATCAGGACCGGCCCGCCGGGCGTCTGGACCTGGGTGTGGATGTGCGGCGCGCGCTTGCCCCAACGGCCCCAGTAGTCACGGGGGATGATGGTCGTCAGGCGAAAGGCGCCCCGACGGTCCGTGTACTGGTGTCCGCGCAGGGAGAAGCCGGAGGTGTCGTAGTCCCCGTTCTGGTCGCACTGCCAGAACTCCATGAGGGTCCCCGGCTGGGGGCTGCAGCCGGTGTCGTAGACAACACCCGTGAGGTCGAGCCGGACTCCCCTGATGGCGGGAGTGATGAAATCGCCCCGTTCCGGGGACTCGGGTTTGAACAGGGGGCCCTCCATCGCCGCGGGTGTCTCATGGCCGTCGCAGGCAGGGGTTACGGACAGTCGGCCTCCGGCCCGGCGGGCCCGTTCCACCGCCGTCACCGGGGCAGCCGAAGCCGCCGGCGCCACCGAGGCCGCGCCGGTCGCCGCGAGCGCAGCGGCCGTCATCCCCATCGAACTGGCCCTGATGAACGCCCGCCTCGAGCGGGTGTGCCCGCTGCCCGGGTCGTCGTCTTCTCGCATCACATCTCCTTGCCGGATCTCCGACTCGCTCGGCAGGGCATTCCGTGGGGGGAAGGACTTCGGTCCACTGCGACGAGTCCTTGGAATGCCCTGTTCCGGGCCAGCGTGGCCCGCGCGGGAGTTCAGCGGATCGATCGGATGACCGGCGGCTTCGCAGCGTTACGAAACCTCGTCCGGCCGCACCGCCCGCCCGGGGAGCTCATTCGGGGGCGTTCGCCGCCACCCAGAGGGCGATCCGGGTACGGGAGCGCATGCCGAGTTTGTCCCGGACGTTGTCGAGATGGGTGGCGACGGTGCTCGCCGACAGACCGAGCCTGGTGCCGATCTCGCGGTTCGTCAGGCCATCGGCGACCAGCGCGGCAACGGCCGCCTCCCGCCCGGTCAGCGGCCCACGGGCATGATCCGGGTCAGCGGCGGTATCAACAGGGCCGCGGAGGGCGTAGGCGACCAGCCGTTCCCAATCCAGCCGCCGTCCCTGGGCCACCGCCTGGTCCCGCGCCGCAGGGGTCAGCGCCGCTTCGGCGCGCGCCGACGCCTCTTCGACCTGCATTCGCCATGCGTTCTCAGGCTCTGTGTCCATTCGTCTGCGCGCCTGCCCGCCGGCGGCGAACAGCCGCACGGACCGCTTTATCTCACCCCGCTCGACCGCCACGACGGCAAGGCCTTCGAGGGGGTACAGGGCGTGGAAGCTCTCACCGGGCACCGCGCGCAGCCCTTCGCCGAACAGTGCCTCGGCCGCTTGAAGGTCGCCGGTGGCGAGCCGTATCGCACCCGCGGTGTGCAGGGCCGCCGCCACCTGGCACCAGGGCGCGTGCGCGCGGAGCTCGGGCAGGCAGGAGGACATCAGCGCGTCTCCCTCGGCGGTTTCGCCGACGTGCAGCAGCGCCCAGGCGAGGTGATGGGTGCACCAGGCCGTGTCCTGGGGGTTGTCCAGCGTGCTGACGATGGCCAGGCACTCGGCGAAGTCGGTGACAGCCTGGGCGAACCGCCGGTTGCACACCAGGGCGGCTGCGCGTGCGTCGAGAGCGTTGGCGAGCCGCGCCGGTTCGGCGTGCCGCCGCTCCACTGCCACGGCCTTGTCCGCGAAGCGCAGGGCCGCCTCCTGGTCGGCCTGCTGGCAGGCGGCGCGCGCGGCGAGTGCCAGAGCCGAGCCGCGACAGCGAGAGCCACTGTCCTCGGCCAGGGCATCGGACAGCAGAGCCCGGGCGGCGGTCAATTGCTCCTGTTGATAGCGGACGCGGGCCAGCGCCAGCTTGAGCAGCGGTGGTGTCGCACCGTCGTTCCTGTCGGTGTGGGCGATGGCCGCTGCGAGATTCTCACGCTCCTCGGCCGGACGTCCACCCCTCTGATCGGGGAAGACCTGGTCGGCGTGGGCCTGAGCGAGTCCGGTCAGCCACTCCAGGGCCCGCTGCCAGGTGGCGTCCGACTCGCCGGACTGGTCGAGACGCTCCAGCGCGTAGGCGCGCATGGTGTTCAACAGCCTGAATCTGGGGATGTCTTCGGGCTGGGCAGCCGGCGCCCGCACGATCAGCGACTTGGCCTCCAGGGCGCACAGAAGGCGTAAGACACGGCGTGGCGGGATCGCGTCGTCGGAGCAGACTGCCGCCGCTCCCGCGGAGTCGAAACTGCCGACGAGGACGGACAGCCGGCGAAAAAGTGTCCGTTCCTGCGGATCCAGTAGCCGATGACTCCAGTCGATCGCGGCAGCCAGCTCGCGATGCCGTCCGGGGCCGGTCCTGCTCCCGTCGGTCAGCAGGGAGAGCTGGTCGTCCAGCCCGGCGAGGATGGCACCCAGGGGGAGGACGCTTGTACGGCGGGCGGCGAGTTCGATGGCGAGCGGCATGCCGTCGAGACGGCGGCAGATCTGCGCCACGGTGGTGGCATTTCCGGCGTGGAGTGCGAAATCCGGCGCGCATTCGGTGGCACGCTCCACGAAGAGGCGCACCGCGTCCGACTGCAAAGCGGCTGCCGGATCTTCCACGGTGTCCGTCGGCGTCAGCGACAGCTCGCCGACCCGGAAGACGATTTCACCCGGCACCCGCAGTTTTTCGCGGCTGGTGGCGAGAATGCGTAGCCGAGGACACCGGCTGAGCAGGTCGGCGACCAGCCGGGCGCAGGGTTCGGCCAAGTGCTCACAGTTGTCCAGGATCACGGTGGTCCGGTTCTCGGCGAGTGCGTCCGCCAGTACGTCGATGCCGCTGCGCTCGCCGCGCTCGCCGATGCCGAGAGCCCCGGCCACGGTCTGCGCCAACTGTGCCCCGTCGTGGAGGGAGTCCAGTTCGATCAGTCGGGTCCGGCCGTCTCCGGCGTCGCGCAGCCCCGCCGCGAACTGCAGCGCAAGCCGTGTCTTGCCCACTCCACCGGGCCCGGTGAGTGTCAGCAGCCGCGCGGATCTCGCCACGGTGCGCAGCTCAGTCAGTTCGCGACGACGGCCGACGAAGGTGTCCAGGGCGTTCGGCAACTCCGGGCCCCGGTCTGAAGCCGGCACCGCCGCTTGTGCTGGACGACTCCGCCCGTCCCGTACCGAGCGCCGACGGAACGCACGCTGCCTGCATGCGGCGGAGCAGTAGCGCGCGGGACGGCCGCCCGTTGCCGGTCCAGCTGTTCCACGCCGACCGCCGACAGGGAGCTCGGTCCCACATGTCTCGCACGTTCGTCGCGTCGGGCTCATCAGCCGAATCCTTGCTCAACGGCCGCCGTGGACACCACCGTGTACCGGAAAGGTGAGGAACGCCCCACGGCTCCTGTGGAACACCTGGCAAGGAGACGGCGGTTCCTACGGAGATCACTGAGGCTGTCGCGGATCCAGCGCCCCGGTCCGCCGCGACGGGCCGGGGCACGAGCGCCTGCGGACTTGCAGTCATTCGAGGCCAGTGGGCAAGAGCGTTTTCGTCCGACATGGCGGCAGGGCTCCTCTGTGCCCCGCCCGAACCTTCTGGTGCGAGCGGGGAGCCTCTGTGCGAGACGGTCGTCCGCAGGTGGCCTTACGCGAAGTGGACTTGTTTACCGGACGAGGTGGACTTGCTTACGGGACAAGCAGGAAGAAGGGCTTGTAGTCCCCGCCGTTCTGCCAGTTGGTGGTGACGACCAGGATCGTGTCCGGCCGGTTGCCGCACTGAGGGTTGAGGCCGGGCTCGATGTAGATCTGGCCCGGGTAGCCGCCCGTGGTCAGGGTGGCGACCGGGGTCAGTTCGGCGACGTTCAGACGGGAGTCCTCCAGCTGGACACAGAAGCGGCCCGCGGCGGGCGCCCGAGTGACAGCCTTGATCCCCTTGGACCGGTCCAGGCTTCCGTCCGCGTTGACCAGCGCGGACGCCTGAGCGTAGGGAGCCGTCACGCTCCCCGCAACAGCCCAGGCCACCCCGCCCAGTGCGGTTGCCGCGATGCCGACCGCACCGCCGATCCAGGCGGCAACACGGGCCTTCTTGCTCTTGAACATGCAGGTACCCCTCCGTGCGACGACCGCCGCCTCCACGGGCTGCGGCGATCCCACGGTATGGGTGTCTTTGTGTGCTTCAGCGGCAGTGGATATGAAACCACCACTGCGGGGGGCGCTGGAGGCTTCGTGCAACCAAGTAGCTTCGCTCCGGCGCGAGTTGTGCTTCATCGGCAAAGCGCCCGCGCTTGCCGGGAGATCAGCACACCTCATGATGGCGAACCGCCACCAGTGCCCCTGACGCCTGGTTCCGTTTTTCCGGGACGGTGTGCGGGATCTGCCGCCGACGCAGGTAAGCGCGGATCTTCTGGGGCGAGTACGTGCGGTCGGCGATCATGTGCGCCCGGCGGTGCGCGGATGCCCGCCGCCGATGCGGGCGACACGGACACGGTCCATCGCCTCGACGAACTGCGGTGCATCGCCGTGCTGCCCCCGGTGACCATCCCCGCCAAGGCGTGTCCGGAGGCATCCGCGGCCAAGTGCAGTTCGGTGGTCGGCCCGCCGCACGAGCGACCGAGCGCGTGGTCATCCGGCTCGGCCTCCAGGCCGTCCGCATTCGCCCTGCCCGCGTGACGAGTGCAGGCCCCGGCAGCGTGCTGGTGGGCCCGGCGGACCGTCGAGTCGACCGGCACCTTTCACACGATGATTCCATCGGCATCCGCCCTGACCTGCAGCTCGTTGAGGATGCGGGCCCAGCTGCCGTCGATCTGCCGGCGCCGGAAGACCGAGTACGCCGTCGCCCACGGCCCGTACCGCTCGGGCACATCCCGCCACGGCGACCCGGACCGGACCCGCCGCCGGATCCCGTCGAAGACCTGCCGGCGATCCCGGGGCCGTCGGCCCATCCTCGGCATCGGCGGCAACAACGGCTCCAGCCGCTCCCACTGTTCGTCTGTCAGGTCCCCACGAGCCACACCAGGATCGTTCCACCGTCTTGATCAGCATTTCTGGCAGTCCTTGGCTCCTTCCGGTCCTCGGCACCGCGATCCGCTCGGCCTGAGACGGGAGATCCTCTACTCGCGGCTCGCACCGCCGCCGGCGTACTCGGACTCGATCCCCTTGCCGTCACACGTCATTGACCACGGAGGGACCACGGCATGAAACTCCCGACCACCGCACACACCGCCCGGCCATGGCGCATCCACGAGGTCTCGCACGACTTCCAACTCGAGGACGTGTGGGCGTTGCCGACGCCCGGTGGCCCGGACGACTTCCCGCGACTGGTGCAACAGTTCGTCTCGGGCGACACGTCGGACAATCCCTCCTTCGTCGCGCGCACGCTCTTCGCGATCCGTTGGAAAATCGGGAAGCTCCTCGGCTGGGACAATGCTGACTCCGGTCTCGGCTCCCGGGTGCCGACGCTGCGCGACCGGTTGCCGGCAGACCTCCGTGACGCGCCATCCGGACCCGAATTCCACGGAGTCCCGTTCACCTCGCTTTACCTGACAAAAGACGAGTGGGCGGCGGAGGCGGCCAACCGGACCGTGCACGCGGTGATACACATGGGCTGGGTCCAGAACGAGACTGGCGGCTACCGCGGCCAGATGGCCGTGCTGGTGAAGCCCAACGGTCTGATCGGGAAGGCGTACATGGCTGCGATCGCACCGCTGCGGCACCTGGTCGTGTTCCCATCGATGTTGCGCGGGATCGAACGGGAGTGGCAGACCGGCACGGCTCAGCCGACAAAGGGGTAGCCCGTGTACGGCCCGCCTCAGTGATCAGGCAGGGCGGTGCCCAACCGGCCGAACCGCTGGCGAACGACGGTACCTGGGCCCGCGCGATTCCCTGTCCCGCAGATGGGAACTGAGCCATGGTGAACCAGGATGCATATCGCCGCGAGCTGGAGTATCTGATCCAGTACGCGCACGACGACTGGCTCGGATTCTCGGTCCTCAGCGGGTCCGTGGGCAGCCTTCTTGGACGCGGCGCCTCGTTCCAGGAGCAGCTGACGTTGCTCCTGCGGATCGTCGGCGATCTGTATGACGCTGGAGCGCGAGCGGGCGATCTGACGGAGTCGACGCGGGATCCTTTCCTGCCGTGGCGAATGGAGATGGCTGAGGTCCTGGCGCGGCTTGCGGCAGAGGTTCAGTCGCATTCCCGGTTGCCCGACTCCGGTGACGTCTGCTGGTTCACGGGGCCGTGAGGCCGTCTTCGAGCGACTGGCCGTCACCGAGCAGCCGATCGCCGACTACGGGCTGCCCACCGCGCCATCGAACGCCACCGAGCATGTGGTGTGCGGCCGTATCGATCTCGCCCTGGCGGCCGGCCGGATGCAGGGGCCGGATGCGGTCGTCACCCGCCGGCGGCTGCACAGCAGCGGGCGCATGTGACCTGACCGCCGGAGAGGCAGGCAGTGCGAGCACCGACAGGCACCTGACGCGGGCGAGGCTCCGGTGTTGAGCACGTTCGTCCGCTCTGTCGCCGATCTTGTGACGCGGCCCATCCGGGTGTCGCTCGGTAGTCGGGTGGGCGGCGCGGCGAAGCCCGCTCAGTAGCGGTGGTTGGGCCAGTGCGGGTCCTCCCAGCGAGCCGGACCGGCGAGTCCTATCAGCCGTATCCGGTGAAGCAGTTCGTCGGGGACGTCCTGGGCTCGCAGCCGGGCAGGGGCGTGGCGGACCAGCCAGTCCGCGAGCTCGGTGCGCAGGGCATCTGCGTTGTCCCACGTGCCCCATGGAAGTTGGTCGCCCAGCAGGTCGTACTCCCATTGGGCTGCCGCTTCGGCCAGGTGCTGGTCGGACACGGGGTGATCGAGCGCCTCCCAGGCTGAGAGCCACGGGCTGAGCGTGGCGGAAGCCTCGGCGCACAGCGCGAGGACCTCATGCACAGGGAAAGCGGGATCCGGTTCGGTGAGGCTGTGAGCCCACCAGGCATGCAGGAACTCCCCCACCGCCGCGCTCTGGCGCGCGGGCCACTGCCGCCAGTGAC
The DNA here is from genome assembly GCF_026341125.1 of Streptomyces sp. NBC_01142. Taxonomy (NCBI): domain Bacteria; kingdom Bacillati; phylum Actinomycetota; class Actinomycetes; order Kitasatosporales; family Streptomycetaceae; genus Streptomyces; species Streptomyces sp. NBC_01142. Next base: position 1,066,609 of record NZ_JAPEOR010000003.1, read on the forward strand.
CACGAGCGAACGAACGTCCGACCTCATGCATACCGAAGAGGGGATTCACGTGGCCGCTGACGAGGGCCCTGGCGAACTGGGGCAGGATACGGCGCAGCACCGCGCCGTGGTCGTGCCAGTCGGGAGCATCCCAGGTGCGATGCAGGAGGTCCGGGTCGAGCTCTACGTCCGGGATCTTCAATTGCGCAAGTTCTTCTTCGCTGCCCCAGTGGCAGTCACATTGGTTCTCGTCGCCGCGGGCGGTCATACCGCGAAAGGTGACGGCCAAGCAGTCCACAGCGCGGTCGAGTCGGAGTCGTGCGGGAGGGGCGTCGAGGTTCATCGTTGTCGGCACAGCCTCAGGGGGACTCCGGTGGCTCCCGCCAACCGAAGATCGCAACCTTACCGGTCCCAGCCGCTGCTGTCACCGGGGTTGCTCCCTCTCCCCGGCGCGGCGCCCTCCTCTGGCGCCTCGGCGCAATCCGGGGCCTGCAGCACGGTGCGGCCGGGCCCGCGGCCGCACCGTGCTGCAGGACCTGGCCTGCCGAGTGCGGTCGTTTCACCAGGGTCTCGTACTCAGCTCAGAGCCAACTGCGGGGAGCGCCAACATGGGCCCGTGTCAGTGCTGTCCCCCTGCTGAGGTGAAGGGCTGGAAAGCTGCCCGGACTGCGTTGGGCATCTCCTTCTTGCTACCGGTCACGGTATCGGTGAACACGTGCCGCACTTCACCCTCTGCGATGAGCCGTTCGCCGACCTTGAATCTCGGGCACAGGATCATGCTCGTCGTTCCGACATGGGTGATGGGCATCTCGATGTCGAGCAACTCATCGAAGCGTGCCCCCTGGCGATAGAGGATCCGTGCTTCGGCCACGACCAGGTCGGTCCCACCCTCGACCATGGATGCATAGCCCCCCGTGGCTTCGCGCCACAACTCCGTCACAGCAACGTCGTAATAGAAGAGGTAGTGGCCGTTGAACACCACGTTCTGCTGGTCGCACTCGCTGTAGCGCACCCGCAGTTGGTGCGTGAACAACTTGGTCATGGGCGAGATCGTAGTTGCTCTCTGACTGACGATCGAGGTGCCGGGGGGCATGATCCGCCTGTGGAACGAGTCATTGATCTTGATCAGGCGGCCGCAGCAATTGCCGGGCGGGCCGGGCGATGGCTGGCGGCCGGTCTCAAGGTTGGGCAGTTGACTTGGCGGGACGAAGCCGCGCCGTGGCCTCAGCAGCTTGAGACTGACAGGGCACTCGTGCGTGACCCTGACTCGATCGGCTTGCTGATCTCCGGGCCGACGGACGCTGAGCTGTCCGTTGTGCTGTTCCGGGGCGGCTGGGCTGATGTGGACTTCGTCGCCGACCTCGACGACGCCGGAATGCTGCCCGCATCGGGCATCGATTCGGCAGCGGCATTCGGCACCCGGCTCGATCAGTGGGTGCCGCGCGTCTTCGGGGACCTCCGCGATATGCAGAGCTGGAGAGACTGACAGCCACCTGCACATGGCCCCGCTGTCTTGTGATGCCGGGCTGTCAGCCGACCGAGGCTCGCTGCTCCGCGCGGGTGGCTGGTGGCGGGTGGTGGCGAGGCGGCAGGAGTCGGTGCCTTCGACGCTCGTCCGAGGCGGTGGGCACGGTGGGCGAACGCTTTCATGCTGTGGGCACCGGATCGTGAACCGGCAGGGGCACCAGGGCTGGTGCCCCTGAGGTCGGTCGGCTGCCGGGCTCAGCGCGCCGTCTTGGATCCCGGAAAGCGCGATCGCGTACAGCACCAGCCGATGCGGCCCCGTACGTCGGCGCGCCGGCGGGACCCGGTGGCAGGCCGTCGGGGCATCCGGGTGAAGCCGTGCTCGGCGAGCAGCGTCCGCGCCCTGTCCGGAATCAAAGGGTGCTTGCCTGGACAGCGCGGCGGGCCCGTGCGGCCCGCCCGCGCCGGGACGCACCGCCGGAGTCGGCGTACGGCTGGTCGCCGGCCCGATGCCCGGATCTCAGGAAGGAACCCCTCATGCGTTACGCCGTTCTCGGTACCGGAATCGTCGGGAGAACCATCTCCGCCAAGCTCGCGTCGCTCGGCCACGAGGTCGTCATCGGCACGCGTGACGTCGACGCCACGCTCGCCCGCACCGAGCCCGACGCCATGGGCAACCCGCCGTTCGCCCAATGGGAGTCGGCCCACCCGGAGGTGCGTCTGGAGACCTTCGCCGACGCCGCGGCTTTCGGCGAGAGGGTGGCCAACACCACGTCAGGCATGGTGAGCGTGAAGGCGCTCGAGGCCGCCGGCGCGCAGAATCTGGACGGGAAGGTCCTCATCGACATCGCCAACCCGCTGGACTTCTCCGCCGGGATGCCGCCGTCACTCGACCCGGTCAACACCGACAGCCTCGGCGAGCGCATCCAGCGCTCGTTCCCTCGGGCGAGGGTCGTCAAGACGCTGAACACCATGAACTCCCAGATCATGGTCGACCCGTCCCGAGTGGCCGACGAACACACGGTGTTCGTCTCCGGTGACGACGCCGACGCCAAGAGCGCCGTCACCGACATGCTGGTCTCCTTCGGATGGCCCGAGGCCAGCGTCATCGACCTCGGCGACATCACCACGGCCCGTGGCGCGGAAATGCTCCTGCCGATCTGGCTGCGGCTGTGGGGAGCGTTGGGTCACACGGATTTCAACTTCCACATCGCGGGCGCTCGCTCCGGAGCCTGACGGCAGGCCGGACCGGACTGGACCGGACTGGACTGGATCGGACTGGACCGGATCAGCCTTGGGATCCCGCGGAGGAGGAGTCGGAAAGCGGATCAAGACCTCCACGTGGCGGTTCTTCTTGCGTCCCTCTTCGGTGGAGTTCTCAGCGATGGGATCGTCCTTGCCGCGGCCGACGACCTCGTAGGCGACGCCCGCGTCGGCCGGCTTGCAGCAGGCGACTGCGGTCGCGGACGGCATACGACACCGTGTCAGGGGTCACGCACCCCCCGGGGCACTGGCGGCATGCCTGAACCCAAGGCGCGGTACGTCAGCCTCTCCTCGGGCAAGGCCGGTGTGCGGACGCTCGTGGCGCTGCTCGACCAGGAGTACGGCGACCGCGGCGTCACCGCGGCCGGCGCCGTGGCTCCGGGCGCGGCCTCGGCCCGGGCGACATCGCCGAGCACTACTGACGGCTGCACACCCTGGCCGCCCGACGCATGGCAGCAGGAAGTCGCGTACGGCTGCCCGGAAGAGCCTTCCGTCGGCACCGTGCAGGGAGGGGGTGAGGCCGCCCACCGGTTTCGGCTGGAGGGTCGGCGCGGACAGAGCAGAGAGCCCCTGCCGGATTCCCCGGCAGGGGCTCTCAGTTGCCGTGATGCAGCGCGTCAGGCGAGCGCGCCCTCACCGTGTGCCAGCAGCCATTCCCTGTGCAGGGCGCCCAGGGGGATGCGGTGTTGGAAGATCGGCGTACCGAAGATGGACAGCTGAAGTTGCAGCCAACCCGTCAGATCCACGCCTCCGTAGACCTTCCAGGACCCCGCGACGGACTTCGGGGTGGCGACGGCGTTGGCTTCGCCCCGCAGGTAGGGGGCGATCTCGGCGGTCACTCCCGCCGCGCCGTACAGCCCCACCGACGCCTCGGCGCCCAGAGCGGCCTTCACCTTGCCGGCCGCGGTCACCTTCGCCCGTACCGGGGTGCTGGTCATGTTGGAGGTGCTGACCGGCTTCCAGCCCTCCGCCTTCGCGTAGCTCGCCCCGATCCGGAAGTCGCCCTTGAGGTCCTGCGAAATGTCGACGGTGACCGAGCCGTCCGCCGTGACCTCGAGGTACGCGGTGAGGTCGAGGTTCACCACGACCGGCACCGGCCCGACCTGGATGACGGGATCGGCGTGCAGCTTGGCGAAGGGAATGCGTACCGGCTTGCCGCCCGCCACGGCCTTGCCCTTCAGTGACCACTGCGACGACCAGTCACCGCTCAGCCCGAGGAAGGCGGTGTTCGGCGCGAGGACGGAGGACCCGTCGTAGGTGAACTCGACCTTGGGAGCCAGCTGGACGAATCCCGCGACCGACGCCGCTCCCGACACCGGAGCGCCCTCGCTGACCGGGAGCGGAAGCGACGCTCCGACGTCGAGCCGCAGGCTGCCGAGCGGCATCTTCGCGCCCTGGGGGCCGAATTGGAGGTTCCCTGTCTTTGCCCAGGAGACCTTCACGCCCTTGACCAGCGGCTCGACGTCGAAGGTCGCCGGATCGACAGGGACGGCGCCCTTGGCCGTGTCGTCGCCGAGCAGTGCACCGAGCGTCGCCGCCTCGGTCCGGACCGCGGTGCCTTTGTCGGTCTTTCCCGTCACCTCGGTGACTTTGGCGAGCAGGCCGTCGGGAGCTCCGGGCGCGGGCCCGCTGGCGATGACGTCGCCGACGGCCGGAGCGCTCTCGGCAGGTGCCGTAGGTGCCGTCGGCTCCGTCGTCGAAGGCGCCTTCTTCGCACTGGATATGACGGCACTGCGGTTGGTGCGGTTGTAGGAGGCGACCTTCAGCGGCGACTTCTTCGCCTTCCCCGTTCCGGCCGCGCGGGCGACGGCGGTCGGAGACCCTTCGGGTACTCCGGCCACGTCGAGCTGCCGTGAGGGGCTGGGGTCCGGGGTCGCTACGTCAGTGGGACGCGGTGTCTCCGCGCCGACCGCTTCCGAAGACGGCGCGGACGTCGCCCCGGCCGAACAGCCGGTGGTGATCAGGGAAATGGAGGCCAGAGCCGCTAACAGAGCGTGTCTGGCAGAGAGCTTACGCACGTGGAATTACCTCGGAGCGTGTGGTGGGGGATACGCGCAACAGGAAGGACTCGCGGATACCAACGAGTAACAACCGGCCCGTACGATCCCACACGCACCACGGCTCACGAGGAGATTCTCGCCAATCGCCGTAATGAGCTGCGTCACATTGCAGTTCAGGCGCTCTGCGCCGCCTTCTGACGCACTCTCAGCCGGTCGGCTGCCGCTTCTCTGTGTGCACTTCAAGGACTTTGCTGACGCATCGGCTGCGTTCTCGTCGCCCCAGGCGCAGACGGGGACGGTCGAGGTGGCCGTCCCCGTCTGCGTCAGGTCCTTGAACTGGCCGTAGGCGGCGATGAGAACGAGCCCGCGCGGCGGATCGGTGGCGGTGCCGGGGTAGGAGCCGAGGGCTGCCGTCAGGTTGCGCGCGCCCGGACCTGCCCCGTAACTGCCCTTCTGTGCCCTGACGTCCGCCGCTGCCGAACCGTCCTGTGGGCCTGTGCTCATTGCTCAGCGGCATCTGAGGGGACGTCAGTTTGTACTTGGCTTCCGCGAATGCATCGGCGTTGCTCCCGGAGTCGCCGGAGCTGCCCGAATCCCGGCGTCCGCGGAGTCGTTGGGTCACCGGAATTCCCGAATTCCCGGCTTCCTTGGAGGACTTGGACGATTTGGAAATCGCTGTTCATATTGCCGACCGCGGAGTTCGCGCCGACGAGCGCCAGTGCACCCAGGGTGATGCCGCCGATCAGCCAGGCCCAATTCCTGGGCGGGCTGCGGGCTGCCGGCTGCGGGCTGCGGGCTGCGGGCTGGGGGCCGGGGGCCGGCGTGGAGGCGCGGCCCATCGGCGGCTGGTCCCATCCGCCCTGCCCCGCATACGGCTGCTGCGGAAACTGCTGGGACGGCTGTCGGCCGTAGGGGGAGGCCGCTGCTGAGGAGTGCCGTACGGACCCGGGGTCTGCCGGGGCGGTGGCATGGTGGTGACATGGTGATGATCGAGCGCTACGTCACCTGTGCAAACGAGTTCGTAGGGGGTTCCGCGGCGCAACCGGGGGTCTTTCGGCCGCCGCGCACAGTGTCGAGCACGAGGGCGAGCAGTCGCTCGGGCTGCGCGGCGTCGTGGCTCCGGGCCGTGGACAGCGCGATCCCGACGACGAGTTGGACGATGTCGTCGGCGCTCAGGTCACCGCGCGCGGTTCCCTGTTGCTGGGCCTGGGCGAGGAGGGTGCCGGCCGCGTCCAGGATCCGCCGGTGGCAGTCGGGGCCGGTGCGCCCGGTTCCTCTGGGGCGCTCGATTCGTCCACCAGCATCGCGCCGCCCATGCCGTGGTTGACGCGGGCGTGGGCCAGGAACGCGCGCAGCCATTGCGCCGGCGCGTCGTCCGCGGAATCGGAGGAGAGCAGCTTCTCCGCCTGCCCGCACAGCGCCTCGATCCGGTCGCTGAGGACCGCGCTCAGCAGGGCGGTGCGATGGGGGAAGTGGCGGTAGAGGGTTCCGGGGCCGATGTCGGCCCGGCGGGCGATCTCGTTCAGGGACGCCTCGGGGCCGGCTTCGGCGAACACTTCCTGTGCCGCGGCCAGTAGGCGCGCCCGGTTGAGTCGCGCGTCCGTGCGCCGTGCCGGTGGGGCGGAGGCGGCTCTCGGGGTTCCTGCCCGGTCGCTGATCGCCATCGTTCCGTCCTTTGGCTGGCTTCCGGGGTAGCTAACCGGAGGAGTTCTCCGTATCGTAGCGTGCGGCAAGCGGAGAATCTCTCCGTTTTGCTCTGTGTGAGACATCATCGGCGGACCGAGCCGGCGGCTGGTGGACGCGATCGTCGCCCACGGGGACGTGGAAGCGATCCACCGACGCGTCCAGGACCACCTCGACGCCGGCGCGGACCACGTCTGCCTGCAGGTCCTCAACCCCGACCCGGCCGGGCTGCCGGACCGCGAGTGGCGCGAGCTGGCGCCCGCCCTTCTGCCCAGCCGGTCCGGGCCGGCCGCAGGCAGCTGAGCAGCGCCCGGCCTGAGCGCTCCCCGCCTGCTCCATGCCCCCGGGCACGCTCGACGTGGTCGTAATGGCCCGGGGGGAGCTGCCCGCTCCTATCCTGGTGAGGAATGGCCCTGCTCGTGGCGAACGAGAAGGGAGCCGCGATGGCTGAGCGGATCACCGGCGCCGATGAGGCGGCCGAGCAGGTGATCAAGCAGGCGATCAGGCAGGCCCGGGACGCCGTTGCTCGCGAGGCGTGGGCCGATGCGTACGTCGCCCTGCGCGACGTCGACCCCGACCTCATGACTCCCGACAACCTCGCCGCACTTGCCGATGCCGCCTGGTGGACCAGCCGCGTCGAGGAATCGATCGCGGCGCGGACGAAGGCGTACTCCGGCTACGTGGCGGCAGGCCGCGCGCGGCAGGCCGGATTCAGCGCCTGGATGCTCTTCTACGAGTATCAGCTGGCGGGTCGCACGGCCGCGGCCGCCGGCTGGCTGCGCCGGGCGCGGCAGCACCTCAGCGGCGAGCCCGAGTGTGTCGAGCAGTGCTATCTCGTCTGGATGGAGGCGGAGGAGGCGCAGCGACGCGGCGCGTTCGACGAGGCCATGGCCTGTGCCCGCCGCATGGGCGACATCGCCCGGCGCTGCGACAGCCCAGATCTGCTCGCCATGAGCGCCCAGGTGCAGGCCGGCGTGCTGCTCGCGCAGGGGCGGGTCGCCGGCGGGCTCGCACTGCTCGACGACGCCATGTGCTCGGCCATGGCGGGCGAACTCAGCTCGTTCTTCACCGGGTGGATCTACTGCCTGGGTCTTCAGCAGTGCATGGCCTCCGCGGACCTGGAACGGGCCGTCGAGTGGACGGACGCGGCCATGACCTGGTGTGCGTCGATGCCCGAGGAGAACAACTTCCGGGGTCTGTGCCGGGTACACCGGGTGGAGGTGCTCGAGCTGTGCGGCGACTGGCCCCAGGCCGAGACCGAAGCCGCCACGACCTGCAGGGAGCTGCTGCCCTACGAGGCTCGGACGGCCGCGGAGGCGTTCTACCTGACCGGAGGCATCCAGCGGCGGCGCGGCGACCTGGCCGCGGCCGAGGCATCGTACGAGCGCGCCCACGAGCTGGGCCGCGACCCGCAGCCCGGACTCGCGCTGCTGCGGCTGGCCCAGGGCAAGGCCGACTCCTCCGCCGCCGCGCTGCGGATCGCTCTGGCGGCCGACGACGGCGACCAGGGGCCCGACCGCCTCGGGCGCTGTCGGCTGCTGGCGGCTCAGGTGGAGATCTCGCTCGCCCTGGGGCAGCTCGACCAGGCCCGTACGGCGGCGGACGAACTGGAGTCGACGGCGCGCGAGTGGCAGAGAAGGCGCGAGTCCGAGAGGACCGTGCTGCATGCGACCGCTGCTGCGGCGGGCGGCGCGGTGGCGTTCGCCGACCGCGACCTCGATCGGGCGCTGAGCCTCCTGCGGCGTGCGCTGGCGCTGTGGCTGGAACTGGGGGTTCCGTACGAGGCGGCGCAGGTCCGCATGACTCTCGCCGCGGCCGATCGTGCCGCGGGGGACGAGGAAGGCGCGCGACTGGAACTCCAGGCCGCGCAGGCGGTGTTCGGGCGGTTGGGCGCACGGCCGGACGAGCGGCGGGCGGTGGCCCTGCTCGGCGATGTGCAGCATCGGCTCCCCGGCGAGCTCACCGAGCGCGAGGTCCAAGTGCTTCGTCTGGTCGCGGCAGGCCGGACCAACCGGTCCATCGCCTCGGAGCTGGTGATCAGCGAGCACACCGTCGCCCGTCACCTCAACAACATCTTCGCGAAGCTCGAAGTGTCCTCCAGGGCCGCCGCCACGGCGTACGCGTTCACACACGGCCTCGCCTGATCCCACCCGTGTACTGCGTACGCGGGGCCGGCGCGTCCCCTGCGCATGGGCCTTTCTGCCCATGCGCGCTGCCGCGATATGGGCGGATCCGGCGATGAGCCCGGCGCGTGCGCATGCCTACAACAGTGCTGTACCCCTTTCCCGGCGAAGCGGAGAGCAGGCGGCGGCCATGACCACCTACACATCGGCCATCGACGACCAGCAACTGGAACGACTGCAGGGGGTTGTGCACGGCGATGTCGTGCAACCCGGCGATCCCGACTACGACGAGGCGCGCAAGGTCTACAACGCGATGCACGACAAGCGTCCGGCGATCATTGTCAGGGCCGTCGACACCGGCGACGTCGTCGCTGCCGTCGACTTCGCCCGGGAGCAGGGCCTCATGCTGGCCGTGCGCGGCGGCAGTCACAGCGTCTCCGGCTACGGCACCTGCGACGACGGCCTGGTGCTCGACCTCGGGCGGATGCGCGGAATCCGGGTCGACCCACAGGCGCGTACGGCCCGGGCGGAGGGCGGGTGCACCTGGGCGGATCTCAACCACGCCACCCATGTCTTCGGCCTCGCGACCACCGGCGGGGTCGTGTCCAGCACCGGAATCGGCGGGCTGACCACGGGAGGAGGCATGGGCTATCTCGCCCGCAGGTGCGGGCTGGCCTGCGACAACCTGATCTCGGTCGACATGGTCACGGCGGACGGGTCGTTCCTGACCTGCACCGAGGAGCAGAACGCCGACCTGCTGTGGGGGGTGCGCGGCGGAGGCGGGAACTTCGGCGTCGTCACGTCCTTCGAGTACCGGCTGCACCCGGTGGCCGACATCCTCGGCGGACCGACGTTCTACCCGCTCGACGGTGATGTGATGAGGCGGTACCGCGAGCTGATCGCGGAGTCCGACGAGACGTTCAGCGCCCTGCTGGCCGTCACGCTCGGCCCGCGCCTCCCGTTCCTGCCCGAGCGCTGGCACGGGCGGCCGCTGTGCGGAGTGGTCACCTGCTGGACCGGTCCCGAGGACCGGGACGACCAGGTCCGCGCCCGTCTGGGCGAGCTCGGCCCGGTCGTGGGACAGCACGTCGGCCGTATGCCGTATCCGGTGATCAACACCCTCTTCGACGAGGAGCTGCCCGCGGGTCTCTTCCACTACTGGAAGGGCACTTTCAGCCGGGGCCTGCCCGATGGTGCGATCGACGCGTACACCGAATTCGGTGCCACGACGCCCACCATCCAGAGCGCGACGGTGGTGTTCCCCATCGACGGGGCCTGCCACAGGGTGGGGCCCGAGGAGACCGCGTTCGCCTACCGGGACGCCGACTTCTCGACCGCTCTCAGCCCCACGCTCCCTACGCGCGCCGAGTGCGAGGACACCATCGGCTGGGCGCGCGCCTTCCACGGAGCCCTCAAGCCCTACTCCCAGGAGGGCGGCTATGTGAACTTCATGGACCAGGACGACCAGGACCGGGTCGAGATCAACTACCGGCAGAACTACGACCGCCTGACGATGCTCAAGCAGCGCTACGACCCCGGCAATCTGTTCCGCCTGAATCACAACATCGAGCCCTGGATGATCTATTCCAAGGGGTCAGTGATCGTAGGCGATCAGTGAGCGTTGGACGGTTTGTCCGGTGGCGTCGTTGTGCCAGATCGCGGCGGTCAGCGCGAGGATGCGTTGCATGACGCGGGCTATGACACCTCCGGGTGTGCGCCCTCGGTGCCGTTCGAGGTCAAGCTGCCCCTTGAAGGTCTCGTTGATCGATTCGATGACCTGTGGCAGCGGCTTGAACAGGGGTGCGCCAGGCCGTTCCCGTTCACCTTTACGGGCAGGCCGCAGCAACTGGACTCCATGCTCGGACAGTTCGCGTTCGAAACCACGGCCGAAGTAGTTCTTGTCGCCGATGAGAGTCTGTCGGGGGCGCTCTCGCAGAAGCTCGCATTCGGCTGCCAGGAGGTCAAGGAGGGTCTCGCGTTCGTCGGCCTTGGCCCCGGTCAGGGCGAAGGCGATGGGCAGGCCCTGAAGGGTGCAGACCAGGTGCAGGCGCAGGCCCCAGAAGAAGCGGCTGTGGCTGGCGCAGTAGCAGTATTCGGCCCAACCTGCCAGGTCGGAGCGTTTGACGGTCTCGCGGGAGCGGCCGCATTCCACCGGGTGGAGTCCACGACCCATACGTCGTCGCTCCACACCGAGGTGGTGGTGGCCAGGATCCGGTTGACGCTTCGCATCGGACCGGCGGCCTTGCGCAGCCGCTTGTTGTAGCCGGGCTGCTGGGGCAGGTAGGGGAAGAGGTGGCGCAGGTGGGCACGGGCATGGCGGAGCCATGTGGCCTCGGAGGTGTAGCCGAGTATGACCTGCATCGTGGCGAGGGTGAGCAGTTCGGCATCGCTCAGGCGGGGCGTAATGCCGACCGGCGGGCGCCACGGCGCCAGGTCGGGACGCTCCTTCAGCATGTCGTCGGTCGTCGCATAGAGTGCTGGCCCGAGGGTGTCCACGTCGTTCGTCACAAAACGATCTTGGACACCCTCGTTCTCGTCTCAGCAGGCACCCCTTGGACCACACCACCAGGAGGAACCAGTGTCATACCCGCAACTGCTCACCCCCGAGGAGAAGCTCGCCGACGCGAAGAAGCTGTTGAGCCTCCCGCGTATCGTCGTGATCTGCGGCTCCACCCGCTTCATGACCGAGATGACCGAGGCCGATCTGCGGGAGACCAAAGCCGGAAAGATTGTCGTCAAACCGGGCTGTGACATGAAGTCGCCGCACGAACTTTGGTCCGATCCTGTCGAGGCCGAGGCGCTGAAGGTTCGACTCGACGATCTGCACCGGGCGAAGATCCGGCTCGCTGATGAGGTGCTCGTTGTGAATGTGCGCCTGAGTTCCCCATCGCCCCGCTCCCCGCGAGCGGTGCCCCCGGTCCTGCGGAGTGCGTCGACGGCCCTCCGTCACCCTCAAGGGTGAACAGCGAAGAAGTCTCAGAATTGATGAGCTTCCATCTGGCAGCCTGAGATTCCGCTGGGCATGGCGAAGTTGAGGGGACGGGATGTCGCTTGCTGTCGTTGCACCAATCCGATCTCGACCGCTGTTGCAGTCACCGCAGGACATAGCGGACTTCGAGCAGGACCTGCTGTCTGAGTTCGTGCTCGCCCGGGCTGCGGCCGGGATCGCCGACGAGACGATCTCCGGCGACGTGGATGCGCTGATGGAGGTGCGCGGCTGGTGCGGCCGCCCGCTCTGGGAGCTGATCCCGACTGACCTCGACCGGTTCTTCGGCGAGGACCAGCGAAGGCTGGCCACGCTGACCAAGGTCCGCAAGGCGCACGCCCTGGCGACGTACTTCGAGTTCCTGGAGGTGCGGCATCAGGCCGATTTCCACGCGGCGACCGGCGTGCTGGTGCAGTGCCCGGTCGATGAGATCAACCGCCCACGAGGCAAGACCAACATGCGGGTGCGGATCCCGCCGCCGGCCGCGGACGTCGATCGACTCTTCGCCGGATGGCGCGACGATCTACATTCGGCTCGGAAGTACGCACCGAGTGTCCGTAACTACACCGCATGCCGCCTGGCCAGCCTCATCGGCCCGCGGGTCTCGGAACTGTGCCTGCTCGAAGTCCACGACATCCGCTGGGACCTGGGCACCTTCGGCAAGGTGCTGCTGCGCGGCAAGGGCAGCCGCGGTCAGAAGAAGGAGCGCCTGGTCCCGCTCATCAACGGTTCTCGTGAACTCCTCGAATGGTGGCTCCAGGGCCCGCGGTGGGAGTTCGACGGGCACCTCGATGAGCCCGGTGCACCGCTGTTCCCCTCCGAGCGTCGCGATCCCGGTGGCCGCTGCAAACGCGTGAGCACCAGCGCGATCCGGGGCGCGCTGGCGGAGACAGTGGAGCGCCACCTGCCTCGCTGGTCCGGCCGTGCTACTCCGCACGCGCTCCGGCACTTCGCCGCGTCCGATCTGTACGCACAGGGCATGAACGTCGTCGCTATCCAGGAGCTGCTCGGTCATCGCTGGATCAACACCACGATGATCTACGTCCACGTCAACAAGACCCACATCGAGGACGCCTGGACTTCCGCCGGCCAGCGGGCCGCGTCCCGGTTCACCGGATAGCCCAGGACAGGAGCCGTCATGAAGTGGAACCTGCGGCTGGCCGCCGCGCAGCGCGACATCTGGAAGTCCTCGCAGCTGCAGTCGATGCTCGCCGACGCGGGCCTAACGATCAGCGCCGGGAAGATGTCCAATCTGTGGTCCGGGCAGCCGGTCACCATCCGCCTGGACGACCTCGACATCATCTGCGAGGTCCTGGGCTGCCAACCCAACGACCTTCTGGCCCCGGAGCCCGAGAAGGCCCGCGCTCGGCGTCCCGTAAGCACGTCCGCCCCGGCGGCGGTCGCGGGCGAGCACCCCAGGATCGAACGTCGGGTCGGTCGGACGGAACCACCGCTGTGAACCTGCGGCCCCGGCCGTGCAAGCAATGCGGCAACAAGATCGCGGAGTACGGCCGGCTCCGCTGCTTCAGCTGCCTGCATCCCGAACTTCCGCCGCCGACCTGCAAAGCATGCGGCAGCGACGCCCACTACGTCGGCGGCTACTGCCGTCGCTGTCATCCCCGCGTGCCGTACGCGGACAGCTGCAGCGACTGCCTCGCCTGGGGCACCTGGCACCGCCACGGCCGCTGTGCCGCCTGCACCTCCTTACGAAACCGCGGGCACGAGACCGGCACCTGCGCGACCTGCCGCCGCACCGTGCCGCTCCTCAAGCACGGAGTATGCCGACTGTGCCGCTGCCAGGCCCAAGCCGTTCCACGGACCTGGCAGCGACCGGACCTCACCACCGCGGCCACCACCGGGCAGCAGCTGTTCATCGCCGATCTGGTCCGGCGGGTCCACCTTGCCGCCCAGACGCGGGAGCGCGGCTCACCCGAAGCGCACCAGCACACTGGCCTTTCATCCAGGGCGATGCCTCGGTGGCGTCAGGAGCCGCTGTTCATCGCCGAGCGGGACATGTCGCGCGTCACCGTGCCCGATGTCGAACCCATCGATCCCACCTTCACCGCCTACGTCTCCGTGCAGGCCGAGGCAAGCGCCGAGGCTCAAGGCTGGTCACCAGCCTTGAGCGAGCGGGTGCTGCGAAGCCTGTACCTGCTGACCGCCGTCCACGGCCCGCATGAAAACATCAAGGCCAGCACCGTCGCCACTCTGCCGCGCCAGCGAGCCACACGTGCCGTCACCCGGGTCACTGAGGTGCTCGCCCACCTCGACCTCCTCGATGATGACCGCATCGACTCCCTTGACGCGTGAATCCACCGCCGGCTCAGCAACGTGCACCCGGAGATCCGTGCAGAAGCCCTCGTGTGGATCCGCATCGTCAGACACGGCGGGCCCCGCCGCCGTCCCCGCTCGACCGCCACCGTCCGCAACCAGGTTGACGCCTCGATCCCATTCCTCCTCGACTGCTCGAAGCGCTACCGCACCCTTCGCCAGGTCACCCGCGCCGACCTCACAGAGTGGCTGTCCCAGTGCGCGGCACCGCACAACGAAGCCGTCGCGCTGCGCAACATGTTCAAGACCCTCAAGAGCCAACGGCTGCTGTTCGCCAACCCCGCACGCGGCCTGAGCCTAGGGGCGAAGCCCAGCTCGGTGCCCATGCCGCTGAGCCCCGATACGATCCAGACATTGGCCGCGGCCGCCGAGGGCGACCCCGCCCTGAAGCTACTGATCGCCCTCATCGGCATTCACGCGCTCTACCCCCACCAGGCTCGCGAATTGCCCTTAGCTGCCGTCGATTTCACCGGCGGCCGGCTCTTGCACGGCGACATCGACCACCCCCTCGACGCCTTCACCCGTCAGGCCGCCGCCGACTACATCCAACTCCGGTACTCACGCTGGCCACACGCCCGCAACCCCCGCCTGTTCCTCAGCTCGCAGACCGCCCACTCCTGCACACGGTCACCATCGGCTGGATGCAGCCCCTGCTCAAGGATCTTCCGGTCACCGCCCAACGCCTCCGCGAGGACCGGATCCTCGAAGAGGCCGCCGTCACCGGCGCCGACCCGCAACATCTGTGCGCGGTATTCAACATCACCCCCGACACAGGACTGCGCTACACCCGGACATTCCACCCCGACCCCTTGTCCGACCGAGACCAGGAGGACAAGCCGTAACTGGCAACCGCCCCGACTGTGCCCCCGTCACCGACTCCCTCGCTCCAGCCAGGGCGAGGGCGGATTGGCAACGGCAGTCACGCGGTTGGGAACCGTCTCACGACCAGACGAGTCGACCTTCGGCGACCTCACAGACCGGGTAGCTGCCATCGGCGATCTTCGTCAGTATCTCCGCTACGGAGTCGAAATAGTGGGCCATCGATTCGTACTCGCCCGTGACCGTGATCTCACCCACGAACCAGCTGCCGACGCGCCCGTCCCGCACATCGATGAACTTTCCCATCCAGCCGTCCTGGTCCGAAAGGAACGGGATCCACTCATTACGCCAGAACGGATTGCCCGGCTGGTCCGGAGGGTCGAATCCACCGGGCCTGGAGCGGTTCGCGTAGAGCTTCTCCATCGCCCGGACGCCCAGAAAGAAGCTCCCCTCGTCCGGGAACCCGTCGAAGCCGCAGCATGCCACTTCGTCGTCGACATCTTCCTCAGGCAGATCCAGATTGTTCTGCAACAGCCACGTCCGCAGATCCCCAGGGAGGGAGATGCCCATTCGTTCCTCGGCGGCCGCGAGCATCTGCTCCGTAGCGGGCCCTGGCAGATCCGCGTGATCAGCCGGGGCGTGCTGCTGAAGAAGAGTCATCACGCGAGACCAACTCTCAGCCACACTCATTGCCCTCTGCCCTCTCTGCACAAATGCCTCCTTCCGACCGTGTCACGGCCGAGGCTGCGAAGTGCCGACCGGAGGACCTTGCAGGGATAGTACTTCGAGCATGCTTCCTGGCCCCCTCCCCAGTGGCAAGACTGAAAACGTTCACTGCCCCGGGCACATAAAACGTCATGCACTTCGACACCGAATCAGTCGGAACCGAGCCGTACACAGCCGAGGATCCCGGGCGGCCGGGCCAAGTTCGTGGTGCCAGCGCCTCAGTAATCGCGAACTCAGGCGCTTTAGTCGGCGACTACATCGGAGACAGCACCCGAGCCGAAATCGCCTACGCGCGGTCGCTGGGCAAGCCCGTGCGGTTCACGCACCCCGAAGTCGACCCTGACGCCTGACCGCCCGCTGCCACCTCGACAACCAGGGCCGGCAGCCCGCCGCCTGACCGTCTCGCGGTGGCTTTGGCCGCCGCCCACCCCACACCCTCCGCAGGCATCCCTTGGACTTGATCATCTGGACGATCAAGTCCTGTGTCGGGGCGGGGAGTCACCGAAGTGACGACTCCCCGCGAGTGTCACTGCCTCCTGCATTCGGAGCAGCAGATCATTGGGCTGGGGATTCGGCGGTGACACGGGCCCGGGCCCCTTCGATCTCGTTGATGTGGGCTTCCGTCCATTGCCGGAGCGCGGTGATGGGCTCAGCAAGGCTCTCGCCGAGCTCGGTCAGGTTGTACTCGACCCGGGGCGGGATGGTCGGGTGCACCGTGCGGGTGATGAAGCCGTCAGCCTCGAGACTGCGCAGTGTCTGGGTGAGCATCTTCTGCGAGACGCCCTCGATCCGTCGGCTCAAGTCGGTGTAGCGCATGGTGCCTTCGAGGAGGGCGTCGACGACCAGGATCGTCCACTTGCCGGCGATGTGGTCAAGGACCTGGCGCGTCGGGCACTTCGCGGAGTAGGCGTCGGCCGGTAGTCCGGAGGATTCCACCACGGTCTTCATATCGGGAGAGTAGCGCACCAAAAGGTGCCCTCTTCCCTATGGAGAGTCCCTCTCCAATAGTGAGTGTCATGACGAATCGCATGCTCTCTGTCGCGGACGCGATCCGCACGCGCCGCACCGTGCGCCACTATCAGCCCGATCCGATCCCGGAAGCCGCCCTGTCATCGTTGCTCGAACTCGCCGTCGAAGCGCCTACCAGCTGGAATCTGCAAGACCGGTCGATCGTCGTGGTCGCCAGCGACGAGGGTCGCGAAAGGCTCGCCCGGGCCACCGGTGGACAGCCGCAGCCGCAGGAAGCCCCCGTCGTGCTGGTCTTCGTCGCGGAGCCGCAGTCCTGGCGTGACGACCACAGCGACATCTACGACCGCGCCCGGCGCGACGGAGCATGGAACGACGACTTCATCGCCATGTTCTCCGCGGCATCGACAACGTTCCAGGAAGACCTCGACAAGCGCGGTCTTCTCCGCGAGTACGCGGTCAAGGACGCAATGATCGCGGCCTCGTTCGTGATGCTCGCCGCGACCGAGATGGGCCTGGCGACGTCGCCGATGAACGGCTGGGACGAGGACAAGGTGAAGAAGGTGATCGGGATCGACGACCGCGACGACCTGGCCATCGCACTGCTCGTGTCCGTCGGCTACCCGGCGGAGGAACGGCGCCATCCCGGCCGGCGTCCCCTGGAACGCAACGTCTTCTACGAACGGCACACTGCACAACAGAGCACCGCACACCTGGAATAGGCATCCTGCCCAACTCCGCGTCCGGGGACGGCAAGCAGGGTGTCCAAGATCGGCCTGTGAAGAATGACGAAGAATGACCAGGACGCCCTGCTGACTGCCTTGCACGTGAAGATCGACCACGACGACCTGGGGTTGGACCGGTGGATGGGCAGGCCACCCCGGTTGACGGACTCCGAGCTCGTCTGCCTGGTGGTCGCGCAGGCACTGCTTGGTTTCGCCTGCACGCTCATGGTGCGCGCCCGCACCGCCGCACAGCCCCGTCTCACCCGAGCATCGAAATCCGGTCAGCTCCCCACCAGTTGGCTCCTCAGCGACGCCTCATCACGCCACCAGTCACTCGGTCCGCCGGCGGGGTTGGTGTGTCCCTGGAGTGTGTCCGAAGGTACGGCGGAAGACATCGATGAACGCACTGGCGGACGACCAGCCGCACATGTGTGCCACGGTGGTCACCGGCATGTTCTCGGCAAGCAGGACCAGGGCCTGGTACAGACGCAGTTGGGTGCGCCACTGCGGGAAGGTCATGCCGAGTTCGGCCTTGAAGAGGCGGGAGAGGGTGCGGTCGCTGGCGCCGACCTCCCTGCCCAGTGCGGCCAGGGTGCGGTCGTCGGCCGGATTCGTGCGCAGGATCTCGCACACTGCCTTCAGCTGAGGGGCGGTTGGGGAGGGCAGGTGCAGGGGCTGCTGGGGTGAGGCCCGCAGCTGGTCGAGCAACACGGCCCGCAGCCGCCCGCGTTCGGGGCTCTCGTCGTGAGGGGTATGCGTGTAGACGAGGATCAGTTCACGGAGGAGGGAGCCGACGGTCAGCACGGTCGGCTCGTCCAGGCCGAGCGGGTTGTCACTCGCGGGCAGGCCGACCAGGTGCAGTTCGAGTTCGCCGTGGGCCTGGTGGGCATGCACGGTGCCGGCCGGCACCCAGATGGCGCGAGTACCCGGCGCGATCCACGAGCCCGCGCTGGTCGTCACGGCCAGCACTCCCCGGCCTGCGTAGACGATCTGGTGGTCGTCGTGGCGGTGGGCGTCTATGGCGGCACCGGGCGCCAGCCACTGGGTGCGGGTCGGCGCTACGGGCTCGTGGCGGATTTTCGTCATTGACTGGCAGTTTATCGGAAGCGCGACACATTGCTCAGCGATGACCATGGCCGATGTGCCAAGGAATAGAACGATCATCATGCTGTCGGTCGGCCATGCCTGCGTGGACATCTACCAAGGCGCTGTCGCCTCGCTCGTCCCGTTCTTCGTCGCCGAGCGCGCCTACAGCTACGCCGCGGTCTCGGGCATCGTGCTCGCCGCGTCTGTGCTGTCCTCGGTGGCGCAACCGGTGTTCGGTGCGCTCACCGACCGCTGGGCGATGCCCTGGCTCCTGCCGGTGAGTACGATCCTCGGCGGACTGGGTACAGCCCTGAGCGGTCTGAGTGGTTCCTACACTCTGACGCTGGCGTTCGTGGCGGTGTCCGGTGTCGGGGTCGCCGCCTACCATCCCGAGTCCGCCCGCGTTGCGCGGCTCGTCAGCGAGGGCAGCCACAGCGCGATGGGCTGGTTCTCCCTCGGTGGCAACCTCGGCTTCGCCGCCGCGCCACTCATGGTCACCGCCGTCGTCGCCTCCGGCGGTCTGCGCCTGTCGCCGCTGCTTGTGGTGCCGGCCCTCGCCGGCAGCGTGCTGTGCCTGCCCGTCCTGCGCGCACTGGAGAAGACAGTACGCGGCGGCTCCGGCACCGCGGTTGTGACGGGCGCGGACGACAAGGCCTCGTTCGTGAAGCTGTCGCTGGCCGTGGTCTGCCGGTCCATCGTCTTCATCGGCCTGAGCACGTTCATCTCGCTGTACGCCCAGCAGCGTCTGGGAGGCAGTACGGCAGCGGGCACCGCGGCGCTGTTCGTGCTCTATCTCGGCGGCGCTGTGGGCTCTGTGCTGGGCGGCAGCCTGGCCGACCGCTGGGACCGGGTCGCCGTCGCCCGTTGGTCGTACCTCGTCACGGTCGCCGCCGTCGCGGGGATCGTGTTCATACCCGGCCCGGCGATCTACGTGTTCGTGGCGCTGACCTCCGCCGGCCTGTATGTGCCCTTCTCACTGCAGGTCACCCTCGGCCAGGACTACCTGCCCACACGGGTGGGCACCGCCGGCGGGA
This sequence comes from Streptomyces sp. NBC_01142, assembly GCF_026341125.1. NCBI lineage: Bacteria > Bacillati > Actinomycetota > Actinomycetes > Kitasatosporales > Streptomycetaceae > Streptomyces > Streptomyces sp. NBC_01142. The sequence continues at coordinate 1,085,794 of NZ_JAPEOR010000003.1, forward strand.
TCACCCTCGGGCTGACCGTCAGCATCGGCGGCCTGGTCAGCCCTCTCATCGGCAGTGTCGCCGACGCGACCTCCCTGCGTACTGCCCTGACACCACTGATCCTGATGCCCGCCCTGAGCTGGCTGTTGTTCCGCACACTGCCCGAACCCACCGCGCCGAAGCCCACGGCCGCGGCGCAGCAGACCGGAGACGCGGCGCAGCAGACCGGAGACGATACGGATGCCGAACTCTCTCCCGCGCGCGATCACCGCTGACAACCTGCACGTCCGGCAGCCGGACGACCGCAGCGGTCCGACGAGGCGGTGGCGCCGGGACACGACGCGGTTCCGGGACGGCCCCGGAACCGGTCAGTGGACGACGCTGAAGCTGCGCCACGGCAGGCTGCCGGGGGCGGTCACGTTCGAGGTGGTGGTGGGGACGTAGATGCCGACAGCTTCGTCGGTCTTCTGGCACTGCGGTGTCCGGTACAGGACGACGTCGACCAGGGTGTTGTTCTCCACGTGGGCTGCGCCGTGCGGGAGGCCGATCCTGTGGCAGCCCTGGACGGGGGTGTTCGAGTACGTAACCTCGACCGGGGAGTCGTGGGCACGGAAGCTGAGTGTGCCCACGGTGGTCTTGCCGGCCGAGCAGGCCGTGGCCGTGAGCAGCAGCAGTGCCGCCCCGGTGATGACGCGGATACGCCGGCGGTGGGACATGGTTCGGTCCTCGTCTGTGCGGTGATGGCCGCTGCCCTTGACCGCAGCCTGGCGTGCCGCGCGCCGGGAGGCATCCGGTGCGCACCCGCCGGGATGACGGCCGAAGGAGGGAGAACGCCCCGCGGCGCCGGGCGAGCTACCGCGGGCCTGCTGCCGGGGCAGCCGGATTCGGCCTCCGGGCCGCCGTCGTCACGACGCTGCGGCAGAGGAAGACGGTGGCGTGCCCGTGCTGCGGCAGGTGTTCGCCATGGTCCTCAGCCTTCACCGTTCCTCGTCGGCCCCTCCCCGGCGTCGGCACAAAGGTCTCCCTCAGACGTCATCCGGGCGCCCTGACCGGCCGTACTCGGTGAGCAGAAGGGCGATGTCGTCGGCGCGGTGCGAGGAGCGCCGGGCGTCGTGCAGAAGCCGGTCGGCGAGTTCGTCCAGCGAGTCCGCGCGGCCGTGGGCCAGGGACGCCCGCAGACGGTCGATCCCCACGTCGATGTCGGTGCCGCGCTCCTCGACCAAGCCGTCCGTGTAGAGGGCGAGTACGGAGCCCGGTGGGAGGGCGATCAGGGTTCCCGGATAGGTGCTCGCACGATCCACACCGAGGAGAGGGCCGATATCCAGCTCGAGGACGTCGGTCGTCCCGTCGGGGCGGCGAAGCAGTGGCGGAGGATGGCCGGCACTGACGGCGTACGCCTGGTGGCTGCGGGGTTCGGTACGGATGTAGCAGCAACTGGCCAGCAGCCCGGGGTCGAGGTCGATGAGGGTCCGGTTGGCGCCCGCCAGCACCTCGCCGGGCGTGTGACCCACCGCTGCGAAGGCCCTTACGGCGCTGCGAAGTTGAGCCATGGTGGCCGCGGCGGCGATGCTGTGCCCCTCCACGTCTCCGATGACGAGGGACAACTCGTCATCGGTGAGGATGACGTCGTACCAGTCGCCGCCGATGTCCATTCCGCTGGTGCCGGGCAGATATCGCGCGGCGGTGCGGACGCCCGGGACTGCCGGCAGCCGGTGCGGCAGGAGGGCCTGTTGCAGACCGCGGGCGAGAGCGAACTCCGAGTCGTAGAGCCGCGCTCGTTCCAGGGCCTGCGCGATCAGTCCGGCAAGTGCGGTGAGGACGCCGCGGTCCTTGGCGGTGAACGGATGGGTCTCGTCGAAGCCGAGAACGCAGGTGCCGACGGGGCGGCTGGAGGCGATCAGCGGCAGATATGCCCAGGAGTTCACCTCGCCCGTGGGGATGTCCGGGTATCCCTGGGAGAGGTCCTGCCGCGACTCGATGAAGAGCGGAGCCCCGGAGGTCAGGGCCTCCGTACCGGGCAGACGGGCGTGCAGAGGCACGCCCTCCAGCCAGTCGAGGAAATTCTCGTGGTGGCCGGTGTGGAACAGCAGGTGCATCGTTCCCTCACGGACCAGGTAGATCGCCAGCTGCTGGCCGCCGAAGGCAGGGAGAAGCTGGTCGGCGACGACGTCGCAGACTTCGCGGACGGTGACTGCCTCGGTCAGCGCGCTGCCCAGCTGCAGGACGTGATACATGACGCCCAGGCGCGCCGGTGCGGCCGCGGGTGCCGGCACAGCCGACGGGGCAGGTGCTGTTGTCGCGGCCGGGGCGGCAGGTGCCCTCGCGGCCGGGGCAGGATGCCCCACGAGGACCACCCGGCCGGTCACCCCGTCCGCCTCCGGATGGAGGTAGAAGGCGAGCCACCGGTCGGGCGGGCGGCATGCAAGGAAGGAGACCGGCGCCTGCGAGATCATCGCCGACCGGTGCCGGTACTCGAAATCGGGGTCGGACAGCCACGGCAGCACGTCCCAGAGACACTGGCCCAGCAGCTCGTCGCCGCGCACGCCCAGCAGCTGCTCCGCGCTGTGGTTGGCGTAGCTGACCCGTCCGTCGGGAGCGAGGGAGAGGAGCCCGTCCCGCAGCCGCTCGACCGCAGCGACGGCCGCACTGCCGGCCCGCGCGTCGACGACCGCGCCGACCAGATGGGTGCGCGCCCGCGCGTCGTCGATCTCCGGCGCGCGGCCCCACAACTCGACGAAGCGGTGTCCGCCCCCGCCGTCCCCGCGATCTCGTAGGCGCAGGCGCCGCGCGATGATGCGGCCCTCGGCGGCTGCCGCGCGGGCCCCGGCCCGGAAGGCGGCCAGGTCACCGGGGTGCAGGCAGGAAGCAAGTGTTTCGGCTCGTCCGTCGAAAGCGCGCGGGTCGATACCGAAGATCTCGCAGAGCTCGTCGTCCACGGTGAAGGTGCCGGCGACGAGGTCCCAGTCGAACAACCCGACCCGCACAGCCGATTCCGAGGGAGCCGGGGACTCGACGGGAGCCGTCCGCGCGTCGCACTCGAGGGGGTCGCCGGTACGGGCCCGGAGGGCGGCGAGGGAAGCGCCGAGTCGGTTGGCGATGGTGCGCACCTGGCGGCGCTGCGCCTTGGACAGCCCTTCGCCACCCTGAGACGCCCCCCAGACGACCGCCAGTGCCCCGAAGGTCTCCCCGCCCGCGCACACCGGCACGGAGCAGGAGCCGAAGGCGTACGGCAGAGCCACCGCGAGCTGGGGAAACCGGCGCATCGTCTCGTCGGCGCCGGTCAGGTGGATGGTGCGCCCGGAGCTGTACGCCACGGCGACCGGGATGGGGCTGCTCACCGGAATGAGGCGCCAGCCGCCCAGCAGGGAGGGCGGCACTCCGCACGTCGCGGCAAGCACGATCGAGCGGCGGTCGCCGGAGCGGAGAAAGACACTCCCGGCGCGCGTGCCAGTTCCTGTGACGGCTTTGACCACGGCGGCAGCAAGCAGATCCTCGCGCTCCGCAGTCTCACCGGCGATCGTCCCGCGCATAATCCCAGTGTGCGCAGAGCCGGCCCCACCGGCCCACTACGGCAACCCAGCGAGACATGCTGATCACAGATCGCAGCGCGCCGGCCGTGCCCGGGCGGGGCCGGCATCGGCGCGGTCCTGACAGATGTCAGAGGTGTGGTGCCCATGCGCCGGCTCGGGCCGGGCCGGGCCGGCGCATGGATGGCTCGCGTCATCGCAGGGCTGTGGCGAGCTCCGGGAGGTAGCCGGCCAGGAAACCCAGGTCGGTGGCGCGGGCGAAGTTCGGGTGGCTGCGGTGCTGGGTGAGGCGCGCCAGTGCTTTGCGCCCGAAGTAGTCGCCGTCGTCCGCGCCGGTGGGTGGGGTGGGCTCGCCGGCCCAGGCGGGGTCGGCCGCCACAAGGGGCACGCAGCGCTCGAACAGCTGGTGGCAGGTCTGCAATCCGCGGCGCAGCACCACGTGGTACGGCTCGTCCGGGCCGATCGGATAGGAATCGGCGGCCAGAGTGGGTCCGGTGTCGATGCCCTCATCCACCTGGTGGAGCGTCGCGGCGAACTTCCGCTCGCCGTGCAGCATCGCGTACACCAGGGCTACTTCGGGCAGCCCCCGATAGGCGGGCAGCGGGCCGTGGTGGATGTTGAGGATGCGCAGTCCGGTGGACAGCACCGGTGCGCGGAAGATCATCCGGTTGTTGAGCGACCAGACGACGCCATCCGTGCCGGCGGCGACCAGCTCGGCGGCTACGGAGTTGACGTCCGCGACGGCACGATAGGGAACGTCGGCCCGAGCAGCCTCTGCGGCCGGAGCAGGGCCGCAGACCAGGTCCACGGCCAGGTTGTGGTCGAGTGTGTGCTGTACGGCGCGCCAGAGCAGCGCGCCCTCTCCGACGAAGATCACGACGTGCTCCGCAGCGCCTCGACGGTCTCGACGACTCGGCCGAGCGTCAGATTCTCGCTGAGGGAGCCGAGCCGGGCCAGGAACTGCTGCTCCGAGGCTCGGCTCAAGAGGTCTTCGCCGAGTGCGGCCAGCATTTCCAGGACGGCCAGTGAGTCGCCGCCGAGTGCATGGAAGTCGGACGAGGAATCGAGGTCCGTGGTTTCGCAGTGCAGGACGCGGGCCCAGATCTCGGCCGTCGCCGCTGCGGTGCCGGGTCCCGGACCGTTCCCGGTCGCCGGAGGCTTTGGGCCCGCAGGGGGCGTTGCCGGGGCCCTCTCCGGTTCCACCGGCCCATGGCCGAAAGGATTCGGCAACGCATTGCGATCCGTCTTGCCGCTGGCGGTCTCCGGCAGCCCGGAGACCGCGCGTACGACCGAGGGCACCAGGTGGGACGGCAACGACTGCTCCAGCTCCGCCCGTACGGCAGCCTCGTCGAAGGCAGCCGCGCCCCCGGCCGGCACCACGAAGGCGCACAGGGCCGGCGTGCCGGTGTCGGGCCGGGGGCGGGCGACCACCGCGGCCTGTGCGATGCCCGGCAGAGCGGTGAGCGCTGCCTCGGCCTCGCCCGGCTCGACCCGGTGACCGCGGATCTTCACCTGGGAGTCGATCCGGCCCGCGTACTCGAGTTGCCCGTCGGCCAGGCGAAGCACCAGGTCGCCGGTGCGGTAGGCGCGTCGGCCGTCCGGGAGCCAGACGAATCGGTCGGCTGTCAGGTCGGGGCGGCCGAGGTATCCGCGGGCCAGCTGAACGCCGGTCACATGGAGTTCGCCGAGCTCGCCGTCGGGGACTTCGTTCCCCCGCTCGTCCAGAACCGCCACGGAGGTGCGGTGCACCGGCACTCCGATCGGCGCGGACGGGCGTACGGTGTCGTCGCCGACGACGGCGACGGTGCAGGCCACCGTTGCTTCGGTGGGACCGTAGATGTTGACGAACAGACAGTCAGGTCCGAAGGCCGCGCGTGCCCGGCTGCTGCCGGCCGCGGTGAGGTTCTCGCCGCCGACCTGGAGGGCCCGGATGCCCGTGGGGCGGATGCCGAGGCGTGCGGCGAGGTCGAGGTGGGTCGGCGTCATCCCGAGCGTGTTGGCCTGCCGGCCGGAGAACATCTCGCGCAGCTTGAGGTGGTCGAGTTCGCCGGGCACCGGTACGACGGCGCCGCCGTGCAGCAGGGGCGGGAAGATCTGCATGATCGAGAGGTCGAAGCCGGGGGAGAAGGAGTACGCGGCCCGGGTCTCTTCGTCGCACCGCATGAACGGGGATATCCAGCCGACGACGTTGGTCAGGCTGCGGTGCTCGATCTGTACGCCCTTGGGCTTGCCGGTGGACCCCGAGGTGTAGATGACGTACGCCAGATCGTCCGGGCCGGGAGCGGCCGCGGTGAGGGCCGCTCGCTGGTGCTCGTCGACGGTCGCGTCGTCGCTCGCGATGTCCTCGAGGAGGATCGTCGTGCAGCCGCCTCCCTCCGCCTTGGCGCACGCGGGCGTCTCCGTGAGACAGAAGCGGGCCTGCGCGTCGTGCAGCAGCTCCTCGACCCGGCGCGCCGGATTGCGTACGTCGACGGGCAGAAAGGCCGCGCCGGCTTTGAGAACGCCCCAGACTCCGGCCAGGCCGAGTGCCGAACGGTCCGCCAGGACACCGACGACGTCGCCGCGCCCGACTCCCCGGGAGAGCAGTTCGGCCGCGACGGCGTCGGAGCGGCGGTCCAGTTCCGCGTACGACCAGTGCAGGTTGTCGCCGAGCACAGCGGGTGCGTCCGGACGGCGGGCGGCCTGCGCACGGAACAGCTGCAGCACTGTGGTCTCCGGCGAAGGAAGCCCGCCGGGGCCGGGCGCAAGCAGGAGTTCGGCCGCGACGGGCTCCCGCGGCGGTGCCACGGGCGGTGCGTACGGGGCCGGGAGGGCTGTGCCCAGTGCGGACTCGATACGGTCCAGCAGCTCCTCGCAGCGCTCGCCGACGTCCGCCGCCCCGCGGGCGGAGACCACCAGCTCGATGTGCTCGGGAAGTTCCAGCAGCGCGATGCTGACCGGAATCAGGGGCGCATGCACCGGAAGGGCGTACACGCTCGTCGCGGTGAACTCCCCGGCGCTGAAATCCTCCGGCGCCAGCCGGCCGGCGTGGGACACGATGGCCGACGCCGGATACCGGTGCCGTGCCGCAGTGGCGGCGCGCGAGGCGCGAACCAGCGCTGCGGCTGCGGGCAGTGGCAGGCGGGCCAGGGCAGCCTCCGCCCCGGCCGCCAGTTCCTGCCGGGAGGCCAGCGCTGTGAGCAACTGTCGGTGGACCGCGTCCGTGCCCTGGCCGGCCGGGATGTCGAGGAACACCGGCAGGGCGAGATTGGCTGTCGATGACACGCCGGGAGCGTGACGCCGCAGATCCACCGGGACCATGATCCGGGCGGTGGAGCCTGCGACGGCTCCGGCTCCGGCAACCGCGGCCGCCACCTTCGCGGCCAGCGCCGCGTGCCGGCCCGGGAGCGTACGCCGCCGCCATACCGAGCCGTTCCCCGGGCGGCCGCCCAGCGGCGAGCACTTGTCGAGCCCGAGACGAGGCCGCTGACCGGTCCGGCCCACCGCATCCAGCAGCGCGTAGTCGGCCAGCGAGTCGGCGGCGCCGTGGAGCGGTTCGCCACGCAGAGCGCGGAACACCTCGGCGGCCCAGATCGCCGTGCCCTTGAGGTCCATCACGGCGTGGGAGGCGCGGAAGACCACGGTGCTCGGTTCGCCGGTGAGCAGCAGCACTTCGCAGCCCGGACGGCCCTCCGACTCGGCCAACGGGCCGGTGAGCTCAGGAAGGCCCGTGAACGTCGTGCGGTCCAAGCCCCTTCCTTCGGCGACCACGACCCGGGCCGGACGTCCGCTGTCGACCCACGTCCTGCCGCGGCGCACCAGCCGCGAGCCCGGGCAGGACGCCGAGGCCTCGGCCACGGCCCGGCTCAGGGCCAGGGCGTCGATCGGCCCGGCGCCCTCGACGACGAGCTGGAGCACCAGCAGCTCACCCAGTCGGGCAGCGGCCAGATAGGACCACTCGGTCGCAGAGACCGGACGGCGGAATGGGGCCGTGCCGCGAGGACCGGTCCCGGCGCCGTTGGCCGAGGCGACATGCTGCGCGGTCATGACTACTTCACCTTCCTGACGAACTCGTTGACGCCGCCGATGCTGTCGATCCACGCTTCCAGCCGCGCCATCCCGGCGTCGTGGTCCACCAGTGGCGGGGTCAGATCCCGCCGCGCCGCTGACGTGTCGTACGTCGCGGAACGGGTCAACAGGGCCAGCGTGTAACGGGAGAGCGGCGGCGAGGAGCGCTCGGCCAGCGGCGGCAGTTTCCAGACCATGTCCGCAGTGAACGCGAGCGCGCGCAGCAGGCCGTGGGAGACCTGCTTGGTCGGGGGCTTGCCGCCGAACCGCTCGGCGAGGAGGGCGAGCATGCTCCAGATCTCCACCGGCTGCTGGTCGGCGATGAAGTACGCCCGGCCGCCGACTCCGTCGGCCCGCGCCGCCCGTACACAGGCGTCGGCGGCGTTCTCGCAGTAGCACAGCGAGGCGTACACCCGCCTGCCCCCGGAGAGATCGGGCAGGCTCCCCGTCATCATCTTCGCGATCAGCCGCGGCATGAAGCCGGAGTGGTCACGCGGACCCCACACGGCCCGGGGGCGCAGTGCGACGGTGGTGAAGTCCGTACGGTCCGCGGCCAGCACGAGGCGTTCCGCGGCGGCCTTGGTCTCCGAGTAGAGATTGAGGTGGCGTGCGGGGAAGGGCTCGCTCTCGTCGATGTCGAGCTGGTCGCCGCCGCGAATGCCCATCAGCGCGCTGGGGCTGCTGATGAACACGAAGCGTCGTGCGCCGGCTGCCCGGGCCGTCGACACGAGGCGTTCGGTGCCCGCGACGTTCTCGTCCCAGAACTGGGCGCGGGTACCCCTGTCGGTGACCCGGGCCGCACTGTGGTGCACCACGTCGATGCCGTCCATCGCCTGGCGCAGGGAGGCGGCGTCGCGGAGATCTCCGTATGCGAACTCGACACCGGGAACGGTGCGCAGATGGCTCAGATCGCTCTCTTCGCGTACGAGTACCCGCACCTCGTCGCCGACGCGTACGCAGGCGTCGACGATATGGCTGCCCAGGAACCCGGACGCGCCCGTCACCAGTGTCTTCACGCGGCAACACCCTTCGCTTTGCTGCTGCGCCGACGCCACCACGTGGCTCCGAACACCATCGTGAGCGCGGCCGTCGCCCATGGCCTGCGCCCGGTGGCGAGTTCCTGCTCCGCGCGCAGCGCGGACGGTATCTGGACGGCATGGACGACGACGCTGAGGAAGGCGTCGACCCACCACAGCGCGGTCAGCGCCGCATGGTCCCAGGGCAGCAGGGGCCAGGCCGCCAGGTAGGCCCATCCGAGCAGCGGGACGGCGCGCAGCGCCTGGTCGGCGCCGGACGGGCGGCGGCTTCCGGTGAGCCGGTCCTCGGCCCAGCCGGCCAGCAGTTCCCGGCGGATCTTGGCGTTGTGGCGGACGTCCACGGGGAAGGCGGGATGGGGCAGGAAGTCGTCGATCGTCTTGGTCACCGCCTTGTTCGCGCCCAAGGCGCGCAACTCGCTCTCGATGCTGGGCCAGTGCCGCTCGGCGCCGGGCTCGAGCTCGACGCACAGCACGGGTCGTTGCTCTCCGTGCGGGCCGAAACCCACCAGCGCTGTGCGCTTGACCTGCGGATGGGGGGTGAAGACGCCTTCGCAGCGCACCGTGTGCAGGTCGCCGCCCGAGGTGCGGACGCGATGGCTCTTGCGTCCGCAGAACCAGATGCGCCCCTCACCGTCGATCCATCCGACGTCACCGGTGCGGTGCCAACGACGCTCGCCGTCCTGGATCTTGTGCTCGGCATCTGCCTGGGACGACTGGAAGTAGCGGGGGCTGACCGCCCGGCCGCTGACAACGATCTCGCCTATTTCGCCTTCTCCCACGGGCAGGTGGGGCGTCCAGCGGGGGACCGGCCGGTCGCTGACCTCGATGGTGCGCACCGAGGTGCCGGGTGCGGGCCGGCCCACGCAGACACCCATGCCCTCGGCCGGGCCGTCGGCCGGCCCGGCCAGTGCCTCCCTGCTCTCGACAAGTGCCATCGGCAGCGCTTCGGTCGACCCGTAGGTGCTGAACACGCGTGCCTCACCGGGCAGTACGGCGCGCAGCGCGCTCATCAGCCCGGGGCTCACCGGAGCGCCACCGGAGACGACCATGCGCAGTGACGGCACCCGCGCATCGGCCTCCGCCAGATGGGCCGAGAGCGGGCCCAGCAGTGCGGGGGAGGCGAACATGGCGTTCACATCGAAGCGTTGGATCGCGTCGGTCAGCAGCGCGGGATCGGCGGCGCCGACCCGGCCCATGTTCATCTTCGGCACCACCACCGTGCGGCCCGCCGCGAGGTCGAACACGCCCATCAGCGGCAGGGTGAGAAGAGTGGTGGTCATGTCGGCGGTGAAGTGACCGCTCTCGACGCCGTGCGCCATTCCCTGCAGCATGCCGACGGTGATCTCGACCGGCTTGGCCGGGCCGGTACTGCCGGTGGTGTAGCCGATCAGCGCGAGATCGTCCGGTCCGGGCTCCAGCGGAGGAAGGTGCGGCAGGCCTGCGCCGAGGGCGGTCAGCTCCTCGAGTCCGGTGCCGTTCTTCTGGCGCACCTTGATCACGCTCTGCACTCCGGCGAAGGCACGCGGGCGCAGGCGCCGGAGGATGTGCGCGGACGGTACGCCGATGAAGGCCTGGACACCCACCCGGTGGATGCAGTCCAGCATGCGGCCCAGCCCCATGCCGGGATCGACCACCACCGGTACCGCGCCGATGTGCATCAACGCGAAGACCAGGGTGAGCAGGTCGGCCCCAGGAGTCACCAGCAGGGCCGTACGGGTACCGCGGGCGATGCCGTGCCCCTTGAGACCGGCGGCGCACATGGAGACCTTGGCGGCGAGCTCGGCGTAGTCGACCGAGGCGTAGCCGGGCCGGCCGGCCGGCTCCAGTCGGCCGTCCGGATGAATGACGGCTGCCTTGTCGGGCGTACGGGCGGCGTGCCAGGCGAGAAGTTCGGCCAGGAACGCGTCCCGGCGCAGTCCGGTCGTCGTGCCGGGCATCAGCGCGCGGCTCCCTCGGCGTCGCCGGTCAGGTCGTAGAGCGAGGCTGCCGAACTCAGCCCCGCGCCGACGGCGAGGAAGAGGAGCCGGTCATGGCCCGCGAGCCTGCCCGCGTCCTGTGCCTGTCGGAAGCCGTAGGCCAGTGCCGACGTGTGCGGGTCGCCCTTGACGCCTTCGACGGTGACGGCGGCATCGGTTGCCAGGCCCAGGCGCTTGGCGAGGCGGGACGCGAAGTCGGGCGACGGCTGGGAGGTGATGAGCAGCGTGCGGTCGAGGGCGGCCCCCGCCGCAGCGGCATCCGTGCCGTACTCGGCTGCCAGAGCGCCGTGCACCGAGTCGATGGCCAGATCGAGCATCCGCTCCAGTACGCCGCCGTCGCGGTCGACGGCGATGGTGTTCCGGCCCTCGGAGCCGGCCTCGTTCAGCGATATGTATCCGTTGACGCCGTGCGAGCCCGGCAGCGACCGGTGGTGCACCCGGCCGAAGCCCCGGGCGTCGTCGCTGCGCTCCAGCAGCAGTGCCGCGCCTGTGCTCGCGTACGGGAACTCGGCGGTGCCCGCCCTGGTCGGGTCCATCGAGGGGTGCGTGTCGGCCGAGACCACCAGCACCCGGCGGGCACTGCCGGCTGCCAGCAGCGAACCGCCGGCCTGGACGGCGTTGAGCACACCGCAGGCGCCGTTCATCAGGTCGAACGAGAACGCGGCCTGCCTGTCGATGTCATGCAGGTAGTCCAGGTTGATGCCGATGCGCTTCTGGATGAGTGCGGCGACGGAGGGCTCTGAGATGTTGGAGTCGCGGTAGACGCCGACATTGATCAGAACGTCGACGTCCGCGGGCGAGAGCCCGGCCTGCTGGAGGCAGGCGCTGCCGGCCGATGCCGCGTATCCGATCGCGCTGCCGGCGTCGTCGGCCGGGCTGAGTGCGGTGGAGGTGATGACGGTGGCCATGTCATACCTCCAGGGAGGAGACGGTCGCGGACAGGAAACCGGTCACCACACCCGAGGCGGCGGGCACCAGGAGGATCTTGGATCCCTTGGGTATTCGGCGTTCGGCGAGTGCCTGGTGCAGTACCAGGTAGTGGGATGTGGTCGCGGTGTTGGCGAACTTCTCGACGACCGACAGCGACTGCGGCATCGGTGTGCCGAAGATTTTCTCTCCCACGTTGTTCATGAAGTCGATGAACCGGCTGCCGACTTGGTGCTGGACGACGAAGTCGTATCCCTCGTCGGCGAATCGACGACCGTCGTCGGCCAGCTTGTCGCGGTGAAAGGTCGGCCACAGCGAGAGGCGGTCCTCGGCGTGCATCACTTGGTTGTTCGTGTACATCGCCAGGTCGCCGGTGTCGTCGCTGGGCATGCCCAGACACAGGTGTGAGTACTCCGAGCAGGTCATCAGCTCGATGTCGTGGATGACGTCTGCGTCGTCGGTGGCGCGGTCGACGAGCACGGCGACTGCCGAGTCGCCGACGGAGAGGGACGCGAACTGGGGGTCCCGGCTGTCTTCCATCTCGCGCGCGGCGGTGAAGGCGATCGGGGTGATGTGCTCCCCGCTGAGCACCAGGCCGTTGCGCACCTCACCGGAGCGGATCATCCGGTCCAGCAGATAGACGCCGGTCATCATGCCCGCGCAGGCATTGGAGACGTCGAAGTGAATGGCGCTGGTCGCGCCGAGCTCCTGGGCGATGCGATGGGCGAACGACGGCTCGAACTGCTGGCGTCGGCCGTCTGTCGTGCGGCTGATGGAACAGGAGATGACGACGTCGATCTCGTCCGGAGCGTAACGCGAGCGGTCCAGGCAGTCGCGCGCTGCCGAGACTGCCATCGTGAGGCAGTCCTCGGGGACGTCGGTGGTGTCGTCCGCGACGCGGCGCTCGGCCATTCCGGTGATCTTGAAGAGGTCGAATTCCGGTGTTTTCTCCATGCGGGTGAGGAGTTCCGGAGTAGTCATGACCGCCGAGGGGAGATATGCCCCGATGGACTCTAAGCGACTGTTGTGCACAAACCTCTCCTGATGGTCTCTCGTTCATACGGCACACCGGCTCGGTGGAAAGTGAATAGACGTCAGGCGACCTCTACCCGTGCCGTGTTATTTCCGATGACGGCCTCAATGAATTCGGCTTCTTTGCCGATCCGGCCTGGTCCCGCTTCGGGGAATCCCGGACATCGGGGTGCGCTGCCCGATGACGTTAGCGCACCGCTCGGGCAGGTCTCACGCTGCGAGCCTGTGATGATCACCACTCGTCGCTCATGGAGGATTGCCGTGCGTGATGGCCAGAAATTGGCGGCCGAATATGGCGGGGAGGTATCGGCGGCATGCCGATCTGACGCTGCCTCGGAAAGCGGAAGCGCCTATGTTATTTCGGTCCGTCGCACTTGAATCGCGGAGGACCCGCGCTGTCCGACTCGCCGTGCCCCGAGGGGGCGGGCGCGAGAGAACGGCGCGCGAGACTCCCGATTGTGCACAATCGGCCGGACACTCCTGGCCGATTTCCGATCATGCGATTCGCCTTGCCTGTCTGCCCTTGGATGGGCCACCCGGCCCGAGTCGACAAGGCCCGGCACGAGGCTGAACGCCGCGGGATCCCTCGGGGCGGGGCTGCTGTCGCGGCGTTGGCCGACCGGATTCTCGCCAAGGTGGAGGGCGGGACCAAGGTGGCCGCGATGCTCGCCTGCGGCGCGGCGCCGGGCGCTGGGGCTGGGCAGTCGCACACCGGCCGGCGCAGCGAGTGCCACCACAAGAATCGCTGTTCCTGGCCATGAAGGCCGAGAGATGTGCGGTCGATTTTGCGATTCGCGCGAGAATGTCCCATGATCGTGACTGCGCGTCAGTTTCCGGCGCGCGTCGGCGTGGGGTTCCCCCGTACACCGGTCGATCGATCCCGCAGGCGGCGAGCTCATGATCTCGCCATGCCGCGGTGACTCCCGCTCCGTTCCGTTCACCTAGGCAAAGGCCGCATGTCCGCCCATCAGCTATCGGACCTCATACGTTTCGTCCGTCACAACTCACCCTTCTACCAAGACCTTTACGCGTCCCTGCCGCCGGACGCCGACCGCCTCACCGATCTCCCGGTCGTGGACCAGCAGGAGTTCTGGTCGGCCAACACCCTGCACGACAACCGCGTCCTGACCGGCCCTCTCAGCGAGGCGACCGTCTACAAGACCGGCGGCACCACCGGCGCCCCCAAGTTCTCCGTCTACACCCGCGACGAATGGCGCACCTTCGTGACCGCCTTCGGCCAGGGCCTGTTGGACACGGGGCTGCGCCCGGGGCACCGCGTCGCCGACCTCTTCTACGCGGGCGAGCTCTACGCCAGCTTCCTGTTCATCCTCGACTCGCTCGCCCACGCCCCGGTCGACAACGTCCGGCTGCCCATCGGCGGCGCCGCGCCGCTGGAGTCGACGGTCCCCACCCTGCAGGACTTCGCCGCCGAGGTCGTGGCCGGCACGCCCACCACCCTGTGCCGGCTGGCCGAGCACCTGATCTCCTCCGGCGTCCGGCTCGACGCCGTGGAGCTGGTCCTGTTCGGCGGCGAGGCGCTCTTCGCAGACCAGCGGCGCCTGCTGGCCGCCGCATTCCCCAACGCCGAGGCCCGCTCCGTCGGTTACGCCAGCGTCGACGCCGGCCTGCTCGGCCGCCCCGTGCCCGGCTCCGACCCCCGCGTGCACCGCGCCTTCACCCCGCACTCCGTCGTCGAGATCCTCGACGACACCACTGACGAGCCCGTCACCGAACCCGGACGGCCCGGACGGGTCGTGGTGACCAGCCTGTTCCGCCGCCTCATGCCCGTCATCCGCTACCCCGCGGGCGACCGCGCCGAGTGGACCGACAACCGGGCCCGGCACTTCCGCATCCTCGGCCGCGCCGAGGAAGGCGTACGCGTGGGGCCCGTGTCCCTGTACTCCCAGGACGCGCAGGACGCCGTGGCCGCGGCGGACACCGCCGGCCGTGTCGTCGGCATGCAGCTGGTCGTCCGCCGCTGGGACGGCCGCGACGGTCTGGTGCTGCGGCTGGCCACCGCTCCGGGCGACGACGACCCGGCCGGCCTGGAGCCGCTCGCCAAGGGGGTCGTCACGGAACTGGAGACGGCCCGGCCGCTGTATCCGGACAGCGTGCGCGCCGGTTTCGTCCACCCGCTGTCCGTGGAATGGGCGCGCCACCGCGACCTCGCCGTCAACCCGCGCTCGGGCAAGCTCGTCCGCGTCCTCGACGAGAGGCCGACCGCATGAGCGCCACTCCCGACACCCGTGCCGACGAGGGCCGTCGCCTGCCGCTCGTCCTGCGCAACCGCGCCTTCGGCGCCGTCTGGCTGGGCCAGGTCCTGACCCAGGCCGCGGTCCGCATGTTCCAGGTCGGCGTCTCCTGGTGGCTGGTCGCCTACGCCGTCGACGACGGGCGCGGACTGGCTTCCGGGCTGTTCATGGCCGTCAGCTCGCTGCCCGCCGTGGCCCTCGCTCCCGTCGTGGCCCGCGCCGTCGCCCGGATCGCCCACCGCTCCGTCCTGCGGGCGGCCGCCGCGCTGGCGGGCGCCGCCGCTGCCGCGCTGGCCGTCTGGGCCTGGTCGAGCGACCTGCCGCTGGCGGCCGCCTACGGCGCGACCCTCGCCCTGGCCGCGTGCCAGGCCTTCTTCGACCCCTGCCTGACCACGTCGGTGCCCGAACTCGTTGACGACGAGGACATCGAGACGGCCACGGGATTCGAGCTGTCCACCCAGTCCCTGGCCGGCCTCGGCGGGGCCCTGCTGGGGGCCCTGATCGTCGACCGGGCCGGCGTGGCCGGGCTCGCCGCCGGGTGCGCGGCCGCCTACCTCGCGGCCGCGCTGCTCATCGCCGGTGTGCGCTTCCGTACCGCAGCCGCGCACGGCGAAAACGACGGCGGCGCCGGTGAGGCGGCAACACCCCGGAAGCGCACGCTCCGCAGCATCCTCCGGGAACTGCCGTACGTCCGCCGCATCCTGGTCTGCTTCGCCGCGGCCAACCTCTTCACCACCGCCGTCTTCGTTGTCATTCCGCTCTACACCCGGAACGTGCTGGGTGACGGCGGCGGCACCGTGGCCCTGCTGGAGGCGTCCCTGGGCGCCGGCACGCTCATCGGCTCCTCCACCGGCACCCGGGTGCCGGGCCGGCCCACCGTCACCGGCGCGTACTGCCTGGGTCTGATGGCCCTCGCCCTGGCCCTCCCGGGCCTGGTCGCGCAGCGGCTGGTCATCTCCTGCTGCCTCGCCGTGGCCGGCTGGTGCGTGGGGGTCATCGGGGTCCGCTTCGTGGCCCTGTTCCAGCGGCTGGTGCCCACCGCCGACAAGCCCGGTTTCTTCGCCGTGATGCAGGCGGTGCTGGGGGCCACGTTCCCGGTGGCCTCGCTGCTGTTCGGACTCGCCGGGGACCACCTCTCGGCGCAGACACTGTGCCTGGTGCAGGCCGCCGGCCTGGTGCCCGCCGCCTGCGCGCTGGCCCTGCTGGGTGCCCGTACCCCCGAGCCGGCCGCGGACCGGCCGACCGCCGAGGCCGCGACCGGGCCTGCGGCCGACCGTACTCCCGAACCTGTCGGAGGCGAGCGGTGAACGCACGGATCGCCCCGGCTGCCGACGCGGACATCGCCGAACTGCGCCAGCTCTACTACGCCGTCTACGGGCCCCATTACCCCGCCGCGCTCGGCACCGACCCCGCCGAGATGGCCCGGCTCATCCAGGACCCGCACTCCCTCTGGCTCGTCGCCCGCTGCCCGGACACCGGAGCGCTGGCCGCGTCGGCGGCCATCCACGGCGAGCCGGGCAGCCGGATCGGGCGCCTGGAAGGCCTCGCTGTGCACCCGGACCACAGGTCCGATGGACTGGCCGCCACGCTGACCGGGGCCCTGTGCGCCGGGATGCTGGACACCGGGCGGCTGGACTCGGTGTACGCCACGGTCCGCACCGTCAGCGCCGGCCCGCAGCGCGTCGTCGCGCGCAACGGCTTCCGCCCGCTGGGCATCCTGCCCAACGCGGTAGATCTCAGCAGCCGAGAGAGCCTCGCCCTCTACGCGCGTCACTCCGCCGGTGTGCTGGACCGCCGCGTCCCCGTGCCCGAGGCGCCCGCCCCACTGCTCCCGCTTCTGCGGACAGTTGAGAGCTGCCTGGGCATCAGCTACCAAGGCACCCGCGCCACCGACCCGCTCCCGGCGGCCGCGCACGGGCCGGCCGAGCAGCTGGAGATGATCGAGGCTCCGGCCTTCGTCCGCCGCCGCCTCCGCGAGCGCTTCCCCGACGCGGGCGGCTGGTTCTACCCGCTGCACACACCCAACGTGCTGCTCACCCCCGACGACGGGCGGTTCGAGGTCTACGCGTACCTCAACCGCACCGGACGGTACTGCTCGCTGCTGACCGCCCACCCCGACCCCGCCGCTGCCGCCGCCTATCTCGAACCCGTCACCCAGGCCCTGACCCGGGCCGGCGCGGGCTATGTGGAGGCCCTGGTGCCGCTGGCGCACCACGGAGCCCTCTCGGCCTTCCTGGCCCAGGGCTTCGTCGCCGGCGCGCTCTACCCGGCGATGCGCGCCGACGGCGACGGCTTCCACGACTACGTCGTCCTCTCCCGCTCCACCGAGCAGATCGACTTCCGCGGCGTGGTCGTCGAACCGCCCCTCCAGCCCTACCTGGACTGCTACCTGTCCGCCTGGGCGTCGACCTACCTGCCCACACTCGAGGTTGCCTCATGAACCCCCATCTCGCCCCGGTCGGCGTCCCCGACCCCTCCCTCCTGCCGCACGTGCAGCAACTGTGCGACCTGGCCGACCCGTACACCTGCGGGCCCGCCGAGGACGAACTGTTCGCCGCGGCCATGGCGGAGACCAACGCCTGGCACGCAGAACGCTCCCCGTTCTTCCGCTCGTTGTACGAAGCCACAGAGCCCGCGCAGCCGTACCGCGCCCCGCTGGTGCACGCCAACTTCTTCAAGCGCCACGAGGTGCTGTCCATCCCGCGCGACGAGGTCGACCTGCACCTGACCTCCTCCGGCACCACCGGCCAGAAGTCGCAGATGTTCTTCGACAACTGGACCATCCGCTCCGCCCAGCGCATGGTCGCCCGGATCTTCGAGCGCAACGGCTGGATCACCCCCGAACAGGAGGTCAACTACCTCCTCTACAGCTACGAGCCGGCCCCCGCCCTCAATCTCGGCACCTCCTTCACCGACAACTACCTCTGCGACTTCGCCCCGGCCCGCACCGTCGAGTACGCGCTGCGCAACACCGGCAACGACCACGAGTTCGACCCCTTCGGCTGCGTCGCCGCGCTGCGCCGCTTCGAGCGGGACGACGCCCCGGTCCGCATCCTGGGCTTTCCCGCCTTCCTCTTCTTCACCCTGGAGCGGATGAGCGCCATGGGGCTGCCGCCGCTGGGCCTGCCCGAGGGCTCGCTGGTCGTCCTCGGCGGCGGCTGGAAGGGCCACGCCGACCGGCGCATCGGCAAGGAGGAGCTGTACGCCCGCGTCACCGAGCAGCTCGGCATCCCCGGCGAGCGCATCCGTGACACCTTCGGATCCGTCGAGCACTGCATCCCGTACATCGAATGCGACCACCACCGCCTGCACGCCCCCGTCTGGTCCCGGGTCGCCATCCGCTCCACCCGCACCCTCGAACCCCTGCCGTACGGCGAGATCGGCTACCTGCACCTCGTCTCGCCCTACATCACCTCCGTACCGGCGCAGAGCGTCCTCATGGGCGACCTCGCCTCCCTGCACCCCGGCGACGCGTGCGGATGCGAGCTGACCACCGACTGGTTCACCGTCCACGGCCGCGCCGGGGTGAGTCGCAACCGCAGCTGCGCGGTGGCCGCCGCCGAACTGATGAAGGGAATGTCGTGACCGTGCACCACCCCGCCGAAACCCACGAACACCACTACTGGCAGGGCGCCTTCATCGGCGACGAGGAGGCAGGGCGCCGTCTGGCCGGCCTGTCCACCGCAGTCGAGGCCGCCCTCGGCACCCCGCTGGAGACCGAGACCGTCCTGGCCGCCTGCGACGCCCTGGCCACCGTCCTGCGCGCCCCGGAGCACCCGGTGCGCACCCGGCTCGCCCGCCACCTGCCCGAGGGCGAGGACCCGGCCGTCCTCACCGAACTCGCCGCCCATCTCAGCCGGACCGAGCTCACCCGCAAGCTCCGTCGCGAACTCGGCGGCGCCGCACCGGGCCGGCTGAACCGCCCCGACGCACGGGAGACCGTCTACGAGGCATGGGCCCCCGTGGGCCTGGTCGCCCACATCGCCCCGGGCAACGCAGCCACCGTCGCCCCGCTCAGCATCGTCGAGGGCCTGCTCGCCGGCAACGTCAACATCCTCAAGACCAGCAGTGGCGACACCCTGCTCACCCAGCATCTGCTGGCCGAGCTCGCCGCCCTGGACCCCACCGGCGCCATCGCCGACCGCGTCGTCGTGCTGCGCTTTTCCTCCTCCCGGCAGGAGTGGCTGCGCCTGATGTGCGCACCCGCCGACGCCATCGCCGTCTGGGGCGGCGAGAGCGCCGTCGAAGGGGTCGCCGCCCATGTCCCGCCCGGCTGCCGCCTGGTGGAGTGGGGCCACCGCATCTCCTTCGCCTACCTCACCCGCGACGCCTGGCAGGACCCGGACACGCTCGGCGCCCTGGCAGCCGACGTGTGCCTGTACGAGCAACAGGCCTGCTCCAGCCCCCAGGTGGTCTACCTCGACACCGAGGACGAGCGGGACGTCTTCGCCTTCGCCGAGCGTTTCGCCGGCGTGCTCGCCACCCGGCCCGCCGCCGCGCCCCCGCCCGACGGCCATGATCTCGACCCCGCCGAACAGGCCGAGCTGACCACCACCGAGCTGATCGCCCGACTGGAGGAACACCTCGACCTGACCCGGGTGTTCGCCGCCCCCGACGGTTCCTGGCGCGTCATGGCCGACACCAGGCCCGCCCTCACCGCCTCCCCCCTGCACCGCAGCGTGTGGATCAAGCCGCTGCCGCGCAAGAAACTGCTCGGCGCACTGCGGCCCATGCGCCGCTACCTGCAGACCGCGGGCATCGCCGGCAGTCGCATCGACATCGCCGAACTCTCCCGCACCGTCCTGGCCGCAGGCGTCACCCGCATCACGCCCATCGGCGCCATGCTCGCCAGCTACCCCGGCGAGCCCCACGACGGCGTCTACGCGCTCCAGCGCTACAGCCGCCGCGTGGCGGTCCAGACCGACGCCCGCTTTGCCACCACCGCCTGCCTGGACGACCTGGCCCGCCCGGTCGTCCTCCCGCCGCCCGGCGGGCCGCTGCTCGGCAAGGAAGAAGTCCAGGAACTCAACCGCCACGTCGCACGAGCCGATGCCGAGCTGTACTTCCGCAGCGGCGGCAGCACCGGCGCCCCGGCACTGTCCCTCTTCAGCTACGACGACTACGACACCCAGATGCACGCCGCCGCCCGCGGTCTGCTCGCCGCCGGCTACGACCCGGTGGCGGACCGCACGGCCAACCTCTTCTACTGCGGGGGCATGTACGGCAGCTTCATCAGTTTCTTCTCCATCCTTGAGCGTCTCGGCGGCGTCCAACTGCCCCTGTCCGCCGGCCCCGACCACCGGGCCACGGCCCAGGCTCTGATCGCCCACCAGGCGGACACTCTCTTCGGAATGCCCTCCTACCTGTGGCAGCTGCTGCACGAGGAGAAGGACTCTCTGCGCGCATACGGCGGCCTCCGGAAGATCTTCTACGGCGGCGAGCACTTCACCGCCGAACAGCAGCGCACCCTGAAGGACACCTTCGGCATCGAGGTCGTCCGCTCCATCACCTACGGCAGCACCGACCTGGGCCCGCTCGGCTACCAGTGCGCCGAGAGCACCGGCGGCGTCCACCACCTCCACGCCGACCTGCACACGATGGAGATCCTCGACATCACCTCCGACAGGCCGGTAGCGCCGGGGGAGACCGGCCGCCTGGTCTTCGCCACGCACGCCCGGCGCGGCCAGAACCTCGGCCGCTACGTCATCGGCGACCTCGGCCGGATCGTCCCCGGCCGCTGCCCCTGCGGCAGCCACGCCCCCCGCTTCGAACTGCGCGGCAGGACCGGGGACGTGATGCGCGTGGCCACGTATCTGCTCAATCACCGCCGCTTCGTGGCGATAGCCGAGGAGCAGGGCCGCTACACCGGCGAACTCCAGATCCTGCTCACCGCTCCCGACACCCGCGAACACCTCACCGTCCGCGTCGAACGCTCCGGCACACCGGCCCCCGAGCGGCTGCGGGAGGCCTTCCTGGCCGGCTACCCCGAGCTGCGCGCGGCAGTGGAGGAGCGGCTGCTCGACCTCACGATCGAGGCGGTGGACGGCTCGTCCCTGGACCGCAGCCCGACCAGCGGCAAGCTGCGCTCAGTGGTGGACGCCCGCCGATAGGCGGCTGTCTTCCCGGCCGGCGCGGTCACCGGGACCGCGCCGGCCGGGAGGCGGGCGGTGGGCGCGGCCTCGAGCGCTCGTGGACGCAGTAAGAAGTGCAACGCGCCAATGCGGCGGCGGCCGACCCACGAGCCTCAAGAACGACTGGCTGCACGCTTGGCAGTCGGGGACGCATCCTCGCGGTGTCGTTCCGGTGTCGGCGTCCCAGGAACGGGAGCGGCGTTCGGCTGTCAGTCTCCGAGCCTAGGGTGCTCGCATGACCAACTGGATACAGGGCCCCTTCCCCGGTCACGGGGTGAATGTCGTCTGGCGGGGCCAGTGCCCCGCAGCACGCGCCCAGCCGAGCCGCGGCGGAACGCACGGCGCTGATGGCAACGCGTCTGAACGATCGTACTCGGTGCCGGGGCGGGCGGGGTGCTCGGACTCGGGCTGTCGGGAGCGGCGTTCGCGGGAGCTCTGCTGACCTTCGCCCTGGTGTGGGCGGTGGCCCGGCGGGGCGGCGGGTTCGCGCCGCTGCGGCTGGTGCTGGCCGGGGTGGCGATCGGGCATTCCTGTCCGGGTTCACCAGCTATCTGGTGCTCCAGGCCGGGGACGAGCAGCAGACGCACAGCGTCCTGTTCTGGCTCATGGGCAGCCTGAGCGGGGCGAGTTGGCCGCTACTGGCCGTCCCCGCAGTGACGGTTCCGGCCGCTCTGCTGCTGCTCCAGGCACGGGCCCGGGGACTCAACGCCCTGCTGATGGGCGACGAGACGGCGGCCGGACTCGGCATCGACGTCGTACGACTGCGCCGAGAGCTGTTCCTGGTGACCAGCGTGCTGACCGGCGTCCTGGTGGCCGTCTCCGGCGCCATCGCCTTCGTCGGCCTGATGGTCCCGCACGCCTGCCGCCTGCTCGTCGGCGGCGACCACCGCCGCCTGCTGCCGGTCTCCGCGCTGTTCGGCGCGCTGCTCGTGGTGGTGGTCGACATCGTGTGCCGTACCGCCATGGACACGCAGGAACTGCCGGTCGGTGTGGTCACCTCGCTGATCGGCGCTCCGGCGTTGCTGTATCTGCTGGACCGGCGGCTGGGGAACGGAAGTTGAGGATCGACATCGAAGACCTGCACGTCGCGTACGGTGGCCGTACGGTCGTGGCGGGGGCGCATCTGCTCGCGGCCGAGGGCGAGATCACGGGCCTGGTCGGGCCGAACGGCAGCGGCAAGTCCACACTCCTGCGCACGGTCTACCGGCATCTGCGACCCATCACGGGCCGAGTGCTGCTGTCCGGCACCGACCTTCGCGAGCTCACCCCCGTTCAGACGGCTCGCCACGTGGCCCCACTGCCGCAGGAGCGGGGCGGCGACTTCGAGCTGACCGTGCGCGAGGTCGTCGCGATGGGCCGCACCCCCTACAAGCGGGCGTTCACGGGGGAGGACGCGACCGGCCGCGACACGATCGCGCGGGCCCTCATCGAGGTCGGCATGGACGGCCGGGCCAACCGCCGGTTCACGGAGCTGTCCGGCGGTGAACGCCAACGCGTCCTGCTGGCCCGCGCCTTCGCCCAGAACCCGGACGTCCTGGTCCTGGACGAGCCGACCAACCACCTCGACGTACGACACCAGGTGGAGTTGCTCGCCCTGCTGCGCGCCCGGCGCCGCACGACCCTGGTGTCGTTGCACGACCTCAACGCGGCCGCCTCCGTCTGCGACCGGCTGCACGTTCTGCACGGTGGCACCGTGGTTGCCTCCGGCCCGCCGCGGCAGGTGCTCACCCCTGCCCTGCTGGCCGAGGTGTTCGGCGTGCGCGCAGCAGTGGTGGACCACCCGCTGACCGGCGATCCGCTGATCGCCTTCGACCACCGGGCCCCGGCGGACGGGGTGGTGGGAGAGGACCTGGCCGCGGCGGCGGAAGCGTGAGCCGGTGGCCGGTCCGGCTCATGCCCGCCTCCTGAGGGGCGGCCCCGCCGGCTGCTTGCGACGGGTGCCGCGGCCCGTTTTCTCCGCCGGGTCGCGGCACCTATCGACGTCAGGCCGCCGTCGGCTCGCCGACGCCGTACCCGGCCTCGACGATGGCGGCCCGCACCAGTTCGTCGTCCAGGTCGGCGCCGCGCACGGTGACGGCGTTCGCGGCGAGGTCGACGACGACCTCGCTGACACCGGGCACGTCGGAGACCTCTTCGGTGATGCTCGCCGCGCAGTGCTCGCAGCTCATTCCCGTGACGTTGTAGCGCTTCTGGGCCATGGGGTGACTCCTTGGTGCCAGCAGGGGCTTTTGGTGGCTTACGGATGGACGGGTGGAGGTGCTCAGGTCCGGAACCGCGCGCAGCAGCGGCACGTAGTAGCCGGGCGCGTACGACGGAAGCGGCCGTTCCACCTCAGCAGTCGGCCGAGCGGGAGGGTGAGTTCCGGAGAGTTGCTGTGACATGGAGCATCCGTTTCGGAGACTTGCGGCGCGCGAGCGGGGGTATCCCCGGGTCAGTCCCGGCGGTCACACCCGTGAGCGCCCCCAAGCCCCGAAGGGTTGTGAACGATGAGCGACATCGATGGCCTGGAGCCCGTGGCGACGTTCTGTGGAAACTGCAATTGCGGCTGTCCGCAGTTGTTCGTCGACTCCGCTGCTCCGGTAGAGCGCCGCGTGGTTCTCACGGACGACTTCGGGCAGCGCGTGCAGATGAGTGCGGATCAGTTCTCGTCGCTGGTCGAGGATGCCAAGTCCGGAAAGCTGGACGGTTTAGCCACGGCCTGACGCCTCCCTCCGGTCCGTGGCCGGTGGGCGGCCGGTTTCGGTGCACGGTGTGGGGGACGGACTCTTCCGCAGCCTGCGCCGGCACCGGCGAACGCGCCGGCGCGGACCGCTGCAGGGGGAGGGGTGGTCACATGGCGGACCTCCGGCGGAAGTTGGGGGGAACAGACCGACCTGATCGTGGTGCTGGCGGCAGGACAGGTCGTCGAACGAGTCAGCCACGCGGCCCTCATGACGGCGGGCGGAGAGTACGCGCGGCTGTTCGCCCTCCAGGCGTCCGGCTACCGGGTGGAGGACAGTCGGCCCGGTATCGAGGAAGTAGGCCGCCGGTGGCGCGCCGTAGGTACTGGGCCGTGTCCGCCACCGCGCTCAGCCTGGCGGGCGTCGCCGTGCTGCTGCGGTACACGGTGGTCCGGGTAACCGTGCGCGGCAGCAGCATGGCACCGGTGTGCGAGGCCGGTGCCCGGGTCCTCGTACACCGCGGCGGCCGGATCGCGGTGGGGCGGGTGGTCGTGCTGGAGTGCCCCGTGCCGGCCGTGAGCCGGCACCTGCCGTCGGTGCACCGCGCCGCCTCGTCCCGCGCGGTGGCGGCCCGGCGGTGGATCATCAAACGCGTGGGGCGGTCCCCGGCGACCCAGCCCGCTGGACCGCGTGCCGGCCCTGGACCGTCAGCGGACCACATGGTGCCGCCTGGTCGACTCGTCCTCCTCGGCGACAATCCGATGAACAGTGACGACTCGCGCCAGGCGGGCTACTTCCCGGTGGAACGGGTGCTGGGCACGGTGGTCGGGCACCAAGCTTGATCTCTGCGCTATGAAGCAAGCGCGATGCAACGGCTGGCGACACCACCGCCAACCCGCAAAGGAGCCCCTGAACAGTAGCGATAGCGAAGCGTGAACGGAGTACTAATAGGCTGATCCTATGTCTCCCACGTTGAGTTCCACGAGAACCCGCGCCGCCCTCCACGCATCGGCGCGTGTCTCCGTTGAGTTGCTGCTGGTCCTCGTGATGGCTGCGGTGGCCCTGTGGGTTCTGGGCCGGATGTGGTCGGTCGTCTGGCCGCTCATAGTGGGCCTGTTCCTCACGACGTTGACGTGGCCCCTGGCTCGTTTCCTGCGTCGGCACGGGTGGCGTCCCGCCCTGGCCGCGTCGGTGGTGACCGTGCTGTTCCTCCTGGTCGCTACGGGCATCGTGGCGCTGATCGCGGTGCCGGTGGCGGCCGAGTCCGGCGAGCTGACCGACGGTGTGGTCGAAGGCATCCACAAGGTGCGCGAGTGGGCCGCCGGGCCGCCGCTGAACATCGGCGACGACCAGATCACAGGAGCCTTCGACGCCGCGGTCGCCCGCATGCAAAACAGCGTCGGCAGCATGGTCACCACTGTCGTCACGGGGGTGAGCACCGTGGTCAACGGCGTGGTCACTGCCGTCCTGGCGCTCTTCCTGATGTTCTTCTTCCTCAAAGACGGCCCGCGGTTCCTGCCGTGGCTCAGCCGCCAGCTGCCCGGCCGGCTCGCCACCGACGTCCCGATCGTGGCCGCGCGCGGTTGGGACACTCTGAGCGCGTTCGTGCGTTCCCAGGCATTCGTCGGCCTGCTCGACGCCGTCCTCATCGGCCTCGGCCTGTGGGTCCTGGGGGTTCCACTGGTACTCCCGCTGGCGGTGCTGACCTTTGTCTCCGCGTTCGTGCCGATCGTGGGTGCCCTGTTCGCCGGTTTGGTCGCGGTGCTCATCGCGTTGGTCTCGAACGGCCTGACGGACGCGCTGATCGTGCTGGCGATCATCGTCGTGGTGCAGCAGCTCGAGGGCAACGTGTTCCAGCCCATGATCCAAAGCCGCGGGCTCGGCCTGCACGCGGCGGTGGTCCTGCTGGCGGTCACGTTGGGCGGCAGTCTGGCCGGCGTCGTGGGCAGTCTGCTCGCGGTACCGGTAGCCGCGCTGATCGCGGTGGTCTGGAACTACCTGCGCGAGCAGCTCAGTGATCCGCCGCAGGAGCCGGAGACCGACGAGTCGCACACCGCAGCCGCTGTCCCGTCGTGAGAGCCACGACGGGTCCGGACGGCGGCGGCATGGTTACGGTCCAAGGCGGGAGCCGTTGTTCCCGGCGTCGGGGGACAACGGCGTCACCTGTATCTCAGCCTCGTGGCTCGACAGCCTTCATGTCGTCCGCGGTGATTTCGAACCGGATCAGGCCTGGCGGCCCCTCGATGAGATCAGTCATGGCAAGCGCAACGGCATGACAGTGCTGGGCGAAGCGGACCTGGGGTGCTCGGACCGGGGGTAACTACGCGGCTGCGCGGCCTTGTTCGTTCACGGTGTCGGCACACGATGGGCGCAGCGTGTCCACGCAGTGCGGCCCGGTGCATGGAAGGCTCCCAGAGTTCGAACAACCGTACTTGCGTCCCTGCACCCGCTGTTGAGGGCATGGGGACGCCCGTCCAGGGAGAGGACACCCCCCACACCATGTCCACCCACCGCTTGCACCGTCGTAAACCCTGGCGCATGGCCGCCGTCGCCGTGGCCGCTGCGGGCATCGCCGCACCTACCGCCGCGATCGCCACCCAGACTTCCCCCACGCCCGTCCACACCCGGTCGGCGGCCGCAGTGGGTGCGTTTGACGACACCTACTACAAGGACGCGCTGGGCAAGACCGGCCCGGAACTCAAGAAGGCGCTGCACACCATAGTCAGCGACCAGACCAAACTCTCCTACGACGAGGTCTGGGACGCCCTGAAGGCCACTGACGAGGACCCCAAGAACTCCGCGAACGTCATCCTCCTCTACACCGGCCGGTCACAGAGCAAAGACAGCAACGGCGCCGGGAACGACGACTGGAACCGCGAGCACGTGTGGGCCAAGTCCCACGGCGACCTCGGCACGGACGTAGGCCCGGGCACGGACGTCCACCACCTGCGCCCGGCAGACGTGTCGGTGAACAGCACCCGTGGGAACAAGGACTTCGACGCCGGCGGCGACGCGGTAGAGGAAGCGCCGGGAAACTACTCCGACAGTGACTCGTTCGAGCCTCGCGACGCGGTCAAGGGCGATGTCGCACGCATGATCTTCTACATGGCTGTCCGCTATGACGGCGAGGACGGTTTCGTGGACCTCGAGCCCAACGACAAGGTCGGCAACGGCTCCGCCCCGCACATCGGCCGTCTGTCGGTCCTGAAGGAATGGAGCAAGCAGGACCCGCCGGACGCCCTCGAGCAGAAGCGCAACCAGATCATCTACGACACGTTCCAGCACAACCGGAACCCGTTCATCGACCATCCCGAATGGGTCGACGAGATCTGGAAGAAGGACAACGCCTCGACCTGACCAGACCTCCTCAGAGGGTGGCGCATCCACAGCGACGCGCCACCCTCGGGGGCGCCGCCACGCTTGGGCCGCTTCGATCGGGGCTCCGAGCCCGTTGCGCGCGAGTGCCGCGCCCTCGGCGTCCGGGGCATCGTGAACACCCGATCAGTCAGTGTGCGCCGGTGTGGAGAAGTACGAGTGGGATGTCGGCAGAAACATCAGCACAGCTGCGCAGATGGCCAGCAGATCGTGGATGACCTCGGGTATCGCAGAACTCTCGATGCCGCTCATACTCACGCTGTTGAGGAGCCAGAGGGCACTGAGAGCGCCGACGACAGCCAGCACGATCCGCGCCCAGTTACGGCCTGCACGCATGCTGAGGGCGAAGCCCAGCCACAGCGCATTCACGACCACCAGGGCACCGGCCGAAGTAGCCAGTTGCCGTTTCGCGCCGCGCAGGCCCATCTCGTGACGCATTTCCTCAAACCCTGTGGGGTGAATGACCCACGCCCACAGTCCCCAGCCGATCACGTCCACGGCAATCGCCACGACTGACAGCGTGAACGCCAACCCCACGGCCCTCGGCGACCGAGACCTGTCCAGTTCTGCGCGGGCCATCTGTGCTCCTTCTCCGGGGAAACTGACAGTCGGGGGCGCACTCGAAGAGGGGATCTGCCAGGCCGCCGTTCCCTCCGGGAACCGCCCGCCTGTCGGAACTCGGCACGTGGTCCGCAGCCCAGGCTTGCGCGGCTCAGCGGCATGTCGGACACGCCAGCAGACCGCTTGTTGCACCCCGTTCGGTGTAGGCGTGAGAGCAGCCTGTCCCGCTCGACCACGCAGCAACCCGCGGAGATCCGCAAGCTCTCGAGCCTACGGGGCGACCGGTGGGGTCAGGCGGGGGCGCCGCCTCGGTTGGGCCAGGCTTCCGCGGACCCGCCGAGACTGCACGCTCCCCATCTCGTGGTTTTACGACAGGCTCGAAGTGGCCCGGCACGAGAGGCTGATCGCGAAGGGAAGCTGCCGCCTGGGTGGAGGGCTGGCGCGTGTCACATCGGTCCGCTGGATGCGGACTTCGTGGGGCGGGGTGCCGTGGTGACGTGGTCGGCCTGGTGTGCCGGCGATTCCCGGCGGTGTGTCGCGTTGAGGGTGCCGAGCAGGGAGAGCGCCTGAGCGCTGGGGCTTCCGGGTTCTGCGTGGTAGATCACGAGCTGTTGACCAGGTGCTCCGCGGACGTCGAAGGACTGGTAGTTCAGGGACAGGGCTCCGACTTCGGGGTGGATGAGTTCTTTGGCGTCGCGGGTCTTTCCATAGACGGTGTGCGAGGTCCAGAGCGTGGCGAATTCCTCGCTGGTATCGATGAGGGTACGCACCAGTTCGTGCAGCGGCGGGTAGTGGGGTTCGAGGCCGGTGGTCTGGCGCATGTGGGAGACGACTGACTCGGCCGCGCGGTGCCATTGGGCGTAGAAGCTTCGGCCTGCGGGGTCGAGAAAGGTCATACGGGCGAGGTTGTCCGCTTCCCGGAACGGGGAGAAGAGGGCGTCGGCCAGGACGTTTGCCGCCAGGAGGTCCAGAGCGGGGTTGAGGACGAACGCGGGAGTGTTCGTGTACCCGTCGAGCAACTGTCTCAGCACGGGACTTGCGGTCTCCGCCGGTTGCCTTCGGTGGCTGTCCGACACGGTGCCGGCCAGGCGGTACAGATGGTCGCGCTCCTCGTGGCTCATGCGCAGGGCTTCACCGAGGGCGTCGAGGATCTGGGGCGAGGGGCTGTGCTCGCGGCCCTGTTCCAGACGGGTGTAGTAGTCGGCGCTCATGCCGGCCAGAACGGCGACCTCTTCCCGCCGCAGCCCTGCCACCCGGCGTCGGCCGTAGGAGGCCAGCCCTACGTCGCCCGGCCTCAGTCGTGCGCGGTGCGCGCGAAGGAAGTCCCCTAGATCGTTACTGGTCATCTTTACAGGCTAGAGCGGCTCTCGGTGGTGTGCCTGGGTGCGCCGTACCCAGGCACAGCCTGTCCTGGCCGATCCTTTCGTCATCTCCCAGACTCCGAAGAGCATCCGTGAACGGAAACGGGACGTGGTGAGCGAGCAGTCGAGCTCCGCGGGAGGGGCCGGGGTTGGCCGCAGACAGGCCGATTGCGCACTCGCGACCGCCGTGATGCGGCCCGCAGCAGCATCGCAGTTCCCCTTGCCGGCCGCTACAAGATGACCGGCAGTCCCCTCGACGGTGTGGATCACACCGGTTTCACCACCACGGGCGACATCCGTCACGAAGTGCTCCCCCAAGAGCACCCGTTCTCTACAAGGAGTAAAAGCATGACGCGGGCAACCAAGGCTGTAGCGATCACCGGTGCGAGCAGCGGTATCGGTGAGGCGACGGCACGCCGTCTGGCGACAGACGGACACCGGATCTTTCTCGGGGCACGACGAACCGACCGGCTGGAGCGGCTGGTCGAGGAGATCACCAGCGAGGGCGGGACCGCCTCCTTCCAGAAGCTGGATGTCACCGACGCGGCAAGCATGCGTGCGTTCATCGATGCGGCGTGTTCCGCGTACGGACGGATCGATGCCGTCGTAAGTAACGCGGGCGTGATGCCTCTCTCTCCGCTGGAAGCGCTGAAGACCGATGAGTGGGACCGCATGATCGACGTGAACGTCCGGGGAGTCCTGCACGCAATCGCCGCCGCCCTGCCCGCGATGCGCGCACAGGGCGGTGGGCACTTCGTGAACATCGCCTCCGTCGGCGCATACGAGGTCTCGCCCACCGCCGCCGTCTACTGCGCCACCAAGTTCGCCGTCCGGGCGATCTCCGAAGGACTGCGCCAGGAATCCGGCGGAGACATCCGGGTCACCCTCGTCTCTCCGGGCGTGACCGAGTCCGAACTCGCCGACAGCATCTCCGACCCCGAGGCCAGGGAGGCGATGAAGACCTACCGCGCCGTAGCGCTGCCCGCCTCGGCCGTCGCGGACGCCATTGCCTACGCCCTCGCCCAGCCCTCACAGGTCGACCTGAATGAAATCGTGATCCGTCCCGCCGCAAGCGCCCAGTGACCCACCTCGGAAGGACAGACATGCCGCCCACTGACGCCGACTACGACAGCCTGGTGCGAAGACTGCGGGAACTGGAGGACAAAGAAGCTCTGCGCGCCCTCATGATCCACGGATGGAGGGCGCTGGACCGTAAGGACTGGCAGACCTGGAGCGAATGTTGGGCCGAGGAGGCGGTCCTCGAGTTCGGGCCTTGGGAGAAGACCCACGGGAAGGACGCTGTCCGGGCGAAGGTGGCAGCGGCGGAATCGCCCTATCCGAGCATGCAGCACCACATCCTGAACATGCATTTCGACGTAGAGGGCGACCGGGCGACCGGCATCGGCTACATGTGGTTCGTCGCGGTCACCGAACCCGGGAAGACCTCTTCCCCCTACTCCATGGGCGGCCCCTACGACTGGGAGTTCAGGCGGAGCCCGAACGGCTGGCTCCTGACCCGCCAACGGCTCGGCGTCTGGTGGACAAACGGCGAAGACACCCAGAGGGCCTTCGAGTAGACACCGGTCCCCGCTTCGCAGGACGCCCTCCGCTGGTTGCCTCGATCGATGCTCGTTCGCATCTGCTGGCCGAGCACCTTCTTGTGTCGGCACCGGTCAGCAACGGGCTGGGCAGAATCTCTCCGCCCGGCCCGTATCGGGGGCGCCGGCGTTTGCGTCCAGCGCATGCCGATGACCGAGAGTCGGTCTCCGCCTTTTCCCCGGACGGGACGCGGTACGTGAACGGCACGTGCGGGTCCGCGTGCTGTACCTCGCGGCCAGGACGGACGCCGGCTGGCGGACCACGGCTTCGGCGATCCTCTCGTCCTGACCGGGTCTTCCGCGGCCCGCGGGTACGCCGTCCGGGAGCTCATGTGCCGCCCGTCAGGTCTCCGTTCCATGAGGCCGGGGCCGCGGCCGTCCTGCGCGTCCTCGGACGCTGAAGACCGTTCATGGCGCGCATGTCGAGGAGCGCGGCCGTCTCCTGGAGGCGTCGCCCCGGCCGGCCCCCTCCCCCTCCCGGCCGAGGGCACGGGTGAGACGCCGGGCACGTGTGACTGCGCCCCAAAGGTGGCACATGAGTCCGGCGGGTCACGCGAAAGGTGATCTTCTGTGCGGCGCCGGTCGCACCCGGTCAGGCTCTCTTACGAGAACGGGGGTGGGCCACCGGCCCCCGCCTCGGCAGCCGGCCGCGTGCTGTCGGACGGCAGGTGGCCGAAGGGGAGAAGTCATGCCATACGAGAGTGGACCGGCGCACGGGACACGACCGAGCGATGCGGTGCTGCTGGTGGCGGGCCTGGCCGACATCGCGGTCACCGCGCTGAGCAGTGCGGTGGGGGAAGTACGGGGGCTGCTGGGCCGGTCGGACGTGGCCGGGCTGGCGGAGGAGGGGCAGCAGGAGATCAAGGCCCGCGGGCGGCTGGCCCTGGACCGCTACGCCACGGTTCCACCGGCGCACATGGAAGTGCTCGCCCGGCATGTGGTCGCCCGGCGCAGTGAACCCGACGATGTCTGAAGGCGCCTGGCAGGCGGCTCTCAAGGCCCGGGTGGACCAGGTGCTCCAGCACTTCGTCGGGCAGGAGACCGACGCGCTGCTGGAGATCGACGTGGACCTGGCTCCGATGGCCGACCAGCTCCATGTCGCCACCGCCCACGGCAAGCGGTTGCGGGCGGCGTTCTGCTATTGGGGATGGCGGGCCGCTGGGCAACCCGACAGCGACGCCCTCGTGCGGGCAGCGGCCGCGATGGAACTCGTGCACGCCGCAGCCGTCGTGCACGACGACCTCATCGACCACAGCGCGCTCCGGCACGGTGTGCCCACCGCCCACATGGCGCTGCGCTCCGCCACGGCCGCCGGCCCGCACCCGAAGGCCGCTGCCCGCTCACTGGCCATGCTGGTGGGTGACCTGCTGATGTCCTGGGCCGGGCAGCTGTTTGCCACTTGCGGTCTGCCGGGTGCCTACCTTTCGCGGGCACGCCCGCTGTGGGCCGTGCTGGCCCGCGAGCTCCTGGCGGGGGAGTGCCTCGAGATCCTGCACACCGGTGCCCGCCCCGACACGGACGCTTCCCTGAAGGTGATCCGTTACAAGACCGCCAAGTACACGGTGGAACACCCGCTGCACATCGGCGGCGCCCTGGCCGGAGCCTCCCCAGGTCTACGCGAGGCCTTCTCCGACTACGGGCTGCCGCTGGGAGAGGCGTTCCAACTACGGGACGACCTGCTCGGGCTGTTCGGAGACCCGGAGCGGACCGGCAAGGCGAACGCGGACGACATCACCGCACACCGGCCCACCGCACTGCTGGCACACACCTGGCACAACGCCTCACCCGGGGCGAGGCGCGAGCTGGGGCAGCTGCTCGGCTCGCGGGACCTCGACGCGGAGGGGCTGCGGCGGGTGCGGGAGATCATGCACACCGCCGGCGCTCCTGCCCGCATCGAGCACATGATCGGCGAGCGCATCCGGATCGCCGCGGCCGTCCTGGACGACACCAGCCTGCCTGCCGAAGCCGCCCGGGCGCTGGCCGACCTGGCGCAGATGGCCACCGTTCGCCATCACTGAACACTCCTCCCTCCGGCGCACCTCTCGCCTCTTCCTGCAAGGAGCCCCTATGCCCTACACCGAGCAGTCCCTCCAAAGCCTGCGCCTGACGGGCGACGAGCTGGCCGACGCCACGGTGGCGACCCTCTTCGAACGCGGAGAGGTCGGCACGTTCAACAACCTCATGCGATACGTCTCCACCGCGGGCCAGGACCTGCCCGAGGGGCTGCCGGACGTGGCCCGCGAGTACCTCCATGAGACCAGCAGCCCGCCGGCCTGGGTGGACTGGGACGAGATGGAAAAGGCCCGGCTGTTCTTCATCGACAACAACGTCCACATCTCCACGGCCCTGTCCTTCGCCTCGATGCCGGCCTGTTACGTCCTGCCGCACGTCGCCAAACTCCTGTCCGCGACCCATGGGCTGCAGTACCCCTCCAAGCGGATGGCGGAGACCGGGCAGTTCACCGTCTACCTCATGCAACCCGATGCCTTCGAAGCCGGCAGCCGCTTCATCCCGGCAGCCCAGAAGGTCCGTCTCCTGCACGCGTCCATCCGCCACCACCTGCGGCGCGAAGACCGCTGGGACACCGACAACCTGGGCACCGCGATTTGCCAGGAGGACATGATCGGCGGACAGATGATGTTCTCCATCCAGGTCCTGGACGCCCTGCACCGGCTCGGCATCCACATGACCACCGAAGGAGCCGAGTCCTACTACTACGCCTGGCGGGTCGTGGGTGCCATGCTCGGCATCGACCAGGCCCACGCGCCACAGGATCTGGAACAAGCCCGGCAGTTCTCCGACTTGTACATGACCCGCCACATGGGGCCCTCCGAGGAGGGCGCCCACCTGACCCGCCAGCTGATCGACCTCTTCGAAGAGGTCGTCCCGGGCACCTTCTTCGATCCCCTCGTCGGCGCCCTCATCCGCCACCTCATCGGCGACACCTGCGCCGACTGGCTGCAGGTCCCGCGCACCCCATGGGACACCGCCGTCAAAGCCGCGCCGGCGCTCCTGGGCATCCTGGAGACGATCGAGGACAGTTCCCCGCTCGGCGCCTGGGCCCTGGACCGGCTCGGCCACCTGACCACCCTCTTCGAACTCAGCTCACTGACCCGCGGCCGAGTCATGCACTACGCCATTCCTGAGCACCTCAAGAAGGACTACGACGTCCCCTCCAGCGTCCCCCGCACCCGCCGCTGGACACCCCCGGCCCCCGCCGTTGCCGCGCTCTGACGGGTCAGGAGGTGAGTTCCTCGTAGCGGTGCTGCCCACAGGGCGCTGATCGGACGCGTTGAGCCGCAGCCCAGTCGAGCGGAAACACATCAGGAAATCACCATGGCACGGCTCCATTGTCGTCGAACAGCTGGCCGGTAGGGCCGTCGTCAGGCAGAGCCGCCAACCGGATGGCGATCACCGCGCCCTGCTCAGGGGTCTGAGTACCGCTGAACCCATTGAGGTCGGTGGCCACGTAACCGGGGCAGGCGTTGTTGATCAAGATGCTGGTGTCGCTCAGCTCCTTGGCGTACTGGATGGTGACGGCGTTGAGGTAGGTCTTCGTCGGCGCGTACGCCCCGCTGATCCCTCCAAGGTCGACACCGGGTGTGGTTTGCAGGGCCAGCGAGCCGACATGGCTGGACTGGTTGACGATCCGCGGGTGCGCCGAGTGGCGCAGCAACGGCAGCATCGCGTTGGTGACCCGGATGACGCCGATGACGTTGGTCTCCACCAGCCGCCGCACGGTCTCGAGGTCGATGGTTGTGGGCTCCTCCGGCCAACCGCCTGCAGCGCCGGCGTTATTGACCAGCACGTCAAGGCGTCCCGCTCGCTCCTCGATGAGCTGCGCTGCAGCGGTCACGCTCTCGTCGTCGGTCACGTCCAAGGGCACGCCGAACGCGTCGGCACCTGCCGCGCGCAGTTTCGCCACGGCGTCCTTCCTGCGCTGCTCGTCTCGAGCGCCGACACCGACGCTCCAGCCCAATGCGCCCAGCCCGGCCGCGATCTCGTACCCGATTCCCTTGTTCGCGCCGGTGACCAGCGCGATTGTCTTCTCACTCATGACAGCGAGCATGGCTGTGCTTCGACCAGGCACCAACACCATCTCGGTAATGCAGCATTACCTGAGCGACATCGATCGACCGTCCGCCGGAGTTACTGTGAATGCATGGAGACACGGGAGTTGCGGTACTTCGTCGCCATCGCCGAGGAGCTGCACTTCGGCAAGGCTGCCCGGCGTCTGGAGATAGCCCAGCCGCCCTTGTCCCGCGCGATCACCCGGCTCGAACGACAGCTCGGGGTCACGCTGCTGGAGCGCACCAGCCGCAAGGTCACGCTCACCGAGGCCGGGGCCGTGCTGCTGTCCGAGGGGCGCGCGATCCTCAGCGCGGTAGCCGCAGCTGAGCGGCGTACCCAGCAGGCTGCGCAACGGCGCCCCCGCCTCGCCCTCGCCGTCAAATCCGGCACCGCCGGCGAGTTGTTGGCGAAACTGCTCGATGCCTACCGCGCGGAGCCCGGCTCAGCCACCGTCGATCTGTTGCTCTGTGAGGCGCATCAGCAACAGAAATTGCTGCAGGATGGGCAAGCCGACGTGGCTCTGCTGCACTTGCCATTCGATTCGACGGTCGGACTCGACACCGAAACCCTGTACACCGAGGGACAGGTGGCGATCCTGCCCACCTCTCACTCCCTTGCCGGCCGCTCTCGGATCCGGGTGGCTGAGGTCACCGCGTTGCCGGAACTCCCGATGGCTAGCTGGCCCGGTCCTGGCGGCAGCTACCCGGAGGGACCAGGGGCAGAGGTACGGAACCTGACGCAGCTCTTCCAGCTGATCGCGCTCGGCCGTACCACCGTGATCATGCCCGAGTCCGCCAGCACCGACCTGCGCCGGGATCTCGCCGCCGTGCCGGTCCTGGATGCTCCGCCCGTGACAACGGTGATCGCTTGGCCGTCGCAGAGCCGACTTCGCGCAGTCGCCGACCTGATCCGCGTAGCAACACGTCTTTGACCGGCTGTTCTCTCTCCGCTCGCGTGGAATGCTGCCGACTGTCCGCATCGTCGGTCGGCAAAACCGTCAAACGACCCGAGACGCTCATGGAGCGCTCCCGGGCCGGGCGTTGAAGAACAAGCTAACGCCCAGGCGGCACAATGCCCGGGGGCACCTCGGCGTCCTTCGCCTTGTCTCCGGCGACGAGTTGGTCGCCGTAACCGGACTCGGTCCACACCAGCTTCTTGAACTGCTCCGGCGTCAGCGCACCCCGCCACGGCGAGCCGCCGAGGCAGAACACCGACTCGCACCCGTAGCAGTAGAGCGCTGTCCGCCACAGCCGGTCGGCCCGCGCCTCCCCGGCTTCCGCGGCGGCCTTCTCCTGCCCGTCACTGCGAACCACAGCTATGGTCCCGATGAGCATCAGCACCGCCAGCACAACGCCGCCGAGGGTGTACAGCGGCTCCTCTCGTTCCACCCCCGTATACGCGAGACCAACCCCGAGGCCGACCAGGACCATGCCTTCAACAAAATGCAGGCAGCCATCGCCGTTCTTGTCCGGCCCTTTCTCCAGTCGGCTGTGCAGGTTCTTGCCCGAAGCCCTCTTGTCGCTGCGCGCCTCCTCGACCGAATGCACCTCTGCCCCGCCGCAGCCCGGGCAGAGCGCGTCGACAGGCTGCTGTCCCACTCCGTCAGTTGCCATGTCCACAACGTTATCCAGCGCCGGACACCGCAATGCCACTGGCTTCCCTCAAGGAGAGACAGTTACCACGACAAGGGCACTCGCCTACCGGAGGCGGCCGTCCACTCCACGAAGCCCCGACGGCCGCCAGGACACCTCCAGGAGCTCGCCACCTACTCCGGCGTTACCGACACCGGCGCAGGCGGCCACCAGATCATCACCCGGCTCAGCACGGACGCCCGGATCAGGGAGGGCAGTCACACCGAGCTGTGGGTGGACGTCTCCCCGATGCATGCCTTCGACCCGCGCACCGGTGTGAACCTCAACCCGGGAGAACAGCGAGGAGCAGGCGCGGCTCAGCGGCCCGGCCAGACGGCTGACGCATCGTCACGGTGTGGCTGCGGCAGCCGTACCGGGCGTACGGGCACGCTCGTGCGGGTCCCGTCCTCGGCCGTCGCCGTCCATTGCGCGGGCCGGCCGCGGTAGCTCAGTGCCGTGAGGACGAAGACCTCGTCCGCGTAGACCTCGACGTACTCGCCGACGGTGAGGATGCGCAGCCGCCGCGCGGGGGAGGGGAGAGCCGCCTCCCGCAGCACGGCGCCGCCGGCGCCGGTGACCCGAACCGCCGCGCCGTCGTAGCCGATCGCCAGCACCGTCTCCGCCCCATCGGTGCGCAGTGCGACGTCGGCCGGGCCGTTCAGCTCGACTTCGCCGACGGCGTGCAGGACAGGGCGGTCCGTGGCCGCCTCCAGCCACCGGTCCAGGCCGGTCCACCACTCCAGCCGCGGGGCGCCGTCGGCGGGGACGACGAGCGCCTTGGGCTGGGCGAGCATCCCGCGGCAGCGCTCGCCCTCGTCCCGCAGGCCGACGCGGCGCGGTGTCGTGTGCAGCACGACGCGTCCGCCGCCGGGCGCGGTGATCACGCGGGGGGCGTACGCACCGGCCGGGGCGAGCGGGCCGTGCCGGTGCCAGGGGCCGTCGAGCCGGGGTGCGGTCCACGCCTCGATGGTGTGGGCGCCGCCGACGGAGCCGAGCAACAGCCAGCCGTCGGGGAGCCGTTCGAGAACCGGGCACTCGAACTCGTCGACGTCGCCGGGGGAGAGCAGCGGCGGGCGGACCTCCCAGTGCACCAGGTCGTCGGAGGTCGCCAGCCCCACGCAGCCGCCGCGCTCCACGGGCAGGGACGCGTCGCTGGCGCAGACCGCCATGACCCAGCCGCTGTCGTCGTCGTTGCGGACGACGAAGGGGTCGCGCCAGCCCATCTGCTCACCGGTGCGGTACCAGCGGGGGTCGGCTCGTACGACGGGGTCGGCGGAGTGCCGACGCCAGCCGGTCCCGTCGCGGCGGTCCGACCAGGCGAGGCCCACGGACTGCAGGGGCCAGCCGCCCGGGGTGGTTCCTTCGACACCGGTGTACAGCATCGCCATCCCCTCGCCGTGGGGGAAGGCGTGCATCGTCCACACCGCCTGCTGGTCGAAGCGTCCCGGCAGGCCGACGCCGAACGCGGGGCCCGCGGGCTCCCACGCGACGAGGTCGGCCGAGGTGGCGCGCCCGTAGGAGGTCTCCATCCGCAGATGGTCGAAGCGGTCGGTCCAGGGGCCCTGCAGATGCAGGACGGTGTATCCGTCCTCGCCGGCCAGCAGGGCGAAGTCGTTCACACACAGGCCGGGCGGCGCGTAGCGCATGGGGGAGCTCCTGTCGGTCCGTCGCCCGAAGCGGGCGGAAAGAGGGGTTCGCAAACGTGTGCGCAGGTGAGCGTACATCGACGTCATGGTGCAGAAACATCGCTGATAAATATGAACGCAAACGCTTGCGCAACACCATCCTCGGGTTTACGTTCTGGTCACCCCCGGACGACGGGTGGCAGAGTGTGACCGCCAGAGATGAGGAGAGGCGCAGTGACGGTAAAGATCACCGAGGTCGCCCGTGTGGCCGGAGTCTCGGCGTCGACCGTGTCCCGTGCCCTGCGCGGGCGGTCGGGGGTCTCCGAGGACGTACGCGACGAGATCACCCGCATCGCGGCGGAGCTCGGCTACACCGCCTCCCGGTACGCGTCCAGCCTGGCCAGCGGCCGGACGTCCACGGTCGGGGTCATCGCCCCCTACGTCGGGCGCTGGTTCTTCGGCCACGTACTGGACGCGGCGGAGCACGAGCTCAGCGCGGCCGGTTACGACCTGCTGCTCTACAACGTGGCCACGGACGAGACCCGGAATCGCTTCTTCACCCGGATGCCCGCCCGCAAGCGCGTCGACGCCGTCCTCTCCCTGCTCATCCCGACCGAGGAGGAGGCCGACGTCCTGCGGTCGCTGGGCCTTCCCCTCGGCATCGTCGTCGGCGAGCCGCGACCCGGCTTCACCACCGTCGGCATCGACGACCACGCCGGCGCCCGCCTCGCGGTCCGCCACCTGGTCAACCTCGGGCACCGCCGGATCGGGATGCTGGGCACCGGGCCCACCGCCCCGATGCACTGGACCACCCCGCTCACCCGGCGGGCGGCGTACCTGGACGTGCTCGCCGACGCCGGGATCCCCTACGACCCCCGGCTCGACCTCGACGGTGGATACACGGTCGAGGGCGGCGAACGGGCCATGACCGAACTGCTGGCCGCGGACAACCCGCCCACCGCAGTCTTCGCTCAGTCCGACGAGATGGCGATGGGTGCCCTGCGTGCCCTGCGCCGCCACCGGCTGCGGACCCCGCAGGACATCTCGATCGTCGGCTTCGACGACCACGAACTGGCCGAGGTGGTGGGTCTGACCACCGTCGCGCAGCCCGTGGCGGAGCAGGGCGCCGAGCTGGCCCGGCTGCTGCTGAAGCAGTTGGCGTCGCCGTCCGAACCCGCGCCCGAGTACGTCGAGATGCCGGTTCGGCTCGTGCTCCGCGAGACGACCGCCCCGCCCCGCCGCGATCACGACTGACGCGACGACAGCTGATTACCCGTCAACTGGCGTGACCTCGACCGGCCCAGCTGTGCTGCTTCGCAGCGGCTGAGTGGCCGGTGCGCTCAGGCGCGCCGATTTCCCCCGCTTCCCGCCTCCCCGACTTCCTCGATTCCACCCGGATCGCGACAGCCGCACCGGACACACCCGCACACATGAGGAGATTCACCATGCCCACAGGACGTAGGCGACGGGCGATATGCCTGAGCGTGACACTCGCACTCCCGGTCGGGGCGCTGGCTGCCTGCGGCGGCGGTTCGACCTCCGGAGTCGAAGCCGGGGACGGCAGGGGCAGCATCAGCGTCTGGGCCCACCAGGGCCAGGACAGCGAGAACAAGGCCCTGCAGAACGCGGTCGCCGCCTTCAACCGCACACAGAGCGAGGTGAAGGCCGGCCTCAAGCTCATCCCCGGCAACGACTACACCAAGACGATCACCGCGGCGGCCCCCTCCGAACTCCCCGACGTCATGGAGTTCGACGGACCGAATATGGCGAACTTCGTCTACAACGAGAAGCTCGCGCCCCTGAACGACTTCGTGCCGAAGGGCACAGTCGCCAACGCCACGAAGGCCATCGCCCAGCAGGGCACGGTGGGCGACGACCTGTACGGGCTGGCGATGTACGACTCCGGGCTCGGTCTGTACGGCAACAAGAAGCTCCTGGACGCGGCCGGCGTCGACTATCCCAAGAGCGCCGGGGAGGCCTGGACCGCGGACGAGTTCAGCGCCGCGCTGACCAAGCTGGCGGCGAAGGACCCCGACCGCAAGGTCCTCGACCTCCAGGAGGCCAACGGCATGGCCACCGAGTGGGGTACGTACGGCTTCTCTCCGGTTCTCTGGTCCGCGGGCGGCCGTCTCGTCGGCGACGACGGCAAGGCGTCCGGCTCGCTCGACAGCGACGCCGCAGTGGCGGGACTGAAGACGTTCCAGTCCTGGAAGCCGCTCGTGGACCCCAACACCGACGGCAACGCGATGGCCGAGCGGAAGGTGGCGCTCAGCTGGGTGGGGCACTGGATGTACCCCGCGTACGACAAGGCGCTCGGCAAGGACCTCGTCGTCATGCCACTGCCCGACTTCGGCAAGGGTCCCAAGACCGGGCAGGGGTCCTGGGCCTGGGGCATCGGCTCGGACACCAAGAACGGCAAGGCGGCGGGGAAGTTCCTCGAGTTCCTGCTGAACGACGACAACGTCACCGCCATGACCGAGGCCAACGGCGCACCGCCCGCCACGGAGTCGGCGCTCGCCAAGAGCCGGCTGTACGGCGAGAACGGCCCGCTTCAGCTCTTCGCCGAGCAGCTCTCGGTCCCCTGCGGCGTCAACCGGATCACCCCCACGTGCGTGGCGACCACCCGGCCCGTGACCGCCGGATACCCCGTCGTCACCGGCGAGTTCAGCAAGGCCCTCAACGCCATCTACGGCGGGGCCGACCCGAAGGCCGAACTCTCCAAGGCCGCACGCGCGATCGACCGCGACTTCGCCGACAACGACGGGTACGCGTACTGATGCTCGGCTCCTCGAAGGCCGGGCGCCGACGGCACGGCCGGGACGGGTGGCACGGACTGCTCATGTCCGCGCCCGCCCTGGCCGGGCTGGTCGCCCTCGTCGGCGTACCGTTCCTCTACGCCGTCTTCCTCTCCTTCCACCACGTACGCCTCGGCTCGCCCAGGCCCCCGTCCTTCGTCGGACTGGAGCAGTACCGCCGGCTCTTCACCGACCCCGATCTGTCGGGCC
This sequence comes from Streptomyces sp. NBC_01142, assembly GCF_026341125.1. Taxonomy (NCBI): domain Bacteria; kingdom Bacillati; phylum Actinomycetota; class Actinomycetes; order Kitasatosporales; family Streptomycetaceae; genus Streptomyces; species Streptomyces sp. NBC_01142. The sequence continues at coordinate 1,126,589 of NZ_JAPEOR010000003.1, forward strand.
CGTTCCTGCGCGCGCTGTTCAACAACCTGACCTTCGCGGCGGTGGTCGTCCCGCTGCAGACCGGCCTCGCCCTCGCACTGGCCCTGCTGCTCAACCGCAAGCTGAAGGGCATCGGATTCTTCCGCTCGGTCTTCTTCATGCCGGTCGTCTTCCCGATGGCGCTGGTCGCCGTGATCTGGCGCCTGATCCTGTCCCGCAGCGACGAAGGAATGCTCAACGCGGCGCTGTCCGCCCTCACGTTCGGCGACTGGGGCGCGTTCGACTGGCTGGGATCGACCGCCACCGGCATGGGATCGGTGATCGTGCTGTCCGTCTGGCAGGGCGTCGGCTTCCAGATGGTGATCATCCTCGCCGGTCTGCAGGGCATCCCCGGCGAACTCTACGAAGCCGCGAGGCTGGACCGGGCCGGGCGGTGGCAGCAGTTCCGCCATGTCACCCTGCCGGGCATCCGCAACACGCTGGTCTTCGTCGCCATGCTCACCCTGGTGCTCGCCTTCCGCGTGTTCGACCAGGTCTACGTCCTCATCCGAGGCGGCGGGCTCGACGAGGACTCCGCCAGGACGGTCATGTACCAAGCGGTGACCACCGCATTCGACCAGAACAACATCGGTATGGCGTCCGCGATCACCGTGGTCTTCTTCGTGATCGTGATCGCCCTGACCATGCTCCAGCGCCGCCTCGTCCGGCCCGAGAGCGAGGAATCATGACCAAGCTGCGTCGCGCGGCCGACTATCTCGTACTCGGCTCTCTCGCCTTCGTCTTCGCGCTGCCCGCGCTCTATCTGGTCCTCGGCAGCTTCAAGCCGTCGAACCAGGTGCTCGACGGACTCACCGGCTTCCTGCCGACCGATCTGACCCTGCGCAACTACCGCGCGGTCTTCGACGGACTCTCCTCCGACAGCACCGGCCACTTCTGGCAGTTCATGGCCGTGTCGGTCTCCGTGTCGGTGATCGTCGTCGTCGGCGGACTGGTCATCAACTCCATGGCCGCCTACGCGCTGTCACGGCTGCGATGGCATGGCCGGCAACCGGTTCTGACAGTCGTCCTGCTGCTCATGCTGGTGCCGTTCGAGTCGGTGGCCGTACCGCTGTTCCATCTGCTCGGCGACCACCGGAACACGCTGTACGTACTCGCCCTGCCGTTCATCGCCAACGCCTTCTCGATCTACCAGTTCCACACCGCGTTCAGCAGCATCCCGCGCAGCATCGACGAGGCCGCACGGCTCGACGGAGCGGGCCCCTGGCGGATTCTGTTCTCGGTCATCTGGCCCATGAGCAAACCGGTCTTCGCCTCGGTGGCGATCCTGACTTTCCTCATGTCGTGGGGCTCGTTCCTCTGGCCGGTGCTGATGATCTCCGAGCCCGCCCTGCGTCCGCTGCCACTGGAGATGAGCGTCTTCCAGGGCCAGCAGCCTCCCGACTGGGGACAGATCCTGGCCTTCGGCGTGCTGCTGGTCACCCCGGTGCTCATCGTCTTCGCGTTCTTCCAGCGCTGGTTCGTCCAGGGTGTCGCCGGCTCGGCAGTGAAGGGCTGAAGGATGACGCAGTCGCAGCAGACATCCAGGATCGTCGTCGTCGGAGAGGCCCTCATCGATCTGAAGGGCGCTCCCGACGGGCGGACCTTCATCGCCCACCCCGGCGGCAGCCCCGCCAACGTCGCCTACGGCCTGGCCCGGCTGGGCCGACCGGTGACCCTGGTGACCGAGATGGGGGACGACCCCTTCGGCAGGCTGCTGCACCAGCATCTGACCGAAGCGGGGGTCGAACTCGCCGTGCCGCCCGACCCCGCCGTCGCCACCGGGATGGCCCTCGTCGCGGTCGGCCCCGACGGCTCCGCCTCGTACGACTTCCGCGTCAGGTGGAACCCGCCCGTCCCCCTCGCCCCGTCGGACGCCGTCGCCCTGCACACCGGGTCGATCGCGGCCTTCATGGAGCCGGGCGCGACCGCGGTGGAGGACATGCTCACCGTGGCCCGGGGACGAGCCACGGTGACGTTCGACCCCAACTGCCGCCCGGCCCTGATGGGCGACCGGGACACGGCGCGCCGACGGCTCGAACGCCTGCTGGCGCTCACCGACGTCGTCAAGGCCAGTGACGAGGACCTGCGCTGGCTGTACGGCGACTCCCCGCCCGAGGCGGTCGTCGCGGACTGGCTCGACCGGGGACCCGGCCTGGTGGTGATCACCTGCGGGGGCCGGGGCGCACTGGCCTTCGGCAGAGCCGCCGAGGCCCAATGCCCCGCGGTCCCGGTCGCCGTCGCCGACACCGTCGGCGCGGGAGACGCCTTCATGTCCGCGCTCCTGCACGGCCTCGGCACCGCGGGCTGCCTCGGGGCCTCCCGCCGCGCTCTTCTCGCGTCCCTCGACCGGAGCGACCTCGACGGCATCCTGCGCACCGCGGTCCTGGCAGCCGCCGTGACCTGCACCCGCCCGGGGGCGAGGCCGCCGACCGCCGCGGAGATGGCCGCCGCGGAGATGGCCGACGCGGAGCGCAGCGCAGGGCGCGTGCTCTGACCCGGAGCGGGGCGGCGAATTCCGCCGGGGGGCGGTCTCAGGTCGGTCGGCGGCCGGCCGCCGGAGGTCAGTCGGCGGTCCGCCGCAGGACGAGGCTGACGAAGCCCCAGCTCTCCCGGTAGTCCCGCAGCCACTCGGAGCGGTGGGCGGCAGCCGCGGCGAGCGCCTGGGCGGCGTCGGGATCCTCCGGGTGGCCGAGCGCCCAGGCGGCCAGCGTCCCCGTCCAGTTCCACTCGTACTCGTCCAGCTCCGCGCGGGTGCTGACGTGGCCGTACACCGGCGTCCATCCGTCGGCGACGACGCGGTCCACGGTGGTCGGCAGATCACCGAAGTCGCCGAGCATCTCGACGGCCTCCGGGGTGGGTTCGCGGTGCCAGAACCCGTCGCCGATCAGGACGCACCCGCCCGGCGCCAGGTGCTTGCGGGCCGCTGCCAGCGTGGGCAGCAGTCCGCCGAAGGCGTGCGCAGCCCCGACGCTGAGGACCACGTCGAACGGGTGCGGGGAGGCGAACTCCGCAGCGTCGCCCCGGTGGAGGACGACACGGTCCTCGACGCCGAGGTCCTTCACATGCTCGCGCGCACGAGCGAGGGCGGCCTCGGAGAGGTCGACGCCTTCGGCCCGTAGGCGAGGATGCGCGGCCAGTGCGTGCAGGAGCCACTGGCCGCTGCCGCAGCCGAGGTCGAGTACGCGCTCGTCGCCTCGCGGAACGGCGCGCTCCAGCAGTCGGCGCACCGAGTCGTCGTCGAGCGGGGCGGCTATGGGGTGGTCGGCATGGGCGAGCAGAGAGATCTCATCACGGTTCACCGGCGCAGCCTGCCAGGGCCGTACGGGCCGCGCATCTGCATTTCCGCCACGGAGGAGCGGGGTGATGCCGCTGAGCCGCCCCGGCATCCGGACAGGGCGAGGATCAGCGCCGTCGCCAGTGCGGTGAACGCCGCTCCCGCCGATCCCCCTCTCCGGGGCGTGGCCATGGCCGCCGCCCCGGCCCCGGCAAGGTCGTCAGCCCGCGCGACGTATGCCCGGACACCGGGCCGGCCCGGCTCTCCTACGGCCAGGCGCGCGCCCTGCTGGACGAGTACACCGCCCTTCGGGGCCGGGCACAGGCTGGGATCTGCACGAGTACCGCGACTCCTCGCTGACCCACCGCGGCGAGCAGGGCGCGTCCCTGTTGATACTGATGGCGAAGTCCCGGCACAAGAAGCCGGAGAGCGTCCGCCGGTACTTCAGATACGTCAAACCGTCGCCAGAGGCGATTGCCGGGCTCACGAGCCTGCTCGCGCCCGGCGGCAGCAACCGCTGAGCCGCGTTCCCTGATCCTTCTCGGTGGCAACGGCGGAGGCGGACAGGAGCGTCGCAGCGGCGAGGCTGCCCCAGAGGGCGGCCGAGCCGTGGGGTGCGAGAGTGGTGATGACCGCCGGGGAGACGGCGAGGCCGAAGCCCGTGGAGAGCTCGAAGCGGGCGAGGGTGCGTCCCAGGACCTGGGCCGGGGCGAGGTCGGTGACGAGCGCGGTGGCGCTGCCGGCATAGATGATCTCGCCGACAGTGCAGAGCACGGACACCGCGGCGACGGCCGGGGCACCCCAGCCGTGTCCCAGCGAGGTGGCCGCGAGGAAGCCGAGATAGGACGCGGTGAGTACCACGCCGGCGAGAGCCAGCACGGTCCGCCGGGAAAAGCGGGACATCAGGACGGTGACCGGAACCTGCAGGGTGACCACCAGCACCGTGTTGGCCACGAAGATGGCTGCCGACCACACCGGGGATGCGTGCAACTGTGTCACCAGGACCAGAGGGAGCGCGATTTCGGGGATGTTGAGGCAGAAGACGTAGACCACGTTGGCGGCCAGCAGCGCGCGCATCCGGGGTGCTGGCCCGTCGTCCCTGTCCTTGGCCGGGCTAGCGGCCGGATGCGCGCGTAGGTGGACCGACCACGCCAAGGCCGCCGCAGTGAGATAGGCGAGCCCGGTGACGGCTGCCAGCGCCTGCAATGCGGTGGTGCCGCCCGCCAGGCATGCGGTGGCGAGGAGCGCACCCGCGCCCAGGCCGGCGTTGCGCAGGGCGCGGCCTCCCGCGAGAGCGACGTCGCGTTCCCGGCCGTGCGCGACCGTGGCCACGAGAGCTGCGTGGGCGGCCGGCCATGCCTGGTTGCCGATGCCGAGGAAGAGCGCCGCCGTCGCGAACAGCCAGGCGTGCCCCGCCGGGGTGGCCAGCAGCAGCGCCACGCCCAGCACCCGCACCAGCATCGACGCTGCCACGACCGTGCTGCGTGCGCCCCGGTCCAGCCATCGGCCCACCGCGGGCATGCACACCAGACCCACGACGATGCCGACCGTCATGGCGATGCCGGTGGCCGGCGCGGACAGCCTCAGCACAGTCACCCCGTAGAGCAGCAGAAAGGGCCGCAGCAGGCCGGTGCCGAGCGCGTCCACGGCCAGGGCGACGGCATAGCGGGGGCCTCCGGAGGCACGGACGAGGGCGCGGGGCTGGATCTTGGTGGTGGTTGCCATGGCGTCAACGGTGCGTACGGCCGCTTGGCTTGCTACGTCGGTTGACGGACACCGTCAACCGACGCCGTCGCCGGCCATCCGGTCAGGGATGCTGGGGGGATGACGTTGAGGATCGACATCAGCGGCCTGCCGTCCGAGCGACTGCGGTTCGCCGCCTCCCCGCTGGCCGAGCTGACCGCGATGCTGCACGTGCTGGCCGAACCCGGGCATCATCCGCAGCTCGCCGGCTGGGCCGGCGATGTCTGGGCCGGGCTGCGGCCGGAGCTGGCCGAGCGGTTGCGGGAGGCCGAGTTCCTCTGGCGTTCCTCACAAGCCGACTTCCTGCTCCCCGCCCGACCTCGGCCGACCCTCGCCGAGGAGTTGGACGACGTGGACCGGATCGACGACGAAACGTATGTGACCGCTGCGCTCGTCACCACGTGCGGCAGCAGCCGGGTCCACTTCGCTGCGCCGTCGCCGCTCACCGACGCGACTGCGCGCGAGCGGGCCCTGGACCTGGCCCAGGCCCGCGGCGCGCTGCAAGAGGCCTTCGCGGAACGGCTGCTCGCGGACCCGGCCGCTGTGCGGGCGCGGGTGCGCCACACCCTCGAACAGTGCGCCGAGGCCTTCTTCGACGCCGCCTGGACGGGCGTCGCCGTGCAGCTCGCCACCGACCTGCGCCTGAAGAACGACCTGTTGAAGCGCCAGGGCATCGGGTCGGCACTCGCATCGGTCTCCGCCGCAGTCACCCTGGCACCGGACGGAGACTGCATCATCGTGGACAAGGTGCAGGACAAGGCGACCGCCGCCCACGGCACCGGGGTCACCTTCATCCCCAGTGTCTTCGGCCGCCCGCACCTGGTGGCGGTCCACGCGCCCGGGTGGCAGCCGGTGGTGCAATACCCCGTGGCCGAGCCGAGTCCCTCAGAGCCGGTATCGCTGGAAACGGTCACACTACGGCTGGAGGCACTCGCACATCCGGTACGGCTGCGGCTGCTGCGCACCCTGGCCCGCGGCCCGCACACCACCAGCGAGCTGGCCCACGCCTGGGAACTCTCACCCCCGGAGGTCTCCCGCCACCTCGCCGTCCTGCGCCGCGCGGGCCTGCTCACGGCCCGGCGGGACGGTCGTTACGTCCGGCACACCCTCAATCTGCCCGCTCTGACGGCGCTGGGCGCCGACCTGCTGGCGGCCGTACTGCGCTGAGCAGCTTCGGTCTGCCAGAACACGGGCGACCGCCGCCTTCGCGGCATCGTCCGATCGGCAGGCAGCCGAGCCCTGTCCGTTGGTGCGGGCCAGGGCATAGCGCACGCTCGTGAGCCGCGCCGCGAAGCCGAGCCGGTTGTGGGACCGACGCTTGGTCTCGATCAATTCCCGGGCGGCGTCGTCCAGGACGAAGAACCGCCCCAACTCGCCGCTCAGCGTGGCCACCCCGCGAAAATCCGTTGCCGCTCGCGAGGGGTGAACCACCGTGCGGTGATGAGCACTGGATAGTGTTCGACAGCGGCACGCATCTGACGTGTTCGGCCGACACGTCGTTCGACAGAGCTCTCCCCGACCCGACCAGGTGGACAGGGGGCGCCGATCGTCGCGGTCGCTCACAGGTCGGCAGCGGACCGGCAGTTGCTCCTCGCTGCCCTGTGATGTTCGCACTCGCGTTCAGTCCTGGCGTGGTCGGCCGGCCGCGGCCGCCTCTTTCCTGACCCGAGCTCGGTCAAGGGACCACGCGCTCAGGCCCACCAGTACGGCCGCCCCGGCTGCGTAGACCGGCAGCCACTGGGTCGTAGTGGCTGACGGGCAGTCGGAAACGGCGGTATGGCTCTGGATTTCCTGCGCGTGAATCATGGCGGCACGGTCGCGACCGGCGAGGTTGGCCAGTGCGGCCTCCGCGTGGATGCCCTCGTACTTGCCCAGCTCAGGACATGCGGCGCGGGTGCCTTGCATCGGGAACAGCCACGCCCAGCGCTGCAGCGCCGGGGCCAATGTGATCGCTACGCACAGGCCGACGATCAGCGAGTACGCAGTGAGATTCCGCATGTACGCAGATAGAGCGACGCCAGGCATCCATGTCGGCAGCCGGTAGAAGGTGAAGATCAGCGTAAGAAGCGTCACCCCGACGTATGTGGCGAACCATTGCCAGGAACCCTGTGCGAGCGCGGCTGTGAGCACGGCGGCGAGCGCAATGCCGATGACCCCCGGCTGACTGGGAGTGTCATGGCCTGCGCCGGTGGTTGCCTGGTTCCCGGCTCGTTGAAGGCTGGGGTCGTCCACGGTCTCTCCCGCATGGCTCGGAGGCCGCCAGCATCCGGTCACCTCGTGCCGTCGGCCCGGCACCATGCCGGACCTGCTCGGAAATCCCGCTCGGTTGGCCGGGTCGGCAAGCCGGGGGTGCGGCCGCCGAGGGACCGACGAAGTCCGCCGCGCTCTCTCACCCGCCACGGCTGGAAACCGGCGCCAGCAACAACGTCGCCGGACTCGGCAAGGCCGGTCAGCAGGCTGCCCCTCACCTGCTTGATGCCGCGCTTCCACAGCAGGCGGCGGTACTCGTCGTAGTCGTAGCCCCGGTCGGCGAAGAGCCGCTTGGGCCGGTTGCGGGGGCGCCCGCGCCGCCCCCGCCAGACGCCGGCCTCGGTCCAGTCCCGCAGCCTCCGCCAAGCAGCCCACGACCCGGGTCGGCATGTCGCGCCAGGTCACGCCCTTGCGCAGCACGTAGACGACGCCGGTCAACGCGTCCCGGTCCGGCACTCGCAGCCGTCCGGGACGGCGGTGGCGTCGGGGCGGCCGCTCGGGCAACAGCGGGGCTATGCGCTCCCAGAGGGGCATCAGGAACAAGACCCGCAGACACCCCGCAGACCTTGCCCAGATGCATCGTCAACTGCCAGCCGACACACCGATCTCAATTCTGAAATGATCAGCTAGTAGTACTTCGTTAGGTTGAGTCGGGTGGGGGGTGTTGTTTCCTCGTGGGTGTTGGTAACTGGCGGTGGCAGGTGGGGCACGCGCCGGTCCAGCACAACAGCAGGTCCTGCAAGGTGTGGAGGACTTGGTAGAAGGTCAGGCCGGCGCTGTTGCTTTTGGGTCGAGGCGGCGGAGGGTGAGGAAGGCGTGGGCGGCGGTGACGAGGGTGGCGTGGTGGTGCCAGCCGCGCCAGGTGCGGCCTTCGAAGTGGTCCAGGCCCAGGCCGTGTTTCATCTCTCGGTAGTCGTGCTCGATACGCCAGCGCATCTTCGCCAGACGGGCCAAGTCTCGCAACGGGGTGTCGGCGGGCAGGCTGGTCAGCCAGTACTCGGTCGGCACCTTCTCTCCGGTGGGCCACTCGCTCAGCAGGGTGGTCGTAGGCAGAACGCCGTCCCAGGCGGTGGAGCCGCCCGCCTGGGCAATCGCAACTCTGCGGGTCGCGACGCCGGCCGGACGCACCGTGTGGACCTTGAACCGCGAGCGCATCGGGCCTTTGGAGCCCTTGCGCCAGGTCGCCTGGCGGTAGCTCCTGCGTCCCTCTGCAGGGGCCAGGGCCTTCAGCGGCAGCGCCGGGGTGCGGTAGCGGGCAGCCGGTTTGCGTCCCCTTCCGCTCCAGACCGGCGCCGTGGGCACTGCATCGTGACGGTGGGCGGATTCGTCGGCCCGCACGGCGACGATGAAGTCCAGACCGCGGTCGCACAGTGCCTGACGGAACGCGGTGTTCTGGCCGTATCCGGCATCCGCAACGATCACCCTGGGCGCCAGGCCCCAGGCGATCGCCTCGTCGATCAGATCCAGAGCCAGGCGCCACTTCTCCCGGTGCCCCACCTCCTCGGGCACCCCTGCCCTGGCCCGGCGCTCAGCATCCTGATCCCACTCGGCCGGGACGAACAGCCGCCACGAGACCGGCACGGAGGCAGTGTCCGACGCGGCATGCAAGCTGACCGCGACCTGGCAGTTCGACTGCTTCCCCAGGGCCCCGCACCACTGCCGGGCCACTGCCACCGACATCTTCCCGTCCTTCGGGAACGACACGTCATCGATCACCCACACCATGGGATCGACGACCGGCACCGTCTTGACGGCAACCGCCCGCAGCACCGCTGCGTGGTCCCACGGCGACTGGTTCACGAACTGCTGCAAGGCTTGCATATCACCATCCGGCAGCCGCTCAGCCATCGGCTGGATCGACTTCCTCCGCCCGTCCAGCATCAACCCACGCAGATAGCAGTCGCCCTTCGCCCGCTGATCCCGGCGCGGCACCGAAGCGAACACCTCAGCCACGAACGCAGCCAACTCGCCCCGCAGTCCCTCAACTTCCCCCAAGTCCACCGCACCACCATGCCCGAACCAACACCACACCCCCAAATCGACCTAACGAAGTACTACTAGTAGTCGTCCTGCTTGCGGTCCCGTCCCGTCGGTTGCAGTTCCTCCCGCTCGAACTGCACCAAGAAGTCGTGGTCGTCCAGCATCACCGCGTAGGCCGGCGGAATGTCCGGTTTGGTGGGCTCGGTGATTCCGAGGATGGCCCCCAGCCGGCCCTTCAGTGCCGGACGCCTGGGTGAACTGACCACCCGGACTTCCGCGTAGAAGTGGAACGCGTCCTCGGCCGCCTGCCCCCTATCCATGTTCCAGCCCTTCCCTGTGTCACTTGTGCGTGATCTCCCGGTCGAGGGAGACATTCAGATGACTGCCGTCCCGGCGCAGCCGAGGATCTCCGCAGGCCCCCGCGCCAGGCGTGGAACGCTGTTGACCAGGACAATCGCCCTACGGCACTCAGCCTGCCGCTCCGAACAGCCGGACCGGCCCGTGGGGACTGGGCATCCAAGGCGGAGTCCAGTCGGCGCTCAGGGCTACGGCCACCGGCAGCATGAACGAGGTGAAGGTGGACCGGACGCCCAGTCCGCTGGTTACCGGTCATCGACCGCGAGGGGGATCAGGTGGTAGGTGCCATGACCGCCGCCCGCCTCATGGAGTGACTGATCGGAGGATCGTGAACGACTGCCGGAACTGGGCAGGGATCGTCGTCTTCGTCGGCGGTGCATGCCCTGCTTCATCAGCGAGAAGATTCACGGTATGGCGGGCGCGCTCGGTGACGCGGGGTTGATGCCGGCGATCGAGGCGATCGCAGTCGTTCAACTGCCCTGATTCAGGGGCGCATCGGGCCAGCCCAGGGGGTGGAGGCCGCCGTCTCCCGTGGTCGCATCCGGTTCTCCGCCTGCCTCCGTGAACGCGGTCAGAGCGCCGATCAGGGCGGACCGCTGTTCGGGGGCGATGCGCTCCACAATCGATGCGATCTCCTGGCGGCGCCTGGCAGTGACGTCGTCGACGAGACTGCGGCCCTCCCTGGTCAACCGCAAAATGGTCTCGCTGCGGTTGTCCGGATTGATCTGCCGGTCGGTGAGGCCGGCCGCGATCAGCCGGTCGATCATCCGCGTCGCCGTCGAAGGATTGACACCGAGCCGGTCGGCGAGCACCACCAGCTTGGCCGGGCCATGCGTGGACAGCACCACCAACAGCCGGAACTGGGGCAGCGTCACTCGGTCCTCGACAGCAGTCAGAGAGCGCGCGGAGACAGCGACGAGCAAACGTGACGCGGTCAGCACGGCGCGGGTCACCGCCTCGACGTCGTCGACACCCCGGTGCTGCGCTCTCTCATTCATACCTCTTTTCTACCGTGCCCTGACCGTTACTCGACCTCCGCCCCCGTCGTCCGCCGACACGGGCCCGCGTGACCGCTCGGGGATACCGCAGCAGCAGCGACCGACGAGCCCGCTACGACGTCGACCCCGGCGACGACCGCCATCCCGGCGTTGGAAGGACGCACGGCAGAGTCGAAACATGACCCTGAGGCCCACCCTCGGACGCATCAGGCGTAACAGAAGTCGTTGAACATCTCGGCGTTCACATCCGTACTCCTTGCTGCGCGCCGTGCCAGCCGCCATTCATCAGCTCCCGACGACATGAACGAGCAGTTCTCCATGCCCAACCGGGAGGCATCATGCGTCCGAACCGACGCGCGGCACGATCCACGTCCTCGATGCGGATGATCGCGATCATCGTCGCGGTCTGCGCCGCTGTCATCACCTCGCTGATAGTGGTACGGGGTGGTGACGAGGAAGCATCGGCCAGTCCGGCCGCCGCGGGAATTCCCCAGCACGGCAGCGGCCATTCCGCGGACGGCGGTGCGTACGCCGACACCGGGACGCAGACGGCGCCCTCGGGTCCGCAGCCCACAACGGAAGTGGACAAGACATTCCTTGTGAAGGTGCGGCAGGCCGGCCTGTGGGAGATCCCGGCTGGACGACTGGCGCAGACCCACGCCTCCAGCGAGGCCGTCAAGCGCGCGGGACTGCACCTGCTCGACGGGCACAGCAAGCTCGACCAGCTGGTCCGCGAGGACGCCGAGATTCTCGGCGTCACCCTTCCGGACGAGGCCACCGACGAACAGCAAGGCTTCGTCAGGCAGTTGGAAAACGCCCAGGGAGCTGAATTCGACCGACTCTTCGCCAACCTGCTGCGCGCATCGCACGGGAAGATCTTCGCCACGATCGCCGAAGTCAGGGCGGCCACCCAGAACGACCTCATCCGCCGCCACGCCCGCCAGGCCAATCAGACCGTCCTGGACCACCTCGAGGTCCTGGAGGACACGGGACTCGTCGACAGCGCGACGTTCCAGGAAGTCGAAGCCGCGGTGACCCCCAAGTAGGACATTCCGGGACGATGCGGCGACGCATGCGCCGAGCGAACCCGAACCCTGGAACTCCCCTTTGCATTGTGCAATGCTGCTCCGTGAGGAGGGCCCTGGCATGACCGGTCCTGCCCGGGAGCTCGGCGCTGGCACGGTGACGCAGCTCAACACGGCACGTCGGCCCATCGACCGGAGTCCTCCTCGCCGGCCCTCCGAGGGGCAAGAGCTGGACCGGTCGCTGAGCGCGAGGCGGAGCCGTACGCCGCGGCGCTCCGGGCGGCGGTTGGGGGAGGCCGTGCCCCGGGCGGCGACCTCCGGTGCAGTACCGATGTCGACGCCCCGGCACCGGAGGACGACGGGTGCGACCATCGGCTTGATCTTTGACCTCAGGGGTTCTGATGATCCCTCGGACGTGATCATCCGGCGTCCAGCGTATGAGGGGGGCCTTCGCCTGATCATGTGCTCCGGCCAAGGAGTACATGATCAGCGCGAAGGCCGGGGGACTGCTGCATCGATACGCCGGGTGGGATGTGTTCGCTGAACTGCCCTACCTCGGAGGCGAGTTCTTTGCCTGTCCGACCCGGCGTGGGGACGCGGCCGGTCCAGCTCACTGACGCCGTCCTGGGCGCCGACCGCCGGTCAGGTCGCTGATGGAGCTGAGGCTGGTGGGCGGGCAACGCCGCGGTCACGGTGGGCTCTCGGCCTCGGTGAAGCGGTGAAGCGCTGAAGCGCTGAAGCGGTGAATGACGTTGCGCCATGTCCTCATCGGCCTGCACGAGCCGGGCGTTGACCGGACACGGTTCCCGCCGGCCGAGGCCGGCAGTGTCACCGCACGGCGGTGGCGCCTCTCAGGGTGAGTCGTGCCGGCTTCGCCGCAGCCCCGGCCGTTCCTGTCAGGTGGAGCTGAGCGGGTGGGTGGCCGTGGCGGAACGCGGTGGCCACGTCTGGGGAGCGAGGATGCCGAGGACGTACGCCCGGGCGACCAGTGCGGGTCTGGTCGCGGCGCCCAGCAGATCGCGTAATCGGCTGAGGTGGTAGTCGACGGTCTGCCTGGACAGGTGCAGGGAGGCGGCTATCTCCCCGTTGCTGCGGCCCACGGCCAGCAGGGACAGGATGCGGATCTGGCTGGCCGTGAGTGGAGGATGTGCCTCGTGGGCGAGCCCTTGATGGGTGACGACCGCCCAGACCTCCGCCGCGCGGGTCGAGGTCCGGCCCACTGTCGTCAGATGCAGCCGGACCCGGCGTTGAAGGCCGCGGGCGTCGACCAGCACCGCGGATATCTCGACTCTCCTGCTGCGGCGGGCAATCAGGTCGTTCCATCTTCGGTGCAGCAGGTCGAGTCCGGGCGCCGGAGCCAGCACGGTGTGGGCGCGGCGGCCGACGAGATCCAAGGGCCGGGTCTGCAGGAGTTCGGCGGCCGCGGCGCTCGCATACCGGATCCGTCCGCCCGCCGAGATCAGGGCGCAGGGAAGCCCGCTGTGGTCGCGGAGCGCGTGCAGGCTTTCCTCGGCCTCCCGGCGTTGATCCAGTTCGCGCGTGTAGTCGGTGATGTCCACGTAGATCCCCGCCACACAGGTCTGTGAGCCCTCCAGGACGGGAAACCGGTGGCCCGCCGCGTAGGCGGTGGTGCCGTCGGCGCGATGGTAGGTGAGGGTGTGCCGCACCGCCTTGCCGTGGGAGAGGATCTCCCGGTCGAGCGCGAGGAACTGTGCGGCGTCGGCGAGGGAGTCGAAGTCCTGCACGTGCTTTCCGATGATGTTGTCCGGCGTGGTGCCGTAGAGGTGCGCATAGGCGTGGTTCGTCCACAGGTAGCGCCCGTCCTCGTCCCGGATGAAGGCCGCGGCGGGGGCGAGGTCCGCGAACGCGTCGTACCTGCGCGCCGAGGCGGTCCTGGCGCCGGCCTCCACGGCCAGTCCGCGGGCCCGGCCGTCGTACGGCACATGCTCGAGGGGCCAGCTCACATCGAAGACCCGTCCGTCGAACCGCGCCTGCCAGTCGGTGACTTCGGGGGAGTGCCAGGACGCCGCGAACTCCTGTCGCAGGGTTTCGAGGAATTGCTGTGGCGCCGCTAAGCCGCCGAAGGCGCCGCCGCCGCTGTCGACGACGCGCAACTGCCCGTCGGTCTCCCACCAGTACACGGGCAGGCGCTCGAGCAGCGCTTTGAGAGTGGTCTCGTCCACGACGACCTTTCCGTCAAGTTTCAACCGTATTGCGAGGTGTGGCGTCGCGATGCGTATCCCGCTCGGTCCCCGCGCTTGCTCGGTTGTCGGCCGACCTGGACGGTTCCGGTCGTGATGCTCGGCCATCGCTTCCGCCATACGTCATCACGGAGCCTTCGCGCTGGTCCAACGGCTTCCGCGTCTCTGGCATTTGCCTGATCGCCCGCTGCCCAGTGCGGTGATTCGGGTGCCTGTCGGCTGATTTGCTTGAGCGGGTGGAGGGCACCCGTCATGGCTCACCCTCCGTCATTCTGACGAGCCATCAGTGTCCGAAGGAGATGGGTTTCTATGAGTAAGGTGCTGTTCGTGCATGCCAAGGGCGGTCCGCCCCTCGGCTACGCCCTGACACGAGTCGCCGCGAAGTCGTCAGTGCACCTGCTGGCGCTCAGCGACCTTCCTCCTGGCGCGGCCGCGACCGCTGAGCGCCTGTGCGCCTCGATCCTGGTTCCCACCGAGTCCGAGCGGCGCGACCTGGTGTCCCTGATCGTCGCCCGGGGGCAGGTCGTGGGTGCGGACGCGGTCGTCACGTTCTCCGAGTACGCCGTCGTGGCCGTGGCCGAGGCCTGCGAGAAACTTGGCCTCGCGGGACCCGGCAGCTCAAGCGCCCTCGCCCGCGACAAGCGGATGATGCGGCGCACCTGGCAGGAACACGGCATATCCCAGCCCCGGTTCCGCCCCGTCGCCTCGGAGCAGGACCTGCACGACGCGGCCGCGGACCTTCCCTTACCCCTGCTGCTGAAGGCGGCCTGGAGCGCCGGTTCCACCGCACACCAGATCATCCGTTCCCCGCAGGAGGTGGCGGCGGCCTGGGAGCGGTCCCGGGAAGTGATGGCCGAATCCGCGCAACTGGGGTACGCCGAACTCCACGTGGCCGACGCCGACGCGGACTTCGTGGTCGAGCAGATCGTGGCGGGATCGGCCGAGGACTGGTTCGACCAGCCGGGGTGGGGCGACTACGTCAGCGTCGAAGGAGTCGTCGTCGACGGTGACTTCCGCCCCGTCTGCCTCAGCGGGCGCATGCCGACGGTGGAGCCGTTCACCGAGCGCGCCGGCATCACGCCCGCCCCCCTGCCGCACGACGCCCAGGAACGCGTTGTGGCCCTGGCGCGGGATGCCGTCGACGCGCTGGGCCTCGCGAACTGCGGAACGCACACCGAGATCAAGCTCGGTGCCGAAGGCCGTATGTGGGTGATCGAGACCGCGGCCCGGTTCGGCGGCGCGATGACGGTTCCGCAGATCGAGGAGGTCTTCGGCCTGGACCTCATCGGAATGCTCGTCGACCACCTTCTGGGACGCCCGGTTACCTGGCCGACGCGAGCCCGTACGCCCGGAGAGGCGCGAGGCGCGGCGGGGTCACTCGTCGTACTGGCGGTCGACGGCGCGGGTGACGCCTGGCCGGACCGGCGCGTCTGGGACTTCCCGACGGTGACGGAAGCCGTCCCGGTCAGCGACGGCAGCCGACTGTCGGTGGTGGCCGAGAGTTCGCTGCCCGACGGCGCTTTGGTGCCGGTCTACGACCCGGCCGCCGGCGCGAACACCATGGCCGCCCTCTGCCGGCTCTCCGCCGTCGACCCGCAGACCGCCGTCCGTGACCTCGGGACCGTGGTCGATCTCCTGCCACGCGTCCTTCCCCCGGCTTCGCGCGAGGAGGCCCTCTCATGACGACCTCCCTCCGTCCCCCGGGCGCGCCGGACCCTGCCGTGGACCGCACGGTCGTCGGTGCCAATCTGTCGCTGCCGTTGTTCCGCACACTCTCCGGCGTGCTGGCCGGCCACCCCTATCTGAAGGTCGTCGTCGACCGCGAGGAGGACACCTGGCATCTGCTCGACACGGCCGTCCATCCCTTCCACGTCAACTACGTGGCCACCCGCATCCTCGGCATGGAGCTGGAGGCACTGGACGCCGACCTGGATGCCTTCAACGCCTCGGTGTACATGGATCCCGGGCGTCGCTTCCTGCTCGGTGTGCTCTCCCTGCACACCGAAGAGGACTCCGACGGACGCGAGCGGCCGTTCCTCGTCCTGGAGACGACCGAGGCCGACACCATGCACGGCGCCCTGCTCGCCGCGTTCTACGCCTTCGTCCGCAGCCGCGTCGACGGCCGGCTGCCCCTGCTGCTGAAGCCGGCGAATCACGGACAGGAACAGGAACTCGCCGCGATCAGCGAAGTCCGGGTGCCGCGGATACTCAGCCACGAACTCTTCGGCAACCGGACACGGACACCACTCAACGTCGCCGAGGCCATCGGCCGACTGCACTACTTCCGGACGGCCGAGGAGTACGAGGCAGCCGCCGACGGGCTCGGCTGGTCGGACATCGTGGCCATGGCCTGCCTGCCGGACGAGGTGCCGCGCGTCGCCGGATTCATCAACACCGCACCCACCACCCCGCTCTCGCACACGAACGTCCTCGCCTCCGGGTGGGGCATTCCCAATGCGATCGTCCGCGATCTGGAACAGATCGTCGAGAAGGACGACCTGAACGGCGCGTGGGTCCGCTACCGGGTGCGGGACGACGAGATCACCCTCGTACCGCTGGCGAACACCCCGGCCCTCCAAGCGCCGACGTGGCACCAGCAGCGGATCAGGATGGAACCGCCGCTGCTCCAGGACGCGCCGGCTCTGTCCCTGCACCGGCTGCGCCGCGCGGACCGGGACCGCTACGGCACCAAGGCGGCCAACCTCGGAGAGCTGCACCATGTCCTCGACAGCCGCACCGCCGATCTCACCACGTTCTACGGGCAGCCGAGGCCGCCCCGCACGGATCTGTACGGCCACCTCGCTGCGCGCCTGGGCGTCACGGACACCACCCCCGCCGGGCTGCGGGGGGCGGCGGCCGAGTTCGCGGCACGTACCGTCGCGGCTCCCGACGGAGTCGCCCTGCCGTTCGCCCTGCAGCACCGCTTCCTCACCTCCGCGCCGACGCTGCAACAGGGCATAGGAAAGCTCAAGATGGCGCTCGAACTCGACGCGGTCGAGGTACTGGACTCGCTGTGCCTGCACCTGCAACACCTCGTCCGCAACACCCCGATGCCGGATGAGGTGACCCGGCAGATCACCCAGGCGTTCCCCGCCCCGCTCGCCGCCGGAAGCCGTCTGGTGGTGCGCTCGTCGTCCAATGCCGAAGACCTTCCCGGGTTCTCCGCGGCCGGGGTCTACGACTCGGTCACCACCGTCCGTGGTGCCGAAGAACTCCTCGACGCGGTGCGCCAGGTGTGGGCATCCCTGCTGTCGCCGCGCAGCGTGCGCCTGCGCCATCAGGTCGGCATCTCCCTGGACGACACCTACATGGGGGTGATCATTCAGCAGTACGTTCCCGCGGATCTCGGAGGCGTACTGGTGACCTGCAACCCGACGAAGCGCGAGGACTTCCGCAACGTCTACCTCAACTGCTCGCCGGGTTCCCCCGAGATGGTGGTGGAGGGGACGACCTTGCCGCAGCAGTACCTGTACAACACGGTCGAAGGCGGCGGCCGTACGGTGGCGGTCGGCTCGTCCGGCGAGGACCTGTCCGCCGCGACCAGGGGCCGGCTGATGGATCTGGCCCTCACCGGCCGGCTGCTGCAGTCCCACTTCGGCGACGGCGACGTGGACAACCCGCTCGACATCGAATGGCTGATGACCGACCGGGGAGACTTCCGGCTGGTTCAGATCCGCCCCTACGCGCTGTGATCCGCCGGCTTCCCCGGCCGCGGTTCACCACCCGGCCGCGTCCGGCGGGCCCGCAGCTGGCCCCTGCGGCACGCCGGATCATCCGGCTGAACAACGGCTTCCAGCTGCTGTTCAACCTGCTGTGGTGGATGCCCGTGTTCTACGCCTACCAACGGCAGGCGGGCCTGTCGGACGGGCAGATCTTCGGCATCCAGAGCATCTACTACATCGCGTTCTGCCTGTTCGAGATCCCGACCGGGATGGTGGCCGACCGCATCGGCGCACGCAACTGCCTGCGGGCCGGGGCGATCGTGATGACCGCCGCGAACCTCGCCCCGGTGCTCACCCCTTCGTACACGGGCTTCCTCGTCCACTTCCTGGCCATCGCCGCGGGCCGTTCCCTGACATCGGGCGCAGCCAGCGCCTACCTGTACGACGGTCTGCGGGCCGAGGGAGCCGGCGAGCACTATCTGAAGGCAGAGGGCACGGCCCGCGCACTCGGTCTGGCCGCGAAGGTGATGTGCTGGCCGCTGGTCGGCCCACTCATGGCCGTTGCTCACGCGGCGCCGTACGTGCTGAGCGCCGCGAGCGCCGCGGGCTCCCTGGCCTGTGCCCTCGCGCTGCCGCGGCTTGCCCCGCCCCGCGGGGACGGCCGGTCGGGTCAGGTGCCCGGGAGAGGCGGGACGAAGCGTAAACGTGGCGCGTTCCTGCACGATGCGGGCGCCGCGCTGCGCTGTGTGTGGGCCACACCCTGGCTTGCCCTGGTCATGGCGCAGGGCGTGGTCGTGTTCACCCTCTCCCGCATCTGCCAGGTCAACCTCTTCCAGCCCATGCTGCTGGCCCACGGCATCGGCGAAACCTCGCACGGCAGTGTGCTGGCGGCCATGACCGTGGCGGAGGCCGTGGCCTCTGCACGTCCCCAGTGGCTCGGCCGTCGGCTGTCACCGGTGGCCTTGGTGTCACTGCTCAGCCTCGCGCTGGCGGGCACACTGGCGGGCATCACCCTCGGCGGGCCCTGGACCGTGGTCGCACTGCTGTGCCTGTTCGCCGCGGTCACCGGCTTCGCCTACCCGATCCAGCGGAAGCTGGTCAACGATGCCATCCCCGTGCACGCCCCTCGTGCCACGCTCCTCTCGGTCGAGAGCATCGTGGACCGGGGCGTGTGCGCTCTGGCCGCCGTGGCCGCGGGTGCGTATCTGTCGGCAGGCCGGCTGGACGCGCTGCTGTGGCACAGCGCGATCGTGGCCGGCGTGGTCATGGTCGCCGTTCAACTGGCCGTGCGAAGCCGTGCGGTGGGGCGACATCCTTCGACGCCGACGGTGGCTGTGCCCGAAAGCAAGCGCGGATCGACGACCGCGAGCTGACCGCATGCTCACGGAGCGGCGCGTCACGCGGACCGCGACAGCGGAGGAGCACCCCGGGCCTTGAGGCCTTGGGGTGCTCCTCCGCCGGGTCCTGGAAGGCATCCCCGCGACGTTTGTCTACGTGGGCATCGGCCGCCTTGAAGCAAGCGAGCTCCTGGCCGGCACCGGGGTGCCCAGATCGTGGGCCGCTTCACCCGCGTCCCCGGCCCGCCCGTTCCCTTACGGCGACGAGGGGAAGGGACTTGTCGCGACCATGGGGGACTTTGCTCCTGCGCGGTCACCCGCCGGGCAGCCTGGTAGCTGGACCACTGCCTCCACAACCGAGCTGACGGCATGATCGGTGCGTTCGGCAAGCCTCGCACGGGTCGAACACTGGGGTTAGCGTGTGGCCTTCGGCGGACCCGCTACGTGACTGGGAGTTCTGACATGACCAGTAAGTTCACCGAGCTTGCGATCGACTGTGCCGATCCCAACGGTCTCGCCCGGTTCTGGTGCTCGGTCCTTGACTACGAGGTGCAAGACGAAGACGACGGAGTTGTCACAATTGGCTCCCCTGCGGCGCCTGAAGGCAAGAACCACCTTGGCCCAGTGCCACCGACGTTGACATTCGCGCACGTGCCCGAGGGCAAGGTCGTCAAGAACAGGCTCCACCTCGACGTCACCCCAACCGACAGGGAGCAGGACGAAGAGGTCCGTCGCCTGCTCGACCTGGGTGCTCGGCACGCCGTCGTCGGCCAATCGGGCGATGAGAGCTGGGTGACACTTGCCGACCCGGAGGGGAACGAGTTCTGCGTCCTTGCGGACCGCCGCCCCTGATCGCAGGCCGCACACCGCGCCTGCTTCCGGTCGCCCACGCTCACGCGAACACGATGAGGAGCCCCTCCGAGGATGGAGGCGCTCCGCGCGTACGCCGAACGCATGTGGACCCGGCACACCGACGGCCTCAGCGCAGTCATCGCCGACGAGATCGGCGTGGACCACGACGACCGCGCAGGTGTGGCTCTCGCCAGTCCCTCACCTGCCGCGGGAAGGGCGTCGACCCCGACGCTGTCGTCCGCACGGACCGAGATCGTGATCAACGCCCCGCTGCGCACCGTCTGGAAGCCGCAGACCGACGTGGAGCGCTGGCCCTCCCGGCAGACTCTCGTCGAAACCTTGGAACGCCTCGACCACGGTTTCTTCCGCAAGGGTTCGGCATTCCGGTGGACGACCCCGGTGCCCCCACCCCCTTCACTCCCGCCACCAGCCTGGAGATCACCTCGACCGTCCAGCAGATCAAGCACAACTCGTGCATCCGCTGGACCGGCCCCGCGACCGGCGAAGGACTGCGCATCGACGGCGTCCATGTACGGAACTTCACCAAGGTCAAGGGCGGCGTCCGCGTGAGCACCGAGGAGACCCACACCGGCGCCCAGGTCGAAGCGGACGTTCCCACCGCGACCAAGATCCTCCGCGAGGGCCTCGAAGCCTGGCTGCGCGACCTGAAGTCCTTCGCCGAAGCCTGTCCCCGCGACCGGTCGGCCAGTCGCGGAAGCTGCCCGTCATCCTGATCGTTTGCTCATGTCGGCCGCGGTCCTTGGGGGTCGCGTGGGTTCTGCGCGTGAGTGCTGGTGAGGCGGCTGCTGTATCGCCCGCACCCGGGGGCGCCCGAGCCACGCGTCAGCCGCGGGGGCGGAGGCGCACTGGCAGCGGTCTGGATCAGCCGGTCCAGACGGCATTGCCCGGAGTCGCAGAGAGGTCCCGGGCGGGCCACCGCCGCTGCTGGTCTCTCTCCGGACCTATTGGCTGGTGAGGACCATGCCCGTTCGGACCCGGACCGGCTCAACGGTCTTCGGCATGGGGGAGTAGATCCTTTGCCCTGCGTTCCATGAGGACCGGTAGGTAGTTACGCACTCGCGCGTAGCGGAATTCGTCATACGCCGTTTCCACCGAGCGTCGCACCAAGCGTGAGTCCAGATCGGGGCGCGACCGCGCGAGTCGCTCGATCACATGGCGGATGGCACCCGCGTCATCCGTCTCTGCCGCCATGATCAAAACCCTTCGTAGCGGTGGTCTCTCCTTCTACTGTCGCGCGGCCATGTCCTGTGAGGTAGTGGATCTCTCGCCAATGTGCACGGCGCTAGTGAATGCGGTTCGGCTGAGATCCGCGGTACCCCTGGACCGGATCCACCTTTTGGGAATGTGCCGCCCTTATGGTCTTGCGCCGGGTGAGCTGCAGGCGGCAGTGCCTGGCAGATGCCCTTCCTCCATCGGCTACCGGTTCTCGCTCGGCGGCGGTCCGACGTTGCGGGGAACGGGATGATGGCTGACTGTGTGGCTCACGCGTTCGATTGCTACCAGGGCGGCATCGTCTCCGAGATGGCCGCCGGCATGTTTGCGCAGGTCGTCGCGCATGTAGCGGAGGAGCGCCTCGGGTCCATGGCCGGACCATGCGGCGACCCGCTCGGTCAGGGGGTAGAAGATGCCGTGTCTGTCCCGGGCTTCGATGACACCGTCCGTGTAGAGCAGGACGAGGTCGCCGGTGTGAAAGGTGAAGGCCTCCGCGGTGAAGGCGGACGTCATGAACCCTGTGAGTCCCAGGGGTGGGGCCTGCTGACGCACTTGCAGTTCGAAGACCTGGCCGCCCCTGAGGAGCAGTGGCGGCGGGTGCCCACAGTTGATCATCGTGAGAGTCGGCGAGTGGTCCTGGATGTCGAGAACGGCTGCGGTGGTGAAAGCCTCGTTGTCACTCTCCGCGTGGGTGTTCCAGGCACCGGGCGTGTCCAGGTCCGAGGAGACGGTTGCCTCAAGATAGGTGACCAGTGTGGGCAGGTCTGGCTGCCAATGTGCCGCGGCCCGGAAGGCCCCGAGAAGCCGGGCGGCCTCGCCGATCGCCTCCAGGCCCTTGCCCCGCACGTCACCGATGATGAACCGGGTCCCCCCAGTCGTGCGCGCCGCTGCGTACAGATCTCCGCCGATCTGTGCCTCGGCTTCTGCCGCCAGGTAGACGGCGGCGAGCCGAAGCGGCCCGATCCGGCGTGGAAGCGGTCGCAGAACCACTTGCTGGGCGGCCTGGGCCACTGAGCGCAACTGGGTCAGCTGCTGTTCGTGCCGCTCACGCAGACGCGCCAGAAAGGCGACCAGTACCGAGATGAGGATCAGGGCGACGACCTGAAGGGTGTGGTTGAGGTCGGTCAGGCTGGTGCGTGTCACGGCGACCACCGTTTGGGCGAGCACTGCGAGCGCACCGATGATGCCCGTCGTGCGAGGACCTGCGAAGGACGCGGTGATAGCGGGAGCCGCGACCAGGAACGGGCCAAGGTGAACTTCAGGAGGGGCCAGGATGTCCACCACGGTGACGACCACGATCAGGGCGATGGGCACGGCCAGCCGAACATCGTACGGGCCCTGAGACCGGCGGTGATGTCCAGAAATTCCACCAGAGCACATACGACCTGCATACACCCGGTGACGCCACGGTTCCCGTCCAAGGAGCGGTGAGTCCATCCGTCTCCTGTTCGTCCTGAACGCCGGAATCTGGTGGGGGCCTTTCTCACGGCAACGGCAGTAGAGATGGGCGGTGTCCTGTGCTCGGTCGCGCCGGTGTGCCGGCCGGCTTCGGCCGTCGTCGACAAGGCACTCCCGGGTGTCAGGAGGTGTCGGGCCATGTGAAGACGAGGCGGGTGTGCCGCTTGTCCAGGACGTGACCGGCGGGGAGCTCGTCGTCTGCCGTACCGGCGGGGTAGACGGCCAACTTGGGATAGCCCCGCCCGCGGGCGTGCCGGTCCCAGGAGCGGACGGCGGAGGTGAGTTGCTCAGCGAGTGCGGAGGCCTGCTCGCCGAAGGCGTGGGCGACGAACTCGGCGCGACGCTCGGCGGGGGTCTCGCCGGCCTGGACCGGGACGTGGGTGAGGTAGGCCATCGAGGCGTCGCCGAGGACGGCGGCCGCGTCGGCGCCGCGGGGAACGGCGGCGAGCCCGGTGTCCTTCTCCCGGTCGAGCGCGAGGCGGCAGAAGGAGGGCAGGGTCGTGGCGAGGTAGAGCTGCAGGGTCTCGAAGGACTCGTTGCCTGCGACGGTCACTCCGGTGGACACCTCGTGCCGGGGACCGCGCAGTGCGTCGTCGAGGTCTGTGGTGTCGGCGGGCTGCCCGTCCTCGAAGCGCAGCTGCAGCTGCGCGGCGGCGAGATCAACAATCGGGGTGGTGCGGCCGTTCTCACCGAGGTCGCGGACGAATCCGCAGAAGGTCCAACCCCGCGCGTGCAGGACATCCCCCTGCCGCTGAAGCACGATCGCCCGGGTATAGCCATGGACCTCCAGGGGCAACACCAGGCGGCCGCCTTCGGCGAGCTGCTGGCGCCAGGCGGGGGAGATGTCCCAGACGTTGTGGGTGATCACGCTCGCGTCGAACCCGCCGCCGGGCACGTGGCCGGGTGCGCCGAGCGCACCGTCGCCGTGGAGGGCGAGGACGCGCCCGCTGCCGGCCTCCGCCGTGAAACGCCGGGTGCGGCGCACGACGTAGCGGTCGATGTCGACGGTGACGACCCGCCCGTCGGGGCCGACGACGTGGGCGAGCAGTTCGGCGTTGTAGCCGCCCGATCCGGCCTCGAACACGCGCATGCCGGGTTTCAGCTCGAGGCTTTCGACCATGTCGGCCTGCAGCCACGAGGCGGACACCGAGCTGGTGGCCTTTCCGGAGCCATCGCGGCGGGTGACGATGGCCAAGTTGTCGTCGTAGGCGGACTTGAAGTCCTTCTCCGGCGCGTACCGGTGCCTGGGCACTGTGCGGAGCGCTTCCTGAACAGCTGCGGAGGGCGCCCAGCCACCCGCGATGACGGCGGCAGCCATCTGGTGGCGCAGCCGGACGGCCTGCTCCGGCTCCCCGGGCACGGGCGAGTGGTCGACGGCGTGCGGGTATGAGCGGGTGGGCGGCAGGCCGGGCAGCACGCCCGGCCACACCGTGTCCAGGGCCTGCGCGGATGGAGCGAAGATGGCGCCGAGCGCGGCTACGGAGTGCAGGTCGTGCCACTCCCAACGCAGGAATCGGTGCGGCTCGGGAAGGGCCAAAGTGCCGCTCCAGGCGGTCACGCGGATCACAGCAGAGATGCGGCGGACATCCGCCCGGTCGTCGTGGACGATCGTCAGCAGATACGCATCCTCCAGGCGGGCGGTCAGGCCGGTTTCCTCTCTCAGTTCGCGGACTGCCGCAGCCGGGGCGGACTCGCCGGTCTCGATCCGCCCGCCGGGCAACTCCCACATGCCGCGCCGGGAGCGGCCCAGCAGCACTCGCCCGCAGTCGTCCGTGACCACCACGCACGCACCGAACACCGCCTGTGGGTCGGGCCGGCTCTTCTCCACCGAGGTGAACGACCCACTCGGGCGCGGGCCGCGCAGTACGAGCACCGCCAGGCCGGCGGCGTCGAGCCGCTCCGCCTGCTCGAAGCCTTCGATCAGCAGGCCGATCTCGTCCTCGGCCAGGGCGATGTGCCGCTGCTCCTCCGGCGTGTCGGCCACGACGGGAGTGATGACGACCAGCGCACCGCCGTCGCGCAGTCGGGCGCCCAGGCTGCGCATCACACGCGACCGGTCACGCAGAAAGGCGATGGCGAGCCGCAGGGTGATCAGGTCGTAGCCGTCGTCGTGCAGTTCGGCCGGGTCGTCGTGCTCGATGTCCAGACACAGCCACCGCACGCCCTCGGCGCCCTCGTGCTGCTCGCGGGCGCGGGCCAGCGCGCCGTCGGCGAAGTCTGCGGCGTCGACGGTGTAGCCCAGCCCGGTCAGGAATGCGGCGAGCGCCCCGGTGCCGCAGCCGACGTCGAGGGCCCGCCCGTCCTCGGGCGCCGGGACGTGCTCGACGAGCAGGCTCTTCTCCTCGTCCCCGAGCGGCCGGAACCCGCGGCCCTCGGCGTAGTGCTGGGACCAGTCGGTCAGGGTGTATCCCACAGATTGCTCCTCGTCAGTGGATGGTGAACGGCGTCCCGACCGCGTTCCACACCGGAAGTCGTCGATAGGCTCGGCGCGGGAGTGGGGGAGGGTGTCGTTGTGGTGGGCCTACGGCAGCTCGACCGGCCCGTAGAGCGCGGCGGACTGCCCGGTGGACAGGGCCCAGTACCGGTCGCCGTAGCTCCAGTGCCACCACTCGGTGGGGTAGTTGACCAGCCCCGCCGCAGACAGCGCACGGCCGAGCGTGGCCCGGTTCGTCCTGGCCTGCGAGGTGATGGCGGGGGCGTCGGTGTAGCAGGCGCCGTCGCTCTCCTCGGGGCTCGCGTTCATCCGTGTGCCCATGTCCACCTCGAGCCCCAGGTGGTCGATGAGAGTCACGTCGACGGCCGCGCCAGCGCTGTGCGGTGCGATCTCCGCGGGCGAGACGTAGCGGCTTGCCGCCTCGCGGATCCGGGCGACCGGCCAGTTGGGATGGGACTCGGCCAGTTCGTCGGCGTACTCCTCGAAGTAGCGCCGTTGCAAGGCAGGCGGCCGGTACCCCTCAACGAACAGCAGCCGCACCCCGCAGGGCAGGAGCGACTGAGCGTGCAGGAGCCGGGTGAGGAGCCCTTGGCGCAGATGCGCGAAGGCTCCGCCCTCATCCTGCTTGCGGAAATCGACCGGGATCCCTTGCGCGCGGACATCGACGAGGCGCTCACCGCACTCCTGGAGTGGGATCGCGGCCACCCGCCGGTCGGACATCAAGACGATGCTCATTCCTGCCCCCGGTCCCACGTGTCGAAGTACAGGGCCGCGCCGGTGCGGCGGGCCTCCATCACTGCTTGCAAGCACGCGAAGTCCCGGGGCGGCCTGAGCGGTTCCCACCCCTCAAAGTGCAGAGCGCGGACGTCGTCGTGTTCGGCCGGGTGCAGGACGATGCCCTGGATCTGCACATCGGTGAGCCGGCCGCCGTCGAAGATGAGCCCCATCGTGCTGAACGGCGCGAGGGCGTGCCCCTGGCCGCCCGCGGATGCGCCGATCACGTTCAGCTCCGCGCTCACCGTGCACCTCCGTCCACCGGGCGGTCGTGCCGGATCTCGCGTGTGGGTGCGGGGCCGGGCACGGTGGGGCCGGTCGGTTGAGACGAGACGGGTCGCTGCACGAGGACTTCTCCTGGGTAGGAAGGGGCGGGGGGTGAGTCGGGCATCTGCCTCAAGGAACGCAGCGGAGAGCAATAGAGGACCACGAAGGGGACGACGAGCAGACAGGTACCGCCGATCAGAGTGGGGCGCACGCCGATCCAGGTTCCGAGCCCGCCGGCGAGCAACGCGGCCACAGGCCTCGAGCCGGCGGTCAGCCAGGTGCTCACGGCCTGCATACGGGCCTGTATGTGAGCGGCGGTGACGACCTGGCGAATGGATCGCTGGGTGGTGCCCGCAGCGCCGGCGCACGCCAGTTGGAGAAACAGCGCGGCACCGATCGCTGCCTGCCAGACAAGGCCCGGTGAGGAAACCAGCAGTGGGATCTGTGTGAGCGGCGTGATCGCGAGTGCGGTGAGCATCATCGGACCGGGCCCGTATCGCCGCGCGAGTTTCGGGGCGCTCAGAGCGCCGGCCGCTGCGCCCAGGGTTCCGAGCCCCAGCACCACGCCGAAGGCCGTCGCGCTCATCGAGAGGGCGCGCAGCAAGTAGAGCGCCCAGAGCGTATTGAGCAGCGCCAGGCCGAACGACGTCGTCGCGTTCACCAGAGTGAGCGTGCGCAGCCGGTGGTCGCGGTACACATACCGCATGCCTTCGCCGATCTCCGTGTGGAGGCGGCGCTCATCAGCTGGTGCCCGGGCCGACTCGGGGGCCTTGATACGGGCGGTGCACCAGGCGCTGATGAGATAGGACCCGACGTCACCGAGCAGGGCCCGGGCCGGGCCGAGGAGAGCGGTCAGGCCGGCGCCGAGGTTGCTGCCGCCGGTGGCGGCGACGGCGAACAGTGCTCCGATGCGGCTGTTGCTGCGCTGGATCAGGGAACGGTCGACCAGGCTGGGCAGGAGACTGATCGCCGCCGCGTCGTGCAGCACGCTCGCCGCGCCCTGCACCACCGCGACCACCATGAGCTGGGACAGGGTCAGCGTTCCCAGTGCGGCCGCCACCGGCACGGTGACTACCGCGGCGGCGCCGACCAGGTCACCGATGATCATCTGCCTCCGCTTGGAGTGACGATCGGCGAGTGCCCCGGCGTGCAAGGCGAGCATCGCGGGCGGCAGTTGGCCCAGGAACGTGAGCCAGGCGACCTCTCCCGTGGTGGCATCCAGTTCGATCACGGCCAGCACGGGGACCACCATGGCGCTGATCGAGCTGCCGGCCACGCTGGCTGCCTGACCGGTCAAGTACCGCCG
The DNA here is from genome assembly GCF_026341125.1 of Streptomyces sp. NBC_01142. NCBI lineage: Bacteria > Bacillati > Actinomycetota > Actinomycetes > Kitasatosporales > Streptomycetaceae > Streptomyces > Streptomyces sp. NBC_01142. Next base: position 1,153,758 of record NZ_JAPEOR010000003.1, read on the forward strand.
GAAGTTGCGGTGTCGCCACAGCGAGAACCGGGCGCCGGGCGAGGGGGAGGCGGAGTCAGTGCAGGAGGTCATGGAGCACCACCCCGGCTTCCTCCAGGCGCTCATACAGCACGCTCATGGCCGAGTGGCGGGTTCGCCCGTACGCCTCGACTGCCGGGGTGACCGTCGCTCGTCGAGCCCGCTTGACGTCGCAGATCTCATGGGCCGGGACGCGGCGCGACGGACCGGCCGGGTGGCGGGCCAGAGTCCGGTGCAGGCGGCCGACCACCTCGCCCATCGCGGCCCACCGGTTCCCGGACAGGCCCCCTTCCGCCGTTTCCGCGCCCTCGACGTACGCCGCGACGGACACCGCCATCCCGCCGACGGTCGCGATGAGATCGCCTGCCAGGGTCCGCCGCACGGCCGGCACCGGGACCCCACCGGACCGTGCGAAGTCGCGCGGCGCCGGTGCCTGTGGCTCCCCTCCCAGGTCGGCGCTCGTCGGGTAGGCCTTCACGAACCACCGGCGGCCGTCGCTGTCTCGGGCAGCATCTCTCGGCGTTGGAACGTGGGCTCCAGCGGGTCCGGCGTGCGAGTGGACGGCGGGGATCACTTCCCCACCTCCTCAGCAGCGGCGGCCGCGACGCGAGGCTGGTAGCCGCCGGCCTGCAGGGTGAACATGGCGGCGTAGTCCCTGCCCAGGGCCATGAGTTCGTCGTGGGGTCCAGACTCGACGATGCGGCCGCCGTCAAATACGTAGATCCTGTCGCAGTCGACAACGCTGGCCAGCCGGTGGGAGATCAGCACCGTGATCTGGTCCTCGCGGAGTCGGCCGCGCAACACTGCCTCGTAGACGGCGTGTTCGGACGGCGGGTCCATGCTCGCCGTCGGCTCGTCCAGGAGCAGCAGGGGCGCCTTCTTGTACAAGCCGCGCCCCACCGCGACCTTCGCCCACTGGCCGCCCGACAGCTGCTGGCCGCCCTTGAACCGCTTGGACAGCAGCGTCTCCCACTGCCGGGGCAGACCAGCGATGACACCGTCGGCACCCGAGGCTCGAGCGGCGTCCATCGCACGCTGCGGATCGGCTTCCACGAGGCTGCCGGTGGAGATGGTGATGTTCGACAAGGCACTGAAAGGGAAGTGCGCCGGGTCCTGCAGTACGCAGGCGACCTGTCGGTGCACCGACTGGGCGTCCATCTCGCGCACGTCGACGCCGTCCCAGCACACACTGCCCTGCTGAGCCTCGTACAGGCCCGCCAGGAGCTTGGCGCAGGTGCTCTTCCCCGAGCCGTTGAGACCGACGAACGCCACCGTCTCCCCGGCGGAGAGGGTCAGGGTGATCCCGTCCAGGGCCGGAGTGCTCTTGCCGGGATAGGTGAAGTGCACGTCCTGCAAGGCAATCGTCTCCACGCGCCCCGGCGCCTTCAACTCGGCTTCGTGCGGGAGGAGCTGGCGACAGCGTTGCTGTACGGCGAGGAGGTCGTCAACCCACAAGGCGTGCTCGTAGACGAGATGGGCGACCTCGACGAGCCGGGTCAGCGAGGTCCGGCCGGCCTGGATGGCGAGCACGGCGCCGGCTCCGGCTGCCAGGGGCAGCCACCCGCTGATCAGCATGGCACCCAGCGCCGTGTAGGTGATGCCGATGCCGAAACCGCCCACGGCCCGGCCGGCCAGGTTGAGCATGGCGGAGTGCACGCCCAGGCGCGTGTCCTCCTCCGCGATCTTGGTGGTCAGCCGGCGGTGCTCGTCCAGGAGCGCGCCCTGAGCGGTGTCCGAGCGCAGTTCGGCGGCCGCGTCCACGTCGAGCAGCAGCCACGAGAAGACGCGGACCCGTCGCTGCAGCGCATTCCAGCGCTTGAAGGAGTGGAACCGGGCCCGCGCGCTGCGGACTGCCGCCGCTCCCACCGGGATGACGGACAACAGGAGCAGCGGCAGAAGGACCGGGTGCAGGACGCTGAGAACGCCGGCGGTGCCGATGAGCCCGAGGGCGGCGGAGGCGAGGGAGACGACCTGCCCGACGATCTGCCGGGCGTAGAACAGGCCGCGGTCGTTGGCGCGGTGCACCTCGTCGTGCCACTCGGCGTCCTCGACGGCCTCCAGGCGCACATGCGCGGTGAGCCGGAGGAATTCGCATTCAAGCGCGGTGCGGATCTTGGGCGTGACGCGCGCTTGGGCGGCGCCGGCGGCGGCCTCCAGCAGCGCACGTGCGGCGAGGAAGCCGACCACCAAGAGGATCTGGGGGATGGCAGCTCGCACGCGGTCGGGTGTGGGGCCTTGGGCGAACAGGTGCTGGAGTACACCGACCGAGGCGATCAGGCCGAAGGACGCCATAGCGGCCGAGGCCAACTGGCAGACGATGACCGTGAGGGTGGCGGGACGATCTGCCTGCCAGGCAAGCCGTCCGACCAGGCGCGTGATCTTGGGCAGGCGGGCCAGTACCTGGCGGACGGTCGCCTTCGCAGCGGCACCGTCGTGGACCGACCAGTACGCCTCCTCCAGGCCTTCGGTCATGTCGCCGTCCTGCGGGCCGGACGGCACGGCCGCGGGGGGCAGGGGGAAGGGGGCGGGCCGCGGCCCCGGAACACGGTTGTCGGAGATTTCTGCATCGGTGGGCTCGCTCATGCTGCCCACCTCGTATCCGGTCGTGCTGAGCGACGGGTGAAGGTGTCAACCTGGTGCATGTCGGGGGTGGGAAGGGTCGCGACGGGCCGCCGCCGTTCGAATCCGCGATCCTGGTGCACGGGGGGAGGTACAGGATTCATGGTGTCCTCCATCTGGGCTTCTGGGTGGCACTGGTGCTCTAGAAACGCGCTGAATCCGGTCCCGTCACGGCTCTTTCGGGAGAAGCTCTTGAACGCATGTTCTGATCGTGGTGATCGGGCGTGCGGGCTGTGGCGGCCGTTCTTCAAACTCGTTCGACTGGGTCTGGGTCACTCTCACGGGGGATTGCCTCAGTCGGTGCGCCTGGCCTGCGAGGCCCGACTGGTCGGGCCATGGCGGGTCGGCCGGACCGAGGGGTGGTGGGCGTCCACAGGTCAGTGTCTGATTGCCGCCAGCGTGGTCCGACTCGTTCGATCACACTTGCGGCATGACGATTCCATCCGTGACAGACTCGGTAACCATCCTCACTGGCATGTATGCAGCCGAGGCGGAGTACCTGGCGGCCGGAGGCCCGGGCGAGGCTCCGTTCGACCTGCTTGCCCCCTTCTTCGCGCCTGATGTCGTGCTGCATCAAGCCGATGCTCTGCCCTATGGCGGAACCTGGCGTGGGCACGAGGGCATGGAAAAGTTCTTCCTTGCGATGAGCCAGGTGTGGAAATCGTTCGACATGGTGGAGCAGGAGTTCCTCGCCACCGGCGAGACTGCGGTGGTGCTCACCCAGGTCCGTGGTCGCGCTCGTGCCACCGGCCGCGAGCTCACGTTCCCGATCTTGCAGACGATCAGGGTCAAGGAGGGGCGGATCTCTGAAGTCCGCCCTTTCTACTGGGACACCGCGGCAATCGCTGACGCCTGCGTAGGGCCGACACCGGCCGCCCGAAGCCGTCTGTGAGCACGCTGGTCACAGCCACTCATTGATTACTGCAACCAGCCCGGTCGCCTCGTACCCGCACGAGTACAAGCCCTGCCTGGACGACCGCTGGAGCAAGGACTGCGTCAACGCCTGGAAGCCCTGGGAGGAGATCGTGCCCATGGGCTGCCGGGACAGCTACGGCATTGCCAGCGCCTGTACCAGGAAGAAGCGCACGTCCAACAGCCCGGTCACGGCACAGCCCCCGGCACCTCGCGTGGTGAGCGTCGATGCGTTCGAGGTCTCAGCCCTCTGCAGCCAGGAAAAGGGCGCTGAGGGCCGGTAGCCTGCGGCGCATTTCGTTGTTGTCGTCGAAGTCGAAAGCTTCTGCCGCTTCCAGCCTGTGCCGGCCTTCACTCTCGTCCTCGTCCTCGTCGTCCTCGACAGCAACTTCGTTCCAGGCCTCGTCACCCGGGGCGCGGGGAAAAGCCTTCGCCGCCGCATGGTTGGCTTCTTCGTCGAAGAGGAGATCTTCCAGTCTCTCAGGGGTGCCAGTCATATCCGCGGGGTGCTGGGCAAGACTGTCCGGGGAGGCCAGGACCCGGTGGTACCAGGAGCGTCCAAGTGCGATCACCCCAGCGCGGAAGTCGAGGAAGGCGTCGTCGGAACACCCGTCGCCGATCAGGTAGGCCGCCGCCCACACATCCCACCGGTACAGCGCCCCTTGCACTTCCGTGAACGTCCGCTCGTACGCGACGATCTCCCGCCGGGAGCGGGCGGCCAACAAGTCGGCGAGGGCATCAGCAAACGGCCAATCCTTCGTGACTTCCATGCGCGCGGCATCGATGAGCTGCCAAAAGTCGTCGAGCGGCATGGCCCCGGGGGCCGTCGTGCCCGTGGTCATGCTGCCACTGTCGCAGAGGCCTGTGACAGGCCCTGACTCCTGCCTCCGCCCGAGGCAGGCCACACGTCAGATCCAGCCCCTCGGCTCCACAGGGACTCGGCGATGGACCGGCACCGGATACCGCACCAGGGCTGTCGTCCACGGCACCTCCCTCGGTATTGACGTGCACGTCGTGCGACGGGACCTCACGCAGAAGGGACGCCAGAGCGCATGGATCGAGCGGGTGTCGTTGGCGCACGCGAAGGAGACGACGTTGCCCTCGGGGCCGTGGCTTCGTCACACCTCACCCCATCGAGGCAACCCGCACCCTGCTGCTGGCGTCCCTCATCATTGATCACCCAAAGACTGAACGCCCCAATGGGGAAGGGGAGATGGCCATCACAGACACCACAGAGGCGGAAGACTCTGGACAAGAGAGAGTCCTCGGCGGCGAAGCATGGGGCGTCATCGTCCTCATCCTGGCGGTCGCTCCGTACCAGCTCCTCATCCGGGACAACGCAGAGAAGGCGTGGCTCGTCTATCTCGCCGCCTGCGCCGGTTCCGCCACCCTCCTGGTCGCGGCTTTCTTCATGAAGTGGAAGCCAGGACGGTTCACGGCCGTCATGCTCACAGCCCTCGGCGCCGTAGGGGCGGCTCTCGCCTTCATGGCCCCAGAGGCATTCCCGTTCAGGTAAAAGGAACGCAGGTCAGCCCTCACAGGTCTCCGTACCCGCCTCCATGACGGTGTCATGGAGGCGGGTAGCCGGCGCCGTCGACGGTCAGGAGGAGACGCCGGCTGCGCCATCTCGAACCGCTGACGTCCCGGTCGGTCCATAGCGAGCCGAAGTGCCGCCATTCATTCTGTCCATGGCGCCGTACCTCGTCTGGCCTGTATGGATGCACGTCATGCAATGGCGCCCCCGTACCGGCCAGGAACCGGTACGGGGGTGCCGTCGTGGCGCCGGCTTGCGGAGCCCACTCAGCCGACGAGGGTGCGTTCCCGCCGCGAGTGCGCTGCGGACTGCGCGTGCTGGACGAGCTTCTCGCCCTCGACGTCCACCCTGGGCAGGATCCGGTCCAGCCACTTCGGCAGCCACCAGGCGGACTTGCCGAGCAGGGCGAAGAGCGCGGGCACGATCGCCATGCGGACGATGAAGGCGTCGAAGAGGACGGCGATCGCGAGGGCGAAGCCGATCATCTTGATGAAGTCGTTGTCCTCCATGATGAAGCCGGAGAAGACGCTCATCATGATGACCGCGGCCGCGGCGACGACCCGGCCGTTGTGGCGGAAGCCGTCGACGACCGCCTCGGCGGGGCGTGCTCCGTGGACGTACGACTCACGCATCCGGCTGACCAGGAAGACCTCGTAGTCCATCGCGAGGCCGAAGACCACGCCGATCATGAAGATCGGCATCGTGCTCATGATCGGGCCGGTCTGCTCGATGCCCAGGACATCCGCGAGCCAGCCCCACTGGAAGACCGCCACGACGGCGCCGAGGGCCGCGGCCACCGAGAGCAGGAACCCGAGGGCCGCCTTGAGCGGAACCAGGATGGAGCGGAAGACCACCATGAGGAGGAGGAAGGCGAGGCCCACGACCAGGCCCAGGTAGGGCAGGAGCGCGTCGTCCAGGGTCTGCGAGAAGTCGATGAACATCGCCGTCTGGCCGGATACCAGGATCTGGGACGCGCCGCTCCGCTCCAAGTCACCGGCGGTGTCGCGGAGTTCGCGAACCAGCTCCTCGGTCTTCTTCTCGGTGGGGCCGGTCTTCGGGATGATGCTGATGATCGCGGTGTCGTCCACCTTGTTGCCGGTGGCCGGGGAGACCGAGGCCACGCCGGGGTTCCGGTCGAAGACCTTGCCCGCGGAGTCGGCCGCCTTCTTGGCGTCCTCGGCCTGCACGGTGATCATCAGGGGTCCGTTGAACCCGGGCCCGAAGGACTCCGAGAGCATGTCGTACGCCTTGCGCTGGGTGGTCTCCGTCGACATCGAGCCCTCGCCGGGCAGCCCCAGTTCGAGGCTCGTGGCCGGTACGGCGATCGTGCCGAGGCCGACCACGCCGATGAGCAGGACGGCCACGGGGTGGCGCAGGACGTAACTCGCCCAGCGGGAGCCGAGGTTGGGCTTGTCCTTCTTGGCGGGCTTGGCCGCGCGCTTGGCGGCCCTGCGCTGCTTGCGCTCCGACAGCGGCTTGACGGCGTACTGCAGGCGCCCCTTGCGGGCCATCACCCTGACCGGCGCGAAACCGAGCAGGGCGGGGACCAGGGTGATCGCGACGAGCACGGAGACCGCGACGGTGCCGGCCGCGGCGAGGCCCATCTTGGTGAGCATCGGGATGTTGACGACGGCCAGTCCGGCGAGGGCCACGATGACCGTCAGACCCGCGAAGACGACCGCCGAACCCGCGGTGCCGACGGCCCGTCCTGCGGCCTCTTCGGGGCTGCGCCCCTCGGCGCGCTCGGCGCGGAAGCGGGACACGATGAACAGGGCGTAGTCGATGCCGACCGCGAGGCCGATCATCATCGCGAGGGTCGAGGTGGTGCCGGACAGGCCGAGGGTGGAGCCGAGTGCCGTGATGCCCGAGATGCCGATGCCGACTCCGATCAGCGCGGTGATCAGCGGCATTCCGGCCGCGATCATCGAGCCGAAGGTCAGGACGAGGACGATCGCGGAGACCAGGATGCCGATCTGCTCGCCGGTGCCGCCCATCGTCTGGTCGATCTTCACGGCGTCACCGCCGGCCTCGACGGTCAGGCCCGCCTTGTCGGCCTTCGCGATGGCCGCGTCGAGGGCGTCGTGCGCCTTGTCACTGACCTCCATCGCGGAAACCTTGTACGTCACCACCGTGTAGGCGGTCGTACCGTCCTTGCTGATGCTGACCTCGGGGGTCTTGTAGGGGTCGGCGGCGCCCACCACCTGTGGGGAGGACGTGCCCAACTCGGCGACGAGGCGGCTGACTTCGGCCCGCTGCTCAGGGGCGGTGATCTTCTGGCCCTCGGGGGCCCGGACGACGACCCGGGCACTGGCGCCGTCGGCGCTCGCGTCCGGGAACTTCTCCGTCAGCAGGTCGAAGGCTTCCTGCGACTCGGTGCCCGGCATCGAGAACGTGTCGGCGGGCGGCATCGGCGCGGAGGAGGCGGCAAAGCCCATGCCGCCGAATATCAGCAGCCAGAGCAGCAGCGTCACCCCCCGGCGCCTGAAGGCGAGGCGGCCCAGTTTGGAAAGGAACGTAGCCACGGTGGGGACTCCTGTTGGGTCGATTCGGTCGGGTTGCAGGTTGGTGTGCGGGTTGGGCGGGTTGGTGCTTCGGTGCCTGGGCAGCACGGCATGGCGCGGTGGTGGCGCATGACTGACGTCGCCTGGCGCACGACTGGTGCGGGGTGATCGGTGCGAACCTGGGGCTCTATGGCTGCAAGTCCGCCAGGCGGGCGCCGCGTTGGGTCTGCGTCGTGCCGTTCTCGATGGGCACGACTTTGCCGGGGCGCGCTGACAGGGGGCGGCCAGCGCGCTGACAGAAACCTGACAGTCCCGGCCGGGGGCTGTCAGAGGCCGGCGGGCGAGCGGCATCAGCGGGGCTGTCGGGGGCCGGCTTCGTGGAGTTCGGCCTCGAGCCCGTCGAAGAGGGGCCGGAGCGTCACCTCGCTGCGCTGCGAAGGACGTGCACTGGTCGGACGAGGACCAGGCGGAGCTCCTCGAAGCGCCAACGCCCCACGTGGGGTGGGCGTGGGCCTCGGTTTGGCAGTTGCCCGCGGCTTCACGGAGTCGATGGGTGGGATGCTGAGCGCGAAAGACACACCTGGGGGCGGCCTCACCGTGGTGCTCACGCTGCGGGCGGGGCAGGCGCTCTTGGAGCGGTGAGCGGCTCAGGTTCTCCTGGGCCGGTGAGTGGCTCAGGCCCGGCGGATCACGATGTCGCCGACGCTGGTCCGGCCCCGAACCTCGACCGTCTCCTCGGACGCCCGGGGCCCCTCCGCCGCCCCGAGCTCATTACGCACACGCCCCGCGGTGGACCGCACATCCAGCCAGGCCGCAGATCCCTCGGCGATCCCGATCTCAAGCCCCCCGGCCGCGGTGTCCAGGGTGATCCGTCCACGCACCACCTCGGCGAGCCGAATGGCGCCGCTGGCAGACTTGGCCGTGACGGAGGAGTCCGCGTGCAGGACGCTGATGGGCCCGTTGGACGACCTCACCTTCAGCTCCCCGCGGATCTCCCCGATCGCGGTCTCGCCGTTGAGGTTCTTGATGGTGGCCGTGCCGTCGACCCGGCCGAGACGCACCCGCCCCGACCCGTGGATCTCGACCTCGCCCGTCGCACGGTCCACGAGGACGTCCCCGTGCGAGGTCTTCAGCCGTAGGGCCCCGGCCTCTTCCAGCTGGATGTCACCGGCAGCCGTCGTCAGACGGCAGTTCCCGAAGCGCCCCTCGCCGATGAAGTCGCCGAGGCCCGTGCTGCCGGTCAGGTCCGAGCCCGCGGGCAGCTCGACGGTCACATCGACCGCGCCGATCTTGCCGAAGATCGAGCGCTTCTTGGGGCCCTTGACCACGAGCTCCCCGCTCGCGCAGGTGACCTTGGTGTCCTCGGCGGCCTGTACGTCCTGCTTGTTGCCGGGGTCGCTCGGCGTCACCTCGACCACGGTGTCGGTGCGCTTGCCCGCGATGATCCGGGCCCGCCCGATCTCGAATTCAAGGTTGGCGGAGAGGTGCTCGGGGGTGTCGAAAGTAGGCATGGCTGAGCCGTCCTTTGGCTGCTGTCTGCTGGCTGCTTGGCTGGGAGTACGTGAGTAGTGCGGGGTGGGCTAGCGCACCCAGCCGGTGAATCCCTGCCCGGCTGCGGGCGCCCGGCCCGAGGCGCCCGTGCCGCGGGCAGCCGTGGGTTCCAGGGCGGCGGCGACGGCCCGGACCAGCCAGGCGTTGACCGAGAGCCCTTCGCGGCTCGCGGCCTCCTCGACCCGGACCTTGAGCTGGGCGGGCGGGCGGAAGTTGATGCGCGAGGTGGCGCCGTCCTCGACGTCCACCGGGGCCGGCGGCGTGGGCGCCGGCGGCGGTGCCGGGGCGTCGCCCTCGCCGAATGTGTCCGGGGTGGGCGGGGCGGTGACCACGAACTCGGGGTCGAGCCCACGCAGTCGTACATCGACCGAGCCTGGGGCCAGATCGCGGGTGACCTCGTCCATCGCGTCGGACAGGGCGTTCAGCAGGGTGAGCCGGGCGGCCGACTCGAGCTGGGCGGTGAGCCGCTCGGCCAGGGCAAGGGCTTCGTCGCCACCGGCTTCGGCGGCGACGCCGAGTTGGTGCCGGAGGTTGTCAACGTAAGGAGTAAGGTCCATAGCGCAATGATGGCACCATCATGGCGCCATGGCAAGTCGTGTGGCGCCATTGTGGTGCAGGGGTCAAAATTCAGCCCCTCCGGCGTTTTGAGGAGCGGGGTCCGGGGCGGAGTCCCATGTCCTCACGCCTGCGGGGCGATCTCCGGGATCAGGCCTTCGACAAGCCCCTTGATCTCGTCCCGAATGGGTCGAACGACCGCCACTCCCTGACCCGCCGGGTCCTCCAGCTTCCAGTCCAGGTACCGCTTGCCGGGGAAGGCAGGGCGGGTGTGACGGCGGTGGTCACGGCACCGCCACAGATGTGCCGGTCTTCTTCTGTGATCCGGGCAGTCCCTGGCAGTGCGGTTCAACGAGAACACCAACGGCGTGCTGCGCCAGTACTTCCCGAACGGCGCCGGCCCCTACCGCTACAGCCGGGACGACCTGGACGCCGTCGCCGCCGAACTCAACAGCCGGCCACGCAAAACGCTCGGCTGGGAACCCCGGCCGAGCGTCTCGCTCAGCTCCTGACAACAACCAGTTGATCACCGTGTTGCTACGACCGCTGGAATTCGCCTGCTGCAGGTTGGGGCGCAATCAAACCGGTGGCTTATCGGGCGGTATCCCCCTTGATCGACCTGTGCCGCGTGCCGCTCCGGCAAGTGTCGGTCGGACGAGTGCCGGTCAGGCGGCGGGGCACAGGGCGGGCGCTGTGTTCGTCTCGCTGAGACCGACGCTGCGGAACAGGACCGCCGAGTCGCCGATCGGGTCGGCGGTCAGGACCGCGGCGACCGGAGCGGGGTGAGCGGCGCGGCGAGTGCGGGAGGCCTGAGCCGGGACGCGGACGGGAGCGGTGGCAGTGGCCGTGGTCTTCTTGCGGCCGCCCGCGAAGACGACGAGCCGCAGCACCACGAACCGTGCGACACCGGCGAGCGCGGAGGCCGACAGGTAGACGACTTGCTCGAGCAGCGCCCCCGGCGCCGCCACCAACTGGTGCAGGGCGAACATCGCCACGCAGGTCACCGCGTACGCGGCCGCCGCCGACCCCGCCGACTGCACATGTTGGCGCCAGGTCCCGCGCCCGCCCGCGCCGAAGGTGAAGCGGGCGTGCAGCTCGGTGGCGAGGAGCGTCGAGGCGACCGTGATCAGGGCGTTTGCCAGGGCCCATGGCATGCAGGCGGCGAGCGCCACCACGGCGAAGCTGGAGGCGACACCGACGCCACCGCCGCAGAGCACGAACCGTGCGAAGGCAGCGAAGGCGCCGGGTGCCGCCTGCCTCTGGCGCTGTGCTGACTCCATGATCCGGCCCCTCCGATGGCTGACTCTGCGATACGCGAACCCCCCTGCCCAGTCGGGACCGAGGGGTTCATCGCCCGTGTCGCCATCATGGCGCAATATGTGGCGCCATCACAAGCCGTATATGGCGCCATTGGCTTGGCTGTCGGCGCCGGGATCGGGCTTTGGCATGTGAAACTGCAGGTCGGAGGGTTATCGCCAGGCGACGATTTGGTTCGATGACGGCGCCGGTCAGCCGGTGACCGACGCGCACGTGGTGGGCGTGGCATGCGCCGGTCGAGCGCGTTGGTGACCTCGTGGAAGGTGACGCGCTCGACCAGGCCTTTCGCCACATGCTCGGACGTGTCGGCCGCGCACGTGTCCCGGATGAGGACGTTGTGGACGTCGGAGCCGTCCAGGAACTGGGAGCGGTAGGGCGTGACGACCTGGTCGTCCTTGGTCGCGATGACCGTGTAGTGCACGCCGGGCACGGTGTCGCCGCCCTCGTTGGGCTTGGTGATGGACGCGGAGCCGGCGATCTGGTCGGCGAACCCTGGTGTGGCCGGCGCGAGCAGATCCTCGGTGCCGGGGAAGTGGGGCAGCGGCCTGGTCGGGCCGAGCAGCGTAGTGCCGTGGTCGTCCGGCGCGATCCCGACGAGGGCGTTCACCTTGCCGGCGCCGCCGAGGAGTGTGAGGTAGTGCCCGGCCCGCGCCCGGCCCGCGCCGTGCACCCTTCGGCTTGTTCCAGTCCGTGCAGGGCAACGTTCAATAGCGGCGGGCTGATCACGCCGCCTCCCGGCGGGCCCGCTCGACATCACCCCGCGGCAACTTGGCACCTCACCTTGCCGGCCCCTGACCTGCAACGACGGACCCATCGGTCACTTCAGAACCTCACTCCGCGCCACGTATCGCATCTTCGGGCTTGCCGATGGCGCCATAGTGGTGCCACTATTGCGTCATGGACCTCGCGCCGCACGTCGAAACGCTCCGCAGGGAACTGGCGGTGGCCGCCGAAGCCGGGGGTGACGAAGCCCGCGAGCTCGCCGAGCGGCTGACCGCGCCACTGGAGTCGGCCACCCGCCTGGCCCTGCTCAATGTGCTGTCCGCCGCCACGGATGAGATCACCCGTGAACTCGCCCCCGGCTCGGTCGACGTACGACTGCGTGGCCTCGACCCCGACTTCGTGGTGGTGCTGCCGCAGCACGAGGACCGGACCGAACCGCTCGACGCACCGGAGCCCGCACCGGCCCCGGTCCACGCCGACACGGACGAGGGCGGCACCGCCCGCGTCAATCTGCGCCTGCCCGCCCACCTCAAGATCCGCGCCGAGGAGGCGGCGGGCAGCGAGGGCATGTCGGCCAACGCATGGCTCGTCGTGTCGGCCGCGGTCGACACGGGTGGCGCCGCCACCCCCCGTACCCCCGAGAAGACCAGGACCATCGGCCAGAGCTTCACGGGCTGGGTGCATTAACCAGCCCATCGGAACGACTTCACCCACACCACGTCCCACCAGCGGGGACGCCACGAACACCCAAGAGGACCCAAGAGGACGGGACAGCCATGCCTTCTTTCGACACTCCCCAGCCGATCTCGGTCAACGCCCGCGTGGACGCGGGATCCATCCAGTTCGCCGCGGCCGACCGCGCCGACACCGTCGTGGACGTAGCTCCCCGCGACCCGAAGAAGGACCAGGACGTGCGGGCCGCCGAGCAGACCGAGGTCACGTACGTGAGCGGCGTCCTGACCGTCAGGACGCCCAAGCAGCGCTATCTCGTCGGGCGCACCGGCACCGTCGACGTGACGGTCGAACTGCCCACGGGCTCGCGCATCGACATGACCGGGGCTTGGGCCCAGGTGCTCGGCGAGGGCCGGCTGGGCGAGGTCCGCGTGAAGACCTCGTCCGGCGACGTCCGCCTCGACACGACCGGCCCGCTGCAGCTGACCGCCTCCCACGGCTCGATCACCGTCGACCGGATCGAGGGCACGGCCGAGATCACCACCAGCTCCGGCAGCATGCGCGTCGGCCTCCTCGGCGGCCCCGCCGTCCTGAAGAACTCGCACGGCACCACGACCGTCGGCGCCGCGACCGGCGACCTGCGGGTGAGCGGTGCCAATGGCGACATCGAGATCCGGCGCGCCGAGAGCTCGGTGGCCGCCACCACCGCCCACGGCACCCTGCGTGTCGCCGAAGTCGCCCGTGGCACCGTCCAGTTGGAGACCTCCTACGGCGCCATCGAGGTCGGCATCCGCGAGGGCACCGCCGCCTGGCTCGACGTCCACTCGGGCTCCGGGCAGGTGCGCAACACGCTCACCGCGTCCGAGACCCCGGAGAAGACCGAGGGCACCGTCGAGGTCCGCGCCCGCACCCGGCACGGCAACATCGACGTCCGCCGCGCCAAGGCCTGACCCCAGAAGAACCGGCCTCAGCTCATTAAGAACCGGCCCCAGCTCACTCACTCACCCAGTCACTTCAGCCTTCGAACGGGAGGGCCCATGCCTTCTTCTGTCATGCCCACATCCAGGCAGGGTGACGGTCACCCGCCGCCGGCCGCCGTCTCCACCGTCGGTCTGCGCAAGCGGTACGGCGACAAGGTCGTCCTCGACGGCATCGATCTGCGCATCCCGGCCGGGTCCGTGTTCGCGCTGCTCGGGCCGAACGGCGCCGGCAAGACCACCGCCGTGAAGATCCTCTCCACCCTCATCTCCGCCGACGGCGGGCAGGCTCAGGTCGCGGGCCACGACGTCGCCACGTCACCGGACGGGGTGCGTGCCGCGATCGGCGTCACCGGGCAGTTCTCCGCCGTCGACGGGCTGATCACCGGTGAGGAGAACATGCTCCTCATGGCTGACCTGCACCATCTCTCCCGCAGCGAGGGGCGGCGTACCGCCGCCGAGTTGCTGGAGCGGTTCGACCTGGTGGAGGCGGCGAAGAAGCCCGCCGCCACCTACTCCGGCGGCATGAAGCGCCGCCTGGACATCGCCATGACGCTGGTCGGCAACCCACGGATCATCTTCCTCGACGAGCCGACCACCGGCCTCGACCCGCGCTCCCGGCACAACATGTGGCAGATCATCCGCGAGCTGGTCTCCGGCGGCGTCACCGTCTTCCTCACCACCCAGTACCTGGAGGAGGCAGATGAGCTCGCCGACCGTATCGCGGTCCTCAACGACGGCAAGATCGCCGCCCAGGGCACCGCGGAGGAGCTGAAGCGGCTCATCCCCGGCGGGCACGTGCGGCTGCGGTTCGCCGACCCGGCCGCGTACCGGAGCGCCGCCCTCGCCCTGCGCGAGGTCACCCGGGACGACGAGGCGCTGGCGCTGCAGATCCCCAGCGACGGCAGCCAGCGCGAGCTGCGCTCCATCCTCGACTGGCTGGACTCGGCCGGCATCGAGGCGGACGAACTCACCCTGCACACCCCCGACCTCGACGACGTGTTCTTCGCCCTGACCGGCACCGCCCCGCAGCCCGGCCAGTCCAGCCAGCCCAAGGAGGCTGTCCGATGAGCTCCCTCTCCCTCGCGGTACGCGACTCGAACACAATGCTGCGCCGCAACCTCCTGCACGCACGGCGCTACCCGTCCCTCACCCTGAACCTGCTGCTCACCCCGATCATGCTGCTGTTGCTCTTCGTCTACATCTTCGGCGACGCGATGAGCTCGGGCATCGGCAGCGGCGGTCCCGACCGCTCCGCATACATCGCCTACATCGTCCCGGGCCTCCTGCTGATGACCATCGGCAGCACCACGATCGGCACCGCAGTGTCCGTCTCCAACGACATGACCGAAGGCATCATCGCCCGCTTCCGCACCATGGCGATCCACCGCCCTTCCGTGCTCATCGGCCACGTCGTCGGCAGCGTGCTGCAGTCGATCACGAGCGTGGTCCTCGTGGGCGCCGTCGCCGTGGCCATCGGCTTCCGGTCCACGAACGCAACCGCCCTGGAGTGGCTGGCGGCCCTCGGACTGCTCGTGCTCTTCGCCCTGGCGCTCACTTGGATCGCGGTCGGCATGGGCCTGTCCAGCCCGAACGCCGAGGCCGCCAGCAACAACGCGATGCCGCTGATCCTGCTGCCGCTCCTCTCCAGCGCCTTCACCCCGGTCGACTCCATGCCCGGCTGGTTCCAGCCGATCGCCGAGTACCAGCCGTTCACCCCGGCCATCGAAACCCTGCGGGGCCTGCTGCTCGGCAGCGAGATCGGCCACAACGGGTGGCTCGCCGTCCTCTGGTGCCTGGGCCTCGCGGTGCTCGGCTACTTCTGGTCGACCTCGAAGTTCAACCGCGACCCGAAGTAGCCGCCGTGACAGGGCGGGCCACCTCCAGCAACTCGACCCGCCCCAGGGCGGCGTACTCCGACACCGCGTCGGCGTACGCCGCCCGGTCGCCGCATCGAACAGCGCCTTCGGGCCGTCCCCGGTCGTCCACGCCGGCGCATCCAGCCGCACGCCCAGCTCGTCGCGTACCTCGGCGAAGGGAACTCGACCGCCACAACGGCTCTCCGAAGGTCGACAACAACGACCCGCGAAGGCTCTGCCGCGCAATCACTCCAGGTCAATAGGCCCGTCGGCGCGACGATGGCTTACGGCTTACCCCACGATTGATTTTGGGGTGGGTGATTGGAGCTCTTCGGATCTTCCAGAGGTGTGGTGGTAGGTGGTCTCGGTATCAGCCGTGCAGTACGAACTGGGCCATGCGTAGGCCCGGTACGGGTTCGAAGTCGACGCCGCGGCTGAAGCCGAGCCTTTCGTACAGCTTCACGGCGGGCTGGTTGTCCGCTCCGGTGCTGACTCTCACCTCACTGCTGGCGGTCACCTCGGCCAGCAGGTGGTCCAGCAGGCAGGAGGCAAGGCCCCGGCGGAACCAGGCAGGGTCCACGCAGACCCGGTCGATGTGGGTGATGTGCTGGCCGCTGTCGGTCTGCCAGGCCACGAATGCGGCCACCGCTCCTTCGCCGGTCACCGCGCCCAGCCAGCGCAGGGGCCGGGACGTCATGCGTTGGAGCGATTCGGACAGGGCGGGGATGCCGTCGAAGTCGATGAGTTCGGCCTCGACGGCGTAGGCGCGCAGGCCCACCGCGTGCACGGTGGACGCGACCGTGGCATCGCTCAGATCCAGCTCGCGGATCAGCATGCCGGGCGGCATCGGCACGCGGGAAGAGGAATGAGCCAGGTCATTGTCGGACATGCGCCGAGGCTATCGGCTGGGCCCGACGCTGATCTCGGTCGGGAGCGCGGGGGATACAGAGAGGGCCGCGCGAGTTGTCTGTTCGTGCAGATCAAACAAACAGGCCCGCGTGGCCATGTCCCACCCAGCCTTCACCGGTCTGTCCCGCCAGCATCTGGGTGCGCTGGTCACGGAGCTCGCTCCGCGTCGGGAAGCCCGCTGCGAGTCCGGGCGCCATGACCGGCGCGGCTGGGCCCGCCAACGGGAGGCCGGGGCAGCTCCGAAATACGGCCTGGTCTTCACCGACCGGCTCCTGGTGACTCTCGTACATCTGCGGACCTGGCGCACTCATGAAGCTCTCGGGGTGATCTACGAGGTGGGCTCTTCCACGGGGGCAGCTCATGTCCGTAGCGCTGGTGGATCCGGAAAGCGAACTCCCGAGTGTCAGCTCGCCAGTGAGCATGCGGCGTGCGAGCGCTCGGGCGGCGGCTTCTTGGCCGGCATCGCTGGCGACCGGATAGAAGGTGAGGCCGAGTTCGTGGAGTGCTTCGGGAAGCAACTCGTGGACGTCGTAGTCCGCCTCGGCGCGTGTGCAGGCGGCGAGGACTCGAAGGCCGGGGGTGCCGAGTCCGGCGACGAGCGCATCACAGGCGGCATTGACGACGTCGCTCGCACGGATTTCTGCCGCACTCCGGAGTGCGGCATGTTCCTGTAGAGCGATTGCTGCTGCTTCGGTCGACGTCACTCGCCAGTTCGATACTTCAGATCGGGGCCAACCGGCCTATTTATGAGGGAAGTTGGCTTTGCCGTCAGCCGGTGATGAAGTACAGGGATTCCATGTGGCTCACGGCGTACTCGCTGTGCTGAACCCGCAGTGCGGACGTGTTCACGCGGGGGCTCGGCCACGGGTCCGCCTCTCCCAGCGCCAGGCCGGCGAACGCTGCCCAGTCGTTCTCACCCGGCTCATCGTCCAGGTCGACATAGACCTCAAGGTCTTCGAACGTCTCGGCCGTGATCCCGAGCGCGCTGGCTACGGCGTGCGGGTCGCCGGTGACGACGAACGGCTCATCGCCGGGCCAGCCGCACGCGTGGAACATGGTGCCGTCCGGCAGCCACACCAGGTCCTCGGTGTGCTCGGCGCCGCAATGCACCGACACGCGGCCCACGATGCGGGCGTCGGGGAATCGATCCCGCAGCCTCGTTGCCTCGCCCAGCAGAGGCATACTGTCGCCGTTGTCGACGAACGCCGGATCGGAGATGGCAAGAACGTTCCCCCATGTGCCGACCTGGACGATGTCCAGATCGGCGCGCGTCATCAGGGGCTGTATGTCGGCCGCCGGCCTCGGCCCGAGGTGTTCAAGGACCGTGTCGATCTTGTCCAGGGACAGCGCGAACTCTGCCGCCCGATCCGGATCGTTGACCGGGAGCTGTTCGCGGATGGTGGTGAACGGCGGCAGGAGCACGGTGAGGTTGTGGTGGACACCGCTACCGGTGGTCATGGGGTCGGCCGGGATCGTCCAGAACGTGTCGGCGGTCATAGGGCTCCACGGTAGCCGGATGGGCACTGTCACGTTGGCTGAGCGGGTGGGATGATCTTCCGGGTTGATCACGCACACGCTGGAGGGGGATCTGTGGGGAACGTGTCGCCGTTGTACAAAGGGCACCGGTACCCGGTTGAGTGTCATCTCCCACTGCGTGAGGCTGTACTTCCGCTTCCCGCTGTCATTTCGTGAGGTCGAGGAGCTGATGGTCGAGCGCGGTGTCGTCGTCTCCCACGAGACGATCCGCCTCCGAGTTCTCGAAGCTCCCGCCCCTCAAGAGGGAATGCCCGCGCTGCGGCCGACTGGTGTTCGGTCACGAGTCGCTGAGCGGCGAGTGGACCGCGGAGGAGAGTCACCTTCACCCCCCCGCTCCTGAGCACGGCCTCTCGTAGCGGTACGGGGGCATCGCCGGGATGCTGGGGCGAAGCTCTGGACCGCCGCCTGAGAGGTCGTTTTCTCTCTAGAGCCCTGGGCGTGGCCGTCCTCTCGTAGCCTGTCGACGTGCCCCGCCATACACCGCCGCGCCCCATGGACGTTGAGCAGCTCTTTCCCGAGGTGGCGCCTCTTCGGAAAGAGACCGTGCGGCTTCACCCGCGTGCGGGTGAGCCGACGTGCCGAGACAGCTCGGTCGGAGGCCCGCTGCTGTGGCCGGCCGAGGAGGCCTGGCCGCTGTGCCCCGAGCACGAGAGGTCGCCAATGGTGCCGGTCGTGCAGATCTACCGTACCAGCGTTCCTGGCATCGTCCCGTTTCCCGAAGGGTGCGATCTTCTCCAAGCTCTGTGGTGCCCACGGCAGCACAGCGGTTACCGCTGGGTCGTTCCTCACGTCCAATGGCGGAAGGCGGGCTCGGTCGGGAAGGTACTGGAGACTCCGCCAAGCCCGGCTGAGCGGTGGGAGAACTACGTCCCGCGTCCTTGCGTAGTGCATCCAGAGCTGGTGACGGAGTATCCGTACTGGGACCTTGATGACGACATGTGGGACGAGTTGGAGTTCCGTTTCCTGCAGGTGGACGAGGAGACGGGCTGGGACTACCAAAGTCACCTCTCCACCGCGCCCGGCACAAAGCTGGTCGGATACCCGGGCTGGTGTCAGGACCCGGAGTGGCCGGACTGCACCGGATGCGGGAATCGCATGGAACACCTGCTGACAGTGGAGAGCACCGAATCGGATGCCTTGTCCCGGCACACCTGGACCCCGGTCGAGGACCGCAACCATGCGTACGAGGGCCCCGGCCTGGTTCTCGGTGACCTGGGCGGCGTGTACCTCTTCGAGTGCCTCACCTGCCCCGGACGCCCATTCACACACCGCTACGACTGCCCGTAGGGAACGGCAAGGCCAGTGCTGCCGTAAGTCGTGCCCACGATGGCACTGCCCAACGCGCAGATGTCTCCCCAACCGTTGACGAAACGCTGTTCCTGATGGTGGACGGCCACTTCCACCATCGAGGCCAGGGCAGATGGCGATCCGCCGGCCCTCCTCCGTCAGCTCCAAGTGCCGGTCGTCGGCGACGTGCAGCAGACCGTCGCGCTCCATGCGGGCGACGGTCTGGCTGACCGTGGGGCCGCTCTGGTCCAGGCGCTCGGCGATGCGGGCGCGCATGGGGACCACGCCTTCCTCCTCGAGCTCCAGGATCGTGGGGAGATACATCTCCGTGGTGTCGATGAGTTGACCGCGAACGAACTGGCTCGCCGCTGGTCGGCGCACCACAACCCTGACCGGGACTACGTTGGCGAGCACCGCCGGCTGGAGGAGGCGGTGCTGGCCCGCGACGCCGACACCGTGGCCGAGGTACTGCCCCAGCACCTCACCCAGACCGCGGCCGGACTGACCGGCTGCACCCCCCCACGAAGCCGCGCAGGAACCTGACGCGCCTCTCCGACCTGGCCGAACGACTGCACCTGATCACCGACACCGGAGCTGTGGACGTCGCCGATGCACGTGGGCTTCCGCCCGCCCAAGCCACTGCGCGACAAGTGCGGGGCCAGCGCAGCCTCGCAGCCACGGCAGCAGATCACCCAAGGTCACCCAAGTAGACGATGAACCGTACTGGGCGCTTCCTGCGGATCATCTGGCCACTGGAGGACAGTGCAGCGGCACACAAGGAGTCCGAGAACAGGGCAGACGTTTAATCGCTGGTGTGCGGTCCGGTTGCCCGCATAGGTTGGCATCGCGACCGCGCCCCCGATGCGCCCGGCTGCGGCTACTTCCTTCTGACAACCAAGTGACGCCGCTGCCCCCTTTGATCTCGGGAGGCGCGGCCGCCTTCGCCCCGTCACACCTTTTGGCCGGGGCGTCCGTTCCTCTGGATCCGGGGGGATTCACTGCCTCGCTACACCCAGCGCGTCTCCAAGATCTGGTCTGAGATGCTCGTGGCCCCGCACGTCTCGGCGGCCGCCCGTACCCCGCCCGAGCCGGGGCTGCACCACCGGCCCACAGTGCAGGCCTTCCGCACCCACGAAGGCGGCCCGGCCTTCGTTCGGGAGCCCCGGGAGGAGGCCTTCCTGCTGGCCGTCGGCAACTTCGTGTCCCAGCAGACCTTCTACGAGAGCGGCCAGGAGCGCGACGACCGGTACGCCCGTCTCATGGGTGAACTCGCTGTCGAGGACCCCGTATGGACGGCTGGCCTGCTGCGCTGGCTTCGTAGCGAGGGCAACATGCGCACCGCGTCCTTGATGGGCGCCGCCGCGTACGTTCGGGCCCGGCTCGAGGCCGGGTCGTCCAAGGGCCCGTCCAACCGGTCCGTGATCGACTCGGTGCTCCAGCGCGCCGACGAGCCTGGCAAGCTGCTCGCCCACTGGACCTCGGTGTACGGGCGGAACGTGCCGCAGCCCGTGAAGCGGGGCATCGCCGACGCCGTACGCCGGCTGTACTCCTCCCGGTCTCTGCTGAAATACGACACCGCATCCAACGGCTTCCGCTTCGGTGACGTGCTCAACCTGGTGCACGCTTCCCCCGACCCGGACAAGCCCTGGCAGGGCGCGCTCTTCCGGCATGCCCTGGACCGCCGCCACCACCCAGAGCAGGCGGTTCCGCCAGCGTCTGACCGCCTGCTGACCGCGCAGTGGGCTCTGATGGAGCTGCCTGCGGACGAGCGGCGGGCCGTGGTGACAGGGCCGGGCGGCGCCGAGCGGCTGGCCGCGGCGGGCATGACCTGGGAGGCCCTGGCGGGCTGGATCCACGGACCGATGGATGCCGCCGTCTGGGAGGCCGTGATCCCCTCTATGGCACCGATGGCGCTCCTGCGGAACCTGCGGAACTTCGATGAGGCGGGGGTCTCGGACGAGGTGGCGGCCCGGGTCGCCGCACGAATCTCCGACACCGCCGAGGTCGCCCGGTCCCGGCAGTTCCCCTTCCGCTACCTGGCCGCCCAGCGACACGCGCCGTCGCCGCGCTGGGCAGCCCCGCTGGAGCGGGCACTGGGCCACTCCCTGGCCAACGTACCGACCCTTCCCGGCCGGACGCTGATTCTGGTGGACCGGTCCGACTCCATGTTCTGGGACACCGTCTCCGAGCGGTCCAAGCTGACCCGGGCGGACGCGGCGGCCGTGTTCGGTGCCGCGTTGGCGATGCGCGCCCAGCAGGCGGATCTGGTGGAGTTCGGCTGGTCCAGCGCAGAGGTACCGTTCGGGGTGGGGGAACCAGTGCTTGAGGTGCTGAAACGGTTCCACAGTCTCGGGGGCACCCACACCACAAAGGCGGTGCGGGCCCACTATCGGGAGCACGACCGAGTCCTGATCGTCACAGACGAGCAGGCCGCGTACCACGACCCAGGCGGGCCGGCCGAACCGGTACCGGCCGGGATCCCGGTCTACACCTGGAACCTGGCGGGGTACCAGCCCGCCCACGGCCCCGCGGGCCCCCACCGGCACACCTTCGGCGGCCTCACGGACGCCGCGTTCAGGATGGTTGGTCTCATCGAGGCCGGCCGCCACGCCGCTTGGCCGTGGACTGCCAACCCGGCGTAGCGAGCTCCGGGGGACCGTTGCGGGTGCTCAGGCGGACTCGCATCGCGCGCTCGCAGCAGGTCCGGCAGATCGGACCGTCCGACCACTCGGCGGACTTTGAGGCCCGACGGCCGCAGCGGGCACAATTGCGGATCATCCACCGCCCGTACTCCTCCGACGTCACCGCTCACCCCTCGGGCGTCAGCCGGGACCCGCTTGGGACGGCGGGCAGTCACGGCGATCGGCGCTTCCTCTCCGGCAGCGCGGCGGGCCGGGAGGTTCTGGGCCGAGGTGGCGATCAGGTCGGCCTGGCTGCAGATGTTGGCCCCTTCGCATGTACAGGCCTTCCAGTAGCACGGTCAGATAGCGGCGGGCGGTCTCGATGCGGTCGGCGGGGATGCTGGGGATGTTCGCGGCGTAGGCGATTCCGCACATGAGCGGGACCAGGTCGCCGGAGGTCAGGTCGGGGCGCACAACCCCGGCGTTGCGGGCCCGCTCGGGCAGCTGTCCGCCGACCGACCGCAGGGTCTGCTTCAGTTCCATGGTGCGGGGCAGGGCGTCCGTGGGCGCGGCGGTGACCGTGGACAGGGAAGCGTCGATGACCTGCGCTTCGATGGTGCGGGTCGGGAAGCCGGCGAGGGCGCGCCCGGGGTTGTCATCGGCCAGCGCCTGATCGCCGCGGTCGGCGAGTGCCTCCAGACAAGGGGTGGCGACCGGCGCTTCTGAGTACGCGTACTCAGGGCTTTGCGGCTGTCGGCGGCGAGACTTGGGGGCAGACCGCATGACTGGAGACAGGAGACAACAGTGCCCATGTCCCGCAGGATGAGCCGACCCGCCGCCTTTCGGCCCGGCAGGTTCTGGACCGTCGCTCTCGCCGGCGCGGCCGCAGTTGTGGCACTCACCGGCTGTTCCTCCTTCGAGTACCAGGAGGACATCTGCAGCAGCGGTGAGTACCCCGTCCTGACAGTCGGCGGCACTGGTGGGGCCTGTGTCTCGGACGGTGAAAAGCCCCCGGCGGGATTCACGCGATACCCGGAGGGCAAGGTGCCACAGCAAGTCGACGACGAGTGGGACGTGTATTGGCGTACCCACACGCTCGACAAGGACGGCAACGTCATCGACGCGCCGGACGCGGGCTGACCGGACGGCCCGCGCTCTGGACGGGCGGAACCCCGAAGTAGGCACACCATCAGCGTGGGGCCGCCGTACAACGGCGGCTCACATCATGCCGACGGTCACCGCTCAAAGTTGAATGGCAATCGCTCAAGGTTCGATGTCACGGGACATCTGCGGACCACGGTCGCCGTGGCTCAGCAGGCCAGGATGTCGCGCAGCTCGTGATCGGCGACCTGGGTCTTCGAAACGAACGGTGTAACTCCTGATCACGGAAGATGCGCCGATGACCAGTAGCAAGACCTCCACCCCCGCCCCCAAGTCCGCCTCACAGTACGGCGGTCAGCGTTCTCACAGCGACTCGCAGGGACCCACTGAAGACCAGTTGCACGAAGATGCGAAGAAGAACATCGAAGGCCACTCGTCGATGAACGAGCAACTGCTGAGTAACGCCCTCGTCCGCTGAGGAGCAGACCTCGCCCGCCATGCCTCCGCGTTGCGACCGGCCGTGTCCGTGGCCGTGCCCGACCCGGGCGGTTTGCGTATGGAGCAGGTCTGCCTGCCCCGCGACGCCTTCTTCGCCCGCACCGAAGATGTCCCGCTCGACGCGGCTGCGGGGCGGGTGGCCGCGGAAATGCTCACGCCCTACCCGCCCGGGATTCCCGCCGCGCTGCCGGGGGAGCGACTCACCGGCCCAGTCCTGGAGTATCTGCGCAACCGGGGTCACGCCAGCATGAACATACCCGACGCCGCAGACCCCCAACTGCGCACTGTGCGCGTCGTATCCGACACCGATGTCTGACGCGCCGCACGCGATGCTGCCTGAGAAAGCCACTTGCGCCGCACGCGGAATTGGTCGAGTCGCAGCGACGTGCTGGTGAAAGCGGGCGCGGTGAGGGTGACCGGCAGCAACCCTGGTGAACGGATCCCGGCTTCGGCAGCGGCTGTCCGACGTCGACCTCGCCGGGCATGCTCTGTTCGCGGGCGCGCGACGATGCCGTGCATGCGATTCACACCGGGGGATGCGCCGCATCCACCACGCTGTGCCCTGAGAGTTCATGCGTCCCGGTCGGGGCCCGAGGTGTCACCGCTCCAAGGTCCGGGCCGCCGCCGTGCGCACGCGCTCCAAGATGGCGGTGAGCACGGGGTCGCCCTCTGCGCCCGCCCGGACTGCTGCGAAAACATGGCGGGTCGGCGGTTCCCCCTCCGGAGCGCGCAGTACCAGGCCGGGGCGGTGCAGCGGCTGCACCAGACGGGGCACGAGAGCCACGCCCGCTCCTGCCTCGACAAGAGCGGCGAGCGACTGCCAGTCGTTCACCGCATGGCGGATCTCCGGCGTGAAGCCGCCGGCTGCGCAGACGGATCGCGTCACCGCACCGCAGCAGCTGTGCGCGTCTCCGACGATCCAGGGATCAGCGGCCAGCTTCCGCAGCGGAACCCGGTCCAGACGGGCGAGACGGTGCGTGGCCGGCAACGCGACATCGAGGATGTCGGTCAAGAGGTCGGTCCGTGTGTAGCGGCGATCGGTGAAGGCAGGCGCTTCGGCGAAATCCACGGCGACCGCCACGTCGAGCTCCCCCGCGTCGAGCCGAGTGAACAGGTCCGGCGGCTGGGACTCCACCACGGCGACCTCGATGTCGGGACGTGTCTCGGCCAAGGCTGCCAGGGCGGCGGGCAGCAGGCCGGAAATCGCGCTGGAGAACGCGCCGATGGTCACCGCACCGCGATGTCCCTGATCCAGTTAATCTTTCTGGATGGAACAGACAAGCGCTAGTGTCTCGTGATTCCGTCAGCGTTACTTGATCTTGTATGGCAGGGTCTTCTGGTGTGGAGCTCTCCGTGGAACAGGCCGCCGAGTTGCGGGAGTTGGTGAACAGTCGGGATGTTCCTGCGGACATGGCAACGCGGGGCCGGATCGTGCTGTGGTCGAGTGAGGGGCGTCGGCGCAAGGACATTGCCGAGCTGCTCGGGGTGTCGCTGCCGACCGTGGACCGCTGGAAGATCCGCTATGCCGAGCAGGGCCTGGCCGGGCTGGAAGGTGAGCGTCCTGGTGGCGCGCGGGAGCAGGTGCCGGCGCGGGTGCGGGCCCGGGTGATTGCGCTGACGCGCATGACGCCGCCGGACCGTACGGGGCTTTCGCACTGGTCCACGCGGGAGTTGGCGAAGTATCTGGAGCGGGCCGAGAACATCACCGTGTCCTGGCACTACATTGCGCGCGTCTGGCGGGAGGAGAGCCTGAAGCCGCACCGGTTGGGTACCTTCAAGATTTCCAAAGACCCCGCGTTCGCGGAGAAAGTGGCCGATGTGATCGGCCTGTATCTGGCTCCGCCGGGTGGCGCGGTGGTCCTCTCGATCGACGAGAAGACGCAGATCCAGGCTCTGGACCGGACCCAGCCGGTGCTGCCGGTCGCCTTCGCGGCGAGCGAGCAGCGCACCGCCGACTACGTCCGGCACGGCACCACGAACCTGTTCGCCGCCCTGAACGTGACCACCGGTGAAGTGCTCGGCGAGTGCAGGCCGACCCGGAACGGCAAGGATTTCCTGGCCTTCTTGAAGAAGGCGGTGAAACCGTACGCCGGGAAGGACATCCATGTCGTCCTGGACAACCTCTCGACGCACACCACACCCGAGGTCAAGGAGTGGCTGGTCAAGAACCGGCAAGTCCACTTCCATTTCACTCCCGTCGGTTCTTCGTGGCTGAACCAGATCGAGATCTGGTTCGGAATCCTCACCCGGCAATCCATCCGCCGCGGCACGTTCTCCAGCGTCAACGTCCTGATCAAACAGATCCGCGACTACATCAACTCCTGGAACACGACAGCGAAACCGTTCACCTGGACCGCGACCTCCGGCGAGGTCCTCGCGAAGGTCCGACTCGTCGCGACCAACGTGAAGAAACTCGTCAATAACAACTCGAACTGACATGAACAGAATCACGAGACACTAAGACTTGTCCCGTAACTGCTGGTCACGGGTGAGATGATCTTCGGGTGTCTGGTGTGATCACGGCGTCGGAGCCGTCCTGGATAGCCCCGTTCACCGGGCTGAGCCCGCGTTCCTTCGGCAGGTTGGTGACCGCACTGCGCCGCGAAGGTGCAGATCCGGTCCGTAAGGGCCGCCCGTGGGGACTTCCGCTGGAGGACCGGGTTCTGCTCGTCGCGGCCTACTGGCGCACGAACCTGACAATGCGCCAACTCGCTCCGCTCTTCGGTGTATCGAAGTCCGCGGCGGACCGCATCATCGACCACCTCGGCCCGTCGCTGGCGCTCCAGCCCCGCAAACGGTTCCGCAAGGACACCGTGCTCATCGTGGACGGCACCCTGGTGCCCACCCGCGACCACAGCATCGCCGAGCAGTCCAAGAACTACCGGTACTCCACGAACCACCAGGTTGTCATCGACGCCGATACCCGCCTGGTCGTCGTGGTCGGCCGGCCCTTGCCCGGCAACCGCAACGACTGCAGGGCGTGGGAGGAGTCCGGCGCGAAGGCCGCCGTCGGCAAGGCCATGACGATCGCCGACGGCGGCTATCCGGGCACCGGACTCGTCATGCCACACCGTCGGCGCAAAGGTGAAGAACTGCCTGACTGGAAGCAGGCCCACAACAAGTCCCACAAACAGGTTCGCGCCCGCGTGGAGCACGTTTTTGCCCGCATGAAGACCTGGAAGATCCTCCGCGACTGCCGCCTCAAGGGCGATGGCGTCCACCACGCCATGCTCGGAATCGCCCGCCTCCACAACCTCAACCTCGCCGGATAGGCGGGCGGCCGGACCGGCCACCAGCCACGCCCGCACCCACCCAAGATCATTTACGGGACAAGCCTTAGCTGGTAGATGTGAACCGGCAGTCGGGACGGCCGGGCGGCGAACCCAACCAGGTTCCTCTCAGGGATTGTTGTCGGTCAGCGGGCCCCTGTCGGCCGAATGACGTCGGCGCCGAGGGTTCGTTTGGGGCGCGGTTCCACCGGTTCGTCACGTGCCTGGGTCCACAGCGAACGGACATGGCCCAGGTGGCGCGCCATGCCGGATTCTGCGGGAGCCCGGCCGACTGGTGGGTGCGCGCCGAGACGATGACCGACTACTTCGCTGGTCGAACAGCACCAATCCGCACCTGCTGATCAGCCGGAAAACCGCGACCACTGCGGCAGTGGGCACGTTCTGGATGGATAAGCTGGTCAAGCAACTACCAGTGGGCATCGACCGGCTACAGCAGGATCGATCCTCGAAGAAGCTCTCGCCAACGGCGCCGACCCCCCTTCATCTCTCACCCGTCTTCTCCATCGGCGCCAAGACCAGCCACCGATACACGTCCGCCGTCGCCACTTCGGCCGCCGAACAGGTCGCGCCCTCGGTGAGCAGATCGAGGCTGCCAAGGGGCGGGGGCTCAGATCTGACGGTCGTTCCGATGGCGGCCAAGGGCCCGACCGAAACGCTCTGAGATGCCCGACGTAAGGCCCTCGCCGTCAGCCGGCCGGCCCTGCCGCTGCCCCACTGCCGGTGGGCTCGCATGAAGTGGAGCACGTCACTGACTGTTCCCCGAGGGCAGGACACCTGGGCAGCGGAGGTGTTTGCGCTCGTTCTCAGCTGGTACTGCTCCGGCTCGCTGACGGGCCGGTCCTGGACGCCCGGCTACGAGTTGCGCCTCCGCCAGTGCGTAGAGCGTTGCTGCCTCGCCCCATGGGTTTCCGAACTCCCGGTAGGTCCACAGAGCATGGGCCAGTAATCGGCGTCCCTCTCTCTGAGCACCGTGGCGCACCAGGACGTCCCCGAGCCAGCAAGCGGCGTGTGTGGCGCTGAGCCGGTCGCCGAGGCCCTTGGGGATCGAGGACGAGACCGCTGAGGAGTGAGCCCCTGGCGCCAGGGCCGGCGGGCGCATGCTGGGGGTATGGCCAGACGAGCCGCCCGGAGCTGTGCTCTGGCGCCGTTGAGCTGTCGGGGGAATGGTGAGCCCGGCGTCAGCGAGCCGGGATATGGTCCCCTCTCAAGATCCCGCACATCAAGATCCTTGAGGGGGAAATCTGCCATGAGCAGCACCGAAAGCAGTGCGTACGAGGGATTCACGGCCGAGGAGCGGGCCGCGATGAAGGACCACGCCCAGGAGCGGAAGACGGCCGCGCGCCGCAGCTCGCGCGCGGACAAGGCGGTCGAGGCGGAGCGGGACGTGCTCGCGAAGATCGCCGAGATGCAGGACTCGGACCGGGTCCTGGCCGAGCGCGTCCATGCCGTCATCACAGCCAGCGCCCCGGTCCTCGCGCCGAAGCTCTGGTACGGGATGCCCGCCTACGCGCTGGACGGCAAGGTCGTCTGCTTCTTCCAGAGCGCGGAGAAGTTCAAGGCGCGCTACGCAACGCTCGGGTTCAGCGACCAGGCGAAGCTGGACGAGGGCACGATGTGGGCGGCTGGTTTCGCCCTGACCGAGGTGACGGCTGAGGTGGAGGCGCGGATCGGTGGGCTCGTGAAGCAAGCAGTGAGCTGAGGCGTGCGCCTGACGTCGACCCGTCAGGTCGTCACGGCGTACCACCGCCGGTAGGCGTCGGGCTGCCGTCCGGGTCCAGTCCAGGAGGCCACGCCGGCTGACCGCCGACGCTTCCTCGTCCTCGCCACCGGCGTTCTTGTCCAGGTCCGCTTCCCAGCCGTGGGATTCGTCGCGGGGCTCGGGAACGCGGGTGCGCGAGGTGCTGGGCTCGGTCAGCTTCTCGATGCGAGCATCGTGTGCTCGCAGCGCGGACAGCAGCATGGCCGGAGACGAGAAATTGTCACATTCTGTGGACGAGGCGGGGGTGGGCGTTGTGTCAGATGTTCCTGATGGTTCGCCTTCCGGGACGGTTACTCCTCATAGAGGGTGAGGTCCATGCCTCGGACAGTTCGCCGGTAGGAGGGGGAAAGCTGGCCTGTGAGGGTGAGTTGGCTCTCGTGTGCTGCTGCCGTCTGGGTGGCGGCGGGGCGGGTGCCGGTGGACAGGTGTCGGCAGGTGATGTGCCAGACGCGCGGTGTGTGGGAGAGCCGCTGGGCCAGGAGTGTGCGCGGGGCGGGCTGATTGGCGAGCGTGCCCATCTGTGCTGCTGTCTTGACGGTGGCCAGATCGTTGAGGGGGGCGAAGACCTGCGGGTAGGCGGCGGCGATGAGGGGGCACCCACCGCCGGTGAACAGCACGCCGTCGTATGCCCTGGCCTCGTGTTGCACGGCGTTGACGATGGCGGTGGTGTCCCAAGGGCGGCTGTCTTGCTGGCGGATGTTCAGGTGGACCGGGGTGAGCAGGGTCCCCAGGAGCAAGCCGAGGGCCAGTTGCTGGGTCACAGGCGCCCGGGCGCAGGCCGCTCCGAGCAGCAGTGCTGCGGCCGGCAGGCAGAAGAGCAGGTAGCGGTAGGCGAAGTGGGACTCGCTGAGCGAGGCGGCCAGGAGCGCTAGCGGTGGCAGGGTCAGCCAGGGCATGGTGAGGGGCACAAGCCGGCTGGGGATCTTGCGCAAATGGGCCAGCGTGACGGCCGCGGCCGTGATCGCGGTGGCGACGAAGACGAACTTGAGAGCGTGGGGGGCGAACTGCTGGCCGGGGACCAGGAGCCATCCGAAGAAGGCGGGTAGGGTCCTGACGCCGACCGGTGCTGCCTGGTCCACGGCCGACCGCTGGGCGTAGCCGAGAGCGAGCAGCGGGATCACAGCGATGACGCCTGCGGTCTGGGCCACCAGCAGGCGCGTCACCGTGCGTCGGCCCGGGCGTTGCCACACCACGGCCGCCATGTGGGCGGCCACCAGCAGCAGCCCCATCACGTTCAGCAAGCCGAGCAGGCTCACGAGTGCCGCGTAGGTGACGTGCCAGCGGCTGCTGCCTTCGAGGACCTTGAGCAAGGCGCAGGTGGCCAGGACCGCGAGCGCCATGACCAGCGCATAGGAACGGGCCTCTTGCCCATAGCGTGACGTGGTGGGCAGGACAGCCAAGAGCAGCCCGGCGTACCAGCCGGCCCGGGCGCCGGCCAGCCGTCGCCCCAGCCATCCGACCCCGCCCGCTGCGAGAGACACCGCGATGGCGGAGGGCAGCCGCATCGTCCACGTGCTGACGCCGATGACCTGCCCCAGGGCGTGCACCAGCCCGTAGTACAGGCCATGGACCGCATCCACGTGACCGAGCAGCTGGACCAGCTGCGGCCCGGACCGGCGCGCCACCTCCATCGTCACTACCTCATCCGTCCATGGTGAGGGCTTGGCGAGGGACCAGAGCGCGAAGCAGAGCGCGGCCGCCGCCGGTGCGTACACCACGACCCGGTCCCGAGTGTTCCGCGCCGGACGGGGAGATGCAGGTGCGAACTTGGTGGCCGAAGGACGGCTTTGAAGCAGCAGCATCGAGCGAACGTAAACGCCCGAAACGCTCCGTGAGGGCACAACACCCGGCTAATCGGAGTATGTGTACCCATAGGTGGCGCAACTCTGTGCTGTTTGCTGATCGTCAAGAAGCATTGTGAAGCGGTCGTGCCTCGGCCGGTGAGGCCCTGGAGGCTGTCGCTGGGGGATCGGGTGCTGCTGGTGGCCGCGTACTGGCGCACTAACCTGACGCTGCGGCAACTGGCTCCGTTGTTCGGGGTGTCGAAGTCGGCGGCCGAGTCATTGACCACCTCGGACCGAAGCTCGCGCTCCCGCCACGGCGCCGCTGCCGCAAGGACGCCGTTCTGATCGTGGTCGGCACCCTGGTGCCGACCACGATCACACCGTGGCCGAGCAGTCGAAGAACTATCGGTACTCGACGACCATCAGGTGGTCGTCGACGCCGACACCCGGCTGGTGGTCGTGGTCGGCCGGCCGCTGCCCGGCAACCGCAACGACTGCCGGGCCTGGGCCGAGTCCGGCGCGAAGGACGCCGTCGGGAAGACCGTAACGATCGACGACGGCGGCTACCGCGGAACGGGGCTGGTCATCCCTCACGGCCGCCGCAGCGCGGACGAAGAACTCGCCGACTGGACGCAGGCGCACAACAAGAGTCACAAGCAGGTCCGGGCCCGCGTCGACCACGTCTTCGCCCGTATGAAGACCTGGACGATCTTGCGCGACTGCCGCCTCCGCGGTGCGGCGTGCACCACGCGATGCGCGGCGTCGCGTGGTGCACAACCTCAACCTCGCCGGGAAGGTGATAGCCACCTTGGCCACTGACGTGAGCTGGTGGTGAACGAGCCGGCCCAGGCCGGTTCCGAGGTCACTTCATCTCCCGGCGGGCCTGCTTCACCTCGCGGTCGACGGCCCAGGCATCGGCGACCGGCCCGAGGTGGCCGAGCTTGTCGGGGTTGATCACCGAGCGGATGGTCTGGATCTGCCCGTCGAGCACCTCGAGGGCCAGAATGTGGAGCACCTTGCTGTCCCGGTCGCGGAAGACCGCGCCGGGCCGGCCGTTGACCTCGTGCGGCTCGAACGTGACGTCGATCCGGGCCAGCAAGGGGAATACGGAGGCGAGCAGCCGGGCCACGTTCTCGGCGCCGACGACGGCCCTGGCCAGCTGCGGGGCCTTGCCGCCGCCGTCCCCGACCATCGACACGTCGGCGGCGAGCAGATCCCGCAGGCCGACGACATCGCCTTCGCGGAGGGCGTCGAAGAACCGCGCCGCCAGTTCCTGCCGCTCCTGACGGTCCGCTTCGAACCGTGGCCGCCCGGCGTGCATGTGCCGTCGCGCCCGTACCAGCAGTTGCCGGCACGCCGCCTCCGACCGCCCCACCGCCTCGGCGATTTCGTCGAAGCCGAAGGCGAACACCTCCCGCAGTACGAACACCGACCGCTCCAGCGGGCTGAGCCGTTCCAGGAGCAGCAGCGCCGCCATCGACACCGAGTCGGCGAGCTCCGCCGAGCGTGCCGGATCCTGGTACGGATCGCTGAGCAGCGGCTCGGGGAACCACGGTCCGACGTACGCCTCCCGCCTCACCCGGGCGGAGCGCAGCACGTCGATCGAGATACGGGTCACCGTGGCGGACAGAAACGCCTTGGTCGACGCGGGCCGGGTCGCCGAGGCGTCGAAGCGGAGCCATGTCTCCTGCACTGCGTCCTCCGCCTCACCCACGCTGCCCAGAATCCGGTACGCGATCGAGAACAGCAGCGGCCGCAGCTCCTCGAACTCCTCGACCTTGCTCATGCAGACTCCCCGTTGCAGTGCTCCCGCCCGGCCGGGCTCGAGCCGGCGAGGCATCTTCTGAAGATCATCTGGTTCGCCGGCGGGACAGCACAACGCCCCCGGCCCCGCCCCTGGCCTGGGCCAGGGGCGGAGGGCTGTTCAGTGGAACTGCCCGACCTCGTAGTCGCCGGCCGGCTGCTGAGCGATGATGTTCAGCCGGTTCGCCGTGTTCATGAAGGAGGCCAGGACCGCCAGGGCGGTGAGCTGCTCCTCGTCGTAGTGCTCGGCCGCACGCGCCCAGACCTCGTCGCTGACCCCGCCGGCCGCGTCGGAGATCCGGGTCGCCTGCTCCGCCAGCTCCAGGGCGGCGCGCTCGGCCTCGGTGAAGACCGTGGCCTCCCGCCACGCCGCCACCAGGTGCAGCCGCACCGAGGTCTCGCCGGCTGCGGTGGCCTCCTTGGTGTGCATGTCGATGCAGACGGCGCAGCCATTGATCTGGCTCACGCGCAGCGCCACCAGCTCCTGCGTCGCGGTCGGCAGGGACGATTCCTTGAGCGCCTTGCCCGCCGCCATGAAGTGCTTGAAGGCCTTGCCGGCGGTCGGGCTGGCGAAGTAGTTCAGTCGCGCGTCCATCGTGTGCTCCTCCGTGGTCGTCAGTGGCTACACCCCTGAGACGAGGTAGCCCGGCGCCCTGTGACACGGCGGGGCGTGTGACCCACGTCTCCTCGCCGCCGGCGCACGTCAGCCGACGAAGTACTTGCCGTCCACGACCAGCACGGCGTCCTTGCGGAAGCGGCGCCGCGGCTGGAGCGCGAGTTTCGGTCCGAGGTGCTCGATGCCCCGGTCCGCCGCCGACCGTTCTTCTCGTTCATGACCTTCCTCATCGCCGTGCCGACCGTCGTGAAGTTCTTCAACTGGATCGGCACCATGTCGAAGGGCTCCCTATCCTTCGAGACACCGATGCTGTGGACCATCGGTTTCCTCGTGACCTTCCTCATCCAGCACTGGCTCGGTGCCGAAGGCATGCCCCGCCGCTACGCCGACTACCTCGCTGTCGACGGCTTCACAGCCTTCAACACCATCTCCACCATCGGCGCGTTCCTCCTGGGCGCCTCCACGCTGCCGTTCTTCTACAACGTGTGGAAGACCGCCAAGGACGGAAAGAGGATCGAGGTCGACGACCCACGGGGCTACGGCCGTTCGCTCGAACGGGCGACGTCCTGCCCGCCACCGCGGCACAAGTTCCTCACGCTGCCCAAGATCCGCTCCGAGGCCGTCATGGCCCGCCTGCGCGCCCGCATCGCCGACCATTAACCGGCGCCGCCGGCCACCCGCATGGAACTGCGGCAGACCGCCCGCGCCAAGAACCCGGGAAGAGCGGCATGAGCCCGGGACCGACAGCCCGCCAGACGCGGATCATGAGGGCGCTTCGCGGCTGGATCGCGGAGCACGGGCGGGGCCGTCGGTGCGCGAGTTCGGCCGCATGGTCGGCCTGTCCAGTACGGGATCGGTCGCCTACCGGCTCGGCTGCCGGGAAGAGCAAGGACTGATCACCCGGACCAGCCGAGGCTGGCGCTCGTCCGGCTGGGCAGCTGACCGCCGCGGTGACCGAACCAGTCGGCCAAGGGGTTGCACGGCCGGTCACCGCGCTGACCGGCCGCGGTGGCGGGCCCAGTGCACGAGGCGTCCGGTCAGCGCTCGATGACGGGGAGGCCGATGCAGAGCACGCTCAGATTCCGGTGCTGTTGTGTGAACCCACAACCGATGCTGATGCACGCCGGCGGCGCCAGGCCGGCAAGCGCACGTGGCACCAAGGGCCGCTACGTGGAATCCTCCGCATCCCCTGGTTCCCTGGCTCACGCCCCTGCCCGACTCGTACTGCCGCTTGACTCATGCCCATGGCAGACGCAGCGGCGCCGCCCACAGTTCCTCGCCACCCGGTCCGGCGGGCCGCCTGCGAAGGTGTACGGGATGGCAGGTCGCCCACGGCCACCGGCAACGTCATCGGCTCACCGCACGGGCGGCACTTCTCGGGCACCACATGCGACGAGACGGTCAATGGTCGCGCTCCACCTCGCACGCGCCATCCGGGGCGAAGGGTGATTGCGCGAATCCGTGATCCACCGACCAGGATCACACTGACGACGGACCGGGGGCGCAGGACGGGCACAGCCCACGGTAGGTGACCTTGACCTCGGACACCGTGAAGCCGAACCTTTCCTCCGCCGGGAGGTCGTCCAGCGGACTGCCGGTCGGGTAGACATCGCGGATGGTGCCGCAGCCGGCACACACCAGGTGCTGGTGCGGGCGGTGCACGTTGGGGTCGTACCGCTTGGCGCGGCCGTTGGCGGCGACCTCTGTGACCTCACCGAGGGAGACCAGCTCGCCCAGGGCGTTGTAGACCGTCTGCCGGGAGATCTCGGGCAGCCGCTGCGCCGCGCGCGCGTGCACCTCGTCGGCCGTGAGATGCACGTGGTCGCCGTCGAGGACCTCCGCAACGACACGCCGCTGAGAGGTCACCCGCCAGCCACGCCCTCGCAGTCGCTCCAGCAGGTCACTCACATCGGTTCACCTGTTCAGGCTCGGTGGAATGGCCGGAGCTTACCGGTAGCGCCCGGGTTCTGAATGGAAGCGGATCAGGCGAGCTTCCAGGCCCGGACTCTGTCCATTGCGGCGAAGGCGACGGGGCCCCCTGCAGAAACCATAGGCGCCGATGGCCTCGAGAATGCCCCACACCCGGTCACTTCGGTCGTGTTCACACCCGTGCGCTACGCGAAGGCGGCAATCAGGAATCCTGGCCACAGGTTCACGGCTCCATTACGTGCCAGACCGGCATATAATTGTCCGTTTCCGCTTTTCATGTCAGCGGGTGATCATAATGATCGGAAGCAAGTCACCCTTTCCCGTATGCCTGAGAGGCCGGGAGTCGTCAGCCATTGGGCCGGACTGCGGAGTCCACATACGACTCCGGAATGCGAGTCCTTGTTAACGCGGGGTTGCTCTGCGTGTTCTCGTAGCGGTTCGGTCCACGGTGCGCGACCATACGGACGCCGACACAGGATCCATCATCGGCGTCGTGCGTGAGGGCAGACAGTCGGCGGCCGCCAGCCCGGCATTGACTGCCGCGGGTCTGGCCAGGCGTTTCCAGCCGGCGCGCTACGAGCGCGGGTCGCAGCGCTCGACACCAGCAGAGCAACCCACGTCAAGAGCAAGCAGACAGCACTAGGGAAGACCGAGACAGGAAGAAGGAACGGACGTGTCCGGCAGCGAAAGTGAGAACCCAGTAATCCCTTCCCCGACCCCGACACCGACCCGCCCCAGGTCGAACCGGGACTGGTGGCCGAATCAGCTGGACCTTCAGGTTCTCCACCAGCACTCGTCCCGGTCCAATCCGATGGGTGAGGACTTCAACTACGCGGAAGAGTTCGCGACCCTCGACCTCGACGCGCTGAAGCAGGAAGTCTTCGGGGTGATGACGACGTCGCAGGACTGGTGGCCTGCCGACTACGGGCACTACGGGCC
Source organism: Streptomyces sp. NBC_01142 (assembly GCF_026341125.1). Classification (NCBI taxonomy): domain Bacteria; kingdom Bacillati; phylum Actinomycetota; class Actinomycetes; order Kitasatosporales; family Streptomycetaceae; genus Streptomyces; species Streptomyces sp. NBC_01142. The sequence continues at coordinate 1,189,068 of NZ_JAPEOR010000003.1, forward strand.
ACTCTTCATCCGGATGAGTTGGCATGCCGCAGGAACGTACCGCATCGCCGACGGCCGGGGTGGTGGCGGCAGCGGCGCTCAGCGCTTTGCCCCGCTCAACAGTTGGCCGGACAACGCGAGCCTCGACAAGGCGCGCCGTCTGCTCTGGCCGGTCAAGCAGAAATACGGGCGGAAAATCTCCTGGGCCGACCTTCTGGTCTTCGCCGGCAACTGTGCCATGGAATCGATGGGGTTCAAGACATTCGGGTTCGGCTTCGGGCGAGAGGACATCTGGGAACCCGAGGAAATCTTCTGGGGACCCGAGGACACATGGCTCGGAGATGAGCGCTACAGCGGCGACAGGGAACTCACCGGTCCTTTCGGTGCCGTGCAGATGGGCCTGATCTACGTGAATCCGGAGGGGCCCAACGGCACCCCGGATCCGCTGGCCGCCGCCAGGGACATTCGCGAGACGTTCCGGCGCATGGCAATGAATGACGAGGAGACAGCTGCGCTCATCATCGGCGGCCACACGTTCGGGAAGTGCCATGGTGCGGTCGATGCCCAGTACGTCGGCCCGGAACCCGAGGCCTGCCCCGTCGAAGAGCAAGGCCTCGGCTGGCGAAACACCTTCGGCAGCGGCAAGGGCGCCGACGCGATCACCAGCGGGCTGGAGGGCGCATGGACCAACGACCCCACGAGGTGGGACAACGGGTACCTGGACAACCTGTTCAAGTACGACTGGGAACTGACGACGAGCCCCGCCGGTGCGAACCAGTGGACTCCCAAGGATCCCTCGGCCCAGGGCACTGTGCCTGATGCTCATGATCCGTCGAAAACGCACGCCCCCATGATGCTGACGACGGACCTTGCGCTGAAGTTGGATCCAATCTACGCGCCGATCGTGAAGCACTTCCACGAGAATCCTGAGAAGCTCGCGGAAGCGTTCGCCAAGGCGTGGTACAAGCTGTTGCACCGCGATATGGGTCCCGTCTCGCGCTACCTCGGCCCGTGGGTTCCCGAGCCGCAGCTGTGGCAGGACCCCGTCCCCGCACTTGATCACGAACTGGTCACGGACGAGGACATCGCTGCCCTCAAGCGCAAGATCCTCGCATCGGGGCTGTCCATCTCCCAGCTGGTCGCCACCGCTTGGGCGTCGGCGGCAACGTTCCGTGGCACCGACAAGCGTGGCGGGGCCAACGGGGCACGGATCCGACTCGCGCCGCAAAGGGGCTGGGAGGTCAACGACCTGCCCGGACTGGGCGAGGTGTTGGAGACCTTCGAGCAGATCCGGCAGGACTTCAACCTCTCACAGTCCGGCGGGAAGAAGGTTTCGCTCGCCGACCTGATCGTCGTGGGTGGGTGCGCGGCCGTCGAGCAGGCGGCGAGAAACGCCGGGCATGACATCACGGTCCCGTTCGCGCCGGGACGCACGGACGCCTCGCAGGAGCAGACCGACGTGGAGTCGTTCGCCGCGCTCGAACCGACCGCAGACGGTTTCCGCAACTACCTCCGAGCAGGAGAGAAGTTGGCAGCGGAGACTCTCCTGCTGGACCGGGCCAACCTGTTGATGCTGACCGCTCCCGAGATGACGGTTCTCATCGGCGGTATGCGCGCCCTGAACGCCAACTTCGGGCAGTCCCCCCATGGCGTCTTCACCCATCGGCCCGAGACATTGACCAACGACTTCTTCGTCAACCTGCTCGACATGGGCACGGAGTGGAAGGCATCCGCATCGGTTGAGAACGTGCTCGAAGGTCGGGATCGCGCCACGGGCGAGGTCAAGTGGACCGCCACCGCCGTCGACCTCATCTTCGGTTCCCACTCCCAGCTCCGAGCCGTCTCGGAGGTCTACGCGTGCGAGGACGGGAGTGAGAAGCTCGTGCATGACTTTGTGACTGCATGGGACAAGGTGATGAACCTCGACCGGTTCGACCTCGCCTGAGCCCGATGTCCGGGTCGGCCGCCTATCGGCCGTCCCGGACATCCCTCGCCAGGCAGTTCCGCCCGAAGCCGGAAGCGCGGACCGCGCCTCTCCGTCGAGGCGAAGCGTCAGGTGCGACGGCGGCCGCTCGCAGGTGGTGGTCCACGAACGTGATGGACGGATCCGCAGCGAATACAGCTACGGCGCCGACCCGCGCCACATCCCCGGCTGGACCACCCAGGTGCCTGGTGGGCTGCATCCGCCGGTGGAGCCGATGCTCGCCCAGGCCCGCGCGAGCGTCCCCGGGCCGGGCGCACTCCCGGGCGGGCCGGCGTTCGGGGCGAGTTCGACGGCTACCGCGCCTTGCTCTTCACCCCGGCCCGGCCGGCGGCTCGCCGACCATGGCTATGGTCCCCCTGCGCCTTCCACTCACGTAATTCCCCAGGGGGAGGTACTCCGTCGGCGCGGGTGCGCAGGGTGGTGGGATCGATGCCCCAGCAGGGTTGTGTGCCTGCGGGGGACGAGGCGGCGGGCCCTGTAGTCGGCTCAGCTCGCAGGCGCATCCCTTGCGTAGGGCCGTCACCCCTGCGGTGTGATGCTCAAGGACCGGATGAGCTGGGCAAGTTCTTCACGGAAGAGCTTGTCCGGGCTGGGGGTCTGGGTCTGTAGGTGGCCGTAGATCTCCAGTGACACCAGGCCATGCAGGTGGCTCCAGATGCGCAGGGCGAGGGCCACGGCGGCCGGGGGCAGGTCGGGGAAGGCCGGGCGGACCTTGCCGAGGAGGCCGGCGTCGAAGTCGGACCATTCGAAGCCACTGTCCGCGTAGCGGTGTTCGGCGTGCGGCCAGGCGGCGGCCGCCAGCGCAGTGATGCCGGTGCAGACGCGGTGGGCAGCGTCCGGGGCTGCGCCGCCCTCGGGCGGCCGGTAGCCGGGGACGGGGTCGCCGTAAATGAGGCGGAAGCCCTCGGGGTTGGTCAGGGCCCAGTCTCTGAAGGCGCACGCCCAAGCCGCAATCCGGGCTGCCGGGTCCTGGGCGGGCGCGGTGCCCCATGCAGCGTCCACGGTGTCGGCCAGCGAGGTGTACACGTTGTTGATCAGCGTGGTGACCAGGTCGTCGCGGGTGGCGAAGTAGCCATAGATGGCGTTGGCGGTCATGCCCATCTCGCGGGCGATGGCCCGCAGCGTGATCGCGTCGGGCCCGCCCGAGGCCATCAATTCAAGCGCAACCTTCTTGATCTCGGCGGTTGTCTCGGCCCGCAGCCGCTCGCGGCGCCCTCTGATCGTTCCCACAGTCGCTGACTCTACAGCGTCACTATGCTGGGTGACGTACAGTTTCTTCACGCCGTATAGTTTTCGAATGCCGTGAAGACATTGCGGCGTGAACAGCGACAGGGAGAGTCATGCGCATTGGAGTCATCGGAGCCACCGGCAGCATCGGCGGTCATGTCGTCACCGAAGCCCTCGGACGGGGGCACCACGTCACGGCGTTCAGCCGCGACGCCACGCAGATCGACGAGGACCGCAAGGACGTCGCCTGGAAGAGCGTCGACGTCCTCGACGCTGGCAGCATCGCCGCCGTCCTACCCGGCCTCGACGTGTTGATCAGCGGATTCCAGCCCGGAAACGGCGCCAAGGACATCGCCGACACGGTGGCCCGCTCGATCGCCGATCCCACCGTGTACGCCACTGCCGCGCGAGCACTGCTGAAGGCGTTGGAGGGCCACCCCCGGACTCGGCTGATCGTCATCGGTGGTGCCGGCAGCCTGGAGATCGAGCCCGGACTTGTACGGGCGGATTCCGACGAACTCATGCACGAGAGCCTCGATGCGCTCGGCCTGCCGAGGGAGTACGCCGCCGCAGTACGTGGCCATCGGGACGCCCTGAACGTCCTGCGCACGTCCAACCGGCTGTGGACCTACTTCAGTCCCGCGGAGGACATCGGCCCTGGCGAGCGCACGGGCCGGTTCCGGACCGGTGGCGATCAGCCGGTTCTCGACGCAGACGGGCGCAGCCGCATCTCCGTCGAGGACGCTGCCGTCGCACTCATCGACGAGGCGGAACTGCCCCGCTTCGTCCAACGCCGCTTCACAATCGGCTACTGAACCGACGCCGGCGGACCAACGCAGCAGCTGTCGGATGCCCCTGGAAGACGGTGTCCTCGAAGGCGTTGCCGCACCTGTGCCCTTGGTGTCGCCGACCTTCTCGACCGACTGACGTTGTGTCAATGTGGTGGCGGTTCGGAGGGTTCCTGATCGCGGGATCAGTGCTGGACTACCGTCTTTGCGGCCACGAGGACCAGCCCCAGAACGAGGTTGACCGCACCGGTGACGGCGACCAGACGGCGAGGGGCACCGGCTTTGACTACCGCTGCGGTGGCCCAGGCGACCTGCTCGGCGAGGGCGACGCCGAGCGCCAGCCACGCGGTGTCGCCAGGTCCGAGCCCCAGGGAAGGGCTGACTGCCACGGCGGCGGCCGGCAGGAGCGCGGCCTGAGCGATCGGCCACTGCGCGCGCGCCTCGTGGCGGATCGTCGCCCACGACAGTGCCTGATGTGCGAGCCGGTCGCCGACGAGGCGAGCGTATACGTGGATGATCCAGAAGACCAGGCTGGTGGTGAGCAGCATGACCACGAGCTGGAGCCGGGGGAAGGTGCCCAGTGTTCCCGCTGTGGCGATGACCGAGGCGGCGAGGAGCGAGCCGTAGACCGCGTCGGCATAGTTCCGCACCGTTGCGTCTGCCGGTTTGGGGTTGCGACGTCTCATCCCCTCAGCATGCCGGGCCGTCCGCGGCTCACGCTGTCACCGCGCCCGTCCGGATCGACGCATGGTCTCGTTCCTGGCTGGAGCGGCGGCTGCCATAGCAGAAACAGGGTGTGATCACGTGCGGCGCGTGCTCGGTGAAACGGTGGACGCGCCAGGTGAGAAGCGCCGAGGTACTGACGGCAGGGCCCGTTGCTGTATGCCTTTCCGCCGCGAGGCTGTCCGGCTTCTTGCGGGGCCTGCCCCGCCCGGGCCCCACGGTCACATGATCGCCCGGACAGCACCCTGACCAGCACCGGTACCAAAAACCTGCTGGAGTACAAGTGACCTGAGTCGTTGAAGCGTCGGTAGTAGCTGGCGAGGCTTTCGAGGATCGGGTCGGCGATCTTGTGCCATCCGTAGGGCCAGGGGCTGGTGTGGCGCGTGCGCAACTCGCGGACGCCGTATAGAGGTTTATCGAACGCTCCTGCCGGTCGGCAGGTTCGGTCCTACCCCGCGGGATGGGACTTGGGTGCCGCCGGCTGCCCCCGCACGAGCTAGTGGGAACCCTCCAAGCCCGGCTGGACATCGTTGTGCCGATCAAGATCACCGTGTTCATCCGCACGGCCGCAGACTTGCAGGACGGGGTGGCCGAGGCGGCCGCCGCGTCTTGTCCGTGACGACACCTGGGACACCACACCGTGAGCGAACGCGTCATTGCGCCCAAGAGCCGGGGCTTCCTGTTCCTCGACTCCCATCCTGGCGGCTGCCGACAGCTGGTGGACGAGATGTGGCAGGCCGTCCCCGCCCCGGTCACCGCCGGGGGCGAAGGGCCGGTGGCTCTGGTCATCGGCTCGTCCGCCGGGTATGGCCTGGCCGCTACGATCGCGGGCCTGGCCCGTGTCGGTATCCGTGGCATCGGCGTGTGCTTCGAGAAGGCGCCCGCGCGGCGCACCGGCACGGCCGGCTGGTATCGCACCGCCGCCACCGCCCGGCTCGCCCAACAGCACGGGCGGGACATGGTCTTCCTCAATGGCGATGCGTTCAGCGACACGGTGAAGGAGCAGGTTGCCGACCTCCTCGCCGAGCGGTTTGGGGGACGACTCGACTTCCTGATCTACTCGGTGGCCGCGCCTCGCCGCACCGACCCGGACACCGGCAACGTGTGTGCGTCGGTCCTCAAGCCGATCGGCTCGCCGTACACCACCAAGACCCTCGTCTTCGACGAGTACGGTGCCCCGGAGGTGAAGGAGGTCACCACCGCGCCGGCCGAGGGCGACGACATCGAGCAGACCGTGGCGGTGATGGGCGGCACCGACTGGGAACGGTGGATCACGTTCCTGGCCGACCGGTCCCTGCTCGCCGACGGCTTCGCCACCGCCGCCCTGTCCTACATCGGCTCGCCGCTCACCGCGGCGATCTACCGGCAGGGCACCATCGGCGCCGCAAAGTCCCATCTGGAAGCCACCGCACGCACGTTGGACGAGCGTCTCGGCAAGACCCTGGGCGGCCGGGCCGTGACCTCGGTCAACGCCGCTGCCGTCACCCAGTCCTCCACCGCCATCCCCGGCATCGCCCTGTACGTCGGGCTGCTGCGCGGCGTCCTCGGCGACGCCATGGTGGCCCCGATCGGTCAACTGGTGGAGCTGTGGGACCAGCTGACCGGCGCCCGCCCCCTCGACCTCGACGACGAGGGCCGGGTCCGCCTCGACACCTGGGAACTCGATCCCGCCGTGCAGAACGCCGTCGCCGAACGCTGGAGCACCACCACCAGCGACACCATCACCGAACTCGCCGACCTCGACTGGTTCAGCGACGAAGTCCGTCGCCTGTACGGCTTCTCTGTCCCCGGCTTCGACTACACCGCCGCAGTCGAAACCGACGTCCCCTGGCCCACTCCCACCAGCTGACCCGCGCCACGAACGCCCCCGATCGCGTCGTAGAACGAGGTCGCGGCGCCAGCCCCAGTGACCTGGGCCGTTGATGCGTCAGCAGCAGCTGGCGAGGCTGTTGAGGATCTGGTCGGCAGTCTTGTGCCACACCTATGGGCGGGGGTTGGCGTTCCAGTCTTTGATCCAAGCGCGGATGTCGCGTTCGAGGGCGGGGAACGAGCGGTGGACGCTGCGCTGGAGCTTCTTGCAGGTGAGCTAGGCGAACCACCGCTCGACCAGGTTCAGCCAGGACGAGCCGGTCGGGGTGAAGTGCAGGTGGAAGCGGGGGTGGGCCAGCAGCCACCCCCGGACCGGCTCGGTTTTGTGGGTGCCGTAGTTGTCCACGATCAGGCGCACCAGTTCGGCAACCTGCTCGTCGGTGACGGTTCGTACCCGCTCCGGCCGGGGCGCATCACCCAGCCCGTCCAGCCGGTGGGTGACGAACCGGGCCAGCCACTTGGAGACCGTCTCGGTGGTGACCCCGAACTCCCGGGCCACCGAACTCCCGGGCCACCGAACTGGCTGACGGCGGCAACCCGTCCGGCTCCACCTCGGCACAGCCCAGCACGATCCGCTCCCGCAACGCCAGGAGCTGGGGCGTGGAATGAGCCCGCACCCACCCACCCAGCACCTGACGCTCATGCTCGGACAACACCAGCTCAGCCGACTGCGGCCCCGGACGCCCCATGCATATCAAACGACGCATCAATGACTCAGGTCACTTGGGTCTGTCCGGCGGATCTTGGCTGACGGTCGCCAGCAGATGCGTGACCAGGGGGTTTTGATCGTTCTTTCGCCAGGCGACAGCGACTCGCGTGCGGGCGGTGCTGGGCTCGATCCTGCGGAAGGCGACGCCTTTGAGGCGGATGCGTCGGATGCTCGCCGGGGCCAGGGAGACGCCCAGACCGGTTTCCACGAGCGCGCACACGGTCTGCCACTCCACGGCGTGCTGGACTATCTGCGGTGTGAAGCCTGCTGCGGTGCACAGGCCTGCGATCTGGTCGTGCAGCTGTGGGCCGACCGCACGGGGCAGCAGTACGAAGGAAGAGTCCGCCAACTGCGCAAGCTGCACGGTCCGTTGGGAAGCCAGAGCATGGGTGGACGGCAGCACGGCCACAAAAGGCTCGCGGAGTACCGTCCTGAAGCCGAGCTCTGCCTCGTCGGTGGGGGGTTCGCGCAGCAGGCCGATGTCGATGCTCTTGTCGTGCAGGGCGGCGATCTGCGGCGCGGTGGTCATCTCACGGATGTCCAGATGCACGCCGGGGAACCGCTGCCGGAAGGTGCGCAGCAGGCCGGGCAGGACGGTCAGGGCGAGGGAGGCGGCAAAACCGATCCGTAGGCGGCCGACCCGGCCGCTGGCAGCGGCCCGGGCTGCGGCCAGGCCATCCGCAAGGTCGGTGAGGGCCCGCCGCGCGGCGGGCAGCAGTTCGCGGCCGGCCGGGGTGAGCGTGACGCGTCCTGGTCCACGGCTGAACAGCGCGTGGCCGACCTTGTCTTCCAGGCGGCGGATCTGCTGGCTCAGCGGCGGTTGGGCGATGCCCAGGCGGGCGGCCGCGTGGCCGAAGTGGAGTTCCTCGGCGAGCACGACGAAGGCGTGCAGCTGTGGGAAGGGGAGTTCGGGGCGCTGCATACGCCTAGAGATATCAGCTCATGCCTGTGGCTGTATTAGACGTATCTGTGCCGGTCACTTAGCGTTCGGTGCATGACAGAGCGACGTGCGATCCTCAGCGGCTCGACCTTTGAGGAGCAGATCGGCTATGCCCGTGCCGTGGTGGACGGCGACTGGGTGCATGTGTCCGGGACGACCGGGTTCGACTACACCACCATGACGATCTCCAACGACGTGGTGGAGCAGGCCGAGCAGTGCCTGCGCAACATCGAGGCCGCGCTGGGCGAGGCGAAGTGCACCTTCGCCGACGTGGTGCGGGTGCGCTACTTGCTGCCTGACCGTGAAGACTTCGAGCCCTGCTGGCCGGTCCTGCGCCGCTACTTCGGCGACGTCCGGCCGGCCGCCACGATGCTCATGTGCGGTCTGGCCGATTCCCGGATGAAGATCGAGATAGAGGTGTACGCGCGGCGGGCCACCGCGTAACAGCCCGATTCGGTCTGGGGAACGGGGGCGTCGTGCCCGACGGCGGGCGGAGCGATCTGACACATCACGAGTGGACTCGGCTGGAGCCGCTGCTGCCCGGCAGCGGCCGCCCGGGCGGACGGTGGCGCGACCACCGCACGGTGATCAACGGCATCCTCCATCGTCTGCGGACCGGCGTCCCCTCGCGCGACCTGCCCTCACAGTACGGGCCGTGGAAGACCGTCTACGAATGGCACCGACGCTGGTCAGCAAACGCAGGGTCTACGACCCCAAGGCCGGCCGACCGCCCAAGCACGGCGGCGGGTTCGTCTTCGGCGCCCCCGGAACCTGGGGCACCGAACAGGCCGTGACGACCACGGACACCCGGCTCTATGGGAAGGCAACCAGGCCGTTTCGTTTGGATCACTGGGCGAATCGAATGTCCGCTGTCCGCCCGGAACTACCTGGCCGTTGTCCAGGTTCCGCGCCCATCCGGTCCGGGTGTGCCGTTGACTGACACGCAGTGGGACCTGGATCGAGTCGGTTTCTCCCGGACCGGACGCCGCAGTGCGGTGGCCGGTGACAGGACCACCGCGAGGTGATCCTTCGATCGCTCGGAGGTTCCGGACCGGCTCGCAGGGGGTCACCCGCCGGAGGCAAAGGGAAACTGGCGAGGCGTCTACAACTGCGGGCGGCCGCACCCTACGTAGCATGGTCCTGGCCGCCAGGGCATCCTTTTCATGTGCCGTCCGGGTACACCGAACGACCTCGGGCATGACGAAGTGTCCCCCTCCGCTCGAAGGCGGAGGGGGACACTTTCGTATCTCTGCTACGGAATCAGATCAGTCCCCAGGACTGGTTCGACCCGCGGTTCGGCTCCCACATGGTGAGCTGAGTGCCCCAGACGCCGGTGCCTCCCGGGACGTCGATCACCTGGCCGGAGGGGGCGTTCGTGATGGGGGCATACCATCCGTTGTAGCTGAAGACCTGGTTCCACGTGTTGTTGCAGTGCCACAGGATCAGCTTGGCGCCCATTCTGGTGTCGTCGTGCCGGTCCAGGCACAGGCCGTTCTGGGCGTTGACGATCGTCTGGCGTCCCCGGGAGTCGGTGCTCGAGTACCACTGCTGGTTCGTGCCCCCGTTGCACTCCCACTGGATCACGGCAGCACCGGGACCGGCGCTGCCGCTGCCGTCCATGCAGAGCCCGTTCGCGGTGTTCATGAGCCGCCCGCTGAACGTGGTCGCGGAGGCCGGCTGCGCCATCACGAGGCTGCTGCCGATCAGTGCCAGGCTCGCTGTGGCCAGCGTCATCATGCGCTTGGCCGTCTTGCTCGACTTGATCTTTGCGATCATGTTTTCCCCCCCAAGAAATCGCCGTGTCCCCCCAGGGCACGGCTGTTGACCAAGATCGATGATAGGGCACCGCGTGTGCACATGTACGCGTCCGGTAGCTTCCACACCGCCCTCGGTGGCACCACCCGTGGAACAGCTGCACGTCAGTCAGCAGCACACCCCAGGCCACGATCAGTTGATCCGAACGAAACCCCCCAGTAGTGCTTCGTGAGGTCTGCCGATCTTGACTGGGCGGGGGCATGGTGGCGGGACGAGGCTTGGGGAGGTGGAACGGCTCCGGGGTGAGTTGTCGGAGTTCGTTGCTGATGTGTTCGCTTCGCTTCCGCGGCGGATCAGCGTCGGTGGGGCGGGTGTTATTTGCGGGTTCTGATGCTGGATGGGCGGCGTAAGTCCAGCCGAGGCCGGGCGGCCGGAGTGCCCGACTGGGTCGGACACCAGGCAAGCGGCGTCCGGCCCTTGGCCTGCTGGACACGCTCGCCGACTGGCAGCTGATCCCTCGGGTGGTGGTGGCCGACACGGGATACGGCACGAGCACCCCCTTCCGCCTCACCCTGGAGGAGCGGGTGTGTGGTGGCACTGGCGGGGAGGTCGCCCACCCTGAGGCGGCCGAGCCGCACCAACCGGCCTATGGCCGACTCGCACCGCCAACATTGCCCGCTACCGCACCCCGCCGCAGTCCCTGCCCTGCCCCGCCGCCGAAGCACCCGTCTCCCACTTCACCGGAGTCACCTGGCGTGAAGGCAGCAAGGGAGGGGCCCCGGCCGGTGAGCCTGCCGGGTCAGGATGCGGTGCACGGTCGATGCGGGCAGTTCGAGGATCGGGCCGATGCGGGCCGGGCCCAGCTTGCGGGTCTGCCCCAGCTCACAGACACGGGCTTCCACCTCGGGCTCCGTGCGATGCGGGACGGTGTGCGGCCGACTGGAACGGTCCCGCAGGCCCGCCTCACCCTCCGCCCGTCACCGGCGCATCCACCTATGAGCCGTGGCCCGCGAGATCCCCATCTCCGCGGCCACGTGAGCGAACGGACGTCGGGAACAGACACGTTCGACCAGCAACCGCCTCCCGAAGACGGTCAGCCGGGCATTACGGTGGGACACGAAGGCCTCCATACGGTGAAGATTCGGCCCTGTCTCACATTCGGTGGTGACGAAGGGTGAGATCATCCGAGGAGGATGCGGTGGCGGAGGAGGGTGAAGCCTGCCCGGCCGTGCATCTGCCGCGCGATCAGTTTGGTCTTGGTGTTGACGCCCTCGGTGGGTCCGTTGCTGTACGGGAGTGTGAACGCGGCGATCACAGCGTCGCGGTCTCGTTCCAGACCTCGGGTGAAGGCGTGCAGATGCGGCAGATCGGCTGTGCGGACCTGGGTGATCCAGAGTTCGAGCGCGTCGGCATTTCCTGGGTGAGGCTTCAGGAGCTGGGCGAAGGTCCGGATACAGGCGGACAGTTGAGTCGTTTCGGGGCAGGCGGCCGTGAGCCGGGCCAGGAGGTGTCGGTGCTCGGCCTTGAGGTTGTCGGGCCTGGTGAGCAGCATTCGGGCGAATCTGCGCGGCGAGATGTGGCTGCGGTCGGCGTCCGCGCGGCCTTGGTTGATGTACTTGTGCAGAAGGTTGAGACAGCCCGTGAACCCGAGGGCTTTGATCTCTTCGAAGAGGTGCAGGACGGGGACGGCGGGGTCCTCAGCCCGGCGTTTGCGCAGGTGCTCGCGGTAGGGATCGACGAGACTGGCACGGTACTTGGGGACGCGGAGCATCCGTTCGGGCTGGTCGGCGCGGGCGTAGCGTTTGACGGTGTTCAGGGCCAGTTGCAGTCGGCGGGCGCATTCGAGCAGGCCCACGCCCGCCTCGAGCAGGTCGTGGACCTGGTGCCAGCGTTCCAGGGTCGTCTGTGCACGCGGCCCCGCATACAGGGGCGCGTCCAGCACGGTAGCCCAGCAGCTGCTGTGGGCCTTGACCTCGCTCAGGGCGGCTTCGCACAGGTTGTGCCACAGGTGCCAGCGATCACCAACTTGCACCGCGTCGGGCAGGGCGCGGCGGATAGCCTCGGCGTAGGTCGCGGAGCCGTCACGGCACACGACCTCGATGCCCGGATGCTCACGCAGCCAGGCTTCCAGGGTGTCGGCCGTGCGGTCGGGCAGCACGTCGATCCGTTCATGGGTCTCGGCGTCGATCACCACGGTGGCATAGCGGTGCCGCCGGCGCAGGGCGAAGTCGTCGACCCCGATCACGCGGGGCGCCCGCCCGGTGGGCAACGGGATGCGCAACAGGGCGCGCAGGGCAGTGTGACGCGACAGTCCCATGGCAAGTATCGCCAGCAGCCGTGCCCCCGCCCGGCCTGCTAACTCCTTGACCACAGCCTTGATTTGCCTGGTCAGACGGGTCGTGCGTCGCTGGTAACGCTCCAGCACCCCGGGCACCTGCTCGCGGAAGGTCTGCCGGCAGCCGCGCGTGGGACATACCAAGCGTCGCACCCGCACCCGCACCACCACCCGCCGTCCGTCGACCGGCACGTCGGCCACCGTCCGCAGGTGAGATCCGTGCACCCGCCCCGACGACGCGCCGCACACCGGACAGACCGCGGTGCCCTGCGGAGTCCGTGCCCGCACCAGAATCCGCTCGCCCTCGTCGGTCACCTCCTCGATGACCAGCGGCGACAGCCCCGAAAACACCACATCCACAAGCTCGTTGACATTCCGCACGTCATGTCAACGACAAGCCAGCACGCTCTGTCACCACCGAATGTGAGACAGGGCCGAAGATTCGACACCTCCACCACACACGGAGGCCTTCGCCACGATCAAGACCCACGACAGGCAACAACGCTCGTGATCAATACACCTAGTCGTTGTCCTCCGGCTTGACGTGGGTGGACGCGGTGTCCGAGTTGTTGTCCTTGTGCGGGTCCGCGTCGTCGCCGAACACCCTGGCGGTGTTCTTCACGGTGGTGGGCTTCAAAACGTTGGCCGCGGTGCCGGTCACCTCGATCTCCACGCGGTGGCCCTTCTCCAGCGGACCCCCCGTACAGGAGAGGAGGCCGTTGGTGATCTCGCACCCTTCGGTCGGCGTGGTGGGCGAAAGGATCTTCGCCGGGAGGTCGTCGGTCAGGGACCAGCCGGAGGACCCGCTCTTCCCTTCGTTCTTCACGGTGATGCGGTAGGTGACTTCGCCGCCCGCCTCGACGCTCTCGGTGCCGTGCTTGAGCACCGCCAGGTCGGCGGACGAGTCGAGGAAGCAGGAGGTGGCGTCGAGGTTCGTCGCCGGGGTCGTGGTCTGCGTCGACAGCACGGTGAACCACGGGTTGGAACCGGTCGCATTCTTCACGTGTACCCGGATGAGCTGTCCGGAATTGCGGAAGAATCCGAGATCTCCGTTGCCGTACGTGAAGACGCCGCCGAAGTCCTCACCCCCCGGAAGAACACCCGGGAAGAAGTCCACGCTCTCATTGGCGATGTCGATCCGCGTGACGGCGCCCGAGTCGGTCGAGCCCCACAGGAATCCGTCACGGAACGCGATGTCGAAGACGTCGAGTTCCGGGTCGGCCAGCTCCGGGACGTTGATGACACCCGTGACCGAGCGGGAGGCGACGTCGATCTGATAGATCTCCCCCGTATTGTCGGCCAGGATGTAGTAGTTGCCCTCCTTGTCGAACGTTCCCGAGATGTAGAGGGCGGACGGCAGACCGGCAATGGCGCCAAGGTTGGTGAAGTCACCGTTGCCGTCGAAGCGGACCAGGTCGTTGTTCGCGTTGCCGAACGTGGTCGCGTAGAGGAAGCGATCGTGCGGGTTCACTCCGATGGCGTTGTAGAGGAACGGTGTGGGGTCGCCCAGCGGCGTGAACTGGACCGTTCCGGGCCCTCTATCGGCGGTGTAGAGCTGGTCCGGGTCACCGAACGAGACGTAGACCTGACCGTCGCACGCAACGGGATTCCCATCGGGGTGCTTCTGCGCGACAGCCGCCGCAGGGGCCGGGACGGCACCGGCCGGTGACGCCGGCAGGCTGGAAGCGAGCCCTGCGACGATACCCACCGCGCCCAGCGTGGAAAGCGCGCGC